>JBALWH010000004.1:0-213864 GCA_036960175.1 Motiliproteus sp. | reverse complement strand
GAGCAGAGGATTGAAAATCCTCGTGTCGGTGGTTCGATTCCGCCTCCGGGCACCAAGTACTACAAGCCTTGCAGTCAAATGCAGGGCTTTGTTGTTTCTGCAGATTGGAAATCATCCTGTCGGTGGTTCGGCTATTTCCAGATCCAGGCCTCCGGGCACTGCTACTTAAAGCCTCGTTACTCTTTAGCATAAAGAAGCGGGGCTTTTTTGTGTCTAGGATTTGAAAATCATCTCGTTGCTAGTTTGGCTCTTTCCAGATGTTGACCTAAATGCCTTAAGTCATTGAAGGCTTTACGACTAATCACTAACATTTTTCGCCTGAGCATCGCTCCCTCGCCAACCGCCGCTCCAGAACAATCATTCGATTAACCCATTTTCTGTAACAGATAGACCACTGTTGGCTCTATAAACATACAAGGAGCAACTGGCTTTAACCAAGCATTCAATCTTGCTCAGTTTTTCAACTCATATAAATGCATGCGCTTTAAATGTAACACCGCTAGATTCAAACTGCAGGAGGCAACCTAATACATTACATGCGTATACATGTAGGAGGCTTTATTATGAACTCTTTTAGCTTTGACAAAAAAAACACCCTTCGGACCTTTCTTGCCACACTAGCCCTATCATTAGCAACGGGCACGGCAATGGCTGGCATGGCGACAGAGAATATAAATCAGATCCACAACCCAACGGCTAACAAATATGCAGAAACAACGGATAGCGTCCAGCAGCCGGCGACCTCAACGGTCAATACCAGTACCACTGAAAGCCTGAAAAACATTTTTTACCCCCCGCAGAAGACGGTAAGTAAGAAACAGGCTCCGGCCTTTAATGATCCCTCTGGTGAGGGCACCTCGGCACAGGCTATCAGAAGGCTTTTATCGCCCTCCCTGTAACCCGCCACTCGATGTGTAATGCATCTGCAGGTATGACGTCAGCGAGCAACATGCTTACGCCATGCCTTGCTTTGAGCCTGCTGAGGTCTGCTGAGGTCTGCGTCCTTGATTTTAGCCCCTGGCACATCATGAAAGCTCTCCGAGATAATTACTTAGATAAGCAACGGGCTCGTACAACAGTCGGATTAAGTTGCGGCTACGCGAAACCTATCCGTATTAGTTAAACATTGCCGGCTTCTGCAAACGGCGAAAAAATACGATTGCCTGAAGTATGGAGCAAATGACACGCTGGACTAAAAGCGGGTTGGATGAGGGGGGCAGAACAAAGGGCGTTAATTAACGCAGCTCAAGCGATTATAAAAAGGCAATAAAAAAGGCAGCCGAAGCTGCCTTTTTTAGGACTGCGAGAGTTACATCACTTGGAGATAACTGGCAACAGCCTTGATTTCTTTATCGCTCAATTTAGACGCAATATCACGCATCATACGAGAAGGGTCGTTGGAGCGAGTCTCATCACGGAACGCCTTCAACTGAGTCTCTGTGTATAACGCGTGCTGGCCTTTCACCTGTGGGAATACCGCCAGGTTATTACCTTCACCGCCAGGACCGTGACAAGCCACACAAGCAGCTACGCCCTTGCTAGGAATACCAGCGGTGTAAATTATTTTACCCTTAGCCGCCAGCTCAGCATCTGCAGTGCCAACCGTAACGCTCTGTGAACCAAAGTAAGCGGCAACGTTAGCACGATCTTCGTCAGTGCCTACCATATTGGCAAACGCCGTCATCATTGGACTAGGACGCACACCGTTTTTGATGTCCTTCAACTGCTTGGCAATGTAGTTGGGATTCTGCCCCGCCAGCTTTGGGAAGGTTGGTGCTACGCTATTTCCATCAGCACCATGACAAGCCACACAAGCGGCTGCTTTTACTTGCCCTGCTGCGGCATCACCTTCTGCCATTGCATACCCGGAGATACCTAAAGAAACCAACAAGCTAATCAGTAATTTGTTCATTGAATCCCATTCCATCCTAATATTCTAAATTTAAGTCTTAGTGCTGAGTAATTCAGCTGGATTTTTTATCATCAAGCTATGCGCTGGCATGCCTTGCATCGAAAAATCCAATCGATCTAACGCAAGG
Source organism: Motiliproteus sp. (assembly GCA_036960175.1). Classification (GTDB taxonomy): domain Bacteria; phylum Pseudomonadota; class Gammaproteobacteria; order Pseudomonadales; family Balneatricaceae; genus Motiliproteus. The sequence continues at coordinate 211,825 of JBALWH010000004.1, read as the reverse complement.
TTTAACTACCCCATAGACGAAATTTTCGGCATTATATACCAAACCCCCGCCAAACGGGAATGCAACTGCTCCCGCACTGCACAAAATAAAGCCAAATTTATGTCTGAACAAAAAATACAGTACAACAGCGCCAGCTATACGACCAGCGCCAATCGTTTCGATCAGTGCCCTGAGGATAGCGGTGCAGAAGTCGCCTTTGCAGGGCGTTCTAACGCAGGAAAGTCCAGTGCCATCAACACCCTGACTGTCAATTCAAAGCTGGCACGAACGTCAAAAACTCCGGGCAGAACCCAGCTAATCAACTTCTTTGACCTTAATATCGAAAACACCCGGCTGGTGGACCTTCCTGGCTATGGTTACGCCAAAGTCCCACTAGCTATGAAGCTGCATTGGCAAAAGCACCTCGACACCTACCTACAAAATCGAAAAAGTCTTAAAGGGCTGGTTTTGGTGATGGACATCAGGCACCCAATGAAGGAATTTGATGAGATGATGACGCAATGGTGCAAGTCCTCATCAATGCCTCTGCATATTCTTCTGACCAAAGCGGACAAGCTTAAGCGTGGGCCAGCGCAGTCAACGCTACTAAAACTTAGGAAGCAACTTACTGATGAACTCGGCGAGCTGGTTAGCATTCAAACCTTTTCAGCACTTAAGCGCAGCGGTACCGAAGAGCTTCAGCAGCGCCTGGATGGCTGGCTACGCGTCTAACGCGCAACTTATTACAGAGGACAGGGTGTGAAGTTTGTATTTGGAATTATCGTCATTATCTTGCTCGCGGCTCAAGCACCTGCAGCCTGGGACTCCTATCAGAGTAGTCAGCAATGCAGCAATTCGATGGCCAAGCAATTAAGCTCTAATCTGGCCAAAGCGCATCCGGATCTTGATGTAGTCGATTGTTCATTTGCCCATTTCTATGGGGATGCACTGAAAGACCTCATAGGACTCTGAGTTCTCGCGAGCAAAAACCCCCAAACCATTACTTAGTGATGCATGAAATAAAAGAGCCCAAGGGCTCTTTTATTTCATTAATACCGGCTTCCAAGATCAGCTATTGCAAGCATCTTTCAATCCTTTGCCTGGCTTAAAGGCAACGGTATTGCAGGCCGCAATGTCAATAACCGCCCCGGTCTGCGGATTCTTACCCTGGCGAGCAGCCCTCGGACGCTGGCTGAAGGTTCCAAAGCCAATCAATGAAACAGAATCGCCATCCGCCAGTACATCTGTAATTTTGTCAGTGACAGCGTTTAGAGACTCCTGAGCCTGGGTTTTACTAATGCCAGCCTGTTTCGCAATAATGGCAACCAACTCTGCTTTACGCATATTCACTCCTTGTTGAGTATCTCTATGATTGAGGCCATATTAAAGCAATCCGACAGATGAAAGGCAAAGCCATTTTGCAGCTTTTTCACGCTTGCATAACATAGGCATATAACGCATTCTCTGCGGCTTCCGTGAAGATCCAGGTACTTGCAGTTGCCCACTCAACAATCGCTATCATCGTCATCGAATCGCACCCGCTGGCGCAGCTATCGTCGCGTGCCCAGCATTCAGCTGTCCAGGCAGTGGCGTCACTGGCTTTTGGATCAGGGATCACTAACTGCGCGGCTGATAAAACTCAGCAACAATAATTTCCATGTGGAAGTGGCCTTTCAGGGCTGGGGAAAGCCTACGTTATCTGAAGCCCGGGCACTGAATATACATCCACGCCAGCAAGTATTGATCCGCGAAGTGCGCCTTTTCGGCCATGGAGTGCCCTGGGTCTATGCTCGTAGCGTGATCCCCGCACCAACTCTAAACGGCCCCCTGAGAATGCTCAAATCCCTTGGCTCTCGTCCTCTGGGAGCGCTGTTGTTCAAAGAGCCAACCATGCGTCGAGGCCCTATTGAAACGGCCCTGATTCCTATTGGGGCGGAAAAACAGCAGACCTGGGCGCGTCGCTCGGTATTCTTTATGCGCGCTAAACCCCTGCTGGTCACCGAGATTTTTCTGCAGCCGCTGCAACGAGTACAATAGCCCCAAATCAATTATTTAAGCCGCAATCACAGCGCTAGGACCACGACAGAAGCCATGGAGATAATCCGTAAACTCAATCATGAAAAGCTGCTAGCTTTTGTCCAGCTAATGCGCCTGGATAAACCCATCGGTATCTACCTGGTACTCTGGCCCACACTTTGGGCGCTGTGGGTTGCTGCGGAAGGAATGCCGCGAACCGATATTCTGATTATCTTCATTCTGGGAGTGATCCTGATGCGATCGGCCGGCTGTGTCATCAACGATTACGCTGATCGTGAAATCGATGGCCATGTCCGCCGCACTAAAAATCGCCCCATCCCCACCGGCAGGGCCACTGCCAAAGAAGCCCTGATACTCTTTCTGATTTTGATTCTTTGCGCATTTGTGCTGGTACTGTTTACCGACAAACAGACCATAATGCTGTCAATCGGCGGCGTATTGCTAGCCGCTTGCTATCCCTTTATGAAACGTTACACCTATCTGCCACAGGTGGTGTTAGGGGCCGCATTCGCCTGGGCAGTGCCGATGGCCTTCAGCGCCCAGGCAGGGACCATTACCCAACAAGCCTGGTTGATATACGCTGCCACGCTGTTATGGACAGTGGCCTATGACACTCTCTACGCGATGGTTGATCGCGAAGATGACATAGAGATAGGCGTCAAATCAACCGCGATTCTGTTCGGAGAAGCGGATAAATTGATTGTCGGAGTATTGCAGGCATTAACACTGCTAAGCTTGCTGATGCTGGGTCAGCAACTGCATTTTGGTGTTAGCTATTATCTGGGATTGGCGGCGGCGGCCGGGCTCTTCGTCTATCAACAGCTGCTGATCCGGGAGCGCAAACCTGAGCTCTGCTTTAAGGCCTTTCTCAACAATCACTGGGTTGGCAGCTTGGTGTTTGCGGGCCTGTTCTTAGACTACCTATTAGCCTGATCAGGCAAAATCTTGATTCTGGCCCACGACAGTACGCGCCCACGGCATCATTATAGATTCCCGCCCAGATCTCGTCATTCTGGACTGGATGATGCGAGGCACCAGCGGTATCGAACTCGCCCGGAGTCTTAAAAAAGACGAACTCACGGCAGATATACCCATCATCCTGCTTACCGCCAAGGGAGACGAGGATAATAAAGCCCAAGGACTGGAAGCGGGTGCCGGCGACTACATCACTAAACCCTTTTCCCCGCGGGAACTGGTAGCACGACTGAAAGCCGTTCTGCGTCGAGCCTCCCCAAAAGGGAAGCCACTCAGATTGAGATCAACGGCCTCAAGCTAGACCCCGCATCCCACCGCATTAGCGCCCATGGCGGCTGCTAGGACTGAAGAGACCGGAGGGTGTCGGACAACCCATTACCAACCTTATCCGTGATGTTACCCGCATGCATCGCTTAGATCGCATGAGAAGAGACTTTATGGGCAATGCGCCCATGATACTAAGAACACCGCTAACGGCGATTCAGGACTGCCTGGAAACCCTTCAGGAGCAATTCCCTGATCAGCACCCAGGACTGGGGCTAGCTGTCGTAAAGCACGTACTATTACGCCACAACGCCCAGCTTGAAATCGATAGCCGTCCGGGAGAGAGCAGCGCTTTTATCTGCCATTTCCCCATCGACCATGATAAAAGCAACAACAGCAGACGAAGAAAGCATTTGAGGGACTAATGCTCGATGCTAGGGTTAGTCGCTCCGGGGGCGAACTCTTCAACCCAGAAAATAGTAGCTCCCACAACAGCTGCAGGCATAATCAGCAAATTGAGTAGCGGCACCATCATACCTAAGGAAACCAGCCCACCGAACCCTAATGAACTTAGTCGCCGGCCTTTCAGATAAGCGTGCAATTCTTTGAAGCTGACTTTGTTGTTATCCATCGGATAGTCGCAATATTGAATCGCCATCATCCAGGCCCCGAACAGAAACCAAAGTAACGGTGAGGCAAAACCAATCACGGGTATGAACGTCAGGATCAATAAGAACACAAAGCGCGGAAGCACATAGAGCAGCTTTGAAAGCTCTCTCAACAGCGCTCTGGGCACTGTCGCCATCAGCGCTTTCCAGCCTTCATCCGTAATAATCGCACCCCGCAGCCGCTGCTCCACTCGCTCAGCTAACAAGCCGTTAAAGGGCGCCGCGATGAAATTGGCGACGATACTAAAACCAAAATACACCGTGACTAGCACCAAAAAGGCAAAGACCAACCAAAACAGCCAATCCAGAAAGGATAACCAGGACGGCATATAAGACAGACCATAATCCACCCACACAGAAAACTGTTGGGTCAGTACATAAATGGCCAGGGTAAATAGCAGCACATTAATGATCAAAGGCACCAAGACGAAACTCCGCAAACCGGGTTCCGTTAGCTGCTTGAATCCACGAATCAAATAATTGCTGCCGCGAAAAGGATTACCACCCATGAAAAACATCTCTTACTTCGTTGACTGTTGTCGCTTGCACCAAGATACCAGTGATTAAAGTCTATAAATTATTAAAAAGGCGTAGCACAACGCCCATAAACATAATAATGATACCAATACGGTTTATCGTAAACTCACGGTGACTCAGCGACATTCCTGCCTGCCAGAACATCATTACTGATTTAACATTTCCCGTACGCTTAAGATACAGAACGATAGAAAAAGCAAAAACCAGAAAGCCCACTATTAGCAATACTGGTTCCAGGATATCCAAGTACATATTATTGTTCCTACTACTTAATTTGAATGATTAGCTGGACTCGCCATAGTAGCTGCCACAGGGACAAGGGGCCACTAGACCAACTACTGATCACCAGTCGTCCGGGCGCTGAAATATAAAGAGTAGCGGCTTGCTGTTGTCCGGATCGCTCAAACGGCTGCCATCATTATTATCCAGCACAAGATATATCTGGTTACCGTTGCGGGCAAGCCCTTCTGCTTTACCAAAACGTCGATCCTGATAAATCCACCGCTGATCTTCTTCTACATGGCGATATTGCCAGCAACGCTGTGAATCCAACGTGGCTAATTGGCGTTTGCAAATTTGAAAATAATTACGCTCCAGAGTATAGAGCCAGTCGCTTTCTAGCCATAACCCGGAAAAATCCACGGGTCGAAATAGCGATGGAAAGCCTTCCAAATACTTCACCCTAGAGACGCGCCAGCGTTTGTCTTCACTGACATTCAATAACAGTATGCCGCGCGGGTGGCGTTCTGCGGCAATAACCATTTGCTCTCCCACCACCGCCAGCCCTTCAGCATAGGCATTGATTTGCTGAAACAGGCCCTTTTCCTGACCTCGCTGATAGGCCTCAGTTCCCAGCCACGCTAATGCCCCATCCTTGTCACGCACCAACACCTGCGCCAACGTCTCACTAAGCAGATAAATATTACCCTGCTTATCACAACTGACCCCCTCCCAGTCATAGCGACGACTGAGCTGATTCCACCAGCGGGTATCTAAATCGTAACCCTCTAAATCAGGATCAGGAATGGCCGTTAATGTCAGAAAAGGGACAACCTGTGCCGATTCTGCCGTCAACTGCAAAGAAAAAATCTGCTGATTGTGTCGATCCGATACCATCAACAGCTGGCCATCGCAAAACGCTAACCCAGAAGGCTGAAGGCCGCTAATAGAGGCATCAGATTCGAGTTCAAGAGCACGAATTAGCTGTAATTTAGCCACGGAGTCAGCCGTCGTTTCAGCACAGCAGATGTTGCTACTGAGTAGCAGCAAGCAGCAGAACAGCAGCCTGCCTGAAAGCGAAAATAGCGACATCCCTTGATACATTCCTTCTACTAAGAGCAATCCGCAGCTATGCTGTATTGCAGCGACAATAGCACAGGATACTGATATGAAAGCCGTACGTCTTCACGAATTCGGGGGACCCGAGGTCCTGCAAATAGAAGAGACCTCCAACGTCACCCTGCAACCTGGCCAAGTAAGAATTAAAACCAGCGCCGCTGGCGTTAACCCCATCGATTGGAAAACCAGAGAAGGGGGTGGAGCTGCGGGCTTTATAGGTGAACTTCCCGTGACTCTGGGCTGGGAGTGCGCGGGGGAAGTGATTGAAGTCTATGGCGATGAAGCAACCCTGAAGGTGGGTGATAAGGTTGCTGGCCTGCTTAACTTTCCCGCAGCCGGTAACTGCTATGCCGAGCAAATTGTCGCTCCTGCCAAGCAACTAGCCATTTGCCCAGAGTGTCTTGATCCGGTTGCCGCTGGGGGGTTGCCCTTGACCGGCCTAACTGCTTGGCAGGCTCTGTTTGAAGGCGCTAATTTACAACCCGGGCAACGCGTGCTGATCTTGGCTGCAAGCGGTGGTGTTGGCCATCTGGCGGTGCAGCTGGCAAAGTGGAAGGGCGCCTGGGTGGCTGGAACCGCATCCGCTTCTAATCGCGACTACTTGCTCGAACTCGGCTGCGATCAGGTTATCGATTACCACCAGGAAGCGGCTGGCCGCACCGTCTCTGATATCGATGTCATTATTGATGCCGTGGGAGGGGAGACCGCTATTGAAGCGCTAGCTTGCCTAAACAAAACCGGTACCGTCATCACCCTACCCTCGAATACCGCCGCCGCCGTGATTGCTGCGGCAGAACAACGGGGAGTAAAGGCGCAAGGGATTCGCGTGCGCAGTGATGCCAGCCAGCTCAGTGAACTGGTTCAGCTGATGGATAAGGGAAGGCTTAAACTACATCTAGATCGCAGCTTCCCTCTGCAACAGGTAGCACAGGCGCACCAACACAGCCAGAGCGGCAGGGCCCGAGGCAAGATTGTTCTTACATTTTAAGAGTAGGGCTGGCAGTGTGAATAGGGGGAGAGGGGCTACCGTCTTCCCTTGTACAGACCAATCACACACAAAACCAAGCCTATAGAGGAAAGCCCCATCGCGCCATTGACCCACAACTGATGACGCTCAAAATAGGGGACGAAAGAGTGTTTGTGTTGAAAATCGCACATCACTCGAACATAGTCGAATGAACCTTGGCCGCGAATGCAATCATTAACCACCGACAGTTCAGAAAAAAAGAAACCCAATAGAATCGCTATCGGGAAAATCAAAAAAATCAGCCCTATACGCAGGATCATCTAATTGGCACCTTATTCGTCATTGCTGATGCCAATATTACTGACACCCTGATTAGCCGCCAACACCCTTAATTTCTCCAGCAAACCAGCCTGTTGCGTGGAGGCTGAAGTTAAGCGCTGCAACAGCTCGCTTTGGAAAGTCAGCTCTTGTTCCATCAATTGATGAGAATTAATAAAGCGCACCAATTCCTCATCAGACAGGTCTGTTTCGGCGATAACTTCCAGATAAGTGGCCACACACTCTTCCGACAGTTGGCTTATATTCAGCGCTTCTTCAACGCTTGCGTTCTCAGCCTGATTAATAGCAGCACAAACCGCCACAGCAGCGTCTAGTGCCGGATAGACTCCATACATATCGTAGCTTTCGACATCCGGAACCTGCGCTTCAACGCGCTCCATCTGGGTTTCGAAATTAACTTTGCCACGCTGGCATAGGCTGTCCCAGACTTTGTCCAGCGCCATACGCACGACCTCAGCATTGCCACCACCGTCTACCACCCGCGCAAACAGTTGATAGTTTGGAAACATCCGCTCCGCCAGCGCCGCAGTAAATGCCACTAACTGCCAGGACTCCATTTGCTTCAGTTGTTCTCTCTGGTCTGCTGATACCACGATGATCACCCCTGTATGGATTCGACACTTTATTTAGATATGAATGTTAGATCTGAGCATGAATGCTAGTCGGTCAACCGTGCTTACGACCGCTAGCTGCCAAACTTGATCGAAACGTGAGTTCGATATAAATAAAAAACCCGTAACTTGAGCTACGGGTTTATCACTGATATTTCATCAGACCAATAGTAACGCAGACTACTGGTGGTATTTGGCACTCAGTTCATGCACGGCATCAACAAATATCTTGGCATGGTCAGGATCGGCATACTGGTGGATACCATGACCAAGATTGAATACATGGCCATTATTGCTGCCAAAGCCGGACAGAATCGTTTCCACTTCCTCACGAATACGCGCAGCAGGTGCATAAAGTACACTCGGATCCATATTGCCCTGAATCGCCACCTTGTCACCCACACGCTGGCGCGCATCAGATATGTCAGTAGTCCAATCCAGGCCCAAAGCATCAGCGCCAGTGGCCGCGATAGATTCAAGCCATTGGCCACCGTTTTTGGTGAACAAGATGACAGGAACCTGACGACCGTCATGCTCTCTGATCAGACCGTCAACGATCTGCTTCATATACTTGAGGGAGAATTCTTGGTAGCAAGGACCGCTCAGCACACCACCCCAGGTATCAAAAATTTGTACCGCTTGGGCGCCTGAACGAATCTGTTCGTTGAGGTAAGCGGTAACTGTCTGAGCCAGCTTGCTCAACAGCTCATGCATCACCTCAGGGGTGCTATACATCATATTCTTGATATGACGGAAATCTTTACTAGAACCACCTTCCACCATATAGGTGGCCAGGGTCCAAGGACTGCCAGAGAAACCAATTAGCGGCACGCGACCATTGAGTTCAGCACGAATGGTGCTGACTGCGTTCATCACATAACCTAGATCGGTGGTGACGTCAGGAATAGGCAGGTCGGCAACGTCCTTCTCTGTACGGACAATCTTCTTGAACCGTGGGCCTTCACCCGTTTCAAAGTACAGACCCAATCCCATGGCATCAGGAACGGTAAGAATATCGGAAAATAGGATGGCAGCATCCAGCTCGAACCGCTCTAGCGGTTGGATAGTCACTTCGCAAGCGAAATCAGCATTGCGGCACAGACTCATGAAATCTCCAGCCTGACTGCGCAAGGCGCGGTATTCAGGTAGATAACGGCCAGCCTGGCGCATCATCCATACTGGGGTAACGTCGACAGGCTGCTTCAGCAGTGCACGTAAAAACCGATCATTCTTCAATTCAGACATGAAACCAGTGCTCTTTAAACGATTAACGACTAATTCCCTCGAGGGAAACCATCTGTTTCTTACTAACTAGGTACCGCTGTTAAAACCGGTCTTAGTATAGGGCCTCTATCAAAAAAAGGCCCATTATAGCCAGCCTTAGCATGATATAACTCAAGCGGCGCTGTCACAAACACCCGCCTAAGTCAGCAGCCCTAACCAGGATTCAGACTTCGAGATAGTCCAGGATACCTTCGGCAGCTTGGCGACCTTCGGCGATAGCCGTGACCACCAGGTCAGAACCTCGCACCATATCACCACCGGCAAATACTTTGACATTACTGGTCTGGAAGCTGAACTTTCCTTCTTCAGGATTTTCCGGCGCGATCACGCGATCCCACTGATCCAGCCCGATACCAAACTGCTCAAACCAGGGAGCAGGGCTCGGACGAAAACCAAAGGCGACCAGAACAGCATCAGCAGGAACGACTTCTTCACTACCTTCGACCACCTCCGGACGACGACGGCCATTAGCATCAGGCTCACCCATCGCCGTAGTAACCAGCTTGATGCCGCTTACCTTGCCGTTTTCACCGACCACTTCTACCGGCTGGCGATTGAACAGGAACTGTACGCCTTCTTCCTTGGAGTTGACGACTTCCTTCTTGGAGCCCGGCATATTGGCTTCATCACGACGATAAGCACAGTGCACAGACTTGGCGCCTTGACGAATGGAGGTACGGTTACAGTCCATAGCGGTATCACCACCACCAAGAACGACCACCTGCTTGCCTTTCATATCAACAAAGTCAGCGGCGTCTTTCTCATAACCGAGGCAATGATTGACGTTGGAAATCAGGTACGGCAGCGCATCATAGACACCGTCGAGATCTTCACCGGGGAAACCACCTTTCATGGAAGTGTAGGTACCCATGCCCAAGAATACGGCATCGTATTCATCAACGAGGGCCTGAAAATCAACATCCTTACCGACTTCGATATTGAGTCTAAACTCAATACCCATGCCTTCCAGAATTCCCCGTCGCCGAACAATAACGCTTTTTTCCAGTTTAAATTCAGGAATACCGAAGGTCAGCAGACCACCGATCTCCGGGTGACGGTCATAAACCACCGCCTGTACACCGTTGCGAGCTAGGATATCAGCACAGCCTATACCAGCAGGTCCCGCACCAATAACAGCAACACGCTTACCTGTGGGCACAACGTTAGACATGTCAGGCTTCCAGCCCATGGCAAACGCGGTATCAGTAATATACTTCTCAACAGAGCCAATAGTCACGGCTCCGAAATCTCCCGTGTTCAGGGTACAAGCCCCTTCACAGAGTCGGTCCTGTGGACAAACTCGGCCGCAAACCTCGGGTAACGAATTGGTTTGATGACACAACTCTGCCGCCTCGATCACATTGCCTTCCGAAACCAGCTTCAGCCAGTTAGGAATGTAATTGTGAACCGGGCACTTCCATTCACAGTACGGGTTACCGCACTCAAGACAGCGGTGGGCCTGACTGGCAGCACTTTCCGGTTTAAATGGACCGTAAATTTCTGCAAATTCTTTCTTACGGATGGCCGCAGAAACCTTGCTAGGATCCTGACGGGGTACATCCAAAAACTGAAAATCATTATTTAGGCGATTAGACATTACACCCAGTCCTCATTTCTCGGTTGCCGCCATAGCGGCAACACAAACCCTTCGGATAACTCGAACGCTAAAACTATCCGGCTATTCCGGGCGCGAACGCATACTGTCGAGCAACTCACCTAGACTGGCGGCCTTAGGTTTAACCAGCCAGAACTTGGTAATGTAATCGTCAAAGACTTCTAGGATTTGCTGACCCCAGGCACTCTGAGTTTCTCGGACATATTCAGTTATTACAGCGCGGAGGTGATTACGATACGCCTCCATGTGGTAATTACTGATGCGGTGAATTTCGACCAGTTCGTGGTTATATTTATCCACGAAGCTACGATCTAGATCCAGCACATAGGCAAAACCTCCGGTCATACCAGCACCAAAGTTATAGCCAGTATTGCCCAGCACTGTGATCTGACCCCCGGTCATGTATTCACAGCAATGGTCACCAGCACCTTCGATAACCGCATGAGCACCAGAATTACGTACGCCAAAACGCTCACCAGCACAACCTGCGGCAAACAGACGGCCACCGGTTGCCCCGTAAAGGCAGGTGTTACCAACGATGGACGTCTTCTGGGTCTCGAACTCACTACCGTCTGGTGGGCGGATAACAATCTTACCGCCAGCCATGCCTTTACCAACATAGTCGTTAGCATCACCTTCTAGATAAAGATTCAAACCACCGGCATTCCAAACCCCGAAGCTTTGACCAGCAATACCCTTAAGGCGCAGGTTAATGGCCTGATCTGACATGCCCAGGTTGCCATAAAGCTTAGCAATTTGGCCAGACAGTGTAGCGCCGACAGAACGATCACAGTTAGTCGTTGCAAACTCAAAGTCGCCGCCACTCTTGTTGACGACTGCATCACGGCAGGCTGCTACGATCTTCTGATTGAGCTCACCGCAGTCATAGGGGGGGTTACTCTCCACCTGACAGGTCTGAGGCTTACTTGTATCGACAAAATCATTCTGCAGGATGGGAGTTAGGTCCAGTCCTTTTTGCTTATCAGTATTACCCGGCAATATTTCTAACAAGTCAGTACGTCCAACCAGCTGATCCAGACTACTCACACCCAGCTTAGCCATCCACTCTCGAGTCTCCTCAGCAATGAAGGTAAACAAGCTTTTCACCATCTCGACGGTGCCGATAAAGTGCTTGGAACGTAGGTAATCTTTTTGCGTAGCAATTCCGGTGGCACAATTATTAAGATGACAGATACGCAAGTACTTACACCCTAGAGCAACCATCGGCAGAGTACCAAAGCCGAAGCTTTCTGCACCCAGGATGGCTGCCTTGATCACATCCAGACCGGTCTTCAATCCACCATCGGCCTGAACCCGAACCTTATGACGCAAGCCGTTAATGCAAAGCGCCTGATGGGTTTCGCTCAAGCCTATCTCCCAAGGAGAACCAGCATGGCGAATAGAGGTCAGCGGACTGGCCGCAGTACCACCGTCGTAACCAGAAATGGTAATCAGATCAGCATAAGCCTTGGCCACACCGGCAGCGATAGTACCAACGCCAGGGCGTGATACCAGCTTCACTGAGACTAGGGCCTCAGGATTGACCTGTTTCAGGTCGAAGATTAGCTGGGCCAAATCCTCAATCGAATAAATGTCGTGGTGAGGAGGAGGTGAAATAAGCGTCACACCCGGCACCGAGTAGCGCAGTCTGGCGATCAGTTCATTGACCTTGCCGCCCGGTAGCTGACCACCTTCGCCCGGCTTAGCCCCTTGCGCCACTTTGATCTGCAGCACTTCTGCATTAACCAAATAATGTGGCGTCACGCCGAATCGACCTGAGGCAATCTGCTTGATCTTAGAGCGGCGGTTAGTGCCGAAACGGGCTGGATCTTCACCGCCTTCACCGGAGTTGGAACGACCACCCAGGTCATTCATCGCCATAGCCAGGGCTTCATGGGCCTCTGGGGACAGCGCGCCGAGTGACATGGCAGCGGAATCGAAACGCTTGAAAATCTCCCCAACCGGCTCCACCTGATCAAGACTGATGGACTTAGTGTCTTTCAGCTTGAACAGGTCTCGCAATGTAGTCACGGGACGATTATTAACTAAACCGGCGTACTCCCGGTAAGCGCCTTGATCATGATTCTGCACCGCCTTTTGGATGGTACCAATCACATCAGGGTTATAGGCATGGTATTCCTTGCCGTGAACAAACTTCAGCATGCCGCCCTGGTCAATGGCTTTACGTAGCGTCCAGGCATGCTTTGACAGCATTTCATGCTCACGCTGAAAATCATAGAAGGCTGCGCCTTCAATGCGGCTGGAAACGCCACTGAAGCAAAGATCAACCACATCACTACTGAGGCCGACGGCCTCAAATAGCTGCGCACCTCGGTAGGAGGCAATGGTCGAGATACCCATCTTCGACAGGATCTTCAGCATGCCTTTGTTAATGCCTTTGCGATAATTACCGTGACAGGCGATTGCGTCACCGACAATCTCGCCGGTTGCAACCATATCGTTGATTACCCGGTAAGACAGATACGGATAAACAGCCGTTGCACCGAAGCCAAATAGCACGGCCATTTGATGAGAATCACGAGCAGTACCCGTATCGACGACGATATTAGTATCGCAACGTAGACCTTTCTCAATCAGGCGATGATGAACAGCACCCGTCGCCATCAGCGCAGGAATCGGCAACAGCCCCTGCTTCAAGTTACGATCGGAAAGAATCAGGATAACTTTTCCGTCACGAACAGCCTGTTCTGCCTCATCGCACAGATTGCTAATAGCATTTTTCAGACCCACCTGCGGATCGTAGTTGATCTGAAAATGATGGCTCTCGAAACCAGGTAATTCATTGCCATGGATTTTCTGATATTTGCGCGGAGACAATATCGGAGAACCCAGAATAATGCGGTTAGCGTGTTCTGGAGTATCTACAAATACGTTACGCTCGGCACCCAAACAGGTCTCCATTGACATAACCACCGCTTCACGCAATGGATCGATCGGTGGATTGGTCACCTGTGCAAATTGCTGACGGAAATAATCCGATAAGGGCCGAATTCGCTCAGATAGAACGGCCATCGGGGTATCATCACCCATGGAACCCACCGCTTCCTGACCAGATTCGGCCATGGGACGCAGTACCTGATCACGCTCTTCAAAGCTGACCTGGAACATTTTCATGTGAGTCTTTAGCTGATCAGGAGTAAAAACCTTAAAGTTTTCATCTTCATCACGCATGTGTGATTCCAGACGCGTAGACTGTTCTTTCAACCACTTTTTATAGGGATTGGAACTCTTCAAACGGTTATCAACGTCTTCTGTGTGCAGCACTTCTCCAGTGTCGGTATCCACCGCAAGGATCTGGCCAGGACCAACGCGCCCTTTGGCAACCACATCTTCCGGCTTGTAATCATAGGTACCGATTTCGGAGGCGGTGCAGAGAATTCCGTCTTTGGTGATAACCCAACGAGAAGGACGCAAACCGTTGCGATCCAACATGCAAACCGCGGTGCGGCCATCGGTCATTACCAGACCCGCGGGACCATCCCAAGGCTCCATATGCATGGAGTTGTATTCATAGAACGCACGCAGGTCCGGATCCATGGTGTCTACATTCTGCCACGCGGGTGGAATCAACATCCGCACGGCTCGGTAGATTTCCATGCCACCAGCAACCATCAGTTCGACCATGTTGTCGAGACTGGATGAGTCGGAACCAGTGGTATTAACCATCGGCTGCAATTCCTGAAGATTCGGTAGCAAGTCCGTTTGGAACTTACTGGAACGGGCATTGGCCCAGCTGCGGTTACCTTCAATGGTATTAATCTCACCGTTATGAGCGATGGTGCGGAACGGTTGAGCCAGCGGCCAGCGAGGGGCGGTATTGGTAGAGAAACGCTGATGGAAGACACAGATAGCTGTCTCCATCCGCTCATCACCCAGGTCCTTATAGAAGCTAGTCAGATCAGCAGGCATCACCAAGCCCTTATAGGACAGGACAGTGCTAGACAAACTACAAATATAAAAATCTTGATCGCTAGTGAGGGCGACTTCTGCCTTGCGCCGTGCAACGTACAGACTGACAGTCAGCTGTTCGGTGTTTTTGCCGGCTGCATTAACAAACACCTGTTCAATTTGTGGCAGCGTTTCCAAGCCAATAGGACCACAGGATGAAGGATCGGTCGGCACCACACGCCAGCCTACGACTTCAAGCCCCTCGGCTTCGAGTTCTTTATTCAAGCATGCGCGGGCAGCTTCGGCCTTATCGCTTTCCCGAGAAAGGAAAACCATACCTATGCCATACAGATCGGTCAGCTCTGCTGAAAAACACTCTTTTGCCTGAATACGCAAAAAGCTATCCGGCTTTTGCAACAAAAGGCCACAGCCATCACCTGTTTTTCCATCGGCAGCGATACCACCGCGGTGTGTCATGCAGGTCAAGGACTCAATAGCCTTCAGTAACAGCGTGTGACTGCTATCACCTTTAATATGGGCCATCAGGCCAAAGCCACAATTATCCTTAAACTCGCCAGGGCGATACAGTCCTGTCTTCATATGCTTTTCTCACATAAACATTCTTTACAATCAGCAGCTTAGTAATAAACTCTAAGTAACACGACACCTAATTACTGACAAAAAGGGACCAGCATTTTACCTGCGAAAGGCGCTAAGGACAAATTGAACAGCCTGCTCGGCTTAACAATAAGGGTTAAGAGGGGTGTGAGGGGACTTTTTCACTTACGTTTAATATCCTCCTGGACGCCTTGAATGCTGCGGGCCCAGGGCTTTTTCCGACGCAGATTTGCAGGCAGATTCGCCACGGCTAAAATAGCCTTATCGCGATTGGAATAGTTGCCAAAAACGACAACATACCAGGGTTTACCCTTATACATCGTCGAAAAGTAATAGAAATCGTCTTTCTTTGCCTGCGCCTTAATAAACTGGGCGACGCTCAACTCCTTACGCGCACCCAACATTTGCAGGGTATAGCCCTTTGGGTTCCAGCTTAATAGCTCATCTTCTCGTAAATAAGGAGAAGAACGCTTGGCCTGAGCCTTAGGAGCAACTTTGACCGTCGCACCTGGATTAGCCTCGGTTACAACAGCCTCTGCCCTCTTAGCTGCCTTAACCTCAGGAATTTTCAAAATCAGCTTCTTTGGTGCAGCAGCGTCAGTTTTGCTATTAACAGCAGCACTGGAACTTTCTATCACTGGCGCTACCGGTGCTACCGTTAACAGTGAAGTCGTCTCAACTTCGCCTGCTGGCTCTACCTTCGGCGAAGCTGACCGAACCTTATCAGACACCTGACTTTCAATCTTTAATTGCATGGCCTCTGCATTCAGACCGGCTTTCACCTCTGCCTGCAAACGAGCATCGGCTTCTTTCAACCGTTGCTCAAGACTCAGCGCTGGATCAGTTTGCGCCAGCACCACCTGCTCTCTATCCGCTTGAGCTGGGACGGGCAAATCCACCCGAATCCGATCCCTGGCAATTTCATCAGCGGTATCGGGAAAACCAATCAATGTAGCCACTGCTATTGCCGTAACGACAACGGCCAACATTAAATGCAATCTAGGAAAGCGCAACCAGGAAATAGCATTGCTAGGCCCTTCCATAGGCCTGTCACCACCCACTGAGAGCAGTTTCTCCAAGACTTTAGGTATCCGCCCGGGCAAACCAAATGATTCCTGGTGCAGCCTGCTGATTAGCTTAGGATCAAACAACTCAGCCTCAGCAGCAAAGTTGTGCTGAATAAAGCCTTGAACCTCCTCCAGCTCAAAGGGCTTAAGCTCGACAAAATGACAACTCGCATCAACCGTTCTCTTAAACCGCGCACTAGCATTCATCCGTTCAGCAAGCACGGGTAATGAAAAGAGTACCACATGAGGCCGAGCGTCTGGATTTTGAATAGATGGCAGCAGATTAACCAATAAATCAAGACAGTCGTCGCCAAGTTTTTCGGCATCATCTACGACAATCAAAAATAGCCGAGAGATATCCTGCAGCAGGTCTGCATATTCATATATTGCTTGTAACTTGTCTTCATCATCGGCGGTGACCGGCAAATCAATTTTTAACTGCTCGGTTAACATATCTAGTAAAACAGATATGTTAGAGACATTTTCTGCGGCAATAAAACAGGCCTGCACCCCGCTGTCATCGTCAGCAGGGTAAAACTGTTTCAACAAGGTAGATTTACCGCTACCGGCTACACCGATAACGATTTGAATGAAGTTACTGTAGCGACTTAGGTGCTCAACTTTTTCGAGAATCTGAACATGAGATACAGGCAAATAAAACTCACCCTGCTCCGTTTGCCTATTCAGCGTCGGAGCGAGCTCAGCCATACGCTCAGAAAAAGCCCCCTTGGAGGCGTCCGACCTAGTCGACAGCATAGTTATTTCCAGTCTCTAGACAACAGCATCTGATAATGTTGCCCGCAACGCAGCTTCCGAAAAATCTGCGGTTACAACGCCGTCACCCAAGGCATTTAGCAATACTAACCGTAACTGCCCATCAATTACTTTTTTATCAACCGCCATCAGATCAATAAAATGCTCGACTGTCATGCCTGATGGCGGCGCCAGGGGTAGATTGGCTGCATCGAGAATAGCACAGACACGATCCACATCACCTTCGGAGATAAAGCCCAAACGCCGGGATAACTGTGCCGCCAAGACCGTGCCTGCAGCAACAGCTTCGCCGTGTAACCATGCACCGTAGCCGACATGGGTCTCAATAGCATGCCCAAAGGTGTGACCCAGATTTAACAAAGCTCGCCTGCCTGCCTCTTTTTCATCTTCGACAACAACCTTAGCTTTGCATTCACAAGAGCGCCGTATAGCCTCTGCTAAAGCCCCTGGATCCTTGGCCCGAAGACGATCCATATTCTGCTCCAGCCAACCCATAAATTCTGGCTCCAGGATAAGGCCGTATTTTATAACTTCAGCCAAACCCGCCGAAAGTTCTTTGTCCGGAAGGGTATTAAGTGTGTTCGTATCAATCAACACACACTGTGGCTGGTGAAAAGCACCGATCATATTCTTGCCTAAGGCATGATTCACTCCCGTTTTTCCGCCAACGGAAGAATCGACCTGTGACAACAATGTCGTCGGAATCTGAATAAAATCAACCCCCCTTTGGTAACTCGCTGCAGCAAATCCGGTCATGTCACCAACCACACCACCACCGAGCGCTACTAAAGTGGTTGTACGATTATGGCGCTGCTGCAACAAGGCATCAAAAATCAAATTGAGGGTATCTAGGTTCTTATAGCGCTCACCATCGGGCAGAATTACTGAAGCCAGCTGCTTGCCTGACAGTGCCCGTTCTATCTGCTCAAGATAAAGTGGAGCAATGGTCTCATTGGTGACGATCATCACCTGACTTCCTTTGATATAAGGAGTCCAGAGCTGAGCCGCAGTAAGCAGCTGAGTACCAATAAAAATGGGATAGGAGCGTTCACCCAGGTCAACATCTAGCTTCTGCATAGCAGCTTAAAACCTCTAAATTGATATATCCAGATGCTGGATGATTTCTCTGACAACGATCTTCGGACGACGACCATCGGTTTTAATCATATAGTCACAACAGTCTCTATAAATTGGATCACGTATCGCCATCAGCTCTGCTAGCACTTGGGCCGGATTCTTCGCCTGCAACAAGGGTCGATTACGGTCCTTAGCAGTACGTTCCACCTGCTGCTCGATGGATGCATGCAGATAGATAAGGGTGCCTCTGGACTGCAGAAATTGGCGGTTCTGCTGCTTTAAAACAGCACCACCGCCAGTTGCCAACACTATATTAGAAAGACGGGTCAGGCCCTCAATAGCAACGGCCTCCCGCTTTCTGAAACCCTCTTCACCCTCAACATCAAAGATCCAAGGAATATCGGCACCGGCATGCTCCTCAATCTCTTTATCAGAGTCCTTGAAGTCCAAATGCAGCTCTTTAGAAAGAAGACGGCCTATGGTGCTCTTTCCTGCTCCCATAGGCCCAATAAGAAATATATTCAAAACGTACTACGTCAGCTCCGAAATTAACGGGCAGTGACTGACTCCTCGAGAATTTTTGGAGTAATAAAGATCAGCAACTCGGTCTTGGCATTCACACTCAATCGCGACTTAAAGAGATTCCCAATGACAGGAAGGTCACCAAAGAAAGGCACCTTATTAACAACCTCCCTAGACTCATTCTTAAACACGCCACCAAGCACGATGGTTTCACCGTTATCCACCAAAACCTGAGTTTCCACTTCATTGGTGATTATACCTACTTCACCATTAGGAAGCGCCTCACCGACAGAATCCTGGTTAACCTTCAAATCCAAAATAATGCGATTATCCGGCGTTATCTGAGGAGTCACATCGAGCGAAAGAACGACTTCCTTAAACTCAATGCTAACTTCTCCATCCTCCACAGACTGGAACGGAATTTCATCACCAGACAAGATTTTTGCTGGCTTACCGTTGGCGGTAATAATCTTTGGCTGGGACACAACCTCCGCTTGTCCGTCAGATTCCAGGGCAGAAATTTCAAACTGCAACAACCTGCTATCTGTACCAATACCAATGGCAAATGCAGAGGCACCGGCCAAGGTCGCACCAAGGTCTACATTCAGGTTGGAGGGTAAGGATGGTTGAGTAGGCCCCCCTGCACCGGCAACATCTGAAGAGGTGGCACCCAGCACTATACGGCGATCACCATTATTGACGGCACTAGCACCCCACTTAACACCTAACTCCTTACTTGCATCCGTAGTAACGGTAACGATACGCGCTTCAATCATAACCTGCCGCACGGGAATATCTAATTTCTTCAGTGCCCGACGAACCTTAGAGATGTTTTTTTCCGTGTCCTGAATCAGCAGTAGGTTAGTGCGAGGATCCGATTTGATACTACCACGCTCAGATAACAAGCCCTGATCGGTGCTTAACAAGGCTACAAGGTCTGCGGCCTTGGCGTAATTCACCTGTAAAAAAATGGTATTTAAAGGAGCCAGTTCCGCTACTTGCTTATTTGTTTCAAGTTCGAATCGTTCGCGTTCCGCAATTTCTGCCGCTGGAGCAACCATCATCACGTTACCAATAACCCGCTTGTCCAAACTCTTGGTTTTCAATACCAGCTCTAACGCTTGATCCCAAGGCACGTTCTTCAATCGCAGAGTAATATTGCCACCGACCGTATCACTGACGACCAAGTTCATATCAGTAACATCGGCAATAATTTGCAGCACAGATCGAATGTCAATGTCTTGGAAATTCAAGCTCAACTTCTCACCGGTATACGGGAAACGGTCGCGGTCACGCTCATCGATCTCGGAATCTGTTACTGGCTTGAAATCGACTATTAGCTGATTGTCGGACTGATAGGCAAGATAGTCGTAGGGTTCTGCCGAAGGTTTAATCAGAATACTGCTGTTGTTGCCATCAGCCATAGCATCGACAAAAGTAACAGGAGTCGAGAAATCCTGAACATCCATACGCTGCTCTAATTCGGGAGGTAACTTCGCACCAATCAAATTAATAATGACGTTAGAGCCCTCCTCGACAATATCAACGCCAGCTTTGCTATCAGTCAGAGTAATTAAGATACGCCCAAGATCACCTTCGATACGGCGAAAATCGATATCCTGCACTGTTGTTCTGGCCGCTTTGGCTTTGGCAGCCAGCGTAAGATTTTCTGGTGTTGCCGCTTCTACAGCAGCAACGGCACCGGCACCAAAGACGACAAATAGACTGTTGCCTTCAACATAAGCGTCATATTCTGCAGCCTCATAAAGATTCGCAATCACTCGAACCCGACCCTTTACTTCAGCAAAACTAATACTATCGACCTGGCCACTTTTAATATCGACGTTTTTAGTTCCCAGCCCGTTAGTAGCGCCCCAAAGATCCAGCACCACCCTTGCAGGGTCATCGATCATATAAGAACGCGGCAACGGTGGAGGGGCGTCAAAATCGAGGCGAAGCTCCATACGATTGCCGGGCAAAGCGACAAAGGTCGTATCGGTTATCTGAACTTCGGCACGGCTAACACCGCTGTATAAAACCAGTGCCACCAGCGCTAGCAATGCAGCTTTAAAAGGAGCAGTAACCAGCAGTTTCATTGTTTTAATATTCACCGACATATACCTATGACGCCTATTCATTGATTTCAACCAACACCAGGTTACGCGGACGCTTCATCCAACCATCACGCCCGTTAGGAACGATCTCAACTATATCCAACTGGGTTTCATTAACCAAAGCAATCTCACCAAAATTTCTGCCGACATAGCTGCCTTGCTTAACTCGATGTATTTCACCGTTATCATCCTTGATCAGTGCCGTTAACTCCCCACCTTCAAGCATATGAATGGTGCCAACCATCGATAACATTTCCAGCTTGAATGCTTCCAGAGGCTCCTTCGGCCGATCGAAGTCAGGTTTAAGGTCATTTCTAACGACCTCTCCTTCTTCTTCGGCTGCTTCCACCCGCACCAGCGGCTGAAAGGGCCCTCTTAAACTAGTTGCCCGATAAAGAAACGTTTCATAGGCTTTGAATTCGGGTAGCGGCTCGATTCTGCCAGAAGGAGCGGCCTGCGTCTCTCGCACGTATTGCCGCAGATCTTCCAACCCTTCAACCTGAATGCAGGCTTGTAGCAACAGTGCCGCAAACAGCACTGTGACCATCCGAACCATCGCAACCAGACCCTTATTTTGTATCGTCATAGCGATAGGTCCTTGCAGAGATTTTCATGGTGAGATCCCCTTCATCTGAAATTGGCGATATCGAAAAATCATGCAACGTTACTATCCGCGGTAACGCTGCAACACCACTAACAAACTCTCCTAACTGATGATAGCTACCCTTTACCCCAATATTAATCGGCAATTCTATATAAAATTTAACCTTTTTTTCCGGCGCCAAGGTAATGCTATCAAAGGTCAGCCCACTGTTCTGCCCAATTTCAGTAATGTCTTCCAGTAACCCGGGAACCTCCGTATCGGAGGGAAGCTGCTTCAACAATTCCGAAAATCGCTCTTCAACATCCGTCATTTGCAGCTTTAACGCTTCCAGATTTGCCACCTGAAAAGCCTTAATTTTATATTCATTCTTAAGATCAGGTTCTACTCTGACCTCCTGTTCATGCTTAACTACCAGGTCCTCAATGTAGAAATGATAACCTGCGGCAACACCGACAACAGTGATAATAATGTAAAAAACAATTTTGACTCCAATTGGCCAAGAACCGGCCATATTAAAGTCCATATTGTTTACATCAAACCCCCTGAAACTATTCTTGAACCCACTAAGCATCAGGAACCCTCCTCAGGCTTTGGCTTGGAGAGGGACACTTTCATGTTGAAACTTTTAAAGCCATCTCCACGCCCTACATTACTGAGACTAGGCTCTCTGAACCAAGGAGAACGATCAAGGCTACGCATCAACCGAGAGACGTCCTTGTTGGCATTTGCTCGACCATTGACGGTCAATACGTCATTGATTCTTGAAAGCAGACTGTAATGCAGATCTTCCGGTAACACCCGAACCAGCTCGTCGAATACCCTGACAATAACAGGACGGTTACCCTGCAGCTCCTGTATCGCCTCAAGGCGCTCTAACAATCGCGCCCGCTGCTCTTTTAATTCTTTAATCTCTTTTATTTTCGAATCCAGTTTCGTAATTTCCTGACGCACAAAGTTATTACGCTTTACTTGCCTGTCTGTCTGCGATTCTATATAGAATCCTGTAGCGAAAACAATCGCACCGGCAAGTAGAGCTACCAGCAAGCTGCCAGCTACAAAAGTTTGCTGCCTTTCTTTACGACGGTCTTCTCGCCAGGGGCGTAAATTGATTAGCGTTCCTGCCATGGTTACCCCTCAAAACTCCGCATTGCCAAGCCACATGCCAGTACCAGAGAGCTGGCATCGGCTTCGAATTTAGATCGATTTATCTTGCTGTTGAATTGCATATTTTCAAACGGATTAGCTGTTTTGGCCTTAATGCCAAGCTCCTGCTCAACCGTTTTATCCAGGTCCGGTAATGCAGAAACTCCTCCAGCCAGCAATAACATATCCAGCTCGCCGTGGGTACCTGATGAATAATAAAACTGCAGTGATCGAGAAATTTGTTGTGCCGCAGTTTGTTTAAACGGTTCGACATACCCTCTGACCAGGTCTTCTGGCAGGTCGCCCTGCTTTTTAGCTCGCTCTACTTCATCAACGCTCATGTCAGTAACCTGACTCAAGTTATGAGTCAAATCATTGCCACCGAATACTTGCTCCCGGCTATAGACGACCTCCCCGTCTTCCAGAACATACAGAGACATACTACTGGCGCCTATATCCACGAGACCAACCGTTTTTCCCTCCAAGTCATGAATATCACTCAATGTAGGAAAAACCCGTTCTAGCGCATAGGTATCTACGTCAATAACATCGCACTGCAACCCTGCACCGTTGACCGCATCCTCCCGAGACTGCACGTTATCCTGCCGGCAAGCCACCAGCATGATGTTATTAAGCTCAGGGTCATCTTTTGACAGCCCTTTAACCTGAAAATCGATAGCAACCTCATCCAGTGGGTAGGGGATAAACTGATCTGCTTCTACCTTTATCTGCTCTTCCAGCTCATCTTCAGTAAAGGATTTGCTGAATTCCAATTCCTTGGAAATGACGACGGATGTCGGGACCGATGTCACTGCCAGTTTCGTTTTACACCCAGCAAGGCGAGCAGCCTTTTCGATGGCCTCAGCAACCACCGGCACGTCTTGAACATTGTTATCGATTACAGCTCCCTCTGGAAGATGCACGACAGCATAAGAATCGACTTTATAGCCCTTTGAATGCTGGGATATTCCAAGTAGCTTGACGAAGGAGGAGCCGATATCGACTCCGAGTAACGCTTTTGACTTTGCTTTAAACAGACTTGTCACCGAATATTCCTTGATCCAAGTGGTCGCAAACACCATATCCCAGGCCGTTACCTGGCAATTATAGGATATAAAATAATCCTATTTCGGTTTTGCGGTTAAAACTGGCATTATTATATATCGCCATTATGCACCGCAGCTTTAGGTTATCATGATAAAAATCAAAACTCTGCTCAGCTTTTTAATTAAATTAGGGGTTTTCGGATCCTTTCTTACCGCTTTAGTCTTAGCCGGTGGCTATTTTTATCTGAAACCAGGCCTTCCCAATGTTGAACAACTGCGGGACATCAAATTACAAACGCCGTTGAGGATTTATTCTGCGGACAACACATTGATCGCCGAGTTTGGCGAGAAACGACGCACCCCGATAAATTATCAGCAAATTCCCAGCCGTTTTGAAGAAGCCATACTAGCGGCTGAAGACAGTCGCTTCTATCAGCATATCGGCGTTGATTTCAAAGGGCTGGCAAGGGCAGTATTTCAACTACTCAGCACGGGGCATATACAGACCGGTGGTAGCACCATCACCATGCAGGTAGCTAAAAATTATTTCCTCACCAGAGCCCGAACATTCGAACGAAAATTCAACGAAATACTCTTAGCGATTCAAATTGAACAAGAACTCAGCAAACAAGAAATCCTTGAGCTGTACGTCAATAAAATTTACCTAGGAAACCGATCCTACGGCATACAAGCCGCTGCCAATGTCTATTACGGCCGCAATATTGATGAGCTAACTCTGGCAGAGCTGGCGATGATCGCCGGCCTTCCTAAGGCCCCATCGGCCTACAACCCATTAGCCAACCCGGTTCGCGCTCTTGAGCGGCGAAACTGGATTCTAAGTAGGATGTCCGAGCTCGGTTTTATTAGCGCAGCGGAGTTAAATGAAGCCGTCGGAGCCCCCATCACCGCCAAGTACCATGGTTCAGATATAGGCCTGTATGCACCCTATGTCGCCGAGATGGTCCGTAGCGAATTACAACAAAAGATCGGTGAAACTATATACACTGATGGTTACAGCGTTTACACAACCCTTCGTAGTGACGAACAGTTCGCTGCCAACAACGCTATCGTAGACGGGCTTATCAACTACGATCAAAGGCATGGTTACCGTGGTGCAGAGCGCAGACTAAAAACCGAGTTAACTCCCGAAGATTTAGCCCGAGAACTTAAACCCACCCGCTCTTATGGAAAGATCCTACCGGCCTATGTCGAGAGCGTTGGTGAGCAAACCGCGATTGCTCGGTTGAAAGACGGCCAACAAATCGAGCTAGAGTGGGAAGGGTTAAGCTGGGCGCGCCCTTACAAATCGGTCAACTCTAGGGGTCCGTCGCCAAAAACAGCATCGGAAATTCTGTCTCCAGGAGACCTCATCAGAGTAGTCAATAGAGAAGACAAATGGCAATTAACACAGATACCTGAGGCTCAGGCTGCGCTGATTGCTCTCACCCCGAGAAATGGCGCAATTCGCGCACTGGTCGGCGGTTTTAATTTTTCTCATAGTAAATTTAATCGCGCGACACAGGGAAGCCGACAGCCCGGCTCAAACTTCAAACCCTTCGTTTATACGGCGGCGCTATCCAATGGCTTTACCCCCGCCACCCTCATTAACGACGCGCCAGTAGTCTTTGAAGACAGTAATCTTGAAAGTAGTTGGCGCCCGGAAAACTATAGCAAGAAATTCTATGGCCCCACACGCTTGCGAGAAGCCCTGTACAAATCTCGAAACCTTGTATCTATTCGCATACTCAGAACACTGGGCGTGAAAAACACCCGCGATTTCCTCACTCGCTTCGGCTTTCCTATCAACCGCTTACCCAACAACCTGTCACTAGCACTGGGCAGCGCAGATGTCACTCCGATGGAGCTTATCACCGCCTACGCCAGCCTCGCCAACCAGGGTTACAAGATCGAACCCTATTTAATTGAGCGAGTGGAAGATGTCTATGGCGCGGTAATTCAGCAAGCAGCTCCAGCAACCGTCTGCGAGGGTTGCACTTATCTACCCGAAGACAGCGAACCTCCTGCAGAAAAAATTGAAAACCTAACAACTCTGCCGATCGCCCAGCGCATTATCGATCAGAAAGCTGCATACCTAATTAACAATATCATGCAGGACGTTATCAAGCGTGGTACCGGCCGCAAAGCACGGAAACTTGAGCGTAACGACCTAGCAGGGAAAACAGGTACGACCAACGATCAAGTAGATGCATGGTTTTCTGGATTCAACCGAGAAATTGTTGCCTCTGTTTGGGTCGGATTCGACCAACCGAAGACTCTCGGACGTAAAGAGTTCGGCAGCACCGCTGCTCTTCCTATCTGGATAGACTTTATGAAAGAGGCTCTGAAAGACGTTCCAGAAACCCCGCTAGTCCCACCCGAAGGGATTGTCAGCGTTCGTATTGATCCTAAAACTGGCTTATTGGCCTATCCTGGGCAGAAAGACGCTATTTTTGAAGTTTTCCAGGAAGAGCTGGCACCTCAGAAGGGAGCTACGGCCGAAACATCCTCTAGCAATGCGGCAGCCACCGAAGGGCTGTTCTGATCTATTAGCAATGAACTGAAGCCCGCTGAACAACTTAAACCTGGTAGCGGGCTACTACCGACTCATTCCAACGAACTCCCGTGGCCTCCGCAACATCCACGCGGGCATAGCCATTTTCAACCTGCAGAGGCTCTGCGATGATCGGATTCCACCAATCAATATACTCCAACCAATGAGCAGTAGGCGTTAAACACAGTAACTGTGCACTGAGTTCAGGCCACAGGTGACTGGAAAGCCTGATGCCCCTCTGAGCAGCAAGAGCTGATGCTTGCATCCAACCACTGACACCCCCGATTTTCATAACATCCGCCATCATATAATCACTGCTCTGGGCATCAATCGCATGCTGCATATCCAGCGGACCCCACCAGTTTTCACCACACTGAATAGGAGTATCAACCGCATCAGCGATGCGACGGTGTCCCTGAAAATCATGAGCCAAGGTCGGCTCTTCTACCCAGCTCAGACGAAATTGGCTTAATGCCTTAATTCTCTGTATCGCTTCAACAGGCATCAGACACTGGTTGTAATCCACCATAACCGCAACCTCATCGCCAACAGCGGCGCGAATAGCTCCGACCACAGCGACATCCTGCTCCAACGTCGGATATCCGATCTTTGCCTTAACCCCTAAAAACCCTTCACCAACCAACCGCTCTGCGGCTTGAGCACTGCCATCAACACCCTCATAGCCGATCCCCGCGTAGACCGGTATAGGTTTGGCAACCCCACCCAAATAACTCACTAGAGACATACCAGCGGCTCTGACCTTGGCATCCCATAACGCCATATCAATAGCAGCCAAAGCGATGCCCACAAGCCCCTGAGTACCCAGCAGGCGAAATTTTTTATGCAGCTGCTCCATCACACTAGCAGGTGCTAATGGCTGCCCAACAAGTAACGGCCCCATATTCTGTAGCAACTGCATTAGCGGATTAAGCGCTGCGACAGTGTAAGTAAACACCAACCCATGGCCGACACTGCCATCAGCCGTTGTCACATCGACAAGAACCAATGGGGATTCCGTAATTTCACCGCTAGCCGTTCGATGGGCCTCAATCATCGGCAAACGCACCCCTCTGACTTGTATTGATATGACGGTATCCATCGCTTCACCTATAAACCATTCCAAGATAAATCCAGTATATGCAGAACAAAGCGATGCCGTTAAACCTCTAACTCAAACTGACCTAACCTAAACGGCCCATCGACGCCCTAAATTGCAGGCAAAAAAAAGCCGCCCTAAGGCGACTTTTTCAATCTCAAGGATCAGTATCCTTTGAGATAGTCGATATATTCTGGCAGTGCCAAAGATATAGATGGGATGAATGTGATCAGCATCAGGAAGAACAACATCAACACCAGCCAAGGCGCTACTGCCTTTATTACCCAGATCATGTTGTGCCCCGTTATACCTGCCGTCACGAACAGGTTGAGGCCCACCGGCGGCGTCAGCATACCAATCTCCATATTAACCACCATGATGATACCCAGATGGATAGGATCGATACCCAGCTGTACCGCAATCGGGAACAGGATAGGTGCCATGATCAACAGGATTGCCGTCGGCTCCATGAAGTTACCGGCAATCAACAACAAGATGTTAACAACAATCAGAAAACCCCAGGCAGGTAGCCCCCACTGTAGAATCACTTCTGCAACAGCGTGAGGAATACGCTCCGTAGTCAACACATGGGCAAACAGCATGGCGTTAGCAATAATAAACATCAGCATCATGCTGACTTTAGCAGCGTCAAGAACCACCTTGTTCACATCTGAGCAGATGAACGAGCGCGGAATAGCGACAGCAACCTGAACAATATTGCGAACCATTGCTACAGGTATTGCTTCACCTTCTTTCTGCCAAGGCACACCTTTAATCGGCCCCATATCACGGTAACCCATGACCGCCACTAGATAAGCATATACGGCCGCAGCTGCAGCCGCTTCAGTCGGACTAGCGATGCCACCGTAAATGGAACCCAAGACGATAACGATTAGCATCAAACCGCCCATGGCAATAGCGCCAGAGCGGAATAGCTGACGAAACCCAGGGAAGGCTTGCGCTGGCAGTTTCTTAATGCGGGCAACAACATAGATTGCCAGCATCAGTAAACCACCCATCATCAAACCAGGCAGAAAACCGGCCATAAACATCCGCGACGCGGAAACTTCAGTCGCTGCCGCGTAGACCAACATCACGATGGAAGGCGGTATAAGGATACCCAAAGTACCGGAAGTCGTGATAACACCGGCAGCAAAGTCCTCCGGGTAGCCTGAGCGAACCATACCGGCAATGACGATCGTACCGATAGCCGCTACGGTCGCCGGTGAGGATCCAGATACTGCAGCAAACAACATGCAGGCCATAACCGAGGCCATGGCAAGACCGCCTTTGATATGACCGACACTGTCGATGGCAAAATCAATCAGCCGCTTAGCGACACCACCGGTGGACAGGAACGCTGAAGACAAAATAAAGAACGGAATGGCTAGCAACGTATAGTGTTCCGACGTCGCCTCAAATAACTTCAGCGAAATCGACGCCAATGAGTCATTTGAGAACAGCAATATCGTAGAAACACTGGAAAGTCCCAACGCAATAGCGATAGGCATGCCCATAAACATACAGGCGAAAAGAAGGATGAAGAGCGTTGCCGTTGCCATTATTTGTTCTCCTCTGACTTCTTCTGTAATTCTTCGAGTTCTCTTGCCAATTCCATACTGTCTGCAGCTTCATCAGCCAGATGAAAACCGTCGGCCTTATTAGTAATGACTTTCCATAGCAATTGAGATAACCGAAATGCCAAGAGAGAAAAACCTATAAACAGGGCGCTGGTAGGAATCCATCTAGGTATTGGCACATCTTCAAGCTCAATACCGATCATATGGAGCTTACTGATATAAACCCAGCTGCCATAGAGAAACAAGGCACAGTAAAACAGACATAGCAGCAGAGCGAAAATAGTCACAGCACGGTGTGCGCCGCGGGGCAACATTTTGACGAACACATCAACACCGATATGACAGCCAACTTTAACGCCATAAGAAGCGCCAAACAGAACGAACCAAGCGGACATCAACAACGTGACCTCTTGAGCCCAGTGAATGCCGGCATTAAAACCGAAGCGCATTACTACTTCTGCGAACACTAGGAGAACCATTCCCACCAATAGTAGGGCGAGAAAGCTTTCCTCTAGTTTTGTGATTAATTTACTCATATGCCCATAACCCTCAAACGGCATACAGTGGAAGATGGCATGAAGGTCATGTCATCGCACTGCTTGAACTATAGAAATGGGAATGTCCCATAGGACACTTCTAGCTGGTTATTGCGGAAGCCAGGAGTCTCCTGTGAAACACCGCCATCCAGCGAAAGACAGGGGGAGGCTCCCCCCCCCCCCGTCTTCGTAACTAAGGATAGCTTACTTATTTGAAGCTTCAGCAGCTTTAATCAAATCAGCACCGATTTGACCTTCGAACTGCTTCCAAACAGGCTTCATCGCATCAACCCACAGCTTACGCTCAGCGTCAGAGATGGTGATTACTTCAGAACGGCCAGAGTCAGCAATCGCTTGCTTGTCGCTTACACCCTTTTGAGCAGCAATCTTGTTGCCGTGAGCAATAGCTTCGTTCAAAGCTTTTTGTACGTCACCGCGAATCGCTGGGTCCAGAGTCAACCAGAACTCAGCAGAAGTTACGACCAAGTAGTCCAGAACACCGTGATTAGACTCGGTGATGAAAGGCTGAACTTCGAAAAACTTCTTGGAGAAGATGTTTGACCAGGTATTTTCCTGACCATCGATCGCTTTGGTTTGCAGCAAGGTAAATACTTCTGAGAAAGGCTTCTTCAGAGGAACCGCTTTAACTGCCTCGAACTGCGCCTGCAGAACATCAGAAGTCATGATACGGAACTTCTTGCCTTTGGCATCAGCAGGTACGTGCAGGGGATCATTAGCAGACAGCTGCTTCATACCGTTGTGCAGGTAACCCAGACCAACCAGACCTTTCTTCTCCAGAGACTTAAGCAGTTTCTGACCGTCAGGTCCGCTCTGGAAACGCTCTACAGCGGCCATATCTTTGAACAGGAATGGTAGGTCGAAAATTTGCAGAGACTTAGTATATTTCTGGAATTTAGACAGAGAAGGAGCCGCCATTTGGACATCGCCCAGCAGCATTGCTTCCAAAACTTTGTTGTCGCCAAACAGCTGAGAGCTTGGGAAAACCTTAACTTCAACCTTACCTGCAAGACGCTCTGCAACAAGATCGCGGAACTTGTTTGCCATCTGACCCTTAGGGGTGTTTTCAGCAACAACGTGAGAGAACTTAATTTCTACTGGCGCAGCAGTAGCTACCTGGGCACCAATAGTCAGAGCCATAGCGGCAACTGCAGTAGTCAAAAGACGCATATTGTTTTCCTCATCTTCACTTTCTGATTTTTATTACGGATGAACCGTTTGGTGGCAATGCTAGGCACGCAACCTGAATAACATATAGCAACAACTGTTCCAGAACCACAAAAAACATAGATTATCTATTACAAACAACAAGATAGGTACGTAACGCATATCAACACCTAGCTCTACCCATCGATAACAGGCGGAATTCCACCCATTCTTAAAATAAGAACAGGGGATTCCCGCCTCTAACACGACTTAGCAGAGAGGGGGCGAATTGAAAAGCAATGACTAACGAAGGGCCGGTAGCACTCGGGTGGGTGAAAAGATGGAGGGGGGGGGTATCTCAACACCTGGGCAATAGGACTTGTAGGTTATAAATAAAAAGAATCAAAAAACAGGAGGGTAGATTAATATATCCGGCGAGATATTTAGCCACGCCAGTTGCGCACACGGCCCACATCAAGGTGGATAAAATTGCTGCGCCGGTAATAACCCACACCACCAGCTCTTAACGACAGCGCTCGGGTATGCAGCGTATCCAGATTCAATCCTGGCATGCGAATATCGATAGCCTTGCCTTGCATGTGCAGGCTTTTCTTAGCTACGCCACCACTATTTTTACGTAACTTGGCGTTAGTAGCAGGGGAGCGATAGCCTGAAATCACATGTAGCGGATCAGAAAACCCGGTCACCAAACGAATATCATGCAGCAGGTCCAACAGCGAATGATCCATTTCGATCTGACTACCGTTGCGGTGATCACGCAGAAGATGGTTGATGCTACTCAGCTCTGTGGGAATGTACTCACCCTCAACCCAGTAGGTTGAACGCAGCTTTTCACCAGTATGAAGATTATAAAAAGTCAGGCTACGTTCGTGTTCAGGAATTGATTGATGGCGAGCCCAAACCGGAGAGACGGCAGCGGCGGCTACGAGGCCACTTGATACTTTAAGAAAATTCCGACGACTGATTACTGCGCGATCCACACTCTAAAACCTGTATTACCTCTGAATTGGCTGAGAGTATGCCCAACCCATTTACGGCTGTACAGTTTTTATACAGAAAACAATACCGATAGATGACTTAAAGCAAGTTTTGGCTAAGTTCTACGCGATCCCGACGATACACATCATCACTAAAATGCAGCACCCGACGCTCATCCAGCCAAGCAGTCCAGTAGGTTGTATAAATAGGAACCGGCTCTAGCCGTAGATAGATAGTGTCGCTTTTCTCCAGTTCTGCCGCTAGTTTAGCCCCAGGGTCGGCGACTGTGGAGGCCAGTAACGTCCGCGCCAATAACAGGGGTTTTTCAAGGCGCACACAGCCGGAGCTCAAGGCCCGCTCAGTCTCATCAAAAAGCCCCCTCGATGGCGTGTCATGGAGATAAACCGAATGAGTATTAGGGAAATCAAACTTCACTCGGCCAAGCGCATTACCCTCCCCTGGAGGCTGCCAGAAACGCAAATACTCCTTACCACGATAGAGCTGAGACTTGTCAGCTTGGCCTTCCTCTATAGGCTGCCTAGGGTCTTGCCAACCAGAAACAATTTTAAGATTCTTTTTCTTCAGATAATCCTGGTCCGCTGCCCAATGAGGCAAAATATCCTTATAGGCAATGCTCTTGGGAACGCTCCAAGAAGGATTGACCACCAGCGACCTAATCTTGCTTTCAAACAGCGGAGTGGGTCGCGTACGCCGACCAATAATGGTTTTCATGGCCAGAACTTCAGCACCATCATCAAAGTACCTCAGCTGATATTCGGGAATATTAACCTGAATATAGCGCTGCTTATTACGTCCTTTAAATTGCTGCTGACGCTCGATATTCAATGCGATCTGAAATGCCCGATGGCGCGGCGTTATATTCAACATAGCGCGAGTCTTAGGCCCCATAATGCCATCAACTTTAATACCGTGGCGGCGCTGAAAACGCATTAACGCCTGCTGTAAGGGCTGACCAAAGAAATCTGATTCACTGATAACACTGAAAGGTAAATCCCCATAAAGAGACAATAGCCGCCGCAGCTCCAAAACCTGCGGATGATCATCACCGGGGCGCAGCAACGGACCATCGGCAATAGGCTTCCAACGCCGGTCATTCATCAGCCGTAAGAAAAAGAATGCAGCCTCACCAAGGCTTTGGAAATTTTGTCTGTTCTCAATATTCTCAGGGGCTGCGTAGCGATTTACCGGAACGGGCATTAGGCTCATTACGGCCACATTGGCACCCGCCATCTGCTGCGCCTGAGCGGAAACACTCATGCCGACAAAAAGCACCATTAATGACAGAAAACCAGCCACTGATCTCACACCCGCCCTCCTGATTAGAACCGCACAACAATCGACCTATACCTTTTAATATCAAGATAAAGTCACTGGGGGTTACTAGTAAGTCTAGTCGTAAATAAATGGCCGGAAGGGCTCTACTAGGTTCAACGAGGATCGCTTTGCGAAAGCGATGAGCTCTCCTCACGATTAGTTTAACGACGGCAAGCCAAATAATTCAGCAGGATAGGGGGGCCATGAACGTTGGCCGGTGTTAAGCAGCGACCAACCATAGGGAGCAACGTGAAAATAAATACGCTTGTTTAAAACCAGCCTGCAAACGAGGAAAACGAGTCAGGCTTTATATTGCCGCTTATCAATACCGTATTTTCGCATCTTGTCGTAAAGGGTTTTGCGTGGCAGGCCAAGACTGATAAGAGTCTCTTTGATACTGCCGTTATTTTTAGCCAAATCTTCTTCAACCAGCATGCGCTCAAAACGATCGACCTTTTCTGGCAGGGTAATTCCAGTAGCTGGACTGTCCTGAGGAATCAAATGATCAGATTCGAAAGTACAGGACTCTCCAAGTAGCACATAACGCTCCGCCACATTACGCAGCTCCCGCACGTTGCCAGGCCAAGCATAGGCCATCAAGCTATGGACCCGCTCTGGACTAAGGGCTGGGATCTCTTTCTGGTATAGCGCCGAGGCGACCAACGCAAAATGCTGAAACAACAGTGCTATATCTTCCGGACGTTCGCGCAAGGCCGGTATATCGACCCTGACTACATTAAGACGATAATAAAGGTCTTCACGAAACCGACCTTCGGCACTCAGCTCCTTCAGATCTGCTTTCGATGCAGCGACGATGCGCAAATCCAAAGGAATGACTTCATTTGAGCCCAGCCGCTCGATACTTCGTTCTTCCAATACTCGAAGCAGCCGGATCTGCAAAGACATCGGCATGCTTTCGATTTCGTCCAGAAACAAGGTACCGCCATGAGCATGCTCTAATTTCCCAATACGTAGATTCTTGGCGTCGGTGAAGGCGCCTTTTTCGTGACCGAAAAGCTCACTCTCTATGAGATTTTCAGGAACTCCACCACAGTTAATGGCAACGAAATTCTTAGATACCCGACGACTATTTTCGTGAAGATAACGAGCCACTAGGTCTTTACCGGTCCCTGTTTCACCCATAAGCAAAATATCGGCAGGCGCATCGGCAACTTGCATCAACAACTGCCGCATCCGGTGCACGGACTGAGCTTTGCCGATAATACGAGGACCCGGCGTATTCTGAGCTTGCAGCTCTTGCCTAAGCTCTCTGTTTTCCAGAGTCAGCGCTCGCTTCTCCATGGCTCTGCGCACCACATCAGTGAGCAGCTCTGCCGGAAAGGGCTTTTCAATGAAATCGTAGGCACCATCTCGCATAGCATTGACGGCCATGGAAATGTCACCGTGACCGGTGATCAGAATAACGGGGAGATCAGGCACCATTGCCAAAGCCTGGTTCATAAAAGACAGGCCATCAGTGCCGGGCATGCTGATATCGCTGACCACTACCCCCGGCCAATCCTCGTGTAATAGACTCAGCGCTTTTTCAGCACTATCTAGGGCAATGACCTCATAGCCGGCCAACTCCAGCGTCTGACTGCTTGCAGTACGGATATGTTTTTCATCATCTATAAAAATGATTGGTTTAGAGTGATCAGACATGATGGCTACAGGACCAATGTTGAATAGGATTGAAAAGGGTCATCAGCAGAACAGGTGCACGACAACAATCAAACCGACTGCCGTTCTTTCAAATAATTGGCCACATCGCGATCAGCCTCGATATGGTCGAGCAGCCATTCCCTCATCAGAGCAACTAAGTCTTTAGCGGCCCCTATATCACCCAGCAAGGATGAAGCATCAAACCCGAAGGTCTTTTTGATCAAAACGTCATGCATCTGTTTATGTGCCTGATAGGCCGGATATCCCGCATCCTGCATAAGCACTTCTTCAGTACAAAAATGGCGAATAGTTAGCTCATTAAATTGATCCAACATCCGTATCAAACACACTGGATGGCCTCCGTCATCGATAATCAGCTGGGTCTTATTGGCCAGATCAACCAACTCCTGATGCTGTGAGTCGATTTCAGCAACACTGAGCTTTAACGCAGATTCAATTCGTAATGGTCGCATAACAATCTCCCTGAGCGACAAACCTCAGTTACACCTTCTTTCGCATCTCAACCTTAACCGTCGGCCAGATTTGGTTCAGCAAAGAGGTCAAACTAAAATGAAATGGCGCTTTTACCATTTCTACAACTGTATAAGGGTCCAAATGCGTATCCCGGGGCAGCGCCTTGGACAAATGTTCACCTTCAGTGGATAAAATAACCGACACCACTGGGAAAGGATGGCTGTTGCCGATACCCGATACCACTCCCATCTCGCCATTATAGAGCCTAACCCAACAACCCGGAGGATACAGTCCTAAAATATTGGCCAATATTCGAGCAGACACAGTATCAAATTGCTTACTTCTGAGCAGAAAAATCTCCTTGATTGCATCCTTTGGCAGCAGCGCAGGTCGGTCACCCCGAGGCCTGACCATGGCCACATAGCCATCAGCCACCCGCAATATGCCAGCAGCCAAGGTTATCTCATGTCCTTTCAACCCACTAGGATAACCTCTGCCATCAGGCTGTTCATGGTGTTGTTCCAGAGGTGTTAGCCATTGAGTTTCTTTCACCTGTGCTCGCTGCAACAACCTCATCCCCTGCAGGGGATGTTTACTTATTTGCCTTTTTTGAGAGTCCGTTAACGGATTCGCCTGCCGATCGAGAGCATTATCCTGCAGCTCCAGCATACCCAGATCTTGAGTCAACGCAGCGCAAATTAAATAGAGTCGAGCCGATGATGCCAGGCCCTGCTCTTTAGCCAGCATTTCACACAGAACTCCAACAAAGAGTTCCTTCATTTGCTGATATTTGAGGCTGCGATTTAGCTGCAGTGCGGCCAGCAAACCAATGGGGTTCTCACTCGCTACTTTCTGAATCTGATGGGCCAGGTAAAGACAACGAGAAGCCTGGCCTTTTTCCGGATCATCCAGCAATTGCTGATGTATCTCAGACAAAAGACGGTGCTGCAGGTCCAGCCATTCAAAAACAGTCAGCTCTTTGAATACCGTAAGGTGCGGCAACACTGGATTATCTCCGTTCACCCATACCTCCCAAGTACATACCCATCCATAACCATGGAAAATCAATGCTCAGGCCCGAGCTACGGAGATCAGGCTCCAGCATTGCGGAAAACTTAGGGGGATTCATGGGACAGCGGCACTCCACAAATGTAACCTTTTGAATTGATTTAGATTAGTCATCGAACACTAAGTTCGGGTCATGGTCAGTTTGTTTACTAATGATTATAGTAGCCGATTAGCTGGCGATAGCTTCCGGCCTCGGCTTGGCTCGTTTTAATTCCATCGAAAATACCGCACCACCCCCGGGATGGTTGCTGGCGGTCAACTTACCACCGAGGCTATCAACGATCCGGTAGGATATGGACAGCCCTAACCCCAAGCCCTCGCCCACTTTCTTGGTGGTATAGAAGGGCTCAAACACCTTGTGGATCTCATCCGGGTTGATACCGGGGCCAGCATCACGAAAATGCAGTATAACCGTATCCTCAGTGCTGCAACATGAGATCTCAACACGCTTGCTCGGTTGCTCTTCCATCGCCTGCATCGCATTACTTAACAGGTTTACCGCTACCTGCTCCAGTCGCACCATATCCCCTAACACAAACAGCTCGTCCAACTCCTTGGGCCACAGCACCATCACCGATTCTTTATCCAGACGACCATAAAGGATAGACATAGCTCCATCACGAACCGATTTCAGCGATACCGGTTCTGCCTGGCCGGAAGTATTGCGGGAGAAGACTTTCAGCGGCGCAATAATCTTCGCCATGCGCTCCGTTAATCCGGCTATCTCTATGAGATTCTCCACCGCCCGCTGGGATTTATCCAACTGCAGAAAAGCACAAGCATTATCCGCATAAGCACGAATCGCCGTCAGCGGTTGGTTCAACTCATGATTAATGCCCGCTGACAATTGCCCTAACACTGCCATTTTAGCGGTTTGTATCAGCTCATTCTGGGTACGCTCGTGATCTAGCATCTCGTTTCGCAAGCGATCGTTGACCGTCTGCAGATCATCGGTACGCTCGGCCACCCGATGTTCCAACTGATCACGGGCCTGGCGCAAATGTTCCTCGTATTCTTTACGTTCGGTAATATCATGAATGGTAGCGACAAATTTACGCTCACCCTGATCTTCCATTTGCCCGATGGTCAACTCAATAGGAAACAAAGAACCATCTTTACGCTTACCCTGGGTCTCAATAATGGGCGCATGATGACCCTGTGGCAGCATCTCTGGGTGAGTTATCAGACGCCAGCAAATAGCCCGATCTTCAGTCTTGATCAGCTGACTAAAATAACAACCATTGACTTCCGATAGCTGGAAGCCAAACAACAAACCGGCAGTAGGATTGAAAGACTCAATGCGACCCTGACTATCAAGGGTAATCAAGCCTGCTTGAGTATTATCGATAATGGCTCGAACCCGAGCTTCATTAGCTTCCAGAGCCGTAGTAGCCTGCAGTTTGAAGTGCAGCCGCTCATTGACGATCTTACGCTTTAGAAGAAGGAAGGAAGTCAGCAGCAGCACAATCAAAAAGATAAAGCCCGCCAGCACCACAGAGTTCCAGATCTGATGCTTAACCGGTGTTAGCTTCGCCATGGCGACAATACGCAGCTCCGCTTCTGGCATATTCTGACGCATCAACATGTATTCAGAACCTGACAGGCCCTTCAGTGTTGCCGGTGCCGCTTTATCCTTTTCTACCACCGTAATTAGTTGTGCTTTTTTACTGTAATCCTGACGTTTCAGAATAGGCAGGGTGCTGAGATCTTGGTTGGCATAACGACGACTGGAGACAATTCGTTTCAGGTCCTGATCCGACAGCGGCTCCAGGGTTTTAAACTTCCACTCCTTACGTGTACTGATAAAGATAACATCATCAATATCGGTCACCATCAGGTCCACCAGGGGGTCGTTCCACTGCTCTTCAATATCGTTAAGATCAATCTTAACGACAATAACCCCTTCAATTCCGGACGCTGTCGCCACCGGATGAGAAAAATAATAACCGCGTTTATGAGAGGTGGTGCCAAGGGCAAAATAACGCCCGGCTGTACCGCTGATGGCCTGTTTAAAATAGGGACGATAACTGAAGTTGCGACCAACAAAAGAGCTGACCTGCTGCCAGTTGCTGGCTGCAATGGTGGTGCCTCCCTTGGCCATCAGGTAGATATCAGAAGCCCCTGTAATGCGGGCAATTTCTTCCAGATAGATGCTCAAATAATGCAGGCGTACCATATCATCGGGGGCTGCCAGAGCCCCAGACATACTGGCATTGGTCGATAACAACTCCGGCAAACTGCGGAATTTTTCCAGCTCGTTGCCAAGGCTGACAGCATAACGCCCCAGATCCGCCTCGATCACTCGATGCAGTTTTTCCATTTCGGAACTGCGCACCCAGGCGGCCACCTGCCACAGAGTCAATGCAAACAACGCCAGAACCACCAGTATTACAGGTAGCCTAACGCGTTTATTTTCAATTATTTGAGGCATAGATTGAACCGGCATTGAGGATAAAGACAGTGTATTCCCAATGGAGATAAAAATCAGCCAGCTCCCCC
Source organism: Motiliproteus sp. (assembly GCA_036960175.1). Taxonomy (GTDB): domain Bacteria; phylum Pseudomonadota; class Gammaproteobacteria; order Pseudomonadales; family Balneatricaceae; genus Motiliproteus. The sequence goes on along the minus strand of JBALWH010000004.1, from coordinate 173,373 downwards.
ATCATCTGCAGAAAAGATATACTCAGCTGATTCTGACGCCAAGATTATGGGTCCCTAGCGCTAGCAACGAGTAAAGCATCTTTTTATGAATAGCTCTGTAGACAACATCTCCAATAAAATCGCCGCCGCCATCAATGCTCGCAGCAGCCAGGTCGATGCCGCCATTAAGCTGCTTGATGAAGGCTCCACCGTCCCTTTTATCGCGCGCTACCGAAAGGAGGTCACCGGCTCTCTGGACGACACCCAGCTACGCCAGCTGAAGCAGCAACTGGACTACCTGCGAGAGCTGCAGCAACGCAAAGCGCTACTGATTGAGCGCCTGCAGGAGCAGGGCAAGCTGACTCCGGCATTACAACAACAGCTGAACAGCGCGGAAACAAAATCCAGCCTGGAAGAACTCTACCAGCCTTTTAAAACCAGCCGCCGCACCAAAGCCCAACAGGCCAGAGAAGCCGGTCTTGAGCCACTGGTGCAACAACTGCTGAATACCCAGGGACAGCAACCCAATAAGCTAGCCGGCCCCTTTATCAGCGTCGAAAAAGGCTATAACAATCCGGAAGAGGTACTGGCGGGAGCCGAAGCCATCATCATTGCCGACATTGGCGAAGCCACCACCCTAGTACAACATCTACGCCAGCAGTTATGGCAGCAAGGCAGCCTGGTGGTCAAAGTTGCCAAAGGTAAGCAGGATGAGGGCAGCAAGTTTCGCGACTACTTTGATCATAATGAAGCCCTTAGAAAAATGCCCTCTCATCGTTTACTGGCGGTATTAAGAGGACAGCACGAGGGCATTCTCAAAATGTCGCTGCTACTGGATGATATGGACGCGCCGCAAACCGCTATCTGTCGCCACCTGAATCTGGACCAGCGCCGTATCAGCGGGCAATGGTTGGGGGATGTGATCCATCGCAGCTGGCGTCGCAAGCTGCACCCGCAACTGGAGAAAGAGCTGGTCAACCGCGCCCGAGAACAGGCCGAGGCCGGTGCTATCGACGTCTTCGCCCGCAACCTGAAAGAGCTATTACTGGCCGCACCCGCCGGTTTTAAAGCCACGCTGGGGCTGGACCCGGGATTGCGTACCGGCGTCAAAGCGGCGGTAGTGGCCAGCACCGGCAAGCTTTTGGATACCTGTACCATTTACCCCCATGTGCCAAAAAACCAATGGCAAGCGTCCATCGATACCCTGGCGAAGATCTGCCGCCGACATCAGGTGGAACTGATCAGCATCGGTAATGGCACCGGCTCGCGGGAAACTGATAGCCTGGTGGCCGACCTGTTTAAGCAACACCCTGATCTTGGTGCCCAGAAGATTATCGTCAGCGAAGCCGGCGCTTCGGTTTATTCTGCATCAGAACTCGCCAGCCAGGAATTCCCTGATCTCGATGTCACCCTGCGCGGCGCAGTGTCCATCGCCCGACGCTTGCAAGACCCACTGGCCGAGCTGGTAAAGATAGAGCCCAAGGCCATCGGCGTCGGCCAATACCAGCATGACGTCAACCAAAGCGACTTAGCTACACAGCTAGATGGTGTAGTGGAAGACTGCGTGAACAGCGTCGGCGTTGACCTTAATACCGCCTCCGAAGCGTTACTGCAGCACGTATCAGGACTAACCCCGACACTGGCTAAAAACATCGTCGCCTATCGCGACCAACTCGGCAGTTTCAGCCGTCGTAATCAACTACAAAAAGTACCTCGCCTCGGGCCCAAGGCCTTCGAGCAAGCGGCCGGTTTCCTGCGCATCCGCGACGGTGAAGAACCCCTGGATAGCTCCGCGGTGCACCCGGAAGCCTACAGGCTGGTCAAGCAGATCGCCGCCAGCAACGGCCGCACTGCCGCACAACTGATCGGCGACGATTCGTTGCTAAAAACGTTGCGGGCCAATGACTATAGCGATGACCAGTTTGGTGAATTAACCGTTAAAGACATTCTGCAGGAACTGGAAAAACCCGGCCGTGATCCCCGTCCCAGCTTCAAGACCGCCAGCTTCCGCGACGACATCAATAGCCTGCAGGATCTGGAGCCGGGTATGAAATTGCAGGGGGTGATTAGCAATGTTACCAACTTCGGCGCTTTTGTGGACATCGGCGTGCACCAGGACGGACTAGTGCATATTTCCATGCTCGCCGACCGCTTTGTCAAAGACCCCCATGAGCACGTCAAAGCGGGCGATATCGTCAATGTCAGGGTGCTGGAAGTCGATGCCAAGCGCCGTCGTATTTCCCTGACGATGAAGACAGAGGAATCGTCACAACCGGCAGCAAAACAGCCACCAAAGCCCGCAACAGACAAACCGCAGCAGCCAAGACCGCAGCACGGCAATGGCAAGGAGCAACAGCGACCGAAGACAGCCAGTCACCCTCAGAGCAAGCAACAGGGAACCATGGCGGCACTGTTCAGCGAAGCGTTAAAAAAGGGTAAGTGAAGATTCTTAGAGGTCATGAACGAGTGACACAAGACCAGGGTTCCGCAATCGACCGGTTTTAAAAGTCGTTGATGCCGGTGAATTTATCAAGGAATGGCAAAGGACAATAACAGCGGGGCCTAATGCTCCCCTAACAAAAAGAACCTAGGTGAAGAACAAGAAGGCAGGGGCTAGATGAAACCAGCCCTGCCATAGGGAGACGCCTATTTCTTGGTAGGAACGTAGCCTTCCGCTTTATCGTATTCTTCCCCAGAGAAGAACTTATCCATCTGTCCCATCAGGTAGCCACGCGAATCCGGGTCCATCATGTTGAGATGCTTTTCGTTGATCAAGCGAGTCTGATGATCCATCCATTCTTGCCAGGCCTGCTTGGATACGTTCTCAAACACATCCTGACCTCTAGCGCCGGGATAGGGAGGCTGTGGCAGACCTTCCATCTCTTGCTTGTATTTTTTGCACATAACCATGCGAGCCATAATGCGTTCTAACTCCTGTTAACGGGTTACGCAACCGCAACCCTGTATGAATTCTATAGTCTATGCCCTAGAAGCCTGTCGGACTTAACACTAATCTACTGCGGAAAAGCCCGACAAGCTCCTAGGCAATTAACAAGAATAATAACCCGCGTGGGTTTATCCTTCTACCATGGTTAGTTTATGGTCTTTGGCCAGTTGCTTTAATAGCTTCTTTACCGGCGCCGCTAATCCAACCTCTGCTGGCCGCTTCAGATCACACCAAAGTGAACCCTCGGGTTCAGACAGCTGCTGACATTTACCCCCGACCTGCATTCGTAGCGGATGAACGCGTAGCTGAAAATGGCTGAAGGTATGAGTGAAGGGAGCGATAGGCGCAGCATCATGTGGCAGATACCCCAGCCGATCTCCGGCCTCTAATAACTCAGCCTCAGATTCAAATTCAGGAAAACACCAAAGTCCGCCCCAGATACCGACCGGTGGTCGGCGCTGCAATTGCACCTGGGCGTTGCCGTCATCCAGCAACAGCATCCAGCACTCTTTCAGCGGGATCTGCTTTTTAGGTCGCGATTGCGGATAAAGCGCAACGCTATCCTCAGCATAAGCGACACAGTGCTGCAGCAACGGACACTCCGGGCAACGGGGTCGGGAACGAGTACAGAGGGTGGCGCCCAGATCCATCATCGCCTGGGTGAAATCCCCCACGCGCGGCTCGGGGGTGTAATGCTCGCTGTACTCCCACAGCTGTTTTGACACGGCACTTTGACCATACCAGCCGGGCAAGGCTTCGAAACGCGCTAAGACCCGTTTCACATTCCCATCGAGAATGGGAGCCCGAACACCGCTGGCGATAGACAAAATAGCCCCCGCCGTGGAGCGGCCAATACCGGGCAGCTGCTGCATTTCATCGACAGTCAGTGGAAACTCGCCGCCATACTCCTGTACCACTTTGATGGCGGTCTTATGCAGGTTGCGGCCACGGGCGTAATAGCCCAGTCCAGTCCACAGGTGCAACACCTGATCGATATCTGCCGCAGCCAATGACTGCACATCCGGAAAGGTTTGCATAAAGCGTTGATAATAGGGAATAACCGTGGCGACCTGAGTCTGTTGCAACATGATTTCGGACACCCAGACACGATAGGGGGTCAGTTGCTGTTGCCAGGGCAGGTCTTTGCGGCCGTGCTCATCGAACCAATCGAGCACGGCCTGTTGGAACAGTTCAGGGGCAATCATCGATCAGTTAAATAACCCCTTCAGCTTACCTTTGAGTTTGGATTCCAGCTTCTCTTTGGTTTCAGTTTTCACCGCATCCACCTTGGCCTTGGCCTTGGCTTTGACTTCCGCAGCGCCCAGATCAGCCAGCACTTTATTCATCGCTTTCTTGTCAGGGCCGCACATCTTGGCAGGGTCGTCATCAAAACCACCGGTGCAACGAACCGGGAAGGAGAGGTTATGCAGCTTGTTATCGATCTGACAGTTAGGACCCTTCAGCTCCTGCAAAATGGTTAATGACAGACCGTAGTCCAGCGCTTCCTTAGGCAAATCTACGGTACCTGCACCGCCCAGATTAACCCCGGCCAAGGCCGCTTTAAGATCCTGGTTATCCATCACGCCCTTAACGATTTTAACGCTGCCGCTAAGATTGCTGAACTCGGTATAGTTGGTCGCGGCAGTAGGGTCCGGCGTCTTACCCTGCAATTGCAGCAGACCGCTACAAAGCTTATCCACCAGGTTAACCCCTTGCAGGCGGCCATCCTTAAGGCTCAGATCCATATTGCCGTCCAGGCTATGAACGATGTCATAGATCGAGTTACCGCTGGCCTGATAGCTACCTTTCATATTAAACAAGCCGGAGAACACATCCTTATCGGCCAAGTCCTTAAGCATGCCGCCTAACTGCACCTGACTGACATTCTTATTGATCTTCAAAGAGATAGGATCTTTTCTGGCATCAATAGTGGCGCTGTTATTGAAGCTACCCTCATACAGCTGACCCGCGATCTTGCTAACCTTAACCAGACCACCCCTGGCCTCGGTCTGCAGTTGCAGCGCAGAGATGGTCAGGCCGGAAGCCTGTAGCTGATCCAGGCCAATATCGGCAACCAGATTCAGAGTTTTCAACACCTCCAGAGGGAATAGCGGCGTCTTCGGATAACGCTCACCAGATTTCGCGCTGCCAGTCGATTCGGCCGCAGGCTGCTCCTGCTTAGGCGGCAGGTAACGATCCACATTGATCGTGTCGCCCTGCAGCTTCACCACCTGAGCACCTGTACCGAGGTTATAACTGATCTCACCGTTGAAGGTGGTGTCATCCAGCTGCAGTTTCAGATCTTTCAGCACCAGGGTATTGGCAGGGCCTTCCAGGCGGGTAGTGAAGGCCACTTTTTTCAGAGCCTCTGCATCAGAAGTCTCAACTCGGGGCTTACCTAAGGTCTCCAACAACTGATTCGCATCGAAAGGCGCCACATCCAGCTTACCGCTGAGCTGAGGCTTACCGCTGATCTGCTTAACATCCAGATCGGCCTTAAGCACCAGATTAGCAATTTCCACCACCAATGATTGTAGCTGCAGCTGATCCGCCGCCAGATCTGCGACTATATCGCCTTTGATATTCAGGTCCTGGGCTTTATCACCCAGGGCTTCATTTTTGATATTCAGCGCCAGGTTCAGACCACTGACCTTGAATAGGTTGTTAACCAGATCCAGAAACAGCTCAGTTTCCAGCTTCATCTTCAATGACGATGCCGGGCTACTGCCACCCTGATAGAGATCCAAATTGAAATTCATCGACGCCGGGAACGGAGTAGCACTGGCCACACCTTTACCACTGAAGTTGAAATCAGTCAGTACCACTTTGCGACCCTGAGCAGGATCATCCAGGGTGATATTGGCATTGCGGATATCCACATCACCGATATCGAACTGAACACCACCAGAGCCAGACTTGTCCTGACCTTTATCTGAACCTTTGTGATCGCCCTTGTCGGTGCCTTCAGCCGGAGCAGTTACCGCCAGAACCAGGCCGTCCACCAGCACGCCGTTCATTTCCACTTTGCCTTGCAGCAATGACGTTAACTTCACGGCCACCTGCACCTGATTGACCGCCGCCAGCTGCTTGCCTTCCAGGCTCTTGGCATTAACCTTGGGCAATTGCAGCCCCAGCGTCGGGAATATCGACCAACCAATATCGCCATCGATACTGAGATCGATAGAGGCCTTGTCTCGGGCCAATTGCTGGATCTCCGCTTTATAATCATTGGGGTCGAATACCGCACCCACCACGACCACGGCGATAATCAACACCACCACTAACCCTAGGACCACCTTAATCAAGGCTTTCATGAAACCCTCCTGGCTTTTCAATCACTGACTAAATATCGGCGGCAGCTCCCCCCCAACACCCATGTCAGAGAACCCCGCGTATAACTGCAGGTAATGGTAGACCGAAAGTCACGGTCAGGGTAGACAAAAGGACTTTAAAACAATCACTTCATAAATTTTGACCCCAGCAAAACTGCGGCTTTATCAGGCATTCATTGATCGCCATTTAGTCTGTATAATGATCCGCTTGTTTTCACCAATTGGAGACCACCATGTCTGAGCGCCAGGCCAGCGTTACCCGTGACACCCTTGAGACCCAAATTACGGTCAAGATCAATCTTGACGGTAGCGGTCAGTTCAAGGCCGATACCGGTGTGCCTTTTCTTGAGCACATGATGGATCAGATCGCGCGTCACGGCTTGATCGATCTCGATATCCACGCCAAAGGTGATCTCCACATTGATGACCACCACACCGTGGAAGACATCGGCATCACCCTGGGCCAGGCGTTTGCAAAGGCGGTTGGCGATAAGAAGGGCATCACTCGTTACGGCCACGCCTATGTGCCGCTAGACGAAGCACTGTCACGCGTGGTGGTGGATTTCTCCGGTCGTCCCGGCCTGCAGATGAATATCCCCTTTACCCGTGGCAACATCGGCAGACTGGATGTTGAGCTGTTCGGCGAGTTCTTCCAGGGTTTTGTTAACCATGCAGGCGTCACTCTGCACATCGACAACCTGAAGGGGAAAAATGCCCACCACCAGGCCGAGACTGTGTTCAAGGCGTTCGGACGCGCCCTGCGCATGGCATTGACACCCGATCCGCGTATGGCGGGCATGATGCCGTCCACCAAAGGTTCTCTCTAAGGAGATCCGCTCCTGACGAATCAGCTGCAGGCTGATTCGTCAGTTTTAGAACACCAGCACACAACATCAGTCATTTCGCGACAACGAGGTATTAGACGCCGATGAGCAGCATTGCAGTCATCGATTACGGCATGGGTAATCTGCATTCCGTAGCCAAAGCGCTGGAACACGTACAACCTGGCGTTGAGGTGCGAGTCACCGCAGACCCCGCACAGATCCTCAGCGCCGACCGGGTGATCCTGCCCGGTGTTGGCGCGATCCGCGATTGCATGGGGGAAATCCGCCGCCTGAAGATCGACCAGGTAGTGCAACAGGTGATCGACTCCGGCAAGCCATTCCTGGCCATCTGTATCGGCATTCAATCGCTGATGCGTCACAGTGAAGAAAACGGCGGCGTTGACTGCCTGGACTTCTTCCCCGGCAACACCCTGTATTTTGGCGACAATCTCAAGGATACCAACGGCGAGAAGCTGAAAGTTCCGCATATGGGTTGGAATCAAGTGACCCAGCTGGATGATCACCCGCTCTGGAAGGGTATCGAGAACGGTGCACGCTTCTACTTTGTGCACAGCTATTACGTGAAATCAGAGCAGCGGGACCTGGTTGCCGCTACCTGTGAGTACAGTGTGGAATTCGACGTAGCGCTGACCAAGAACAATGTCTTTGCGGTGCAGTTCCACCCGGAGAAGAGTCAAAAGGCCGGATTACAATTGCTGACCAATTTCCTCAATTGGGATGGCAAGGCCTGATCCGCCAGCTCAGCGGCAACTACTGAACAGACTTAAAACAGGTTAGACCCATGGCTTTAGCAAAACGTATCATCCCCTGTCTCGACGTTGAAAATGGCCGCGTGGTCAAAGGCGTTCAATTCCTCAACATCCGCGATGCAGGCGACCCCGTTGAAGTTGCCAAGCGCTACGACGAACAGGGCGCCGACGAGATCACCTTCCTGGATATCACCGCCAGCCATGAAGACCGTGACACGATGGTACATACCGTGGAAGCCATGGCCAGCCAGGTTTTTATCCCGCTCACCGTCGGTGGTGGCATCCGTAACTGCGAAGATATTCGCCGCATGCTCAATGCCGGTGCCGATAAGGTCAGCATCAATACGGCCGCCATCTTCAACCCGGAATTTGTCAAAGAAGCTGCCGAGCGCTTCGGCTCCCAATGCATAGTCGTCGCTATCGACGCCAAGAAAGTATCCAAGGAAGGCGAGACCGACAAGTGGGAGATTTTTACCCACGGCGGTCGCAAACCTACGGGGCTGGATGCCGTGGAATGGGCGAAGAAGATGGTTGAACTGGGGGCTGGCGAGATTCTACTGACCAGCATGGATCAAGACGGCGTTAAGAAGGGTTACGATCTCGGTGTTACTCGCGCCATCTCTGAAGCAGTCAGTGTGCCAGTGATCGCCTCAGGCGGCGTTGGTAATCTGGATCATCTGGTGGACGGCTGCATCGAAGGTAAGGCCGATGCCGTGCTGGCGGCCAGTATTTTCCACTTCGGCGAATACAGCATCCTCGAAGCCAAGGAATATATGCGCTCCAAAGGCATCGAAGTTCGCCTGTAGATCATCACAATTCCCCTATGACAATCTGTAAGGAGTCAGCTATGAAGTCCATCGTTATCAGCGGAACCGGGCTTTATACCCCTCCTTACAGCATCAGCAACGACGAACTGGTAGAAAGCTTCAATCAATATGTAGATCTCCACAACCAGCGCAACGCCGAGCAAATTGCCAACGGTGAGATTGAAGCACTGGAGCATTCCAGCAGTGAATTTATCCTCAAGGCTTCCGGCATAAAAAACCGTTATGTGGTGGACAAAGCTGGGGTTCTCGACCCTGAAGTGATGGCTCCCCGCATTGCCGAACGCAGCGATGATCAACCTTCACTGCTCTGCGAGATGGCCGTAGCGGCCGCCACTCAGGCGCTAGAAAACGCCGGAAAAAGCGCCGATCAGGTGGATCTGGTTATTGTCGCCTGCTCCAACCTGCAACGAGCCTACCCCGCTATCGCGGTGGAAGTTCAGCATGCTCTGGGCGCTCAGGGCTATGGTTACGACATGAACGTAGCTTGCTCATCGGCCACCTTCGGCATTGGCGCCGCTGCCGATGCTATTCGCAACGGCAATGCCCGCTGCGCCTTGGTGATCAATCCCGAGGTCTGTTCCGGCCATTTGGAATTCCGCGACCGCGACTGTCACTTTATCTTTGGTGATATCGCCACCGCAGTGGTGGTTGAAGCAGAAGAAAGCTGCAATAGCGAACATGCCTTGCGCATACTGAGCACCAAGTTCGCCACCCGCTTTTCTAACAATATCCGCAATAATTTTGGTTTTCTGAACCGCACCGACCCGCAAACACGTAACTGCCGCGATAAACTCTTTGTTCAGCATGGCCGTAAGGTATTCAAGGAATTGCTGCCGATGGTCACCAAGACTATCAGCGCTCATTTGGATGAAGCCCAACTCAACGCCAGCGACTTCAAACGCTTCTGGCTGCATCAGGCCAATCTCACCATGAACCTGTTTGCCGCCAAGAAGCTACTGGGCCGTGAACCCAGCGCTGAAGAAGTCCCCATCGTGCTGGACCAGTACGCCAACACCAGCTCTGCAGGGTCGATTATCGCCCTGCATCTGCACCATCAAGACCTACAGCCAGGAGATAAAGGGCTGTTGAGTTCCTTTGGGGCTGGTTATTCCGTGGGGAGTATCATTCTGGAAAAGCGCTGATCAATCTCCCCCATAAATAGCCGAATCTACTGAACATCACCGCCGTCGTTTTCATAGCGGTTCCAATACTCAAGCATATAGACTTCATAACCGAGATCGGCGGGCAGTATTAACTTATTGTCTTGCTGAACCACCCCATCAACACTGGAAAGCTCGTCAAACGAAGGCTTTCGGATGCCATACTTATGGCTCATTTCTCGGGACAGTAGCTGCTGAGTATTGAGCTGATAGCAGTTATCATTTTCGCAGACAGTATCGAGAGTTCGAGGCGGTACTCCGCCGATCTTAACGCCTCGCCATTGCGAGCCCTGAGTCAGGGTATAAGTGTTATCAGCGTAGTTATTGCCGGCAAGGGCTGGAAGGTTAGCCAACCCCAGAAAAAGAGTCAGCGCTACAAGCAGGGGTTTCATAAAAAAGCCTCCCTAATGGATAGTAGTTAGGAAGGCCCAAGGCCAAGAAGTTCCCTTCTCAGCCCTTAACACGGGACAGGCTTAGACGCCGTAGACTGAACGGTATTCACGCATCGCTTCGATCTGCTGCTCGTAACCGCCTTTTTCCTGCAGATATTGGATCAGATCAGACAGGGTGATGATATTCACCACTGGCATGTTGTAGTCGGCCTCAACCTGTTGAATGGCAGAGGTATCACCGGTACCGCGCTCCTGTCGGTCCAAAGCAATCACCACACCGGAAGGCTTGGCACCGGCGTCGTCGATCAGCGTCATGACTTCACGAATAGCGGTGCCGGCACTGATCACATCATCAACAATCAACACCCGACCCGCCAGCGGCGAACCCACCAGGTTTCCACCTTCACCGTGATCTTTAGCTACCTTGCGGTTGAATACGTAAGGCGTATCAATCTCATAATCGTTAAACAGCGCCACTGCCGTGGTCACCACCAGAGGGATGCCCTTGTAAGCAGGCCCCAGCATCACATCAAACTCAAGACCGGCATTTTGAATCGCGGCGGCATAGTAACGACCTAAACGCGCCAGCGCCTCGCCAGTCTTAAAGCCACCGGCATTAAAGAAGTAGGGGCTGATGCGGCCAGATTTCAGCTCAAACTCACCAAATCGGAGCACATCCCGCTCAATGGCAAACTCAATAAACTCACGCTGATAATCCTGCATTGCTATACCCCTTAACGATCGATTAGAAAAAAGCGGAGGCTATAATACATGATTCGCCGACGAGCCTCGAATAACGTACTAAAAATGTGTATTTTCTACCGCAAACTTATATTTCTTTTTTGGTCCAGAACCCGATACAATTCCGCTTTGATCTATATATAGCCAGATTTAACTCATTAATAATAGCCAGTAAATGGCCTTGGTTTAAGGTACTCCGCAATGCGTGTAATGACGCTCAATGTTCAAGGCATCCAGCAAGCCGCTGAAAAAGGCTTTTTCGACTGGATGGTCGAACAAGATGCTGACGTCGTCTGCCTACAGGGATTGCGAGCCAAGGAATATCAACTGGATGATTCCATCTACCATCCAAATGGTTACTACCCCTATTTCTTCGATAATATGGATGATGGTGTCGGCGGCGTAGCGCTCTATTGCAAAACCCCACCCAAGGCCATCATGACTGGTCTCGGCTTTGAACAATGCGACTTCCACGGCCGCTTTATTCAAGCCGATTATGACAAGGTCAGCATCGCTTCCATGATAATCCCTTCCGGCCTCAAAGATGACGCCGCGCAATCCGCCAAGTTTCACTATATGGAACAGTTTCTGGCGCATCTGCAAAAGACCCTGCGCAAGCGCCGTCAGTTTATCTTCTGCGGTACCTGGAATATTGCCCACAAAACCACCGACCTGAGCAACTGGTACGTGAATCAGAAACAATCTGGATTCCTGCCAGAAGAACGCCAGTGGCTAGATATGGTATTCAACGAGCTGGGTTATATCGACACCTTCCGCGAGATCAACCATGCCGACCATCAATTCAGCTGGTGGCCTTCCTACAACCGCGCCTTCTCACTAAACGAAGGTGCGCGCTTGGATTACCAAGTAGCCTCCGCAGGCCTGCGCAAACTCATCAGCAGCGCCAGGATCGAACGTGATCAGCGCTTCTCAGAACACGCGCCGCTGATAATGGATTACAATATCCCGACCTGAATGAGTAGATACAAAAAAAGCCCCGCAATGCGGGGCTTTTTACATTTTAAGCCGTCAAAAAACAGCTACTCCGCCAGAGCAGCCTTTTGCAATTCGATCAATTCCTTGATGCCCTTGCCCGCCAATGCCAGCATCTGATTAAGCTCTTCCTGGTTAAAGGTAGCCCCCTCAGCTGTGCCCTGAATCTCAACAAAACCGCCGGCTTCGTTCATGATCACGTTCATATCGGTTTCGGCTTTGGAATCTTCTGCATAATCCAGATCCAGCACCGGCATACCTTTGTAGATACCGACTGAGACCGCACCCAGCATGCCTGTGAAGGGGTTACCCTTAGTGGCACCATTACTATCTTTACGCAGCACATCGATGGCATCTTTCAGGGCTACACAAGCGCCAGTGATAGCCGCTGTACGGGTGCCTCCATCCGCCTGAATCACGTCACAGTCGATAGCGATAGTATTTTCGCCCAGACGATTTAGATCGATCACCGCGCGCAAAGAGCGCCCGATCAGGCGCTGGATCTCAACGGTACGGCCACCCTGTTTACCACGAGCCGCTTCACGATCCATGCGCGAACCGGTAGAACGAGGCAGCATGCCGTACTCTGCCGTCACCCAGCCCTTACCGGTGCCACGTAGAAAACGAGGAACACCGCGAGTCACAGAGGCGGTGCACAACACCTTGGTATCACCAAATTCCACTAATACCGAGCCTTCAGCATGCTTGGTGTAATGACGGGTAATACGAACTTCCCGCAGTTGATCAGGTTGACGTCCGCTGGGACGCATCGCGTCCATGCCTAGATTCTTCAGTTGTTCCGAGATAGGAGAGCCCATGTAATACCTTACGAATGCTGGTTAACCGCTGTAATGTTAGAAAAGAAGACTATTCTAGTGCCAACAGCGACAAGGTTGTTAGAATAGCTTTTCGTTAAGCCTGCAGATTTTAATCGAGATCAATCCATATGACACGCAGTATGACCGCTTTTGCTCGTCAACAGAGCGAACAAAGCTGGGGCACTCTGATTTGGGAAGTGCGTTCAGTTAATCACCGCTACCTGGAACCCTCCCTGCGTTTGCCGGAAAGTTTTCGGGAGCTGGAAGGTAAGCTGCGAGACAAACTCCGCAAAAGCCTGCAGCGAGGCAAGGTTGAATGCACCCTGCGCTATGCACTGGCAGAAAAAACCGATGCCAAGCTCAGTGTTAATCTCGAATTGGCCACCCAGTTGCGTGATGCTGCTCAACAGATCAACAACCTGCTGGTGGACCCCACCTCCATCAACCCACTGGAAGTCCTGCGCTGGCCGGGTGTCCTGCAGGAAACCCAGCTCGATATGAAGGTCATGCACAGTGAAGCCCTGTCACTATTCGATCAGGCTATCGACGAACTGATCGACAACCGCCTGCGCGAAGGCAAAGAGCTACAGCAATTGATCAGCCAGCGTCTGAATGCCATCTCCGACGTAGTGGTACAGGTGCGCGCCAAGCTGCCAGAGATCCTGGCCAAACAGAAAGAGAACATCCTCAACCGACTGGAAGAAGCCAAGGTCGACCTGGACCCCAATCGGGTTGAGCAAGAGCTGGTACTGCTGGCTCAGAAAGCCGATGTGGATGAAGAACTGGATCGCCTGGATACCCACGTCACCGAAGTAGCCCGAGTGCTGAAACAAAAAGACGCTGTTGGCCGCCGCCTCGACTTCCTGATGCAGGAGCTCAACCGCGAAGCCAACACCCTGTCATCGAAATCCATCGTCGCCGAAACCACTCAATGCGCGGTAGAGCTCAAGGTACTGATCGAACAGATGCGCGAGCAAATTCAAAACATCGAATAATGTTCACCTGATACCAAGCGAACAATAAGGCCACTAAAAACCCCGCACTGCGGGGTTTTCTTTGTTTGTATAGACTGACTCTCGTTTGCTAAAACTCAAACCCGAATGGTAGGTAAGCACCACCAGCCAAAAACTTATCGTGAGGAACTCAATGATGGCGTTGAATTCTGTAATTCACCCCCTGCCAAAGGATCAACAACTCGAACCTCTTTTATGTTCACATGAACCTAATTTAAGTTCATATGAACTAATTTGTGGTCTATACTGAAGTCCGTGATGAAAAACGGTACTTAGATATGCTGGAAGGAATCTTAGGGAACATCAACAAAGAGCGCGTGCTGGTTTATTTGATAGCACGAGGTGATGGCTACCCGCGTGAGATAGCCGCATTTTTTGACACTTCACTTACACCTATCCAGGCACAGGCTGAAAAACTTGAAACTGCTGGCGTGTTGTATAGCCATTTTATCGGTCGAACTCGCGTCTTCGCACTAAACCCTCGATGTGTTTATCTCAACGAGCTTAAAGCGCTGATCAGACGTGCGCTGGAGTTCTATCCTGCAGACCTTTACGACTCACTGGTAAATAATCGTCGTCGGCCTCGTAAACCTGAAAAGCCTTTAAAACGAGTGCTGAACCATGACAGACAACCCCCTAATTAATGCTGAGATCAGCGCTAGAGATCTGGCGGGCTTAATTGGTTCGCATTTAGCTGAGCAAGGTATTGACGTCACACTAGTTGGTGGCACCTGTGTCTCAATCTACTCAAATAACTTCTATCAATCTGACGATTAAGACTTTGTTGATCGTTCATACACCCCTAGCAAGAAGCTTAAACAAGCAATGGCGCAAATTGGGTTTACTCCGATCGGGCGTTACTACGAGCATCCTGAGTCACCGTTTGTTGTCGAGTTTCCACCTGGCCCTCTTTCTGTCGGTGATGAACCCATTCGGCGCTGGTCCACGCATGTCACCCCGATGGGTACCTTCACTTTGATTACGCCACAAGACTGCATTAAAGACCGCCTTTCTGCTTATTTTCATTGGGATGACACACAAGCACTCAAACAAGCAATTTGGGTGGCCAACGACCAAGTGGGGGAGTATGACCTTAGCGAAATTGGTGAGTGGGCTGAGCGCGAAGGTGAGCCGGAAAAATTCCAGATTGTTGCTGAGCGCCTGAACCGATGATGCAGCACTCCCTGAAGGCATAAAGACGATGGCTAACAGATATATATCAATGGAGTCTGACCCCATTGATCTTCAATATATGATTGGCAGGAGCCGAATTATGACAGCAAAGATTTCGAATGGCTCTATGCGACACCAATGCCAGAAGAGCAAAAAACTGCTCAAACGGTTCTCAATGAAATTGAGAACATGATAACCGGAAAGAAAGCTCCGATTGAAACGGTCTTAAACTTTCAAACAAACTCACTGTTCAAAATTGAAGATATTCGATTTGCTGACTGCCAGATCAAGAGATTGTTATCAACGCTATCCTCAGCGCAAAAGAATGATGAAGAATCCGAAACAAGAACCAACACGCCTGCTCGTCTAAAAGGCAAGCGTATCAGCCAGCTCCACGAATTGATCTTTAGAGCCTTGATCGACAACCCTACAGCCAGCACCAAAGAACTATGGTCAATGATCGAACAAGATTCAGAATCCGATACCCCGCTATAAGATCAGGATGGCATCATTTCAATCATGGATGCCGCCTGTATCGAATGGTGTAGCCGCAACAACAAACCCCAATCGATGAAATGGGCTTCTTTTGAAACTCTACTTCCCAAGCTGAGAAAGCAGCTTCCTGCCTAAATCTTAAAATCAGCAACAACAAAGTTGATTCACCCGTTGTATGACTTTGGTCTGTTTTCGCCCAGAAGCGGCTGAGCTCCGTTCACGCACCGGCGAACGCCACCGTTTTTAAAAAATTATTGATTTATATGGGTATATCTTTAAGATCTGAGGTTCTCTAGGCAGCTATATCTACACTTTCTCAGCCAAACTTAGGATTACTATTATGTGGAATCGGTTTGCTTTCGCTCTAACTTTATTAAGCCTTAGCAATAGTCTTTTTGCTGCTGAAGTTGAATCTATGACTTCTTGCGCTAAAGAGGGTGAAGGGTGGCGCTGCGCCGAATGGAGTAGCGGCCAGATGAAGGTGTTTGAATCGAAGACTCTCCAAAGCAAATTGCAATTTACCAGTGATGAGGCACCTTCTGCGGAAAGCCAGAAGCAGCCAATCATTGATCCTGATCTGGCCAAAGGAAAATCAGAAACGCCCCTTCAGGAATCTGTGGAGAAGCAGCCCCTAACGACTGCAAAATCCCCCCGGACTGCACCCAAAAAGTCCTCACAAGCAGCCACATCTGATGGCCGTAAATACACTCTGCAATTGCTGGCGTGCCAATCAATAACTTGCCTGAAACAAATAGATAATCTTGGCCACATTCCGGACAGTCGTATAACGGATATACAGATTCAAGGAACGCTATGGCGAGTGCTTTTGGTAGGCGAGTTCCTTACTCGCCAATCCGCGCTCAGTGCGAAGAAAAAGCTCAAGGCACAATATCAACTAAACGAGGAACCTTGGATCCGCACCTTACATTATATTTAGGATGGCATGGGGCGCACAGACAGAGAGTATGCCTCACAGGTGCGCTCTTCAGAGACGAACTGAAGCCCCTAAGAGAGTTGGTGGAGCGGAGGGTCAGGTCTTGCCTTTTGCCTAGTTTGGTCTACTTTTAAAGCATGTCTAGACCACTTCGTATTGAATTTTCCGGTGCGCTTTATCATGTGACCTCCCGGGGGAATGCCCGGGAGGCTATCTATTTGGGGGATGAAGATAGGGACGCTTTCCTCGAGGTACTCGGTGATGTTTGCCAGCGTTACAATTGGGTCGTGCATGCGTACTGCTTGATGACCAACCACTATCATCTATTTGTAGAAACACCAGACGGGAATCTCTCCAAAGGGATGCGGCAGCTGAATGGCGTTTACACTCAACGGTTCAATCATGCACACAGCCGTGTAGGGCATGTATTCCAAGGGCGGTATAAGGCGATACTGGTGGATAAAGAATCCTATCTGCTAGAACTTGCGCGCTATATCGTTTTGAACCCTGTTCGCGCGAAGATGGTAGCGCATGCCGCTGACTGGCCATGGAGCAGCTATCGCGCTACGGCTGGGTTGGTGACCGGACCAGATTGGCTTGCTATCGAGTGGCTGTTGTCAGTTTTTTCCGCCCGAAAGAAGAGTGCGCAATCTAAGTACGGCGAATTCGTAAAGGCCGGTGACAAGCACTCTTCCCCCTGGTCTGAGCTGAAGAATCAGATTTATCTCGGTGACCAAGCGTTTGTCGATGATATGCAATGTAAAATATCGGCAGATGCCTCTTTAAGCGACGTCCCCGCCATTCAGAAACGGCAGGTTGCCAAACCGCTTGAACACTATGTAAATACCTACCCGAACCGAGATACAGCGATAGCCATGGCCTATCAGAGTGGAGGTTATAGTTTAAAGGAAGTTGGTGATTATTTCGGACTCCACTACTCACGAGTGAGTCGAATCGTGAGGGGAAAAGAAGGGGCAAAAGGCAAGACCTGACCCTCGCACATAATAAAGGATCAGCCACCGGCTATATAGCCAAATACATCTCGAAGAATATCAACGGCTACGGCATCGATGAGGATCACGAATCAGGACGAAACGCGCAAGACAGTGCGCAACGAGTTGAGGCTTGGGCGTCCACATGGGGAATCCGCCAGTTTCAGCAGATCGGCGGCCCACAGGTTTCGATCTGGCGCGAGTTGCGTCGAGTCTCTGAAGAGGAAGCTAACGAGCTGTTTAAGCAATCCGGTAACGAACAACCAAAGAGTATCGAACAGGCACGCTCGGCAGCGGATGCGTCGAACTGGGCCGCATTCGTGATGTTAATGGGTGGGCCAACCTGCAAGCGGAACGATCAACCGCTACAACTTCACAAAGAGATCCAGCAAACAGAGAGCGGCGAATGGGAAGAAAACGAGTACGGAGAAATCATCAGCCGTGTTCGTGGTGTTATTGATCGGGTTAAAGGCAAGGTGGCGATGTTGCTGACTCGGCGTAAGCAGTGGTCCGTCCGCAGGGCTGAGCATGATAGCGCACCGGATGGTGCGCCTTGGAGTTCTGTCAATAACTGTACGCCGGATCTCAGCTCATTGGGTTTGGAGCAGATGAGAGGCATGGGCGTCTCGTATGGCTAGGGAAGAGCTACCCCTGTTCTCTTTTACGCTGGCAGGTAGGGCTAATTTCGGCAAAAGCTACCGTAGGACATCTCAGGGCGGAAGTGCCAGCTAAGGGCTGTTCTCGGCATATTGCAGCCATTGAAGAACCTCTTGAGGCAGTCTGAGCATGGGGTTTTATACAATGTATTTAGCCTTCACGGGAAAAGTGGCTTGAATTGTCAGATGGCCGTCTCGTTTTTCACTGGAAACAACATGGGTAATGCAGCATTATCAGACTCTCAGGGATGAGCGGTACCGAGATACTGTGCCAATCCCACCAGATATATGAGCCAGCTCGTTTTCATCGGAGGAGAATGACAGGTGTTCCAAGAAAACCAAATATTTTCAGTCGTTTACCGTAGAAATAGCGTTTTCACTTCTCGGGCAAAAGGGGTTGCACAACACGGGGCGTCCATAGATGTTAGGCGAAATCAACATCATCGCGTGACTGACGTTTCCTCTATAGCCATTAATTTTATGAGGAAAAAATGTGTTTAACCTATTGGTAACAGGGGCTGGTGGCTGGAATTCATCGCGTGACACGATAAGCAGTGGACGCACGCTTGAATATATCGCACAACATTTGCTAGACAGATTTGCACCGGGAGGCGTGCTCGATATCACAGAGGTTACCCAACTCCCTACAATATTCGCTTGCGAGAATAGTTGGGATGGAAGCCATCAGCCTGCTCGGGTTGGTATCCTAATTCGTGTACAGCTGATTGGTACGGAGTATCGGTTAGAATACGTTTTTGACCCAGACATTCCACCAATACCAAATGAAGTGCTATTCGGATCCGCTGCATCTGACTTAGATATAAACACTACAGCCTCTATTCCTGAATCATCTCGGAATCATTGGTCAATTAAGGATGTTGATCTTTATAGAACACTTCTAAAACACGAGGTTGGCAAGAGACCTCAGGCAAAGGTATTTGACTTGCCCGATGTCGCTGTAGATAGCAACTTGGTTGCGGTGATGATGCCATTTGATGCATCCTTTAACCCGGTTTATGACGCTCTGCGAGGCGGGGTTGAAAGCCTAGGAATGACATGCCAACGGGCGGATGATATTTGGGTGAATGACCACGTAGTCCAAGATGTTGCCTTACTTTTGAGTAAAGCAAAAGTTGTGATTTGCGATCTCAGTGGTAGGAACGCTAATGTCTTCTATGAAACTGGAATCGCCCACACTTTGGGTAAAGATGTGATTCTTATCGCCAGGTCTGAAACTGACATTCCCTTTGATGTGGCCGCCATTAGGCACATTAAATACCTTCCAAATGGAGAAGGTTTAGAAAAGCTCAGAGTTGATGTACAGCGGCGAATTTCAACCTTGAGCGGGAGACAATGACGCCTAATAAACGCACCAAAAATAGCCACACTTCGTCGCGCTGGACGCCTCTAACGATCCGCCTTTTATGTGGGCGTTAGGGCTAGAACCAGCCAATCAACGAGAAATATTTATGGATGTATTTGTAAGTCATATAACAGAAGAAGCTGGGGTAGCAAAAGTAATCAAGGAATGGGTTGAATCTACATTTCTTGACCAGTTTGGTGTTTTTGTTAGCTCTGATTCTGACAGCATCCCCGCTGGTACAAAATGGCTTGATGAAATTACAAAAGCGATTATCAGCTCAAAAGTTATACTTTTGTTATGTAGTCCTAACAGCATTCATCGCCCATGGATAAACTTCGAAGCTGGATGTGGATGGGCTAAACAAATACCAGTTATTCCTATTTGCTATGCAGGGTTAACAAGAAACGATCTTCCGCCTCCAATTAATGCTCTTCAGGCTCTAAATTTCGATTCTCAGCTACCAGCGGTTTTATTTGAAGCTCTTGCAAATCACTTAGAGGTTAAGCGATTACCTAGGGTCAACTTCGTTGAAATGTACTCTGAACTCAATGCTCAGGTAAAAACTATCAACACGGAACCCAGGGAGGCTCTTGCCTCAGAGAAACCTGAACAATCTAGTATCATCGGTCTAAATGAGGAGCAGTTGAAAATCCTGGCAATTCTGGCGAAGAATAGCGACGGCTTGACTCTATCTTATATTGCTGAGCTGACCGAAATTAATCAACAAAGATCCGAATATTACCTTGAGAAAATGGAAGAAAGTGAGTGCATCCATATTTCCTATAATATGTACGACTCATCATCGTATTCACTCGGCCCCAAGGGGCGTGAAGTATTATTCGAGCTTGGAATAATTTAACCCTAACAAAGCCAGCCAGAGGGACCGAAAAACCAGAGTGTAACGGCGGTTTTTCGGTCCCTCTGGCTGCGTTAAATCATCATGGATAGATCATGCCATCATTAGATTTTGAAACAGAGAAAAATAACTTCAGAGAATTCTATAATGAGAAACACGAAACTCTCGAATTAGCTAAAGAAGCATTTATAGCAATTATTAACTCTATTTTGTCAGAGGGTTTTGCTATATCTGCAGTTACAGGAAGGGTTAAGGATAGAGAAGAGTCTCTTAAAAAGTTTTCTTTAAAATACCAATCAAAACTTGAGCAAGACCAGGAAGAATATGAGATCAAAGATCACATAACTGACCTGATTGGGCTTCGAGTTGTCTCTTTATATGAGTCCGATGTTGAGAAAATCAAAGATATATTGGCAGAGGAATTTGAGCTTATTGATCTCACTGATAAAATAAAGGATATTGAAAGCAAAGAAGCTTCTTTCGGTTATAAAGGTCTGCACATAGATCTTAAGTTAAAAGCACCAAGATGTACCATGAGGGAATACTCGCGATACTCTAGTTTACGATTTGAGGTTCAAATCAGAACAATAATTCAAGATGCTTGGAGTGTGCTTGATCACAAAATAAAGTATAAAAAATCCATCCCTCTCCCATTAAAAAGGCGAATAAATACTCTGGCTGCTCTGTTTGAACTTGCAGATAGAGAATTTTACAGCATTCGGGAAAAAACTATAAAAGCAGCTGAAGAAGAAAAAGAAAAATCTTCAGACCCATCAGACAAAGAAAACTTAAACGTGTTTTCATTTTTGGCAATCGTAGATGATCTTTTTCCAGGTTACGAATTTTATTCATACAAAGTGGATGGATTTGTAATGGAAGTAATTAGCTATGGTAAATTAACTCCAAGCGAGTTTAAAAATATAGTCAGCAGCTCATTTGAATATGTTGAAAAATACAAGAACTCTATAGAGGCCACGGCAACAAGGCAGCATGCCTTTAATCCTTACACTGAAATAAGGCATATTCTATATAGGACCAACGTCGAGAAGTACCAAAGGATTCTTTATAATTTACAAAGAACACGATTTGACAAGTGGATATCTGAAAATCCGGAGTAAATATATTCAACAAGGTGATTAAATTCGCTCCTTACAGTCTCTCGACGCTCGCGAGCTCGCGCTGTTTATTGCGGCGTTAGCGCTAATCATTCAGCGCCGACTTCGGACGCCTAGGTTAAGCCAGGGGGTGAGGTGAAGTCCTGCTAGTCATCAACGAGCAGGGCTTTTTCTTTGGACAAAGGTAAAATGTGATGCTGGCAGCGTACGGTTATTCAAGAAGGAGATAGTTAATGCCTATTAAGGTTAAATTTCAGCTAGAAAAAGAAGTTAAACATAGTGTCCGATTCAAAGAGGTAGTTGAAGAGGGGCGAGCGGCAGTGGTTGGATCACTCTATGTTTAAAAGTGGTACGCGGGGGATGCAAAAGAGTTGACCGTAACCATCAACAAGCCAGGCGATCTCGATGAATAGGTCGTCATAGTTCACCAGCGTGCTTAAGATTTTCCTTTTTACTGCTTGGTTCCATCACCTTGAATGAGCGGAATGTGTCCTCAACTGCTTCTCAAAAGCTCGAGTCCAATCCTTTAGTCGGGAGGCAGGAGGCGCCAAGAAGACATTGGCAATTAGGCCTGTTCAGAATGAACGTGTTAAGGCTGAAGATATATTGCTGAGATTTGCTTGGACTTAATGCGGACTTAAATTTTAAAAAGAAAGTTTTTAAGCTTGCTGTTTTTCTTGTAACCATTTGATTTTATTGGTCGGCGTGAGAGGATTCGAACCTCCGACCCCATCCTCCCAAACGAAGGGTTCGCTCCCTCCGGCTAGCAGACTCATAGAAGAAGCATGCACTATCTATTTTTATAATATAGATTACTCCAGATGGTGGGTGAATCGGTGGGTGAATCGGTGGGTGAATCGGTGGGTAAACAATACGCACATTACAGAAAATGCATAAGAAACAATGCGTTACTTAAGAAAACAATAAACAAATTCAAAATATAGAATAATGTTCATCTGATACTACAGAGAACCACAAACCCACTAAAAACCCCGTACGCCGGGGTTTTCTTTATTGGTGGAGCGCTCCTGCTCTGCGTCAGCACTCCACATTGAAGAAGGGCAGCAGTTCTGCGAGCAACTGCTCGGGGACTTCCTCTGCGATATAGTGACCAGCCGGCAGTGGCTTTCCCTGAACCTGGTCGGCTACCTGTCGCCATTCATCTAAAGGTTTAAAGCAACGGCCGACGGTTCCTTCATCTCCCCACATCACCAATAGCGGGCAGGACAATTTTCTACCCTCCTTGATATCGGCCCGGTCGTGTTCCAGGTCGATGGTGGCGCTGGCCCGGTAATCTTCACAGATTCCCGTTGCCGAACCGGGTTGGCGCAGGCATCGCAAGTATTCCCCAAAGGCCTCGTCGGTGAACGGTGACATACTAGAGCTACGGGAGCCCATAACGCTGCGTAGATAAAGCTCCGGGTCTGACTCGATCAAAGCTTCAGGCAGAGGGGCGGGACGGATCAGGAAGAACCAGTGCCAATAGGCTCGGGCGAACTCTTCGTTGGTCTGTGTATACATGGACAGCGTCGGTGCGATATCCAGCAGGGTCATCCGTTCGACTAAATTTGGATGATCCATTGCCAGCCGATGAGAAACCCGGGCACCTCGGTCGTGAGCCAGGATCGAGAATTTCTCTAAACCCAGTGACTTCATCAAATCAACCATGTCCTGCGCCATCACCCGGTTGGAGTGAGCAACGTGGTTCTGCGATGCAGAGGGCTTACTGCTGTCACCGTAGCCTCGAAGATCGGCTGCTATTACGGTGAAGTGCTCAGCTAAGGTGTCGGCCACCTTGTGCCAGATGGTATGGGTCTGGGGATGGCCGTGGAGCAGCAAAAGCGCTGGCCCATGGCCGCCGATCCGGTAGCTGATGTCGATGCCATTGATTCGCTGTTTATCTTTTTTATAGCCTTCAAACATGTGAGCACCTCGACGAGTGGTCGTTTACATGCGAGCACTTGTTAGCAGAGCAGGCTCGGTCGCGGATTAGGGCAGCGTTATCCCGATGTCGCCTGAACCAACAGCCTAATCTCCATCACCCAGCAATAAACAGGACAGCCGCAAAGATTGCGGCCTCTATGTCACCGGTAACCAAATTTTAAACTGTGAACCGACTCCCGGGTCACTGCGAACCTCGATGCTACCGCCGTGATCCTGAACAATGCCATAGGCATGGGATAGCCCTAGCCCTGCCCCCTGTCCAACCGGCTTTGTGGTGTAGAAAGGTTCAAAAATACGCTCCTGATCTGCGTCAGCTATCCCGCAGCCACTATCCTCTATATCTAGCCAGACCCGACCTTCTTCAAGTCCGGTACGGATGGTTAGTTTGCCCTGCTGCTCTATCGATTGAATCCCGTTCAATATCACATTGAGAATGACCTGATTTATCTGTGAGGGCACGATAGACACCAAGGGGATTTCACCGAGATCGGTGACCACCGCTATCCGATCTTGTATCTCGTTCTGAATCATCAGTAAGGTATTTTTAATACCATGGTGCAGGTCGCTCCATATTTTTTCACCTTGATCAGCATGGTTAAAATCCTTCAAGGCCTGGACGATATTTTTAACTCGCAGAGCACCATCGGCCGTTTCTGTCACGATATCGACGAGATCTACCTTAAGGTACGACAGATCTATTTTATTTTTTAACGCGACTATTTCAGCCAGTAATTCTTGATTGGCAATGGCTGATTCCGCTTTTTCATACAACCCAATCAGCGACATTAGCTGCTGAATATAGATATTCAATGAGGATATGTTAGAACTGATATAACCCAGCGGGTTGTTTATTTCATGGGCAATACCGGCGGACAATGTCCCCAGCGACACCATCTTTTCATTGTGAACGAGCTGGGCCTGAAGATCCTTGAGCGCTTTCAGGGATTTTTCCAGCTCGATGTTTTTTTGCTCCAACGCGATGGTCTTAAACTTGTTTTCACTCTGCAATCTACGGATGCGAAGGTGCACATTGACCCGCGCTTCTAGATCCGCCATCTTCGATAACTTGGATATATAGTCAACAGCGCCGCACTGGTAACCCTTCAACGTGTTTTCAATATCGTCATGAGCCGTCAGAAAAATCACCGGTATATCTCGGCGGGCGGGGTTGGCCTGGATTCGGTTACAGACTTCGTAGCCATCGAGACCCTGCATATTTATATCTAATAAAATCAGGTCTGGCGCTGTTGTCTCGATAATTTCTAAGGCTTCTTCACCCGATGCGGCAACCAAAACCTGAGCCCCCACGGCCTCCAGGCGCAGACTAATGACCATTCGCACTGTCAGGCTGTCATCTACAACCAACACACGATCGTTTCCATCCGTCATTTGTTTAGCCTCCGGTCGTCGTACACAAATATTGTCCTTATTCGACACACTTAACGACAGCGGCAACATCAAGGGTCTGCTATTCCATCAACGATGGCTAAGACTAAGAACGCTGTTGATAAAAGCTCATGATCTCCTCGCCAATGCGCGGCAGAGGAATCGCTTTATCGGTCGCGCCCGCTTTTAATGCCTCCTTAGGCATGCCGAACACCACACAAGTCGCCTCATCCTGCGCCAAGGTCTGAGCGCCTTCACGTTTCATCTCCAGCAACCCTCTGACGCCGTCATCCCCCATACCGGTCATAATCACCCCCAACGCATTTTTCCCGGCATACTTCGCGACCGAGCGAAACAACACGTCAACTGAGGGACAATGACGACTCACCAGGGGACCCGCCACCACCTCCACGACAAACTGGGCACCGCTGCGTTTAAGCAGCAAATGCTTGCCTCCCGGGGCGATAAGCGCCAGTCCGGGCAATACCCGGTCATTGTTACAGGCTTCTTTCACTCTGATTTCACAGATAGAGTCCAGCCGTTGCGCAAATGCCTCTGTAAACTTTTCCGGCATATGCTGCACGATAACAATGGGCGGCGAGACTCGGGGCAGCTGGGTTAACACCATTTCCAAGGCCTGTGTTCCCCCGGTCGACGTGCCTATGGCGACGATCTTTTCGGTGGTTTCCACCCCCCGCAAAGCCGAACCTGCCGGCAGGATGGCATCGGCGGTCAACTTTGGTTTTACCTTAATCGGCATCAGCGGCGCCTTATGTATGCCGACTTTAGCCTGACCCGCTGCTTTCACCACATCCAGTAACTGCTTACCCGATTCATGCAGAAAGCCCTTCAACCCTATCTTCGGTTTGGTAATGATATCCACGGCGCCAGAGCTCAGTGCCCGTTGTAAGGTCTCGGAGTTTTGCTCTGTTAATGAGGAGCAGATCACCACCGGTGTCGGCCGCTCCGACATTATCTTCCTCAGAAAAGTGATGCCGTCCATACGCGGCATCTCGATGTCCAGCAAGATCACATCTGGCCACTGCTTTTCCATCTTGGCCATGGCGAAGATCGGGTCAGATGCGGTGCCAATCAATTCGATGGCTGGATCTTCGCTCAGAATGGACGTCACGACCTGACGTACCACCGCCGAATCATCCACCACCAGAACTTTGATTTTTTCCTTCATATGTATCTACTTCATTATTCGTTTGGTAAGAATATGCTTTTCAACAGCCTGTTAGCCGATCTAACTCAATCCTGCTGCCACCTTAACCAGGTGTATCCGGTGTGCAGATCCAGGATTACGGTCCGATGACCGGCCTGCCCCACATGCTCGGAGTGGATCTTAAAATGGTTAAATTTGAGCAGCTGCCGGGCCGCGTTGATATTACGATGGCCTACATCGTTAGTGTTATTTCTAGATAGATTCGGGAACATGTTTCCGCCCCCGAATATTTTGACTTGATAATCTTCACGCCGAGTTTTTGTGCGCTTCAGTTCAGCCAAAAACAACTCCACCGACTGATCGGCATAACGGCCATCTGGAATTTTATTTGTCCTACTGGGATTCTCCGGCAACAGGTAATGACACATGCCGCCCATACGTTCACTGGGGTTCCAGAAGGTGATCGCGACACAGGACCCCAACAGCGTCTGAATCCGTTCGCCGGTGCTGCCAAAATGAAATTCGCCGGGCTTTAGAACTAGTATCAAGTGATTCTACTCATCACAGTTTTTGTAGATCGTAGTTCTGACCAACTGCAACTGATCGGTAACGCCGTTCAGGCTCTCGGAGTGCCCAACGATAAAATGCCCTCCAGGTTTCAGTAGCGGTAGCATCCGCTTCACCACCTGCTGCTTGGTATCCTGTGAGAAGTAAATCATCACGTTACGCAGAAAAATCAGATCAAACTGACCGATATTCGGAAGAGGTGCGTTCAAGTTTACTTGTTTGAAGTTCACATGTTGACGGATCTGTTTGTCGATCAGAAAGGTACTCTCTTGAGATCTCACCCCTTTCAGGCAATAGCGTCGCAGATACGCCGGCGGAATCTCGTGAGATATATTCATCGGGTAATGGGCATTACGCGCTTTGGTCAGAATTTCGGTGTTGATATCCGAGCCTAAGACCTCCCAGACACCTTCACCCAGGCAGTCGGCCAGCACCATCGCGGTACTATAAGCTTCCTCACCGGATGAACTAGCGGCACTCCAGACTCGAAAGGCGCGTCCGGGTTTCACTTTAGATAACAGCTCGTCCCGAAGAAAATCGAAATGGGCCTGCTCTCTGAAAAAATGGGTTTCATTGGTGGTGAGTTTATCGATCACCATCTGCAGCTCGCCGGCTTGCAAACGGCCACTCATCAATCGATTAAAGTAGTCTCCGTAGCTGCATAAGCCATAGTGGCGGATACGTTTGGCCAACCGGGCGGTGACCAATCGTTTCTTGGCAGACGACAGGCTTATCCCTGCCTGATCGAAGATCAACCGCTGAAATTGACCAAATTCACTGCTGGTGATCTCGGTAATGACGTGGGGTTGAATTCGTTCGAATGTGCCATTGTTTGCCATAGCGCCATCACTCATTTCTGGACCTCCCTGTAGCTACATACCGACAAATCGAGCATGCAGCAGGTAGTGAAGATAAGAAAGCACGGCGGGGGATTAACCCTCTTTGCTTTTCTCGTCTCCACTATCTATCTTCGCAGATGGCTAAATACTCCCTCAGGCGGTGCTTAGCTCCGCACCCGGGGGAATACGCTCCAGCATGGACATCTCCTCTACCGACAGCACTTTGGCAACATTCAGCAGCACGATAAACTCATCCCTGACTTTACCCATACCGCTGATAAAATCGGTCCTCAACTTGGCACCGAAGTTAGGTGCCGGGCCGATATCCTGGTCATCAATCTCCAGCACCTCGTTGACGCTGTCGATGACGATGCCCATATTGATGATTTCATCCTCATTTTCTACCTCAAGAATGACAATGCAGGTGCGCTTGCCATCCTCGGAAGGCGGCCAGCCGAACCGTACCGGCAGATCGATCACCGGTACTACATTGCCACGCAGGTTAATCACACCGCGCACATAGTCAGGAACCATGGGTACCGTGGTGATCTTGCCGTATTCAATAATCTCTTTGATAGGGCGAATATTCAGTCCGAATACCTCCCCTTGAAGCATAAAGGTCAGAAATTGCTCGACCTCCGTATCCTCATGAGCAGCTAGCGCCTTGCCCGGCTTCTGAGATTCAATTAATTGAGCCATATTGCCTCCTAGAAGCGTTCAAAGTCTCTTTCCAGAGGAGCAACGTCAGCTGCCTGTGCAGCAGATGCAGCGGCTCGATACCCTGAATTCGACTGCACCGGGGCCACCGCCGCATTACTTCTTTCATTCTGGCTGATTTTGAAAAAGCCCATTACCTGCTGCAGCTGCACCGCTTGGGAACTCATCTCCTCGGCAGTAGCCGACAACTCCTCAGAAGCAGACGCGTTCTGCTGAGTCACTTGGTCCATCTGGCTCATGGCTGCGCTTATCTGCCCCACACCGGCAGCTTGTTCGCCGGAGGCCGCAGAAATTTCCTGAACCAGGTCTGCAGTCTTGCCGATGCTAGGTACGATTTCATCCAGCAGTTTCCCGGCTGTGACGGATACCTCGACACTCTTAGAAGCCTGCTCGCTGATCTCCTGAGCGGCCTTTTGGCTACGTTCCGCCAGTTTCCTAACCTCGGCCGCCACTACGGCAAAACCTTTGCCATGCTCGCCAGCCCGCGCTGCCTCGATGGCGGCGTTCAGTGCCAACAGGTTAGTCTGGTAGGCGATATCCTCAATGATGCCGATTTTCGAGGCGATATTCTTCATCGCGCTAACGGTCTCGGCCACCGCTTCTCCGCCCTGCTGTCCCTGTGTAGATGCCTTGGTGGCCATGCTATCAGTGACTTTGGCATTTTCGGCATTCTGGTTGATGGAGGCCGTGATCTGCTCGATCGAAGCACTGGTCTCTTCCACACTAGCCGCCTGTTCACTGGTAGCCTGACTCAAAGACTGAGACGTTGCGCTCACCTCTTCGGACGCACTCGCCAGGGAATCAGCACCACCGCGCACCTCACTGACGATATCCAGCAGGCGTTGGTTCATGGTCTGCATCGCAGTCAACAACATGCCGACTTCATCTTTGGAATCGGACTGGACATCAACGGTCAGATCACCGTCGGCAATGAGGTTACAGGCGGTTACGGCCTGCTGCAGAGGACGAGCGATGGAGCGGGTGATAATAACGCCCAACAACAGACCGATCACGGTGGAAGCACCAGCCACAATCAATAAGGCTGTCAATGCCTGAGCCTGAGCGTCCGCGCCATGTTGCTTGGCAGCAGCCATCTCACTGCTGGCCAATTGCTCAACCTGGCTAAGCAATGCTTCCGCTTCTTCACCGGTGGCATCCAGTTGCTCCATAGCCGCTGTCGCAGCCGTCATCCGTTCGATCAACTCCAGACGTCCGCTAATAACCGCATCCGCCGCGTTCTGGAAGGTCTCGTGGGCTGCATCAAGCTGCAGGATATCGTCACGAATCTCATCGACGCTGATAGCAAAAACGGGGGTACCATCGATCTCGCCGCCATTCAGAGACGCATCGATTACCGCATCGAAGGTTACGATGGTTTCCCGATACTCAGCTTCCAGCTCGGCCACCACCTTGGCATCAGTCATCTGGGCGACTTCTTCGAGCTTAACTCGAGCGGCCTGAATGCTGTTTTTCATCTCCATGGTCGCATCGATCATGGGCACGTAGTGGGTCATCACCGTAGTCAGCTGGGACTTATTTTTGGCACTTGCCATGCCTTCCTTGACCAATAATTTAAAGTCTCCCTCGGCTTCATCAGCCAGTTCGACAATAAGATCGAAGGCGCCTTCCATCTGCAACATCGCCTCGTCAGCTGTCTGCTTGGCGACCAGCATTGACCGTCCCTCAGCAATCATCTGCTGAGCAGCTTTCTGGAATTTGTTGTTATGCACCTCATCAGACTGTGCCACCAATCCGGCTAATTCAGCATTATCGGTTTTGATAATCACAGAACCATCAGCCAGCGTCGCGCCGTTGATGATCGCCTCATTAAAGGTATCGAAAGACACCACTGCGGCCTCGTAGTTAGCCAGGATTCCATCTAGCGCTGAGCCATCATCCGTCGCCAATGCCGCTGTGGCTCCCTTGTACTCTTCCATCGAGTTACGGGCTTGCATCAATGACAACTTCATCTCATTTGCGGCATCCACCAGTGGTGCCTCTTCGTCTCCCACTACAACCAATTCGTGAGAGACCTTGGTAATACCGCTGTAGCCGAAAAAGCTGGCCACGGCCATTAGCAGGATCAGGCTTCCGAAGCCCACCGCCAACTTACTGCCAATATTAAAATCACGCCATTTCATGCTGTTCTCCTTGGTTGTTTCAACCATAAACGTGCAAATTTTGTGTTATTAAATGTATTTGAGGGCCCGCAGCCACTATTCGCTTTGCTTAAGCAGTGCCGGCACATCGAGAATCATGGCCACATCACCACTACCAAGAATGGTTGAACCGCTGATGCCGCTAAGTTTGGAAAAAATTGCACTGAGTGGCTTGATCACTGTCTGGTATTCACCCAGCAGCGCATCCACTACCAAGCCCGCCTTCTGGCCGCCACACTGCACCACCACAATGTTCTTGCGCTGAACCGCTTCACTCTGCTCCTGGAACAGATCCCTAAGATTCAGGAAGGGCAGCACTTCGCCGCGCAGATTGACGTAGTTACCATTGTGCTGCAGATGATTCTGGGACTCTGTGTGTTCGATACACTCCACTACCGAGTCCAGCGGGATGACATAGGACGCATCACCCACACCCACCAGAAAACCATCGATAATCGACAGCGTCAGCGGCAAGCGCACGCGCAGGGAAGTACCCACACCCAGTTCGCTTTCCACCTCGATACTGCCCCGCAGCAGTTCAACATTACGCTTAACCACATCCATGCCGACACCACGGCCTGACAGGTTACTGACTTCTTCTTTGGTGGTCAGGCCTGCTTCCAGTATCAGCCGTAAAATCTCTGGTCTGGAGAGCTGCTGATCTGCTGTAACAACCCCTTTTTCGATCGCCTTTCTAAGAACCTTATCGGGGTCAATACCACCCCCATCGTCGCTAACTTCGATGACGATACTGCCAGAATCGTGATAGGCATTAAGCTTCACTGTGCCGTTCTCCGGCTTGCCTCTAGCCAGACGTTCCTCAGAACTTTCGATACCGTGATCAATCGCATTGCGTACCAGGTGGGTAAGCGGATCGCCAATCTTTTCCACCACACTCTTATCCAGCTCGGTGTCGCTACCCTCAATCACCAAATTGATTGATTTGCCAATATCGCGTGAAGCATCTCGTACCACCCGATTGAAGCGATTGAAGGTGTCGCCAATCTGTACCATTCGCAGGCGCAGTGCGCGGTCCCGAATCTCTTCGACCAAACGGGAGATCAGGGAAGAGGATTCCAACAAATCCGAATGGCCGATTTGCTGGGCCAGCAAGTTAGTGCCAGCCCCGGCAATCACCAATTCCCCCACTAGATTGATGAGCTGATCAAGACGCTCTGCATCCACACGGATGGACTTATTTTCCTTAGCCTTGCGTGCCTTAATGGTCTTCTGCTGTTTCAGCGCTTCATCGATAGTCTCTCGATGTACCGAGCCCTGATCTACCAGGATTTCACCCATCGGTTTACGGGTGACATTCTTGTCTCCAGCTTGCTGGGTTTCCAGCGCTCGCTGCTGTTCCGGTGCAGTCAGGGCTCCAATCTCTAGCAACAGATCGCCAATACGGTCATGGCCGTCCACAACAATCAGTTTGTCGATATGCGCGGAATACTCACTAATCTTGCTCTGGGGCGGCAGGATATAGACGTGGGAGTCTTCGGCAATAAATTCGAACACATCCATAATGGTCTGCTTGTCGCATTCGCTGTTGAAGGCGATTTCCAAGCCGATATAACAGGTTTCAGGGTCCATCTCGGCAGCGGCGGGAAGACTGTCTGACAGGGTCATAACATTGATGATGTCCCCCTGAGTCGCCAGATAACGCAGAAAAGACAAAGGGTCCATGCCGCTACGCAACACATCTGGATGAAAGCGTAGAGAGATATGCCAGTTGTCATTGCTGACCTGAGGGCCCTCATCACGCTTCACCTGGGGAGAGACATCCGCCACGGTTGTCACCATTGACGGCGGGACCTGCTCTGCGCTGTCGCTAGGGGCGCTGCCCGGCTGGCCAACTTCCTGCAGGGTGACGAGCAGCTTTTGACTGCGGGTCTGTGTAGCCTGCTCATCCTCCTCCGAACCAACCTGCTCAATCATGCCCTCAATGTGATCACGGCAGTCCAGTAGCACAGCGATCATCTTCGCCGTAATCGCCACTTCACCATCGCGGACCCGGTCCAGCATGTTCTCGACTTTATGGGTAAAAGAAACAATCCCATCAAAGCCGAACAGTCCCGCCGAGCCCTTAATGGTATGGGCGGCTCGGAATACGGAGTTAATCAGCTCATTATCCGAGGGATCGGATGCCAATTGATTGAGGGAGGACTCCATGTCTTGCAGAAGTTCGAGGCTCTCAGTGATAAAGGTTTCCTGAGCCTGCTCCATAATATCGTTCATTGTACGTCTCCCGTACGTTGTGCCTGTCCGTTCGAATAACCGCTAGCTGCTTGAATCAGGAAGCCAATATCAGTGGATCACCAAAGTAGCTTTCCAGCCGCAACAGCTCCAGCACCTCAAGAGTGGCTGCGCTGTGTGATACCAGGGTCAGGACTTTGTCCGACGCCTTGGCTTCACGCTTGAGCAATACCAATAGCTGAATCCCGGAAGTATCGATCTCTTCGATATCTGACAAATTAATTTCCATCTGCCGACACCCGCCTAGCTCTTCCAGCAGCTGATCTTTCAATTCTGCCGCACTGTAGATGCAGAGTTCTCCTGACAGTTTCATGCGGCACAGATCACCATCCTTTTCAGCCGTAATGACTGCGTCCATAACCTTTCTCCTTGTA
This sequence comes from Motiliproteus sp., assembly GCA_036960175.1. Lineage (GTDB taxonomy): Bacteria > Pseudomonadota > Gammaproteobacteria > Pseudomonadales > Balneatricaceae > Motiliproteus. Next base: position 140,586 of record JBALWH010000004.1, on the reverse strand, counting down.
CCTTGAAGTACTTTCAGAACTCTAAGGCAGCACCAGCTTGGCAACGGCTGCCAACAGCTGCGCCGGCTGGAATGGTTTAACCACCCAGGCTTTGGCTCCAGCCGCCTGACCCTGACGCTTCTTGTCGTCCTGAGATTCTGTGGTCAATACGATAATCGGCGTGAATTTGTAGCGAGGCAGTTTCTTAGCCTCCTGAATGAACGTAATGCCATCCATGTTCGGCATATTGACGTCGGTAATGATCAGATTCAGTTTCTGACCATTAAGCTTACTCAGCGCATCTTTGCCATCACTGGCTTCGATCACGTCATAGCCAGCACCCTTAAGCGACATACCAACGACCTGCCGAATCGTAGCGGCATCATCTACAACTAATATGGTTTTATTGCCCATGGAACTATCCTAGAAAAAAGTAATTTCGCTATCTTGTCCGTCGTCACTCACGTCTCCGTGGTGATTCAGGCGCTGCTCATCCGTGGCATAATTTAACGACATGTCGCGCAGCCACTTATCTATATCGATCGGTGCGCCCTCATTGCCCATGCCGTTATCCATCTCATCAACCAGGCGATCCAGGCTATGCTCTACTTGCACCAGTATCTGACTGGTGCGATCCTGAAACTGCAAAGCCATCACCACATCTGAGATATCTTCTTGAATAATAGAATTTTTTTCATGAAGCAAGCGGGCAGTTTCTGCCTGCGATGACGTGGTTTGATGGAAGCGATCCAGCACTGAAGCAATGTTCTCCCTAGAGGCTGTTTCCGCCTGAGTTTCCCGTTCGGCGGTCAGGTCTGCGACCCTCAAGGCTTCGTTCATCGATGCCGCTACCACCTCTACCTTGTTGCGAATTTTCTGCGCCGTGTCACCAGAGTGCTTGGACAGACTGCGTACTTCGTCAGCCACAACGGCAAAGCCACGTCCTTGCTCTCCCGCCCGTGCCGCTTCAATCGCCGCATTCAATGCTAGCAGGTTGGTCTGGTCGGCAATTTTTGCAACATCAATGGCCATACCATCCAGTTCGGCGGTATAACCGGCCAGCTCATTGATCTGAACCAACATCTCGTTTTTGGTCTGCGCCATGGATTTGAGCAGCTCCACCACCTGATTCAGCTCACCTTCACTCTGATCCAAAACGCTTTGAATATTACTGCCACCCCCTGCTTGCTGAGGTTCATCAATGGCCGCTCCCAGGGTGGCCCCCATCTCCCCAAACTTTGAGGACAGTTTGGTAATCTCCTCTTCGGTCTGCAGCCGAGAGGTCTCTATATGGCGACTCATGATCGGCAGGGCCTGTAGCAACAACGACCTTACCTGATCACCATGGGTTGCGGCGGCCTCAGCCTGCTGCTGCAGCTGTTCTTCCTGCCACTGCTTTTGGAGCAGCTCGATTTCGGATTCGTAACGGCGTAAAAGTACGATCCCGCTGAAGATCCCAGCGATCAAAAGAAATAGGGCGATAAGGGTCGAAGGAAGGGTAAAGCCGTCGATGATAAGCAACGATGTTCCCGCAGCAACGGTTAAAGCTATTGGCACACTGACAAACAAGCGATTAATCAAAACTAACTCTCCCTGTTACAGGCCACTAAAATTCGGCACGTAATCCATTAACGGTATATATATCATATATTGAAATTAGAGGTCATCAATATAGCAGTCGATAATACTTCTTGCCAGCTGCGTGGTCAAAAACACGACAACTGAACAGCCCTGCTGTGACTTGGATCAACGTCCATATTACGAGCACTCACCGGATAGTAGATACTCACTAAATACCGCACAGATGAGGGCATCAAGAAAGGCCCTACAAAACTAAAGGAATTCTTTTGATATCAAGGCATTACTATTAATCCACTTGCATAGTTGATACGGATCAGTCACCTTTCCTAATATCCAGTTACAATCAAAGAGCAGCTATCAACTAAGCTTAGCTGTACAGCTAATTGTGCCGTACTCATTAAACGTTTGTGTGTCCTGTAGATAGTTCTGCAGTGGCGTTGTCAATTGCAGCTGAACAAGGGCAGTCCATTCCATGAGTATTCGACAGAAAATCTACCTCGTCCTAGCGCTATTATTGGCCGCTCTAATAGCCCAGTCTTCTTTCATGCTTTACCAAACTGGCCACATCCACGATTCCTCGGTTAAGATCGGCAAAACCTATGAACCCATCGTCATCAAAGCCCATGAGCTAAAGATTGCGGTTATCCAAATACAACAGTGGCTAACCGATATCAGCGCCACTCGCGGTTTAGACGGCCTTAACGATGGTATTGATGTGGCCAAAGAACATTATGCCATCGGTAAAAAATTGCTCACCGAACTTGCAGTGCTGGATCCGGACAATGCATCGGCCTACCAAAAAGTCGTGCCTGTACTGGATGGCTACTTTGCCACGGGCAATACCATGGCAAAAGCCTATATCGATCAAGGCCCTGCCGGTGGTAATAAGATTATGGCCGATTTCGATGCCACTGCAGCCGCAATCAATGAGCAGGTCGATGAGATATTAAAGCGTGTCAGCACACTCTCCAGTGACAACCTGGAGCGCCAGACGAAATCGGCCGACACCCTGAAAAACACCGTCGTTTTACTGGCTGCTCTGTTCTTCGCCACACTGATTATTATGGCTATCGCCGTATTCCGGGTATTGCTGGCACCCGTAGAAGCCATGTCAGAAATGGCCAAAGACCTGGCTCAAGGTGATGGCGACCTCACTAAACGGCTGGATGAAACCCGCAAGGATGAACTGGGCATAACCGCAGGCTGGATCAATCGCTTTGTGGAGAAGACCCAAAATAGTATGCGCACCATCAGCCAGGTCACTGGTGAGCTGGAAAGTGCTGCCAATGACCTCTCCCGCTCGGCAGAAAAGGCCCACCAAGGCATGGCTTCGCAATTGGGCGAAACCGAGCAGGCGGCCACCGCCATGAATGAAATGCTTTCAGCCGCCCATGAAGTAGCCGAAAACGCTAACAATACCGCGGCCAAAACTGAAGTCGTCAGCACGCAATCTCAAGAAGGCCGTAATATCAGCGATGCCGCCGTCTCCCAAATCTCGAGCCTAGTTGCGCAAATGGATAAAGCCCATGACGCCATCGAGCGCCTCGGAGTAGATAGCGCTAGTATCGGTACAGTATTAGACGTGATCAAAAGCATTTCTGAACAAACCAACTTACTGGCTCTGAATGCCGCCATCGAAGCCGCTCGCGCAGGTGAACAGGGTCGTGGATTCGCCGTAGTTGCCGATGAAGTTCGTACCCTGGCAGGCCGTTCTCAAAAATCCACGGAAGAAATTCAAGAGATCGTCGACCGCCTGCAAGCCAGCATGGCAGAAGCAACTCAGGTGATAAAAAGCGGCAGCGAGCAAGCGCACAAATCCGGAGAATCTGTGGACCAAGTTAAGAATGCTCTGGCCGCCATAGACGACAGCATCAACAGCATCAACCAGCTCAACACTCAGATCGCCACGGCCTCTGAAGAACAGAGCCACATTTCCACCGATATTGGCAAGAATATTACCAACATCTCACAGGTAGCCCGGGATAACTCAGACAGCGTCAGCGCCGTCCATCAAACCAGCGAACACCTCAAATCCAACGTCGCAAGACTGAATGAGCTGATAGGTGAGTTCAAAATCTGATATCGATAGACGAGGAAAGGGGTTGGCTACTACGAGTCGGCCTCTTTTCATATTTACAGCGAAACATTAGTTGGGCCTGTTCAGGCCGATTTAATCAAATGACGACTAATTCATTATCAACTAACGCCAGCCCCCTTAACCGCGCTCTAGCGCCGGATAGGCTTATCTAGGAGCCGGGCTATTGCTGATTTTGCTGACGGTATTCCCGCGGCGATAAACCCAGCTGCTTTTGAAATAATCTCCGCAGCGAACTCTGACTACTATAGCCAACCCGGGCAACCACCTGCTCAATACTCAAACTGGTGTTTTCCAATAATAATTTGGTGTGCTGCAGCCTCAGATCCTGCAAATAATCTGAAAGGTTCATGCCATTAGCTTTTTTAAACCGCCGTGACAGCGTTCTGGTGCTGACGGAATGTAAGCTCGCCAATTCATCCATATCCAATTTCTGGGTCATATTACGCTGCAGCCAACTTTCAACTGCCAGCACCAAACCATCCTGATGATCCGTTTGCTCCTGCATGAATAGATAGGGCGATGCATAGGTTTGAGAGGCGTCAAGCAGCATGGTACGGGCACAGCTTTGAGCGAGCTGGCGACCCACCTGCTGCTCAATAATCTGCAACATGACACCGAGATTAGCGGTCATTGAACCCGTGCAATAGCTGTTACTGTTTTTCACCAGTAATTGCTCTGCCTGAAACTGAACGGCGGGGTAACGCTTTTGAAACAGGCCCCCTAGCCACCACGCGGTGGTCGCATGCTGTGTCACCAATGCTCCCGTTTCGGCCAGCATAAACACGCCGCTGCAGTTAGCAGAGACCGCTACTCCCTGCTGAATTTGTTGCTGCAACCAGTAGCATTCCCTATCCAGACTATTCAGTTTTTTGATCAGTGTTCGGCCATCGTAATGGTGGATACCCGGTATGATGATCAAGTCTGCTTTGGGCGCGTCTTCCAAGCTGTAATCCACCAACATACGGGTACCGTTGGAGCAGCGAACCAGCTCCCCGGTTCGCGACACCAAACTGCAACGGTATAGCTCGGAGTCATCGCCACGCTGCTGCTTCCAAATGGTATTGGTGACATTGAAGACATCAAAGGGAGAGGCAAGCCCTGAGGCCTGACAACCGTCAAATGCCAATCCTAAAATCTGATACATATTGGCCGATTACGCACGTTAAATGACTCTTTTATGACTGATTATTGTTGGTTTACGTTGCTAGACTGGTTCCCAGTGTTTAATAGAATGAAGCCAAAGGATAGCAATATTATGAGTGAATCAGCCATTAGCCGTTACCCTGTGCCGCAGCTGGGTACTCTACCCAGCGATATCCGTGACCGCATCCTGGCGGTACAGGAGAAGGCACACTTTATCCCGAATGTATTTTTAACGTTAGCCCATCGTCCCGCCGAATTTCGTGCCTTCTTTAACTACCACGATGCCGTTATGGCGCGAGAAGGAAGCACCTTAACTGCGGCCGAAAAAGAGATGATTATCGTGGCAACGAGCGCGGCAAACGGATGCCAGTATTGCGTCGTTGCCCATGGAGCGCTGCTGCGGGTATTTGCTAAAGAACCATTACTGGCCGATCAAATTGCAGTCAACTACTTACATGCGCCGATAAGTGAGCAACAAAAGGCGATGCTGGCCTTTGCCCTCAAACTGTCGTGCACCCCTGAGTTAGTAGAAGAGTCAGATTATGACCACCTTAAACAGCTCGGATATGACGATGAGGACATCTTGGATATTTCCGGCATTACCGCCTTTTTTGGGCTATCTAATCGAATGGCCATTGTCACCGGGATGCAGGCTAATGCCGAGTTTTACACCATGGCTCGGGCGCCAAGAGACTGATATCGAGCCAATGCACTGGTCTATAAGGTAAATCTTATAAAACCTGATCTGAATCAACCCTTCAGTTATAAGGGCTTTTAATCTTGCGAGACACCTGCTTTTATGGCCCATCAAAAAATAATAAACAGATGGAATCTTGCATGCAGAATTGTTGGGAGTACCAAAATTGCGGTCGACAAGCGGGTGGTCATGCTGTTGGAGAACAGGGCATCTGCCCAGCCGCAATCGAAACCAAGGCCGATGGTATCAATGCTGGCATCAATGCCGGACGGGCGTGCTGGGCCGTGGCCGGCAGTCTGTGTAAAGGCGAGGTGCAGGGCACATTCGCACAAAAACTGATGGATTGCGGCAGTTGTGAATTTTCTCACAAGGTGATGAAAGAGCAGGGCCCTGGATTTGAAAGTATCCACAGCATTTTCGCGAAACTCAGACCCATGTCAGAACACAAAGACAGCTCGACCGCCGTTGAAGAGTCAATAGCGTGCTAGTCATCTGCGTTCCAGGACGATGCTAACCGACCCCTCTAACCAAGAAGGGGGAGAGCTGAAGATTTAGCCTGATGGGCTAGGGAGAGGAGAGGGTGCTGAGGGCAGGACCACTGTGACAGCACTCCCTGAAATCAGCGCCTCTAAAATTAAAGTTTTTTAGCCAAAAAAATCGTATGGCGACTGCCCTTACCCGCGCGGGCTCTTACCATAGGCATCGAGGCCCTAAAACCCATCTTTTTCAGACGCATGAAAAAAGTCTGATCTGGAAAAGCCGACCATATGGCAAGCGTGCCCTGAGCGCGCAAGGACGCATAAATCGCGTCTAGTCCTTCCAACGAATAAAGCCGGTGATTGTCTGCTTGGGTAAGCCCTTCGGGGCCGTTATCCACGTCGAGCAAAATGGCATCGAAGGCCTCTTCATTCTTAGTAAACAACTCAGCCACATCGCCGAGGTGAACCTGTGTTCGGGAGTCCTCTAAAGGCCGCCCTGCGCACTCTCCCAGGAGCCCCTTATTCCACTCCACCACGGCGGGTATCAGCTCTGCCACCGTGACTGTTGCCGACGATGAAACCGTTTTCAGAGCGGCGGCTAGGGTAAAGCCCATCCCCAAACCTCCCACCAACACCTGCGCGTCAGCAACTGCTTGGAGATCGGCACAGCCGAGTTCAGCAAGCGCTTCTTCCGAGTTGTGCACACGACTGTTCATCAGCTCACCGCGAACGCCGGAGAGGCGAATAGAAAATTCGTCCGCTCGCTGCGAAAATTTTAGCTCACCACCGCCGTTGGGAATTGCCGCTCTACCTAATACTGTCCAGGGATTCATGAAACCTCAAAAATAGTGACTGATTTTGCTAGCCGCACTTTATCACGGATGCCAAAAACAAGGGGGTATCAATAGCTTTCTATTAGCTATGGCCGACAGGAGCTTATACTAACCGACCCGCAGCCAACACCATGTAATGGTAGCCATCAGTACAGCCATACCACGCCTCAAAACTGAGGCTTTAGTAACCCTCACCGCAAACATTCGAGGGTATAACTATGGTCCCGCTATATAACGAATTACTTTTTTGTAATACTTGCACGATTCTTTGTGTATAAATCAAGGAGGTTTCGTTGAAAACACCACTGGCTGCGCTGCTGTTATTCGCAACCCTAACATTTCCTTTGACCGGCTTGGCTCACTTTCAGGAGCTGATCCCTTCGCTGGATATTGTCGATGGTAACGGTCCTCGCCAGGTTAGTTTGAATCTGCAATTTTCCCACCCCATGAGCGGCGGCCCGGTGATGAATATGGACCAGCCGGTTCGATTCGGGGTGCTCAGTCCGGTGCTGCGAGACGATCTACTTGGGCAACTCCAGCCCCGTTCTATCGAAGGTAAAAACACCTATAGCGCCAGTTATCGCTTTAAACGCCCCGGCGATCATATTTTTTATCTTCAGCCAGCCCCTTACTGGGAGCCCGATGAAGGCAAGATGATCATCCACTACACCAAGGTAGTGGTTGAGGCCTTCGGTGCTCAGACTGGCTGGGATGCTATGGTGGGATTTCCAGTAGAGATCGAACCGCTGGTGAGACCTTATGGACTCTGGACTAACAATCTGTTTCGCGGCATCGTCCGCAAAAGTGGTCAGCCTGTACCCTTTGCCGAAATTGAGGTGGAGTGGCGCAACGATGGTTCACTCAAGGTACCTGCCGGTGCCTATGTCACACAGCTGATCAAGGCCGATGCCAACGGCCAGTTCAGTTATGCCATGCCGCGATCAGGCTGGTGGGGATTTGCCGCCTTACTGGATGCTGATAAGCCTATGCAGAACCCAGCCGGAGAGCTGGTAGCCGTCGAACAAGGGGCCCTGATCTGGGTCCACACTCGTGACATGAAGTAGGGGAACTCAGCCATGGCCCATATCCCAGATGGCGTACTCTCAGCCCCGGTGCTGATCGGAGGTGCCCTGGCTACCCTAGCGGCGGTGAGCTATGCCACTCGCCGTCTCGACTATGACCGCATCCCTCAGGCGGCCGTACTGGCCGCTGCCTTTTTTGTCGCCTCTCTGGCCAGTGTGCCGGTTGGCGCTAGTAGCGTGCATCTGATCCTCAATGGTTTGATGGGCATACTACTGGGCTGGACCGCCGTACCGGCGATCTTGATGGCACTGCTGATGCAGGCCGTATTTTTCGGCTATGGCGGCTTAATGGTGCTAGGGGTGAACACCTTTAATATCGCTCTGCCGGCCTTAATCTGCGGGTTACTTTTAGCGCCGCGCCTACAAACAGCCCAAGGCAAGCAGGTGTTTATGCTGGGCGCCATGGCGGGGGCTATTGGCGTCGCCCTGACCGGCCTGCTGGTGTGTGCTTCTCTGATACTCAGCGGCCCGGAATACCTCCCCGCCGGCAAAGTCATACTGCTGACCTACCTGCCACTAATGTTGGCGGAGGCCGCCGTCACCGGCGCCACCCTGAGCTTTATTGTACGCGTGGCTCCGGAATTACTGCGGGAGGCGCGCTAATGAGCCGCCAGCCTACGAATAAATCGCTGCCACGGCTGATACAGATGCTGCCACTGACCCTGACTCTGCTGGTCAGCCCGCAGGCGTCGGCGCACTTGCTGAAACTGTTTGTCTACGCCGAAGGAAACCTACTGCAGGGCTCCTGCTACTTCGCCGGAGGCAGCGCCGCCAAAGGCGTCAACATCCGCATTCTAGCGGCAACTGGCGATGAGATCGCCAAGCTACAAAGCGATGATCAGGGCGAGTTCAGCTACCAAGCCAGCACCACCCGAGACTATCGGTTGATCGCCGACAGTGGCGACGGTCATCGCGCGGAATGGACCGTCAAGGCCGATGAAATGACCCCGCCGTCGGACCTTCAAGCTGATCTCGGCAATGGGACGATCGTCTCGACAACCTCGCCGCCAATAAACCCGTCGCAAGCCTCCAGCATCAACAATAACGAGCTGGCTATATTAGTGGAGCGCTCAGTCACCCGTGCGGTGGCCAAGCAGGTCGGTCCGTTAAGGCAAGAGCTACAACGCAACGCCGACAAGGCACGACTAGCAGACATTGTCGGCGGTATCGGCTTTATGTTCGGGCTGGCAGGAATACTGCTGTGGTGGCGTAGCCGACGATGAGCGAACTATTTCTACTCAGCAGCCAGGCACAGCCGCGATGGTTAACGGCCTGCGACCCCAGGGTTCGGGTATTAGCCGCTCTGCTGCTGGCACTGGTCACCGTTTCTCTGAGCCAGCCTTTAGTGCTGGTCATTGCCCTGGCGCTAGTGCTCATACTATCCAGAGCCGTAAACCTGGGCTTCAATACCCTGCTAAAACGACTGCTGGCCTTCGAAAGTTTTATGCTGCTGGTATTGCTGTTTATTCCTTTCAGTATCCCCGGAGACAGCATTTTGCAGTTGGGCTCTTTAACCGCCAGCTGGCAGGGGCTGGAACGAGCCCTGGTGATCGTCTTGCGGGCCAATACCGTGGTCATCGGTCTGCTGTCACTGGTAGGAACCTTGGAACCCGAAGTACTAGGCCACGCCTTGGCGCGACTGCGGGTTCCGGACAAACTGGTGCACCTGTTTTTGCTCACGGTGCGTTACGTCAGTGTACTTTTAGATGAATACCAACGGCTTCGACTGGCCATGCGCGCACGGGCTTTTGTCGCCGGTAGCAATCGCCACACTTGGCGTAGTTTTGGCTGGCTGATCGGTATGTTGTTGGTACGTAGCATGCACCGCTCCCAGCGAATTCTGGCGGCGATGAAATGCCGCGGTTTTCACGGCCGTTTTTATCTACTTGATAATAGCGTTTGGCAAACCCGGGACAGCCTAGCAACAGGACTTTGTGTGTTAGTACTTACTTGTCTGTTAGTGTTGGAGAATTCTCTATGATCAAGCCACTCATCCAGCTGGAAGGGATTAGCTTCGAGTATCTAAACCATCCGGTATTCCGCAATGTAAACTTACAGCTGTTTTCCGGCGAGACACTAGCACTGGTAGGTGGCAACGGCTCAGGTAAATCCACCCTACTGCAATTAATAGTCGGTCTTCAGCCCCCCACTAGCGGTCGCATTATTGCCTTCGGCAAAGAACGCAGCAACGAATCCCATTTCCGCCAGGTACGAGCCAGAGCGGGACTGCTATTCCAGGATTCAGATGACCAGCTGTTCTGCCCCACGGTGATGGAAGATGTCACTTTCGGCCCGCTAAACCTGGGCAAGAGCGAAGAGGAGGCGCTGGCTATCGCCGAAATCACCCTGGCCAGTGTCGGCCTCACAGATTTTTCCGGACGCATTACCCATAAGCTTTCAGGAGGTGAAAAACGTTTAGTAGCTCTAGCAACGGTGCTGGCGATGGAGCCGGAAGTGCTGCTGCTGGATGAACCCACTAACGGCCTTGATGAGCAGGCGGAAAAACGTCTGGTCGAACTGCTGGAATCTCTCGATCAAACCATGGTTCTGGTCTCCCATGACCGCAGCCTGATTGAACGGCTGGCCACCCGCGCGGTATTACTGCAGGACAACACGCTGGTGGATGCCGTGATGCACAGTCATCCTCATCATCACACCCACAGCCACCTGCACATCCACGCGGCCAAGCACACGTCCGACCACGAGCATAACGACGATGTACCCGAGCACGCTGACCATCACTTACATGACTGACTTTGCAGGGATCACTCTTCAGCTATACCTGTCGATGAACAGCTTTTTATGGACAACCGGTAAGGAGCACCCACTCTGCAAGACTGTCGCTTAAACGACGCGCTTCGCCCTCAACCCTTGGGCTTTTCCCTGCTATAATCGAGTCCCGGTTCAAGCTATTATTCGGAGCCGCACGACGAACATTGAAAAAATCGGATACAGCTATGAGCAAAGGCACCCTATACATCGTTTCTGCCCCTTCCGGCGCGGGTAAAACCAGCCTGGTAAAAGCACTGCTGGATAGAGACCCTAAGGCCTGCGTATCGGTATCACATACCACCCGGGCATCACGTCCCGGCGAAGTGGATGGCAAGGATTACCATTTTGTCAGCCAAGAGCAGTTCAACAGCATGATTTCTGAGTCCGCCTTTCTGGAATTCGCCGAAGTGTTTACCAACAAATACGGCACATCCCAGCAATGGGTCAATGATACCCTTGATCAGGATCTAGACGTGATTCTTGAGATTGACTGGCAGGGCGCTCAACAAATTCGCCGCCTGGTCCCCAATGCAGTTTCTGTGTTTATCCTGCCGCCATCCCGCGAAGCTCTGGAGCAGCGCCTGAACAATCGAGGCCAGGACAGCCAGGAAGTGATCGACCATCGTATGGAGCAGGCAGTGGACGAGATGTCCCATTACCACGAATTTGATTTTCTGGTGATCAACGATGATTTCGACACCGCTCTGAACGAATTCTCGGCTATCTTTGTTGCAGGACGACAAAAGCTAACCCAGCAAGATGCCCGCCACAAAGCGATGATTATACAGTTACTGGCTTAAACCCGTGTTTAAAGCGCTGTTATACTATTAAAGGTATGGCCTTTACGGTGCAGTTTTTGTACACTGGCGAGCTCTTTTTTATCGCACTACTGAATTAGCGACACCCCAGAGGTTTAATATGGCTCGTGTAACCGTTGAAGATTGTCTAGAAAATGTAGAAAACCGTTTTGAGCTAATAATGGTTTCTTCCAAGCGTGCTCGCCAACTGGCTACTGGTGGCAAAGAAGCCATGGTAGATTGGGAGAACGACAAGTGCACAGTTGTTGCTTTACGTGAAATAGCCGCAGGTCATATCACCGCCAGCATCCTAATTGACAAGCCTGTTAATGTTAGTGAGCTGCTAGAAGAAGCAGTAGCGCCTGTGCTTGAGGCCTAAGAGATTGTTCCGAGGTGCCATCTGGCACCTTCCCCACAGGGCGAACATCTCTTTGCCGGAGAACTAGGCGGGGAGCATTAGATGCCCACGATCTATGACCTTTCAGAACGACTAAGTGATTATCTGGAATCTAGCCAGATCAATCAGGTTAGACGCGCCTACTACTATGCAGAGCAGGCCCATGATGGCCAGCGCCGCAAAAGTGGTGAGCCTTATGTTACCCACCCGCTAGCCGTTGCCTCCATTCTGGCAGAAATGAACATGGACCATCAAAGTCTGATGGCCGCCATGCTTCACGATGTCATCGAAGACACCAACATCGATATAAGCGGCCTCAGCGGCCAGTTCGGCGAGACCGTAACCGGCATCGTTGACGGCGTCAGTAAGCTGACCCATCTGCATTTTGAAACCAAGGCAGAAGCTCAGGCCGAAAATTTCCAGAAAATGGTCATGGCGATGGCGGACGATATCCGCGTCATTCTGGTAAAGCTCGGTGACCGCCTGCACAACATGCGCACCCTGAGTGTCATGCCCCCCAATAAGCAGCGCCGTATCGCTCGAGAGACCTTGGATATCTACGCGCCTATTGCCGCCCGCCTGGGTATGCATGACATCCATATGGAACTACAGGATCTTGCTTTTAGAGCCTACTATCCGATGCGCTACAAGCATATCGGTCGGGCTGTACAGCAATACCGCGGCAAGCGGTTCGACATGATCGAACAAATCGGCAAGACCCTTGCCGAGTGTCTGGAAAAAGAAGGCCTGCCTAGCGAAATCAACGGCCGCGAAAAACACCTCTACAGCATCTACCGAAAAATGGTGACGCAGAAGAAATCCTTCGCTGAAATCATGGATGTATTCGCCTTCCGCATTGTCACCGACAAGATTGATACTTGTTACCGCATTCTCGGCGCCGTCCACAATCTATACAAACCAGTGGCTGGTCGTTTTAAAGACTATATCGCCATCCCCAAGGGCAATGGCTACCAGTCACTGCACACCGACCTGTTCGGTGCTCGCGACATCACCATCGAGATCCAGATCCGTACCGAAGATATGGAAGTGATCGCCACCCAGGGCATCGCCTCCCATAGCGATTACAAGCAAGGGCAGAACAATGGCGCCAACATCGAACGTCGCTACAAACGTGCCCGCCAGTGGGTTCAAGGGCTGCTGGAGATGCAAAAACGGGCCGGCAACTCGATGGACTTTATCGAGGATGTCAAATTTGACCTGTTTGCCAATGAAGTGTACGTCTTCACTCCTAAAGGCCGAATCCTTGATCTTCCTAAAGGCGCAACACCGGTTGATTTCGCCTACGCAGTGCATACCGATGTCGGTAATAACTGCGTTTCCTGCCGCATCAACCGCCGTTTAGCACCACTGAGTAGCGTGCTCGAAAGTGGCCAGACGGTAGAAATAATAACCACTCCCAGCGCCCAACCGAATATGGCCTGGCTCAATTTTGTTGCCACTGGCAAGGCCCGCACCAATATTCGTCACTTCCTTAAAACCAAAGAGCAGAAAGAATCCATCGACCTAGGTATTCGTCTGCTGAATCAGTTCCTGGCCAACTACAATAGCAACCTCGACGAGGTCGACCCCGACACCCTTCGTGAATACTTGACAGAGACCAAGCTGCATTCTATCGACCACCTCCTGAAAGAGATCGGGCTGGGAAATCGTATGGCCTACATGGTGGCGCAACGTCTGCGGCCACGTCTGGATGAGCCTAAGCCTGCGACCCTCAACTCCTTGCAACGACCCCTGTCCATCAGCGGCTCCGAAGGAGTGGTATTAAGCTATGCCCGCTGCTGCCATCCAATTCCTGGAGATATGATAATTGGGCATATCAGCACCGGCCGAGGCATTGTGGTGCATCGCGATGATTGTAAAAACATCGCCGAATTCCAGAGTGATCCGGAAAAGTGTATTTATCTGGACTGGGACAAGGCCGTTGACGATGAATTTCAGGTCAGCCTTAAGGTTGAGCTGGCCGCCCAGCGCGGTATTGTTGCCACCCTGGCAACCAAAGCCACCGCAGCCGGTGCCAACATTCACCGTATCGACATTGACGAGAAAGAAGCCAGAATGAGCACCGTTCATCTGGATATTTCCGTTAGAAGCCGTATCCATCTAGCGCGCGTGATGAAAAAATTACGGGCGTTGAAATCCGTATCAAAAATCACCCGTGCATAGGCAATTCGACAGTAATCACTCACCAACATTGCCGCTTAACTAAGAGGAAAAATAATGAGCAATAGAGCTGTAATCCAGACTGGTCATGCCCCTCAAGCTATTGGTACCTATTCGCAGGCCGTTAAAATCGGTAATACCGTCTATCTTTCCGGCCAGATCCCGCTGGTCCCAGAAACGATGGAAATGGTGGACGGCGATTTCGAGGCCCAGACCGAGCGTGTATTTGAGAATCTGAAAGCAGTCTGTGAGGCCAGCGGTGGCTCACTACAGCAGATCGTCAAGCTGAATATATTTCTCACCGATCTCAGTAATTTCGCCACCGTTAATGAGGTGATGTCACGTCACTTCAACCAGCCTTATCCTGCTCGCGCTGCCATTGGCGTCGCCTCTTTACCAAAAGATGCACAAGTGGAAATGGATGGCATTCTGGTGGTTGATTAATAACGGATTGATCAACACTGCCAAACGGGGTAGTTCAGTGCTGAGCTACCCTATTTACCCTTTGCCAATCCTTCGCGACGCGGATCAACACCGCCCTCAAGGCGACCATCCTCAGTAATCCAGATACCATGCAGACCGCTATTAAGGTCTCGCACCCTAATCTCATGTCCTTTGGCTTGTAGCTGTGATTTTAGCGCCTCTGCCGAGGTTCCGGCTTCCAGCGAAGTCACACCGTTACGATTGCTAATATTGGCCTGACTAATCGCCTGCTGCACATCCATATCCCAGGCCAACACCCCCAGCACAGCCTTAGCCACGTAATTAATAATGCGACTGCCTCCGGGCGACCCCAGCAATAAGCGTAAGCGCCCCTGCTTATCAAATACCATCACCGGAGTCATGGAGCTTCGAGGGCGCTTTCCAGCCTCCACCCGATTAGCCACCGGGCGACCATCCTGTTCGGCAACAAAGGAGAAATCCGTCAGCTGATTATTAAGCAGGAAGCCATCCACCATCAGCGTGGAACCAAAGGCCATTTCAATACTGCTGGTCATGGAGACTGCATTGCCTTTCCCATCCACGATCACGAAGTGACTGGTGGATGGCAGCTCCGGCGAGCGGTCATCGCTACGTACCAGAGCGCTCATCATTCCGGCCTCAGCCTTACCCATATCCCTATCGGAGTCGATCAACCTAGCCCGTTGACGCAAATATTTTTTGTCCAGCAAACCCGCAATTGGCACCTCAACAAAATCCGCATCGGCCAAGTATCGCGCACGGTCGGCATAGGCCAGCCGCGAGGCCTGAGTAAACAGATGCGCACCCTCGATACCAAAAGCAGGTACGGCCTCCACAGACAGCTGCTCCAGCAGACCGAGAATCTGCAACAGAGTCACACCACCCGAAGTGGGTGGCGGCATACTACAGACCCGATAACTGAGAAAAGGACGGCATAGCGGCTCGCGCTCCAGCGCTCGATATTGGGCCAGGTCCTCACGACTGAGCAAACCGGGGTTGTCTGTAACTGTTTTTACGCGTGCTGAAATCCTGGCCGCCAACGGCCCTTGATAAAAATAATCAGCACCTTGCTTGGCGATCGCCTCAAAGGTCTTAGCCAGAGGCTCATTGCGCAGCAGACTACCGGCTTTAACCGACTTTCCCGCCGGGAAAAAATAATCCCGGGCTTCGGCATAGCGATCAAGCCCCGGATTAACTCCTTTAGCCACTAGCTCGGCCAGCCTGGGAGTAACCACAAAGCCATCTCGACTCAATTGGATGCCATCGTCAAACAGCGTCGACCAGGCTAACTGACCATGTTGCGACTGTGCCATTTCCAGCATCCGCAACACCCCTGGTGTCCCCACCGAGCGACCACCCACTAAAGCCGTGCGCCAGGCCATGGGTTTGCCATCGCTACCAATGAAAAGTTCCGAAGACGCTTCAGCCGGTGCGGTTTCGCGACCATCATAGGCTTGCAGTTGACGACGACCTTGATCCCAGTGCAGTAAAAAAGCACCCCCACCGATCCCAGAGGACTGGGGCTCTACAAGGGTCAGCACTGCCTGCACGGCAACCGCAGCATCGATAGCACTGCCGCCGCTCATTAAAACCCGGTATCCGGCTTTAGTCGCCAACGGATGGGCGCTGACCACCATCAATTCATTGCTATAAACGAGCGGCCTCTCGGCTCTACCGGTTGCGGCCTCCGGGGAAAGGCCCTCCACTACGGCGTTAACCGATAGCGACTGCAGGGTAATTAACGCCCCCAGAAATACGCCCTTACAACAGTTATATAGGTCCACTTCGCCGCCAATTCTGCTAAAGTTCATAGTGTTAAAGCCGATTAAATTTTATACCCCGTGGAACGATGAAGTCCGGGGCAGGATTCTGACCAGTCCAATAAGAGGCCTTTTGGTTTTTAACTTCGCGGTCACCCACAAGTTTCGCCGGTGACATCTAGGATAGACTAGCACCTGTAGACGCAGATTGAGAGCAGACAGCCATGGTTGATGATAAGACGATCCGTATTTTGATGTTGCACGATTCCCAAGGAAAGATGCTCGTGCTGCTGCCACACTCGCAACTGCTCAACTTGGTCAGTGTCTGGAAGGAAACGGGCCGCCACGTGCAACCCCTAACAGCCAACGACTCCAATAAATTCTTTACCCAGCAAGCCCTGAGCAATGGTGCCGGCCTCAGCAAGCTATTAGGCTTGCCGACCTTGATCGACACCCACGTCCCAACTCAAGGTAGCCTGCAGTTGTTCGAACCTCACTCTGGGCGTTTCTTTGAAATTGAACACTCCATGCTTAGCGAAGACGCTCAGCATTGCTCTCTGGGACTGACTCCCGATGCCATCGAAGCCAAACAGCCCAAGGGCAATGATGTCACTGTCATCACCCAAGCCGTAGAAAAGTTCACTGCGCTGAGAATTAAGCAGCGCCTGGAAGATACTTTGGGGCTGCCGACTCTGCCGCCTACTGCAACCAAGATCATGGAGTTACGCTCCAACCCTAATGCCGGAGTCGATGACCTAGTTCCTATCGTTAAGATGGACCCCAGCCTGTCTGCCCAGGTAATGAGCTGGTCGGCGTCACCCTATTATGCAGCTCCCGGTAGCATCCATTCGATCCATGACGCCATCGTGCGAGTGCTGGGCTATGACCTAGTGGTTAACCTGGCACTGGGAATTGCCATGGGTAAGACCCTGACGGTGCCCAAGGACACTCCCAGAGGCAGCACCCCTTATTGGCTGCAGTCAGTCTATTGCGCGACACTGGCAGAACGCCTGGTCAAGGCCATGCCAGCAGAAAATCGCCCGCATCCGGGCCTGGCCTACCTATCCGGTCTACTACATAACTTTGGTTATCTAGCCCTGGCGCACATATTTCCGCCGCATTTTTCACTGGTTTCCCGCTACGTTGAAGCCAACCCCCACCTGCATCATGAGTATATTGAAAAGCAGATTATCAACGTCACCCGCGAGCAAGTAGGCGCTTGGCTAATGGAAACCTGGAATTTGCCGGCTGAGGTCTACCACGCCATCCGCTATCAGAATGATCAGGAATACGCCGGCGAACACGACGACTACGCCAAACTGATCAACCTTTGTCTGCGGGTTCTGCGTAAAAATGATATCGGCGATGGCCCTGGCGGAGAGATTCCGGCAGAGCTGTATGAATCCTTGCAGCTGTCACCCGAACAGGTTGATGAGATTTTCGAGAAGGTTCATCACAAAGATGAAGACCTGACCGAGATGACCCGAATCCTCAAAGCCAGCTAAACGCTGTTACGATCAGTCGGACAGCTGTTCAAGCTGCTCTGACTGATCCATCCAGCGCTCCTCAACCTCTTCCAGCTGCTTTTCCAACTGCGCCTTCGCTAGCAATAGATCCTTCAGTCCCTGCTTGTTACCGTCTTCGTAGAGGCTCGGGTCGGCTAACTGGGTTTCTAACTCTTGTTGTTGTTGATGAAGCGTCTCTAATTCTTTTTCCAGTGCCGCTACCGACTTACGCAAAGGCGCCAACTGCTGGCGTTTCTCAGCCTCCAGACGCTTGCGATCACGGCGTTTCAGGGCCGATTCACCACTATCATCAGCCTCAGTAGTACTTGGCTGGGATCGGCTGGCTTTATTGCGATCAGCTAACCAGGCCGCGTAATCGTTAAGATCACCGTCATATTCCGTCACTGTACCATCGCTGACCAAGAAGAACTGATCGACACAGTTCCGTAACAGATGTCGATCGTGGGAAACCAAAATCAGCGCCCCTGGGAAGTCCTGTAATGCCATGGTCAAGGCATGACGTACTTCCAGATCCAGATGGTTGGTAGGTTCATCCATCAACAGCAAATTAGGTTTCTGCCAGGCGATCAGCGCCAGTGCCAGTCGCGCCTTTTCACCGCCAGAAAAATGTCTGACGGTATCCAGAGCATCATCACCGTGGAAACCGAAACCACCTAGAAACGTACGTACCTGCTGGTCTGATGCTAACGGGGCAAGCCGCTGCAGATGCAGGAAAGGACTAGCAGCCAGGTCCAAAGCCTCCAACTGATGCTGGGCAAAATAGCCAATCCGCAGGTTTTCACCCTCCATACGCAGGCCCGATCGCAGCGGCAAATCCCCCACCAGGGACTTAATCAACGTGGATTTACCGGCACCGTTAGCGCCCAGCAAACCAATGCGCATTTCCGGCTGCAGATTCAGAAAAACCTTCGACAAAATGGAGCGATCACTGTAACCCAGATCAGCCTGCTCCAGGTTCAGCAGTGGATTGGCCATCCGCAGCTCGCCACAGAAGGAGAAATCAAAAGGCGAGTCCACATGGGCAGGAGCAATCTGCTCCATACGCTCCAGTTCCTTAATGCGACTCTGAGCCTGTTTAGCCTTGGTCGCCTGGGCTTTAAAGCGACGAATAAAGCTCTCAATATGCGCTACCCGCTGCTGCTGTTTTACAAAAGCGGACTGCTGTTGCGCCAGTCGCTCAGCACGAATCATTTCAAACGCAGAATAGTTACCCCGATAGAGCGTCACCTTACACTTATCGATATGGGCGATATGGCCAACAACCCGGTCCAGAAAATCGCGGTCATGAGAGATCAACAGCATGGTGCCTTCATAGCTGTTCAGCCATTGTTCCAGCCACAGCGTGGCATCCAGATCCAGGTGATTGGTAGGTTCATCCAGCAATAGCAGGTCAGAGCGGCACATCAAGGCCTGGGCAAGATTGAGGCGGATTCTCCAGCCACCGGAAAATTCCGATACCTGGCGCTGGCAATCGATACTCTGGAAACCCAGCCCATGTAACAGCTGCTCGGCTCTGGCAGCAGCAGAGTAGCCCTGAATAGCATCATACTGGCCATGCAGATCACCGAGCCGATGCTCTGGGTCGTGCTGTTCCGCCGCAGCAATCTGTTGCTGCAGCCGTCGCAGATCAGCATCGCCGTCCAGCACGTAATCCACTGCCGTACACTGCAATAGCTCTACTTCCTGAGCCATATGAGCAATGCGCCATTGACGCGGGATATGCAAATCACCAGTGTCAGCGTGTAGCTGTCCTAAAAGCAACTTGAATAGGCTGGTCTTACCGCTGCCGTTGGCACCGATAATCCCCACTTTCTGGCCAGGATGAATGCGCAGGTCTACATGCTCTAAGAGCAGAGCCTTGCCTCGCTGTAAACTAAGTTCTTGTAACTGAATCATGGGGCGGGAGTTTACCACAGCCATGGCCACAGACAGCAGCCAGATATATTCAAAACTGGCATAATTTAAGGCAGATCTGGCAATCTGGGGAACTTTCCAGTTAAATAAACTCTCAATGCTATTACTGCCTTTCCGTTACCGTGAATGGCCGTTCCGATTCATTCTGCTAAGGAACCAAAATGAAAAGAAAACTGCTCGTTAGTGCTCTGGCCTGCACACTGGTCGCCGCCCCTATGACGATGGCTGCTGAGCTCGACACATTAGAGAAAAAAGCCAGCTACCTGATGGGCTTGGATGTAGGCTCACGAATGCAAGCTCTGGGCTATACCCTTGATGTCGAAGCTCTGCGCCTAGGAATGGAGCAATCTGCTATTCAAACTGGCCGCGCCTTGTCCGATGACGACTTACGTGCTGCGGTTGCGGAAATTCAACAACGCTTTCAGCAGCGTCAGCAAGAGGCTCAGCTAGAACAAGCTTCCGCTAATAAAAAGCTGGGAGAAGACTTCCTAGCAGCTAACGCTAGCAAAGAGGGCATTGCCACCACCACTAGCGGTCTGCAGTACGAAATAATTACCGAAGGTGCAGGCCCAAAGCCAAAAGAAACTGACACCGTTCAAGTACACTACCGCGGCACGTTGATCGATGGCACCGAGTTCGACAGCTCATACTCTCACGGTGGACCTGCTACCTTCCCATTGAACGGCGTAATCCCCGGTTGGACTGAAGGTCTACAGCTGATTAGCCAGGGCACTAAAGCCAAGCTCTATATTCCCTCCGAGCTGGCCTATGGCCCGAGCGGCATGGGCCCGACAATCGGCCCTAACTCGGCATTGGTATTTGAAGTGGAGCTGCTGGCTATTAATCCGGCGCAAGCGACCGCAGAAGCTAAGCCAGAAACAGAGGCAAATGCTGCTAAGTAAGCTGAACTGATGGCAACATAAAAAATGGGAGGCAATTGCCTCCCATTTTTTTATGGCCTGGATTTGCTAACGCGAAAGAAGGGAGACGTTTTACTTCAGTTCGTTAATGTAGCCGTTAGCTGCAATGGCTTTGTAACCGTTATCGCCAAAACCCAAGGCATACAAAGTGGCGCTGGTGGGGCGAAATGCATCCCGAAAAAACACGGTCCAGCGTCTTAACTCTGTACCTTCCCGTACATCCCACAATTGCACAACACCGCTGGTATTTCCGGTCAGAAGCTGATCACTATTGGGGGAAAATACGGCCGCAGTATAACTCAAGCGCTTCTTTATATAGCCTTCATCACCACTCAGAGTATGCAAAATTTCGCCGCTACTGGTATCCCAAATATAGGCTTTATCGAGCTGGCTGGCACTAAAGGCGTAGCGACTATTAGGGGACAGTGCGACGGTATTAACACTGTTTTCATGGTCTAGGGTATGCAGCAGCGAACCATCCTGCATATTCCATAATTTGGCTTGGTGATTCCCCGAGCCGGTCAATGCCAGCAAACCATCATCGCTCAGATCCACAGACTCAATAGGGGAGTCGTGGTGTAATGTTCGTTTGACACCGCCGTTTTTGATATCGAAATACACAGCCGTATGGTTGGACAATCCTAACAGAGCAAAGCTGCCGTTAGGAGCCAGATCTATATCCAACACCCCGGCAGGTGCATTCCAAAACCAGTGGGGGCTGCCGCTGCTAACTTCCCACAGCACCATTTTCTGCTGGCCAGCCGTAACTGCATATTGATTGTCTGGAGAAAAAGCGGAAGCAACGATGTTGGTGTATTCACCTTTCTGGTGATTCCAATTATATAGCCGCTCTTGGTCGCTGGTGTCCCACAAGCTGCCACCGTGCTGAATCGATCCAACAATGGCAAACTTACCGTCGCTGGAAAGGGCGGCTGAATAAAGCCCCTGTATAGCGTATTCGACCTCGCGCTCTGGACTATCGCCAGAACCACAAGCGGCAAGCAGCAAAGTCGTACTAAGCACTAGCGGAAGGCGCTTGAACATTCTAAGCATGATTCCTGACTGTTACCTCAGATACGATCCTTGTGAGAAATGTGCAGCGCTTCTATCAGTTGATCTTCTAACTCAAAGCGTTCAGCAAGCACTTCACCCAGCCCTGACAGCCGCTCGCTCAAATGACTGGAATCCTGCAACGTCATGACTTCAATTTCAGAATATCGGTCGTTAAAATCAAGAATAGAATCCGTAGTCTGCTGGATTTTCGGGGCCATTTCTCGGGCTATTTCGGTACCACCATCATTAAACTCATCGGCTTCGGCCAACAGGTGCTCGTAAACACCAAAATGCCAGGACGATGCATAATCCACAAGTATTTGGCTGAAGCTGCGCAAGGTTCCGACCACGTCTTCTGTTAGATTTTTCTGAGGCAAACCGACAAACAAGCCCAGCAGGTCCTGACGTTCCTGCAGCCAGCGATCTATCAGCTCACTAACACCACCCCAGCGCTCTTTGGCGTTCTGACATTTTTCAAGCATTCTCTGCTCCCTAAGTAGTCTTTATAGAAACCACTGACATAAAAAGGGCTTCCTCGCGTCGAGGTCTCAACCCTAACAATAAACAAAACCGCCAACCTATGCTGCGATGAGGCTAGGGTTGATAATACCTCTTTGATATCCTACTAGATACTAGCGCCAAGCCGATCTTGATAGCAACAACAGCTTTTACTCGGTAATGATTTCAAAGCCATAGCGACATTCACGACGATCGTTATATACTGGTTTGGCTCAATCCTAACGTAATGATGCGAAGAGACTATCTATGAATTTGCATGTTTGGTTACTCAGCTTTTGCCTGCTAGCACCCTTTGCCGCCTTTGCTGAAGAGCCCGCGCAGAAATCCGGCGCTTCTGAGTATGTTGAATTAAACCCTCCGTTTATCGTCACTTATGGCGGACCCGGTCCACTTAAGTACCTGAAGACAGAAGTCACCCTAATTGTTATGGAAGGAAAGCCCGAAGGCTATATCAAACTTCATACTCCTCCGATCCGTAATACTCTGGTAATGCTGCTCAGCAGGCAGACGACCGAGAGTGTTGCAACAGCCGCCGGTCGCGACCAACTGCGTCAACAGGCGCTGGAAGGTATCCGTCAGGTTTTGGTCGGCGAGTATGGCGTAGAGGGCTATGAAATGATCAAAGACTTGCTGTTTACCAGCTTCGTAGTGCAGGAATAAGTAACGCCGAACCAGCCGTTTTTTGATACGGGTTACCGCATTTTCAACACGTAAAAAAAGACGCTAACTCGTTAGCGCCTTTTTTTACGTAGACTAAAGCAATGATTGCTCAAGCGTATTTACTGACCAAAATATTCTTTTAGAAACTCATCAAATGGCAACTGTGGCTGCTGCTCGATATGGCGCTGCTCCTGCAATGACTGCCGCGCTTGCTCCATTAATTCCTGACGCCGATAATCCGGTAATCCCTCTGCCTTCAAACGCTGATGGTGCTGAGTCGACTGTTGCAGAATAAATTCATCATGAGATAGTTTTTGTTGCTGCATTTGCAACAGCATTTTTCCAGAAGGCGTTAGGTTGGGATCTGACAGCTTCTGACGCTGACTGACTACCGATTTAGTGTGACAAGAGCGATCCTGCTCTCTATCCAGCAACTCAGCAACAGGCAGCATCTGATCCAGCAGGTCTCTTGCCAACTCCACCATCGGCTGTTCACCCGCAGCGGTTTTCAGTTTCAGCTTTGGATCACGCCCTTGCCAGGTCACGCGATGATGGTTTTCCTTGATACGATCACATTCACTATCAGCGATCTCATCATTATCTAACAACAGACAGAAGATCAGGAAAGTGTCCAGGAATCGAGCCTGTTGAGCGTCAAGCCCAATTGGCAGGTATGGATTGATGTCCATATTGCGCACTTCGACATATTCAACGCCACGCTCCTGCAGAATTCGGATTGGTTTTTCACCCGAAGAAACCACTCGTTTTGGGCGAATATCACTGTAATATTCGTTCTCAATCTGCAGTAGATTGCTGTTTAATTGCTTATATTTCCCCCCGACTTTGACCCCTATAGCCTCATAGCCGGCATAAGGCGTATTAATCGCCTGAGTTAAGGTTTTGACGTAGTTATCAAGATGGTTATAACAGACGTTAAGGCTGGATTGAGCCTGATTTGAATACCCCAGATCACTCATTCTTAGGCTGGTGGCATAAGGCGCGTAAAGAGTCTGCTCATCTAATAGTTTCAGCGCTGAAGGCGGCTCTTTCAAGAACGAACGGCTCAGTGCCGGTGATGCTCCGAACAAGTAGATTAGCAACCAGGAGTAACGGCGGAAATTGCGAATCAGTGAAAAATAACTGGCGGACTGAAAATTCTGTAGATCACCTTTGTCGCCACACAGGGACTGATACAACGGCCAGAATGCATCTGGCAGTGAGAAGTTGTAGTGAATACCGGCGATCGTTTGCATCATCTTGCCATAACGGCTTTCCAGACCCACGCGGTAGACATGCTTCATCTCACCGATGTTGGAACTGCCGTATCGAGCAATCGGCACTTCATCAGCACCGCTGAGATAGCCAGGCATACTGCCACACCAGATGGTTTCACCGTCGAGCTGTTCGAAAGTAAAACGATGCAAATCTTCCAAAAATTCGAGCGCCTGCTCTACATGGTTGAAAACAGGCGTAATAAACTCTAGTAGAGACTCGGAGTAGTCGGTGGTAATGCGGCTGTTGGTTAGTGCAGAGCCCAGCACCTGTGGATGATCGGTCTGCGCCAGACGTCCGTTGCCATCAACTCTCAGCCCTTCCTTTTCGATACCATGCTGTAATTTTTTAAGCACGTCGGCCTGACCACTATCGATCAGCTGCTGAAGTCGCTGGTTTAGCTGCTTTGACACGTTCAACCCTTCCGTTCAGGTATAACAGCCCTACATCTGAATGCTTGGCTTTGACAAAAAGATAGCGCCCAGACTAAGGGCGCTGACAACTGATCAGAGAATGCCTTCGATTGGTGAGGAGGCGCTGGCATACAACTTACGCGGCATACGCCCCGCCAGAAAGGCTTCCCGCCCTGCCTCAATCGCTTTACGCATAGCCGACGCCATCAGTACCGGGTTACCAGCTCCCGCAATAGCGGTATTCATCAGCACACCGTCGCAACCTAGCTCCATAGCGATAGCTGCATCGGAGGCGGTACCAACACCAGCATCTACCAGAATAGGGACATTGGCATTTTCCAGAATAAGCCGAATATTGTATGGGTTGCGAATGCCCAATCCAGAACCGATCAAAGATCCCAAAGGCATGACTGCAACACAACCCATATTTTCCAATTCCTTGGCAATAATTGGATCATCACTGGTATAAACCATCACCTTGAAGCCATCATCAATCAGCTCCCGAGCCGCAATCAACGTCTCAGTAACGTTTGGATACAGGGTTTTTTGATCTCCCAGAACTTCCAGTTTTACCAAATCACGGCCGTCCAGTAGTTCTCGCGCTAGCATACAAGTGCGCACCGCATCTTTAGCGTTGAAACAGCCTGCGGTATTGGGCAGCAACGTATACTTTTCTGGAGAAATAACATCCAGCAGGTTTGGCTCACCAGGATGTTGACCAATATTGGTGCGCCGAATGGCCACAGTTACAATCTCAGCACCACTGGTTTCAATCGCTTCAGCAGTTTCGTCCAGATCCTTATATTTTCCGGTGCCAACTAGCAGACGGGATTTAAAGGACATACCGGCAAATTCCAGCGGCTGGTCAATACGGGGTTTCTGATTATCAGTCATCACTGCTTCACTCTACGTTTGTACTTAATGTGATTCCGCCTGCCCAGATTGGCTATAGTTCTGAGATCTGGATTTAGGCAACTCTAAATGTCGCTGGCTATCAACCACCGCCAATAGCATGAACGATTTCAACACAATCCTGAGCCTTGAGAAGAGTTTCCCCATGACGACTTTTAGGCAGAATTTCCATATTATATTCGATGGCCAGACGCTTTCCTGCCAGCCCCAGACTATCAATAAGCTCAGTAATGGGGCAGCCTTCGCGCACCTGCCGAGCATCACCGTTAAGATGGATTTCGATCATATATTCCTCATCTATATCACGGAATTTATCTTAGCATTCAATGTACAAGAAAATAGTTACGCTAAAGCGCGCCAACGAAGGGCTGCAAAAGCGAGATAACTCCAGCCGCTCAGTAGGATAAGTCCACCTACTGGAGTCAACCAAGCTAACCAGATCAATTCTGTCAGGCAGAGTATATACAAACTTCCGGAAAAAACACTGGCTCCCAATATCAGAACAATAGCAGCCCGCTGCAATACCCGCATACGCGGTTTCTCGATCAAAGCGATACCCATCACCAAGACTGCCAGCGCATGATACATCAGGTAGCGGCTGGCCGTTTCCCAGGTTTGCATACGCTCAGGGGAAAGAAGATCCTCCATCGCATGAGCGCCAAACGCTCCCAGAGCGACCGCCAGAGCACTACTGATGGCTCCAGAAAAGAGTATCCATTGTGGTTTTATTGAAGTCATTTGAGATCACCCGAGCGGCAGATGATGAAGAGAATTAAATGCAGAATAAAAAAACGCCGGGGAAACCCGGCGTTCAGAATATTTCAGCGCCGGTCAGGCTTCCAAACAGCCCCGAACCTTTTTCATGGCATTCTTTTCGAGCTGACGAATGCGTTCCGCAGAGACCTGATATTCTGCGGCAAGGTCATGAAGCGTGGATTTTCGTTCGCTAAGCCAGCGCTGCACCAGAATATTACGGCTACGCTCATCCAGCGAGGCCAAAGCATCGGATAGGCGACGATTAGAATCTTGCTCCCACTGTTTGTCTTCCAACAGTCGGGCCGGATCATTGCGCTTATCTTCTAAGAAGTAGGCAGGGGCCTTATAAGCCTCATCGTTATCATCATCAACGCCGTTATCAAACGGGGCATCCTGAGCGCTGAGACGACTTTCCATCTCTCGCACGACCTTAGGCTCTACACCCAAATCCTCAGCGACGGCTTCGACTTCAGCACTGGTAAACCATGAAAGTCTTTTCTTAGCGCTACGAAGGTTAAAAAACATCTTACGCTGAGCTTTAGTAGTGGCCACCTTAACAATACGCCAGTTACGCAGAATGAATTCATGCATTTCTGCTTTAATCCAATGCACAGCAAAGGACACAAGGCGTACACCGACCCTTGGATCAAAACGCTTTACCGCCTTCATCAAGCCAACATTACCTTCTTGAACCAAGTCAGCCTGAGACAGCCCATAGCCGGAATAACTACGTGCGATATGGACAACAAAACGAAGATGGGACATAACCAAGCGACGGGCTGATTCCAGATCATTCTGGTAGTACAGACTTTCTGCCAATTCGCGTTCTTCATCAGCAGTCAAGATCGGTATAGCACCAATGTTCTGCATGTAAGCATCAAGGTTCTGCCCAGGACTCATCAGATCAATCGGCTGTAAACTGGTACCCATCTATCGTCTCCATAATACATCTTAACTGGTCCGCATAATGGACCCAATGCGAGCGTAAAAGTTCCACATTGAAAGCTGGCTAATTTTCAGCCTGAACGGCCTAGTGTATCGATACCAATAAGCCTATGCAAGAGCACCTATTTAGCGCGGACTCTGCTGCTCATTTGCCAGCTGGCTGAGTAGCCCAATAACCCGCTCGCTAGCCCCTTCCATCGCCGCAGTAGCATCCAGGGCACCATCGCAGTCATTGGCCTGCATAAGCTGCAAAGCTCGGATGCCGTTGTTATGAACCAGGCTATGAGGCTCGTCTAAGTTGCGATAACTATGGCTAGCGGAGTACCTCTCGCGGCCTTCACCTTCAAAATACCACTTACCTAAGCGGCACTGGGTATGATCGGCAAAATCCGCAATGTTCTTATCACTTAACCCAAGCAAAGATTTATAAACATCGGTTTTCCAGACTACATGATCGAGCTTCACAGTCTGAATAAAGGCTTCATCTGAGGTTCGGTTAACAATCTGATGCATCCGCTGAGACAGACCGACCACCTCGGTGACCGCATCATTAACCTCAGTCGTCGAGGCTACGAGAGCTTCACTTTGTACCGCCATGCCGCGAATATCGGTGTCTGCCACTGAGGTGCGTTGAGAGATATTGCCGACTAAGCGGGAAATCTCCGAGCTTGCGTCATTGGCTTTCTGCGCCAGGGCACGAACTTCATCGGCAACGACGGCAAAACCACGTCCCTGCTCGCCCGCTCGGGCAGCCTCAATGGCGGCATTTAGAGCCAGCAGATTGGTCTGCTCGGAAATCTCGCTGATCACGCCAACGAACTTAACAATTTCGCCGGCAGTGCTCTGTAACTCAGAAATATGACCGCAGTTGGCGGTGGCATCAGCCGCAATGTTTTGTAATGCGCCCACCATCTGGCCAAGGATATCCGAACTACGCGTAAATACAGACTGAGCGGTATCCAGATAATGACATTCTTCTCGAAGAGTGGTGGCAGAGTGGGCGAGGTTTTCGCGAATATCACTAACAGCACTGCTGCCGGAAAACCAAAGTTCTCGGAAGCGCTGCTGCTGGTTGGCGTAGACGGAGTCTTTGTCAGCCTGAACCTGTTCATTCATTTGTTGCTGGCTCGCCAGCTCCGCCTGCAACTGACTGTTGCGAGTCTCTGCTGCAGCCAACTTCTCTGTCAGCTCAGCAACTTCTTTTTTTAAACGTCCAGACCCGAACATAGACACTACTCCTATCGTTTTTTATTTTGGATACTACGAGTAATGCTGCAAACCTGATTATCTCGGTTCTACCGCTTTCAAATGCCGGATAACCGCAAGCCAGGCGCCGCACACGCCAATCAATATACTTAGTCCAAGCAATATGATGCTGGCCATCACGCCTAGCCCCTGCAATTGAAAGCTACTCTGATACAGCATAATCAAACGATCAACCACGCCTGACAGATACCACAAACTGCTTTGCACCAATAACCAGGCCATCAGCCCGGCAGCCAAGCCATACCAAAAGCCGGTATAAAGGAAAGGACGGCGAACGAACGCATCGGTGCCTCCCACCAGCTTTACCACGAGTATTTCATCGCGCCGATTTTCGATCTCCAGCCTGATAGTGTTTCCCACCACTAGAATTACCGCTAGCCCCAACAAACAGGATAGCACCAATACCAAACGCTGAGCCAAGCCGGTAATGGTGAACAGTCGCTCTAACCAGGCCATATCTATCTGTGCTTCTTCAACGCCATCCACAGACTGCAATTGTTCCTTCAGGCGATTCAGCGTGGCTTGATCCAGGTAACTGGCACTGGGTTCCAAAAGAATAACCGCCGGTAGGGGGTTGCTATCCAGCTTATCAATCGCATCAGCAAAGCCGGAGTACTGCTTAAATTCCGCCAATGCCTGTGCTTTCGACAGATACATTAACTGTTGAATCTGATCATTTGATTGTAGTTGCAGGGCTAGATCCCGGCCCTCAGATTCAGATAATTCAGAGCTGAGAAACAGCGTGATCTGAGTGACCCCCTGCCATTGATGGCTGACCGCCTGGATATTTTTCAATCCCACAAAAAGCACGCTTGGCAGCGTCAGGGCGATGGCAAGCACCATCACCGTCATAAGCGTCGCCATAGGGGATAGAATTAATCTCAGCAGACTTTCCTGCGCCACCTGAACATGGTGCTTTAGATAGCTACGCCCCAAGTCGCTAGCCTGCAAACGATGTACCGTTGCACCTGCTTTATTGGAACCTCGGGGGGGTTGTTGCTGAGTAGCATTGCTCATTTAACCCATCCGCCCTTGATTCAGCTGCATGACTCGGTGGGGTAAGCGGGAGATAAGGTCCAAGTCGTGACTGGCTACCAGTACCGATACGCCGACCTGATTAAACTGATGGAACAAGCCCATAATTTCGGCTGATAGTTGTGGGTCCAGGTTTCCGGTAGGCTCATCCGCCAGCAATAATTGCGGCTTATTCACGATGGCTCTGGCAATGCCCACGCGCTGCTGTTCGCCACTGGACAGTTGTACCGGATTAAGCTTTTCTTTTTTCAGCAATCCAACTTTATCCAGCGCCGCCCGTACCCTTCGTCCAATATCACCCCCCTCATACCCCGAGATAATTAGTGGTAACGCCACGTTATTAAAGACACTGCGGTCGAATAGTAATTGATGATTCTGGAAAACGACCCCGATACGGCGCCTGAGAAAAGGGATTTGACGCGAGGGAAGACGGTTAAGGTTATTGCCATCCACCATGACCTGCCCTTGACTTGCCCGCTCCATCAGCATGATCAACTTCAGCAGAGAACTCTTGCCAGCACCGGAATGACCGGTCAGAAACGCCATTTCCCCTTGCGCCAGGGAAAAGCTGACCTGTTTGAGCGCCTCATAGCCCCCCGGGTAACGCATACTGACATTATCAAAGCGAATCATAATTAGCGCTCTGGATCTGCGTATTTGGCTACGCCCATTTCTGCCAACCCTCTAAAACTTCAGTGCTCTGTAGACCCTAATCCCCTGCAAACCCTAGTCCTCTGCAAACAGGGCCTCAACAAATTCATCCGCATCGAAAGGCCGCAAATCGTCAATCTGCTCACCCACTCCTATATAGCGGATAGGCAACTTCATCTGCTGGGCAAT
Source organism: Motiliproteus sp. (assembly GCA_036960175.1). GTDB lineage: Bacteria > Pseudomonadota > Gammaproteobacteria > Pseudomonadales > Balneatricaceae > Motiliproteus. The sequence goes on along the minus strand of JBALWH010000004.1, from coordinate 110,294 downwards.
CGCAAAGATAATGCCACCTTTTGCGGTCCCGTCCAGCTTAGTCAAGGTGATACCAGTGACCCCTACGGCATCGCCAAACTGTTGCGCCTGACTGATAGCATTTTGTCCGGTGCCGGCATCTAACACCAACATCACTTCATGCGGAGCACTATCGTCCAGCTTGCGCATCACCCGTACCACTTTCTCCAGCTCAGCCATCAAATGGGCCTTGTTCTGCAAACGGCCAGCCGTATCCGCAATAACAACATCAATGTTGCGTGCTTGGGCTGATTGCACCGCATCAAAAATCACCGAGGCACTATCTGCACCCGTATGCTGGGCAACTACCTGCACCTTGTTACGTTCGCCCCAGACTTGTAACTGCTCTACTGCTGCGGCACGGAACGTATCTCCGGCTGCCAGCATCACTGATTGACCTTGGCCCTGGAAGCGTTTAGCCATTTTACCAATGGTGGTGGTCTTGCCCACGCCGTTAACACCAACCATCAGAATTACATAAGGCTTTTTATCGGCCACAGGCTGCCATTCCTGACTGCTGCTCTCCAACATTCCCGCCAGCTCTTGCTTCAACGATTGATATAAGGAGTCAGCATCGCCCAACTGTTTGCGCTCTACCTTTTCGGTAAGGCGTGTGACTATCTTGGTAGTGGCTTCAACGCCAACATCGGCCAGCAGCAATTGGGTTTCGATCTCTTCCAACAGGTCTTCATCGATCTCTTTGGCGCCCAGAAACAGATCCGACAAGCCCTGCGTCAGGTTGGCTTTGGTACGACCTAATCCCTGCTTAATGCGACCAAACAAACGAACTTTAGCTTCCCCAGCATCTTCCACAACAGCAACTGGCTCTGGCTCTGGCTCTGGCTCTGGCTCTGGCTCTGGCTCTGGCTCTGCAACAGTATCGACTTGCTCGCTGACAATGGCAGCCTCTGTTTCACTAACGGCCTCTTCTTCCCCTGCATCCGTCAGAGTTTCTACGCGCTCTTCCGTCACGATGTCCGCACTGGGCTGCTGGGAGGCAACTTCCTCTACCGCAACTACTGACTCTACAGGTTTCGGCCCTGTGACTTGTTGCGCCTCTGCCTGGGATTTTTCAGGCGCTGGTTGCTCCTGTTCAGCAGTTTTATTACCACCGATAAGCCAAAATACGGCCACCAAAGTGATAACTAAAGCCACCGCGCCAACTACATAAGGAAAGGTTTCTGGTCCACCCAGGGCCTGAATCAGGTCATTCATCAGTCAAGCAATCCATCATCAAATACACGTATCATTGTAAAATCACCAACAGCCCTAACCGAGCGCTAGCAAAACAGCGAACAAGCTTACCATTAGTGACCCAATTGCGGTATAAACTGCGATGATCTGTTTGTAGGGGAAAAACTCATGTTCGATAAACCCCTGTTTAGTCGACGTCAGCTAAGCATCATCATCTTCGTAACGACCATTGCTATCGTACTGCTCACGGCTAGCGGACAACGGGATGCCCTGCCTGAAATTCACAAGGAACAGCAGCATGGCGTGCCCATTTACTGGCTGCAACAAGACACCGCTAGCAGCTACTTAAGCCTCAGCTTTGCACTACCAAAAGGCACCCGCGGGGATAGCGCTACGGTGCGCCTAGTGCAACAGTTACTGCTGGATTCACTGCGGCAATCCTTTGCTCAACAATCACTGTCCATCAAATTGAATAGCCATAGCGACCGCTTAGAGATCACGTTGATAGCAGCCACTGAGCAGTCCATAGCATCTGTGCTATCGCGATTATTCAAACAGTTACAAGCTCCTGACGATGTAGTAGCGAAATGGAGTGAACTACAGAAAAAGCAGCAGGCGCAGCAATATTTGGATCGCCAATCTGTTGATCCTGGATGGGCGAAAATGCGTTTATGGCTACAGCCAGAACAATCCCAATACGATAACGATTACATGCACTGGTCCGCCTTTAGAGAACAGCTGTTCAGCCGTAGCCAACTATCAGTGTCATTAATGGCCAAGGACGTAGAGCCAATCGTTGAAGCCCTGCGTAGCCAGCTAAGCAGCATTCCAAACGGACTTCAATGGGCGAACCCAAGCACTCCGTCGCTGCCGCCACAACAGCTGACAGCATCCACTCTCGGTGAATATCAATTACTGCTGGGCCGTCAAACCAGTGGCCGTTCCGCTGTTGACTTTGCTGAACAGCTTTTGGCCGTCCGACAGCTACAGACGCTAGCTGGCGCCTTGCATATCTACAGCGAGTGGCGCCCTCTGGGAAGCCATTCTGAGTTAATCCTTAGCGCATCCAGCCCATCGCCAATCGATAGCAACGCACTACTGGGCTCCATCAAGAGCAAGCTGGCAGAAACCAGCGATGACGAACTGGACAGACGCCGTAGCGAAACCATCGATCATCTATATCAGCGTCTGGAGAATCCAGACCAGCTTTTCGAACAACTGCAAGCCATTGCCTTTTATCAGCTGCCGGAGAATTATCTGCAGAGTTTTGTATCACAGTTAGATCAGCTATCCTCCGCTGCGCTCAGATCCAGCATCAATGCGTTACTTAACCCTGAGCATTACCACCAAATTAGCCAACAGCCCGCCAACTAGATCAAAGAGCTATGACCAAAAAACAGCAACGCCAGAGAACGAACAGCAAAAGCCGTGGTACTAATACCCTGAGAATCATCGCGGGCCAATGGCGCGGACGGAGGCTGAGCTTCCCCGACCAGGAAGGCCTGAGACCCACCCCAGACAAAGTCAGAGAAACGCTGTTTAACTGGTTACAAGGTGCTGTGGAGGCTAGCCACTGCCTTGATCTATTCACCGGCAGCGGAGCCCTCTCTCTAGAAGCCCTATCGCGAGGTGCCGCCAGCGCCACCTTGATTGACAGTTCTCCCCTAGTTATCAATCAGTTGCGCGACAACCTGCAGCTACTGAAAGCGGAAAACGCCCAGCTGCGGCAGGCTTCTGCGATGAATTGGCTACAACAGCCAACGATCACAGCCCAGCACTTCGACCTGGTATTCATGGACCCGCCGTTTCACAAAGGGATGGTGGAGTCCTGCAGCCAACTGCTGGAACACAGCGGCATCCTCAGCAATCGCGCCTTTATTTACATTGAGGCCGAGAGGGAGCTGAAGCCGCTGCCGCTGCCTGACAATTGGGTCATTCGCAAACAGAAAGATAGCGGCCAGGTCAGCAGCTACCTATGCCAACGCAGCACCTCCGACTAACCTTGGGAACCTGTGAACCTGTGAACAAGTCTCTTGCGCCTCTGGCTTTCAGAGAGATTGGAGATCAAGACAACGATTGCAGACATACTGGTTGTACGTCGAGAATCGTTAACACTGAGATCCTGTCTCTCTGAAAGCTCCGAAGGACGGGCTCTAGAACGGCCATCTGCTTTGTCAGACCGTTTGAAAAGGTCCAGACATTTTGCTGCACGATCTTTCGCGGTTCTTGTAATAAAGAGGGGCCGTTCTAGATACCGCAGAGAACACACTGGACTTGTTCACAGGTTCCCTTATCACAGACCTGGGCTATCAACCCTGAACCGACTATGTGCATAAGCATAAAGCCCCTTTGTATTTGTACCCCAAGGCCAATTCCGGTACCATTCAGCGCGTTCAGCGAAAGCCGGTATATACACTTCATCAACGATGGAAACCCTCCATGCAAATTGTTGTCTATCCTGGAACATTTGACCCTATAACCAACGGCCATACCGATCTTATTGAACGGGCGGGCAGGTTGTTTGGTAAGGTCGTTGTCGCTATTGCTGCCAGCCCCAAGAAGAAGCCCCTGTTCTCACTGGAACAGCGCATCGAGCTGGTAGAGGAAGTAACCAAAGGAATGGAGTTCGTTGAAGTCTGTGGCTTCGACGGCTTGCTGACGGAGTTTATGGACCAACAGAACACCAATGTTCTGCTGCGTGGACTACGGGCAGTATCGGATTTCGAGTACGAATTCCAATTGGCAAATATGAACCGTGCTTTATCGCCAAATATTGAAAGCGTATTTCTGACACCGTCGGAACAGTACAGCTTCGTTTCATCCACCCTGATTCGCGAAATCGCGTTACTGAGGGGAGATGTGGGAAAGTTTGTACATCCAGCGGTAAGAGCAGCTTTAGCTGATCAGCTAGTATAGAGCTCCGATAACGGAGCCAAGATAGGATTGTAGAGGTAGCCTAAATGTCATTGATCATCACTGACGAATGCATTAACTGTGACGTGTGCGAACCCGAGTGCCCTAACGAGGCAATTACTCCGGGAGATGAAATATACGAAATCGATCCAGCTCGTTGCACTGAGTGTATCGGCCACTACGATACGCCTCAGTGCGTTGAAGTTTGTCCTGTTGACTGCATTCCAAAGGATCCCGATCACGAAGAATCAGAAGACAAGCTAATGGAAAAATACCATAAGCTACAAGGCTGATTCTGCAAAGATCGACCAACCGGGTAGACATCACTCGCTACCCGGTCATTTTTCCCACGATCAAAAGCCCCGTTAAATCGAAAGTTTCAGACCCTTCAGTCCGAATTCCCGCTCAAGCCGCTCACCAACAACATTCTTTGCCCCTTGCTCGCCACTCTGACACTGAGCCAGGTAGTGTGCGTACTGCATATGCAGACAACGGATCTTATCCCACTGAGAAATACCGCCAATACCGTACTGATCAAATAAGGCGGAAAAACCCAGCTGCTCAATCCGCTGGCGATCCTCATCGTTCATATACTGCCAGCGCTGCGCGACATATTGACGATGGTTTTCAAGATAGGCTTGGCGAAACTCAACATCCTCTGCCAACTCATCTTCCAGTCGCTTTACCCAACCTTCGGTTTCCAATCGGGCGATAGCGCGGTGAAGATCTTTAGAACAGAGCCAGTAAAGAGTCGGAAATGGCTGATCATCCACCAGCGAGCGCATCCTCAACACCACCGGCACACCGCTTTTGGTGGCATAGGCAATATCAACAATACCCCGAGGCTTACGGCCTAGCTGCTGCTCGATTATTTGTTCCTGCTGTGCGGTTAGCAACGATACGACTCCCGAAAACTAGCTCTTAGATCGTTACGACCTGCCAGATAAACACATTCAAAAATAATTTTAGATTATTCACAATTCATTTATAAGCGATCAAATTCTTATTTTGATCAACTTATATATACTTTTGACTTGTCAAATTAGACATTCCCATACTGTTCCCCTCGCTTTAGCCAGCGCCGAATAATGGCATCACAGTTGTCTGGCAATGTTTGCATCTGTCCCGCCAGCTCTTTGACTCGAGTCAGCAGGTCAGCGTCTCGTTCCAGATCCGCTACCCGAAACTGCATCACCCCGGTCTGACGGGTTCCCAGTACTTCTCCGGGGCCTCTGATCTCAAGGTCTTTCTCGGCAATTTTGAAGCCGTCATTGGTTTCTCTCATGATTCGTATGCGTTCACGGCCCAGCTGTGACAGGGGCGCGTGATACATCAACACACAATGGCTGGCGACCGTACCTCGCCCTACCCGACCGCGCAGCTGATGCAACTGAGCCAGACCCAGACGCTCCGGATTTTCGATAATCATCAGGCTGGCATTAGGCACATCGACGCCCACCTCGATAACCGTGGTCGCTACCAGCAGGTCTAATTCATGAGCCTTAAACGCCGCCATCACCGCCGCTTTTTCAGTGGGCTTCATGCGGCCGTGAATCAAGGCTATGCGTTGCTCTGGCAATAACGCTGTCAGCTCTTGCGCTGAGACCTCCGCCGCCTGACATTCCAGCACTTCCGATTCCTCAATCAAGGTACAGACCCAGTAGGCCTGGCGACCTTCTGCGCAGGCCAGCCGCACTCGTTGCACCACTTCTTCGCGACGTTGATCGGAAATCAGCACCGTATTCACCGGTGTCCGTCCCGCAGGCAGTTCATCAATAATGGAGCAATCAAGATCCGCATAGACACTCATGGTCAGGGTGCGAGGAATGGGCGTAGCGGTCATGATCAACTGATGGGGTAAGCCACCATCAAAACGGCCCTTCTCACGTAGCGCCAAGCGTTGATGCACACCAAAACGATGCTGCTCGTCCACCACGACCAATCCCAGCCTGCAAAAATTGACATCATCCTGAAACAAGGCATGGGTGCCTATAATAACCTGTGCCTCACCGGAGCCAATACGCACTAACGCTTGCTCGCGCTTCTTGCCCTTTAACTTGCCTGCCAGCCAGTCCACCTTGATGCCCATGGGTTCGAGCCAGCCGCAGAAATTCAGATAATGCTGCTCAGCCAGTATTTCCGTAGGGGCCATCACTGCCGCCTGAAAACCACTACCAAGGGCTTGCAGAGCGGCCAAAGCCGCAATCATAGTCTTACCTGAGCCCACATCCCCTTGCACCAAACGCAGCATGGGGATCGGTCTGGACAGGTCCAGCGACACCTCAGCAGCCACTCTCAGTTGCGCCCCTGTCAGCTGAAATGGCAGTTGCTGCAGGAACTGTTGCGTCAACCTGTTCTCTTGTGACAATAACGGCGCACCATGACTTTGATGCTGCTGACGAAGACGGGTCAAACTCAGGTGATGGGCCAACAACTCTTCGAACGCCAGACGACGCTGAGCGGGATGGCGCTCCTCGCTTAATTGATGCAGATCCGCTTCCACTGGCGGGCAATGCAGATAACTAACGGCATCGTTAAGGGACATTAACTGATAATGAGCCAGTGAGGTGGACGGCAACCATTCAGTCAACCCACCCTGCAGCTCCATGATTTCCAGCGCCTGCATACACAGGCTGCGGATGCGCGGCTGAGTAATACCTTCGGTGCTGGGATAAACTGGTGTGAGATTTTCTTCGACGGGGGGCGGTTCCGCCTCGCTAAGCTGACTGTATTCGGGATGATAAAATTCCAAGCCACTGCTGCCTATGCGAGCCTCACCAAAACAACGCAGTTCCAGCCCTGGCTTCAGAGCATTTTTCTGAGCAGCCGAAAAATGGAAAAACCGTAGCGTGACACTACCGCTCTGATCTTTGATCCGACAGCGCAGACTGCGTCGTCGTCCCATCACCAGCTCACAGCTTTGTACCCGGCCCTGAATGACCGCCTGATCGCCAGGCCGCAATTCAGCCATGGACTTAACGCGAGTCCGGTCCTGATAGCGCATGGGCAAATGGAACAGCAGATCCTGTAGCGATTCCAACCCCAGCTTTTCCAGCTTGGCCGCCAGTGCAGCGCCTACGCCTTTAAGGCGGATAACCGGAATCTGATCCAAACTGCGCAAAGGCATAGGACTGGTCATCAACCGACCTTCTCTTGGGGAGAACAGCGCTGAATACTATCGATTAGCACATCGATTGCCTTGGGCCGTGGAAAACTGGCCCGCCAGGCCAGAGCCAAGGTGCGTTTAGGCTGTGGATTGGCAAAGGGTTTTACAGTGACTAGAGTGGATTGCTCGTGATTTAACACCGCAGAGCGGGGCAGTACACTGGCACCCAATCCAGAAGCGACCATATGCCGCACAGTTTCCAGCGAATTGCCTTCCGTCACCAACGCATCAGATTGCCGTGTATTAGCGACACCGGGGCAAGCTTCCAGCACTTGATCACGGAAACAGTGGCCCTCTCCCAGCATTAGCATGCGGGTATCTTTCAGCTCACAGGCCTGGATCTCATCCCGCGAACTCCAGGGGTGATCAGGCGGCAGCAGCATCACAAAAGGCTCGTCGTAGAGGGGCCGTACCAGCACATCAGCTTCCTCAAAAGGCAGCGCCAGAACGAGAGCATCTAGTTCACCACGCCGTAATTTACCGCGCAACACCTCGGTAAAATTCTCCTCCAGATACAACGGCATATCCGGCGCCAGCTCACGAATACGGGGAATAAGATGAGGAAACAGATAGGGACCAATAGTATAAATAGCGCCGACACGCAGAGGCGCTTTCAGCTGGTCGCGACCTTCCTGCGCTAGCTCTTTGATACGCAGCGACTCTTCCAGCACCCGCTGCGCCTGTACCACAATCCGTTCACCTACAGGCGTTATCTGAAGGGCACTTTTACTGCGCTCAAACAGCGCCACGCCGAGCTCACCCTCTAGCTTTTTAACGGCAATACTCAAGGTCGGCTGACTGACAAAGCAGCGCTCCGCCGCACGGCCAAAGTGAAGTTCCTGAGCCAGGGCAATAATGTAACGCAGCTCGGTCAATGTCATAACGGTCACTACCCCTAGGAGTCTGTCTAACGTTTCTGGCGCCCTGAATCTGGCACCCTGGATATTGGATATAAGCGATTGGCCGCTACGGGGGCATTCGCGCTATTATCTCAAGATCAAGCTAACAGGAACTATTCAATGGCAAAAATCCTTTTCGCCGGATGCGGTTATATCGGCTCTCAGCTAGGTATGCAGCTGGCTGCTGTCGGGCATCAGTGCTTCGGGCTGAGACGCCAGTGTAATCAACTACCTGAAGCAATCCAACCTCTATGCGGCGATGTTACCCAGCCTGAAACCCTAACGACTCTACCTGCTAATCTGGACTATGTCGTGGTGACACTGACGCCGGGCGGTTTTGATGAGGCCAGCTATCAACGCGCCTACGTACAGGGTCTAAAGAATCTGGTAGCAGCGCTTAAATCTCAGGGCCAGACACTGCAACGACTGATTTTTGTTTCCAGCTCTGCGGTCTATCACCAAAACGCCGGTGAATGGGTGGATGAGCAAAGTGTCGCTGAACCCCGAGGATTCTCCGGCAAGGCGATGTTAGAGGCAGAAAAGGTTGCTGCAGCAAGTGACTATCCTAGTACCTGTGTGCGCTTCAGCGGTATTTATGGTCGCGGCCGCCAGCGTTTGGTGGACTGGGCGCTGGAGGGCGTTACCTGTGCAGAGACGCCACCCCATTACAGCAATCGAATCCACCAGCAGGATTGTGTCGGAGTGCTGCGGCACCTGTTGGAGCTGGATATGCGAGGAGGCCCAGTCGAAACGCTTTATCTGGCATCAGATCCAAATCCCGCCGGTTTTGGAGAGATTCTCAACTGGATACGACAACAGCTGGATAGCGATCAAGCCGATCCACAACAAGGTATAGAAAAACGCTTAAGGGCAGGGAGTAAACGCTGCAACAGCCAACGTTTGCAGGCTAGCGGCTACCAGTTTAAATACCCGGACTATCAAGTCGGTTTCACGGAGTTGTTAGGGCAAATAAAACAGCAGGATTAGCAACGACTTAAAAACAATAGCGGTGTTCTGAGGCTACAGATCCACCGCTGTATAGAGAACAGATTATCGATTCATAACCTGCGCAGCGCTTTTAGCAAAGTAGGTCAGGATACCATCGGCACCGGCGCGCTTGATGCAGACCAGTGACTCCATCATCACCGACTCTTCATCAAGCCAACCATTCTGGATCGCGGCCATGTGCATGGCGTACTCGCCACTGACCTGATACACAAAAGTAGGCACCATCAACTCATCTTTAACTCGACGAACGATATCGAGATAAGGCATACCAGGCTTAACCATCACCATATCGGCGCCTTCAGCCAGGTCCAAGGCCACTTCATGTAGCGCTTCGTTGCTGTTGGCTGGGTCCATCTGGTAGTTGTACTTATTACCCTTGCCGAGGTTACCCGCAGAACCTACGGCATCACGGAAAGGCCCGTAGTAGCTTGAAGCATACTTGGCGCTGTAGGCCAGAATACGAGTGTGAACATGATTACCATCTTCAAGAATATCGCGGATGGAACCAATACGGCCATCCATCATATCCGAAGGTGCCACTATATCCGCACCCGCTTCAGCATGGGACAGGGCCTGCTTAACCAAGGTCTCAACCGTACGGTCATTGAGCACATAGCCATCGGCATCGATGATGCCGTCCTGGCCGTGGGTAGTAAATGGATCCAGGGCAACATCGGTAATCACTCCCAGCTCTGGATAGGCATCCTTCAACGCCTTAACTGCCCGCTGCGCCAATCCATCAGGGTTATAGGCCTCTTCGGCAAATTCAGTTTTCTGCTCCGGGGGAGTAACCGGGAACAACGCAACCGCAGGCACGCCCAGGCTCACCAGCTCTCCGGCTTCCTTCAACAGCAGGTCAATACTCATGCGCTCAACGCCGGGCATGGAGAGAACCGCTTCACGCTGGTTTTCCCCTTCCAGAATAAACACCGGATAAATGAGGTCGTTGGGGGTCAGTACAGTCTCGCGCATCATGCGTCGGGAAAAATCATCTTTACGCATGCGACGCATACGGGTTTCGGGAAAGAATCGCTGATTATTATAGAACGCCACTGGTTGTCACCCTCTTTGTTCTCAGCTATTGCCCTGAAAGTAGCAATAACAGAGTATATGCATACATTGTGCGCATAGTAGCGCACCTGAGACGTTGTGAGAATGAGAAGGGTCATGGGGCAGCCAAAAATGTCTCGGCAGGCCTGCTTACCAGAGAATTAAAGGAATTCTAGCGATGAAAAAAGTGGCGGTTATTCTTTCCGGTTGCGGTGTTTACGACGGATCTGAAATTTACGAATCGGTATTGACGCTGATGAATATTGAACAGCAAGGGCTGGCCTACCAGTGCATGGCACCCAATATCAATCAGCTGCATGTCATCAACCACCTTACCGGTGAAGTCGCCCCTGAGCAGCAAAGAAACGTGCTGGTAGAAGCGGCCCGACTAGCTCGCGGAGATATTCTCGACTTGTCCGAAGCTAACCCCGATGATTACGACGCCCTGATTATCCCCGGTGGCTTTGGCGCCGCTAAAAATCTGTCCGATTTTGCCATTGCAGGCAGCAATTGCTCGGTCAATTCACAAGTATTGGATTTCACCCGCACCATGCATCAAAGCGGCAAGCCCGTGGGGTTGATCTGCATAGCACCGACAATGACCCCGGTTATTTTCGGTGAAAACGCCCTCTGCACCATCGGCAACGATAAAGACATCGCCAATGCCATCGAAGCCATGGGTGGCAAACACCAAGACTGTCCGGTAGATGCCGTGGTTATCGACAAAGAACGCAAGATAGTCACCACCCCCGCCTATATGCTGGCCGGCTCTATCTCAGAAGCAGGTGCGGGCATCGGAAAACTGGTTGAGCAAATCAAAGCGCTGCTTTAACAGCGTTACCCGGTAAATATATAAATATTAAGCAAAAAATACAGTTTTCCAGACTGCTGCGGTATGATTTGGCAATCCGATAGTTACCAAGGCCTTGGTATTTCTGACTTTAGCTCAGACAAGGACATCTGCTGCTGCACGAGGAGTTCCATGACAGCGCTAAAATATCCACTTTTATTCGGCATTCTTGCTATCAGTTTACAAGCTTACGGTCCTGTGGCCCTCGCTTTTGAAGAAGACGAGCTACTCACCGAAGATGATATGCTGGAGGCCTTGCCCACCTTTAAGTCTGCCACCAACCTGGAACAGCGACTCAGCGAATTACCCGCGTCCATCACCATCATCGACCGCAAGATGATCAAGGCCTCAGGGGCCATTAATATTTCAGACCTGTTCAGACTGGTACCGGGCTTTCAGACCTATCACGTCAATGCCAATAAATTCGGCGTCACCAGCCATGGTCATGGCGAAACCCATCCAGGGCAAATGGAAGTCACCATCGATGGTCGCTCGGTCTATATCTCACTATTATCAACAGTAGACTGGTCAGTGCTGGGGATTGGCATGGATGATATCGACCACATTGAAGTCGTTCGTGGATCTAACGTACCGACTCAAGGGTCAAATGCCTTTCTCGGTGCCATCAATATCGTCACCCGCTCACCGCTGCAGGATCAGGGCACCCGCATCTCTATGACCCGCGGAGATCTCAAGACCCAGGAATACTCGATCCGCCACAATGGCCAACTCGACAAGCTCGATTACCGTCTGTCCGCTAATTACCACAAGAACAATGGCCACGGTGTCGGTCTGGAAGATGGAGATCCCAGCAATCCACTGGAACCCATCAGGGATGACGGCGAAATCAGCCAGCTGAGTTTCCGCGCTATCTACACCCCGAACTTGCTGGACAACATCGATGTTCAGGTCGGCTATAGCGAAGGCGATGTCGGCGTCGGTCGAGCCCATCAGCCCGACGAATTTACCAAAAGGGATGTCCAGACCCATTACCAGAGCCTGGTGTGGAATCGCTCACTAGCGGGTGATGATGAATTTAAGCTTAAGGCCTACCATAACTACCTGGAATATTATGAAACTGAACCGTTTGACTTGGGCAATATTCTCGGGCCTGCAGCGGGAATATTCCTGGATTTCGGTATCGAAAAGGGTGTTGCAGAGCGTTACGACGTCAGTGCCGATTTAACTAAACGCCTAGGAAAAAACACTCGTTCGGTATGGAGTGCTGGAGTTCGGCGCGAGAGTTTAAAAAGCCAGCCTTTACTCAATCGATCAGATACCGTTGCTGAAACGATGTTCAGAGGCTCCAGCAATATAGAACACCGCTTCTGGGATAACTGGATAGTCAACATCGGCGCCATGCTGGAAAGCAACGATATCGCCGGAGATCGTCTCTCCCCGCGCATCGGCATCAACTATCAGATCAATGCTGAACACAGCCTTAGAGCCAGCGCCAGTAAAGCCTATCGCACTCCATCATTGTTTGAAGCCAACGAAAATATCGCCATTGTTCTACCAACCCTGCCAGCCCCCCTCACGGCCTTTTCGGGCGCCACTTATGACCAGATTTTTCAGGCCGACCCGGACATGGGGCCTGAAGAGATCGTGACCTATGAAGTGGGCTATTTGTGGCAAAACCCCAGAAATCACTGGGTATTCGATGCCAAACTATTTATTGAAGAGGTAGATAAATCACTGGAAGAATTTACGCTCGCCCAAGCGGATCTGGCCGACTCCGTGGTTAACGAGATCCGTAACACCACCCACTGGCGTACTCACGGAGTAGAATTACAGTTAAAGTATCAACCCATTAATGATACTTGGGTGCACTTTGCCTACAGTTATGCGGATACTGAAGGTGAACACGACAAAGGACTTGGTGGGATCAAATCACTCACTGACGATACCCCGAGACATACGCTGGCTATACTGGCCAGTCACAACCTTACCGAAAACACCCAGGTGAGTATGGCTTACTACCGCATGACCTCGGTATTCTGGGACGGCGGCGCAACACTAGATCCCTACAAGCGCTTGGATCTGCGCTTGGCGCAAGATTTTACTTATGGCAATACGGAAGCCTCGGTGGAACTTATCGTCCAAAATCTGACTTCGAACTACACTGAATTTGATGTTAACAATACCTTTGATACGCGGACATTTTTACGCTTAAGTCTCGGATTTATGTAAATTAAGAGCACTCATGAGCACTCACAAGGATTGTGAATATATGAGCAAATGCTGTTTGATCTATTACTCGAGGTTACACCTCCTCCCCTCCGTTCACTGGCTGGCCGGTGTCTTGCTATTGCTAATGGCGATACCGGCCACTGCTGACCCCAAAAACATCCTGGCGATCGTCAGCAAGGATTCTCCTAGTTATCAGAACGTCGTTCGCACCCTGGAACTCCATCTCCGTAAAACTCCAGAGTTAGCACTACAAACCATCTACCTGCCTGAGCTACCTGGCACAGAGTCCATTCAACAAGCGGATCTAATTGTGACCATTGGCACACTGGCAACCCGCAGGGCTCTTAAACTTGTTACCGATAAGCCGATCCTCAGTACCTTTATACCTCGGCGCACCTTCCAGACCCTGGTTGATCGTGACGACGCGCTCAAAAACAGGCAGCGACAGGGGCTGCTAAGTGCCCTTTATCTGGAGCAGCCGTTCCAACGACAGCTAAAGTTGTTGTCGCTGATTAAGCCCGATATTAAAGTGCTGGGAACCATCATCGGTCCGGTTTCAAAAGACGAACTCGGGCCACTCGAGCAAGCCATCGCCCAATATCACTGGGACCTCCATCTGGAGCAGCTGGACGAAAACGACAATCCCATTCAAAAGCTGACACCACTGGTTGCCAGTAGTGATGCGTTCCTGGCGGTTCCAGATAAATCGGTGTTTAACCGCAGCACGGCTAAATGGATTCTGCTGATGACCTTCCGCCAGCGCATACCCCTGATAGCCTATTCAAAACGTTATGTGGATGCCGGCGCCGTGGCTGCGGTATTCAGTACTCCGCAGACGGTGGGCGAAGAAACCGCGCAACTGATCCAGCAGTGGCAAGCAGCAAAAAAACAATCCTTGCCAGCCTCCACCTATCCACTGCTGTTTGATCTCAGCGTCAATCAGGGCACCGCCCGCTCACTGCGACTAAAGCTCCCGTCGTTAGACGAATTACACCAACGGTTGGAGGAACGATGAAACTATCCTCAAGTATCCGTCAGCTGGGTATCCGCCAACGCGTACTGATATTGGCGTTGCTACCTATGCTGATGATTACGTTCACCTTATCCGCCTATATGATCAACTCTCGTCTCAATAGCGAGCGAGAAAACCTGTTCCTTAATAGTCAAACCCTGCTCAACTATCTAGCCACCGGCGCCGAGCTAGGGATGTTTTCCCGCAATGAAACAACCCTCAAGCTACTCGCCAAGGCACCATTGCAACGGTCAGAAATCAGTGATGTGATCTTTATCGATACGAAAGGAGAGGTGGTTTATCGATCCACCGATATAAGCATTCCAGAACAATCACTGCCCTTAACCCCCTCCCCCTCGAACACAGTCCCGCAAACCTTGGGACAGTTATGGTTACTGCGAGCCCCTGTGCTGGTATCTGGCGACAGCATCGACGATTTTCCTGAACCCCTAGATACCGCAGAGACCATTGCCGAACCTGAGGTCATCGGCCGGGTAATACTGCTAATTAACGAAGATGATCTGAAACAGACACAACAGGGAATCCTGTTCCGCGGCCTGCTAATCACCCTGATTGGGCTATCTCTGACAATCTGGCTGGCGTTAGCAATCGGCCGCAGTATCACTCACCCTATTCAGGGTATTATCGAAACCATCCACCGACTGGGACAGGAAGACCTGGATGCTCGAATAGCAGTCAAGAATAAAGGGGAAATCGGCGAGCTCGAAAAAGGTATAAACAACCTAGCTGACAAGGTTCAGCGTACGCGCCTGCGGCTGCAGGACCAGGTTGACGAGGCGACCAGAGGCCTCTGGCTTACCATGGAACGCTTGGAACGAAAAAACATTGCTCTGGACCGTGCAAAAAAGCACGCCGAACAAGCCAATCAGTCCAAGGATCAATTCTTAGCCCGTATGAGTCACGAATTACGCACTCCGCTGACATCGGTGATGGGGTTCATTCAACTGCTGCAGAAAACCACTCTAAATAAGGAACAAAAAGAATACAGCTCTATCGTCAGCCGCACATCAACACTACTTCTGTCTCTGATTGATGACATCCTGGATTTCTCAAAACTGCAATCTGACGCCATTAGTATCGAGAAAATCCCCTTCAACTTAGAAGAGTGCATCGAGGATACTCTGGCGATGCAGGCGGCTGCGGCCAATGAAAAAGGCCTGAACCTCTATTTTATCTCCGATCCCAAGCTGCCCGAGCGAATTCTTGGTGACCCAACACGGATCCGTCAAATTATTTCAAACCTGGTCAGCAATGCCGTCAAATTTACCGCCAGCGGCAATGTCACTGTCACCTTAGAATGCAGTCAACAGCATAGCTCGGTGGCGCTGAAACTTTCGGTAAAGGATACCGGAATAGGCATTGATGCAGATAAAATGAGCCTGCTGTTCAAGCCCTTTACTCAGGCCGATAGCTCTATCACCCGCCGCTTTGGAGGAACCGGCCTGGGCCTGGTCATCACCAAGCACCTGGTCGAGTTGATGGGTGGAAATATCCTGTTGAATAGCCAAAACGGACGGGGGACTCAGGTCGATATCAACTTCTGTTTTGAGTTTGAACCGCAGACTAAGCCAGCGGTAAATCTGCCAGACTCTAAAGTGCTGGTATTTTCCCGCAGCAAAGAAGCCCTAATGGAAATAGGCAATGCGCTGGCAAAGTGGAACCTAACCATTATTCCGGTCAGTACCCAGAGACAACTGCTGAAGCAGTTGAAGACCATGGGACGCCATCTGGATACCGTCGTTGTGGACCTGCCCAACGCCTCACTACAGCAACATTATCAGCGGCTATTGTTGAAATCTATCCGCCATAGATACTCAGGCAGATTAATTATGATCCTCCCCAAAGAGGCTCTGCTCAGTAATTCTGATAAACAATGCTTGCCGCTACCCGCTTCGATCAAGCTGCTGCCCAGGCCCTTATCTCGACCGCAATTGCTAGAGGCCCTGCTAGAAACAAATTTAGTGAATACCGAACTAGCAACCACAGGAAACCAGAAAGCATGCTCGCAGAGCTTACAAAACCTTAACGTACTGGTTGCCGAAGACAATGATTTCAACCGCCTACTGCTGCGTAAAATCCTTGAACAAGCCGGTGCCAACCTCACCCTTGCCATTAATGGAGAACAGGCACTGGCTCACGCCAGAGAGAAGCGCTTTGACTGCATACTGATGGATGTACATATGCCGTTAATGGATGGTATCGAAGCCAGCTGCAAGATTCGTCAGCTGCCAGCCCCTTTCAATCAGCCCCCGATCCTGGCTTTAACCGCCAACGTTATCGCCAACGAAGAGCTAAAGCTTAAACAAGCTGGCGTAGACACCACGCTGTTCAAGCCAATTAATGAAAGCATAGTTATTTCCCATATCCAGAAAGCGGCGAAAATCACTGTGCGCTCGACAACTGAAGATGAATCGGTAAAGCCAAGATTATCGGATTACGGTATTTCAGATCGCGCCTTACACTCCGAACTCAACTCACAAATAGTAGCCATACACAGGGCCTACCAAAATAAGGATGTTACAGCCATGCGGGACCATTCCCATCAATTAATGGGCTTAGCGGGACTATTGGACTTGGTGGAGTTGGAGGCCGCCACCAACGCATTTAATCATGCGGTGAAGACGACTACCGGGAAAGAGATATGGCAGTCTCTATGGCGACTTAAGAGAGTCATTGCGGCTGCCGGTCAGTAGACCCAATCTTGCCTGAATATAACTACAAGGATCTAGCGTTCAGATAGGCCATTTCAGATAGCCCATGCCATTCCTCAACCTGCTGTTTAAAGGTACTGAAGGATTCATACACCTTCTTGCTTAACGGGTCCTTAGCCGCTTCATCCGCGACCACTTGCTCTGACAGTTGCTTCAGACGCTTCAATACTTCATCCGGGAACTTACGGAGTTCCACATGATGATCATTAACCAGCTGCTGCAGGGCATTGTTATTTTTGGCCGTAAAGTTAGCCAGCATATCCTGGTTAGCCACACGGCAAGCCGCTCGGACCACCGCCTGAAGATCAACGGGAAGGGCGTTGAACGCCTCTTTGTTAATAAAAGATTCCATAGTCGTACCTGGTTCCTGCCAGCCTGGGTAATAGTAATATTTGGCCACCTTGTGAAGCCCGAAGGCCAGATCGTTGTACGGGCCAACCCACTCAGAGGCATCGATAGCACCGGATTGCAGAGAGGGAAAAATTTCGCCACCCGGTAACAGTACTGGCGTACCTCCGGCACGTTTAAGTACCTCTCCACCAAGGCCAGGAATACGCATTTTCAGGCCTTCCAGGTCTTCAATGCTGTTGATCTCCTTGTTAAACCATCCACCCATTTGCACGCCGGTGTTGCCTGCGGCCATAGGAATCAACCCATAAGGGCTGTAAACCTCATTCCAGAGTTCCATGCCACCACCGTGATAGAGCCACGAGTTCATCTCTTGCGCGGTCAAACCAAAGGGCACCGCCGCAAAGAACTGAGCGGCAGGAACCTTATCTTTCCAATAGTAAGAGGCCCCATGCCCCATTTCTGCAGTTCCTCTGGAAACCGCATCAAATATTTCCAGCGCTCCAACCAGCTCCTTGGCACCGTATACCTTCACTTTAATGCGCTCGCCACTCATCTCGCCAATCAACTGGGCAAGGAAGTTGGCACCCGTACCAAGACCCGGAAAATTCTTCGGCCAGGTCGTTACCATTTTCCATTCAAAAGTTTCTGGCACTGAAGACCTAGGGCTTGATGCCCTGTCACTGCAGGCGGCGAGCGTACCTGCGGCAACCGCGCCTAACCCCAATGCTTTGACTAATTCACGACGTTTCAAAGCCATACTCCTAGCTGTTGTTCTTATGCAACGAACCTAGCATGATCATTGCTCTGCTTCAATCGTCACTTTAAACGCTGTTCGGCCCTAAAACACTCGAAAAACCGGTAACTTATTCGCCATTCCGGCCCTATGCTGCAACGCACAATGATACAATATAAGGCTAGTTTTAAAGATCTGTTTTACCTATCCTAGGTATTCACCCAAAAACCACAGGATTAAGTCGGGAACGTAACCTTGAACAGCACTAATATCCTAAAGACCATCGCCGAAGCCCGCCCCTCATTGCGAAAGTCCGAGCAAAAGGTCGCAGACTATGTGCTCGCCCAACCCAAAGACATCATTCATATGCGTATCGTTGATCTGGCTTCCGAAGCCCAGGTCAGTGAACCCACCGTGGTGCGTTTTTGCCGAGCCCTCAATTACGATGGTTTTCAAGATTTCAAACTAACGCTGGCTCAAGTACTTGCGACCAATCCTAATTTTGAACCCTTCTCTCTAAACAAGAAGGACACCATTACCGACATAAAACAAAAGATATTCGACTCTATCGTTGGTAACTTAATGAATACCAAAGATACCTTAGATGAGCAGACTCTTGAAAATGCCATCGAAGCAATGGCTAAGGCCAAGCGCATTGAATTTTATGGTTTTGGTGCCTCAGCTGCCGTCTGCGTCGATGCTCAGCATAAGTTTTACCGACTGAGAGTCACTGCTATCGCCTGTTCTGACCCTCACCTGCAGTCCATCTGCGCCGTCAGTCTGTCGGCAGGTGATGTGGTCGTGGCCATCTCCCAAACCGGTCGAACTAAAGATCTACTGCATTCTGTCAAACTCGCCAAAGATAACGGTGCCACTGTTATTTCGCTTTGTCCAAGCGGTACGCCGCTAGCTGAAGAGGCAACCATTGCGATTCACATCGATCTGGAAGAAGACAAAGACTTAAGCGCTTTAATGGCCTCTCGCGTTGTTCATCTGGTTGTTATTGATACCCTCGCGGTGGGCTTAGCGGTGAAATTGGGCCCTGGTGTTCTTGACCACCTGAAAACCATTCGCAGAAGCCTAAGATCTCTACGACTGCAAGAAAAACGTCCGGTCACCCGCAAACCTTAGGCATACACAAAGCCACACATTAGTAGTATGCGCTCACTTCTTTAGCGTCTTTATGACGCACCGCACTATTGATTTTTAGCCTCAGCTATGAGATTAATTAGCTCCTGTGGGCTCTGGTTTGTCATAAAGCTGTCACAGCGGCAAACTAAAATGGTGTCCACAATCTGATTGTTAAATCGACGTGGAGTAATGACCATGATGCACAGCAATAATCAGCTGAACGAACTGCAAACTCAGATCTTTGATATTTTCATGGAACTGGATTCCGAAACCCAGATAACAGAAAAGAAAGCGGCTACCGTCCGCAGCCTGCAAGCCCGACGAGGAATCGAAGATCATTTCGAGAAGAAATGGTTACACAAGAACCTGATTGAATACGATTTCGAGTAACTCCTTCATCAATAAACCCTGCTGCTGGCGAGTCACCAGCAGCACTTCGCTATCCGTCGTTAAAACGTCACCGCTGTTTTCTAAACCCCTCCGTAAGAATCCACCTTTACGATAGCTTTACGCTTTGCTGACATTCGCTAACGGCCCGCCATGTTATTCTTTCTTCATTGATTAGCCAAAAAAAAGGCCCCTAAAAGGCCCCTAAAAAGGGACCTTTATATTCGTGGAGCGCTACCGATCAGAAGTCGTGACGAACACCAAACTCGATCAGACCAGCTTGATAGTTAGGACTGTCCAAGCCACCGGTCAGGTAACTGCGGGTAGCATTCGTGGCCTGAATTGTTCCAAAGCCATCATAGGCCCAGTTCTTCTCGCTGTAGTCTTCATAAACGGCACGAAACAACAATGTCGTCTGCTTATCGAGGAAATATTCAGCACCTAATTCAAGAGTGGCAATGCTGGTTTCAATGTCAGGCAACTCCGTCACAGTACCCGGGGTTTCGTCAACCTGCGTGATATCACCAGTGGAGTCGGTATAACGCAGTCCCAGATTAACGACCAGTTTATTAGGAATAGCTTGCCAGTCCACATCAACACCAGTCACCCAGGACGTCTGTTCAGTTTCCTGAGTCCAGGGAACGTTACCTGCACTACTACGCTGGTCAAAGGTGAAACGCTGCATTCCGGTGTACGTACTAACAGACAGTACCCGTGTTGGTTGGAATGCGAGATCAACGGTGAACATCTGACCCTTAAGCTGCTGAAGACCTACAACCGCATCATAGTCATCATCCCATACCTGGATATTGGTACCGATGCTGGCAGTATTTGAGAATCCGTAAGTAGCATTGAACTGATACTTGTTCTGCTTACGATCACTCAAGGTATAACGGGCTGCACCATCAGGATGAAGACTGGATCCAGAAGAGAACGGATCCATCAGCACAGTGATGTTATCGGCATCATTCTCGGTACCGTCACGATCTGCAAAGCTATATTTTACCTTAGCATTGAACGCACCCATCATCGGTGTCTGCCAGCTTACCCAGTAGGTATCTTCTTCAGTTTCCTCACGATCCTGACGGGGACGCTCGATCTCTTCGAAGATATAGCCTGCACGCAATCTAGAACGGTTTGGCAGCTTGTATTTACCACTCAACGCTGTAGCTGTACTTAGCCGCCAGATCCAGATTCTTACTGACCCGAGTGCTAACGCCCAATCGAGCGATCAATTGAGTAACCTCGGCATCCGCTTCGGTCCGACTACCGGTACCGGTACCTAAACCAGGCTGGTTTTCGTTAATAGAAAGGAGATCTTCATCCTGCGTCGCTTCGTTATAAGCCAGGAACCAAGTAGCTCGAGTCACCGGAGAAAAACGGAAGTTACCGTTAACAGAGATCTGCTGGAACAGGTTATCCGGCTCCTGAGCGATCCGCATGCGGGTTCCTGCAGTATAAGGGCTATCGATAACGGTGCTAGTGCTGCCGTTGTCAAAAGCGGACACTTCGTAGGCAAACTGCACCTGATAGTCCTTAGCAACGTATTCTAGTGCCAGATTAGCTGTGTCAGTCTTGTACTCTACGGGCAGAGCAAAGATTATCGGCTGGAAGGAAGTACCATCCATCAGGCCCAGGTCTTTATGACCGTCTTTGTTCTCATGACTATAGCCAGCATTAAAGGTCCAGCCCTTAGCCAGCTTACGCATATAGCCCAGAGACAGCTTTTCACGATCCAGCTTCAGCTCATGCTCGGTCATAAAGCTGCTAACGCTGGCCTCAGTATCGGCTGTGCCATCGTTAAGATCGGGGAAACCAGCCGGCAAGGTCTGATCGTTGGAAAGATTATAAGGGGTATCAAAGCTATCCCAGACCTGACGCTCAGACTCTTCATAGGTGAAGTTAAAGCTATGGCTGCCTTGCTTGCCAACCTCAACTTCAATTTCTCTATTTTCAGTGCCTAGGTCTTCAGCACGCAGCTTGTAATACTCTGCGGTTCCACCTTCATAATCGGTATTATTGATGTACACATTGCCATCAATAGTGAGGCGCTGATCTTCCAACGCGTTGTACTCACCAAACTTACCGCTATCATTATCGCGCTTGCGAACAACGATCTCGGCCGAATTGGTATATTCGTTTAAGCGCTGGGTAGTCAGTGGTGCATCTTCTTCGTCTTCTTCCTCATCAAATGAAGCCGCCTGCAATTGTGCGCTAGGCAACGCCAGCAAAGTCGCTAGCAGATAAGGAGAGGAATGAGTCAGCCAATGCTTATGTTCTTTATTAAATTTGAAATTTGCCATGGTTCTCTCCTCCTAACGCATCAGACGTGAGCCAGCGGGATGGTTACTACCATGCACCTGGCTGTGACAGTTAGTACAAGCCTTAGACGCACCAAAGCGGTTAACCGCACTGAGGTCCGGGCTGACAACATCACCACCGTCATACAGGTTGAAGCGGTGGCTACCCTCTGTATGACATTGCTGACAGAGGAACGGGCGCGGTGCTTTCAGCAGACGCTCGTTGATTCCGCCATGGGCAAAGTGACAGAGTGTGCACTCTTCCTGTACAGGCTGATGCTCCCAAAGGAAGGGACCGCGCTTCTCGTTATGACAGCTATAGCACGTGTCATTAAGGGTCGCTTTAACCAGAGAGAATTCGGTAGGGCTGCCGTGAGGATTGTGACAATCGGAGCAGGTCACCTTACCTTCCTTAATAGGATGGCGATGCGGCTTGTTAGCTTCGATGCGGCTGTTGGTGTGACACTTGTAACACACATCGGCTTCTTGCTTTTTCGCCAGCGCCGGATCAGACGGGGTGTGAGAACTGTGACAGTCGGAGCAGACCACGTCGTCTGAATCGTGAGCACTAGCGGCCCAGTTAATGACAATACCGCTCTCGTGACAATTGAGGCAGGTCTCGTTACGGCTCTCTGCTGATGATTTCGGCATATTAGGGCCGTAATTGATAGTCGGCGGCACCCGAAGGGCATCGTCGTCGAGCTTCTTAGCATGCTCGCTACTAGGACCGTGACAGGATTCACAGGTCTTATTATCGGCAGGAGTATTAGGGTCGCCTGTTACAAAGTGTGCGGTGTGAAGCACTGAAACCACGGGGTTTTCTGCTTCTTCACTGTGACACTTAAGACAACCATCCAAGCCTCGTTTTGTGTACTGCTGTTCAACCGCAGTACCCCCTTCTTACGCCATAACGGGTTGAACTAGAAAACCCAGAATCAGGGCTAGTCCCCCAACCAACCAGCGGGAATGCATACTACCTCTTCTTTCTTTAAGCATTAGGATCGCTGTGAGTGCCATCAGCGTCCAACATAGAGCAACCTTATGATTTAATTAAGTTATGTGGTTGCTTCTTTTATTTCCACTATTTATCAGCGGTTATTATCGGGTGGCAGTCTAACAGGTTACTGTTTAACCGCCACCAAATCTGCGTCTCCGCCATCCAGTTGCATCGTATATTGCAAGGATGTCAGATGATAACGACCTTCGGTGTTCTGATCATGCAGAGCAAAACCCACGGTATATTGTTTACCTGGGGACAGGGCTTTCTGGTTTGCCCCTGCTGCCAATGGCCGACTAAATTCAACTACCCAATTGCCACCGGCCTCTGTAGCTGTCGCGGTAACGGTAGCGGTACTGTTTTCTGAGCGTTCCTTAAGAATGTAACCATCAATCACTTTTGCAGGCTGACCTGGATTCAATTGAGCTTGCCAGTACTCAAGGTAGACGCCACTGGACATCAGGGCAGCCAAATCACCGTCGCTCTTGAATTTATCCGCGCCACCCTTTTTCCGGGTCATATTGGTACGGGATTCGCCCAGATATTTGGTCTTGCCGTCACCTTTAGCGGCGGGCATTTTCTTGCTATCGATATGACAGACTGCCCAGCAACCGCCAGCGGTAAATTCTTCAACGGCGCCATCATCAAACATGAAGGTTACTTTGGTATCATTATCAGCATCTTGTTTGCTGGAAGCTGCACCCTGCTTGGGCCATTCCAGACGCAGATAAAGATTGCTGCCATCATTAGCCGCTTTAACCTGCATGTTCAAAAAGCCATTGCGCCCCGCTAAAGGCCCTGCTTCGGTATCACCGCCTTTAACAATCTTAGGACCGTACTCGGCTTCATCGCCGGTATGGCAACCCCGGCAATTTTTCTTACGCTTCTTATAGCGGCCGGCACCGTCGTGGTTTTTCTTACCGTACATCCATTCCAAAGACGTTTGCCCGGGGAAGAACATGGGCACTTCGGCTGCTTTAGCAGCTCCCCAATCGACCGCCAACACCGGCAAACTCAACCCAGCTAACAGCGCTGCCATGCAAAGTTGAGTAGTAACAGGTTTAATAAAATTTGTAGACATAGTTCACACCTTATTCTGTGAAGCCGGCATCGGATCCAGTGGCTTATTTATTAAGTTTGAATTGGCGGATCAGAGCATCAAGACTGTCGGCCCGATTGACCAGTTGCTTGCCAACATCCAGAGCTTCCTGGGCACGAACCGAAGTCCCCTCTGAAATTTGACTGATATCATTAACGTTGCGGCTAACTTCTTCCGCGATTGAATTTTGTTCATCAGAGGTGCTGGCCATAGTGTCATTCATGCGCTTGATCTCATCCATATGAGAGACAATATTGCGCAGCGCCTGTACTGCTGTTTCGACCTCGGTCACACCATTTCGAGCCGCCAGCTTTGAGGGCTCTACCATCGCGATAGCCTCATCGGTCTCGCCCTGGAGACCATCGATCATTACTTTGATTTCCTGGGTAGACTTGTGAGTCTTGTTGGCCAGAGATCGCACTTCATCGGCAACCACCGCAAAACCACGGCCCATCTCACCAGCGCTAGCAGCCTCAATGGCTGCGTTTAGAGCAAGCAGATTGGTCTGTTCAGCGACACCGTTAATCACATCCAAAACCGAACCTACCTTCTGACTCTTCTCACCCATCCGGACGATAGTCTGGGCGATTCGATCAATCTCTGTCGCCAGCTTATCAATGGTTTGGATGGCCGTTTCCATCACATCAACCCCATCATGAGCTAGCTGATCAGCCTCTTCGGAAGCAACCCGGGTCGTATTGGCGCTCTGCATTACTTCGCTAGAGGCAATGTGCATCTGCGCCATCGCCTCCACCACCAAAGCGGTACCATCTTTCTGTTTTAGTACGGTACCCAGGGTCTCATCCGACATCTGACTAATTCGCTGAGAATCGCAATGAACCTGGAAAATGCCACCATGAACCTGTTGCAGACTGGTCTGAAATTTATCCAGCATGCTGTTGCAGGCCGTACCCACGATACCCACTTCATCCAGTGCACCGATCTCCACCCGATGGGTGAGGTCAGCATTGGTTTCGATCAGTTCAATGGTGCCGCTGAGTTCCCGCAGCGGCTTGGTCATCATCCGATTCAAAGCAAAAATAAGAATCAACACACCGGCACCAAACAGTCTCACCAGAATCATCACCGAATTAACGATGTTGCCGTAAATTTTCTGATCGAAATTAGCGAGGCTATAAGTCACTTTAATAGCACCCAGAATCTGCCCTTCTTTGGTCACCTCTTCATGACAACCCAGACATTCTGTACCGCGATAGACTTCCAAGCCGGGAATGGGAAACAAACGGGTTAGTGTACGACCATTTTCAGTCTCTTCAACCAGGGTAAATTCTTCTCCGGCTAAAGCACGTTCTTCATATTCATTGCGGGCGTATTGATCTTCCTCACCTTCGCCCCATTCACTGTCCAACAGTTCGGTCCGCAGGATTCTGGCCTAGATAATACCTTCTTGCTGCTGCATTTTTTCCTGCAGAATAGAACGATCTTCCATCTCATCCAGAACCATCCACATATTCAGGTTATCAAGATAGAAGGCGGCAGTGCTCTCGGTCTGTTTGAGCATCATATCGTAAGCAAGCTTGCGCTCACTTTGAAAGGTATAGGTAACGGAGGTAGCTACGACTGCGACCAAAAGTAAACAGGCAACGGTTTTGGTCGGTATCGAAAGATTTTTTATTATACCTCCACACAACAAGAGTCGAGATATCTTCCGTGATTCTCACTTCATAAAGCCAATAGCGGGGGGGGGGGGGGCCGTATTAACCTTTCTTTTTATTCATCAACCAATGAGACACGGCGCCAAGCACATGCGCCCCCAGCAAGACATAACAGGCTAGACGTAGCCACAGATGCAGCTCCTCTAAATAGTAGCCCAGATCCTCATTTACGACCCATTCACCACCCTGCATGGTAAATAGCTTAAACAAGGGGATGGTATCACCATCGGCCAAAGCAGAAATAAATCCACTGGTAGGCACTACAATCATCAATATATAGAGAAAATAATGGTTAGAACGGGCGGCGAATGCCTGCCAGCGACTATGGAATTGGGTGCGGGTTTCTGGATAGACCAACACCCAGCCATAACGAAAGAACAGCAAATAAAGAAAAACTACACCAAAGGATTGGTGCCAATAGAACAGCTCTCTTCGCTCAGCAGAATTACTTGTAGTTTCGATCAGGATATCGGTCGCTACCAAGATGACGATAAATAGGATAGCGGTGGTCCAGTGCAAGATACGACCGATGCGATAAGCAGTTTCTGGATTTCTTAGATGATTCACACTTCTCTCTTCATCACGGGGGGGCCTATTGCTTATTACCACTATCCCTTATGATCTTTAGCGTTCGCTCAAATACGCTAAGGTTTGGCATATTAACAGAACATTTATATTTCGAGTACCGATACCCACAGTTTTAACCGGCAAATCAATACCCTGGTGAACCATTGATGCTTAAAACTGTCCGTGTCACCCGTTTGGATTTCACCACCGGATGCTGGTAACCGTCACTATTCAACAGTAACTGACTTAGCCAGATTACGAGGCTGATCAACGTCGGTACCCTTCAATACGGCCACGTGATAGGAAAGCAGCTGCAATGGAATGGTATAAAGAATCGGCTCGATAATACTGCCGCTGTGTGGCAGCTCCACCGTCTGTACACCTTCACCGGTACCCACATGAGCGGCCTTATCGGCAAAGACAAAGAGTTCACCACCACGGGCTCTAACTTCCTGCATGTTGGCCTTCAATTTTTCCAACATGCTGTTGTTGGGGGCTACGACGATAACCGGCATTTCTCGATCAACCAGGGCCAGCGGGCCATGTTTGAGTTCACCGGCAGGATAAGCTTCAGCGTGGATATAGGAGATCTCTTTCAGTTTCAGAGCCCCTTCCATAGCGACCGGATACATGGAGCCGCGGCCTAAAAACAAACTATGATTTTTATCGGCAAATTGCTCAGATAAAGTCTGGATAGGACCATCAAGAAGCAGAGCTTGCTCCAGCAATTCCGGCAACGCTTTCAACTCGCCGACTAGTTGGGTTTCGATAGCCGGATCCAGGTTATTGCGTCGTGCCAGCACCAACGTTGTCAACAGCAGTGCAACCAGCTGGCTGGTGAAGGCTTTGGTGGAAGCCACACCGATTTCCGGCCCGGCTTTGGTCATCAATGCCAGGTCAGATTCGCGTACCAGTGAACTACCCGGGACATTGCAGATAGTCAGACAGGATAGGAAGCCATTATCTTTAGCTTCACGCAGTGCCGCCAGGGTATCGGCAGTTTCGCCAGATTGTGAGATTGTTATGAATAAGCTACCAGGCAGGGCTACCGTCTTGCGGTAGCGGTACTCACTGGCGACTTCTACCTGACAAGGGATTCCTGCTAGCTCTTCGATCCAGTATTTAGCCACCAAACCGGCATGGTAGCTGGTACCACAGGCAATGATCTGTACCGCTTTAACCTGGTCAAAAACCTCGCTGGCGCCAGCGCCAAAGGCCTGTTCCAGCACTCTATCGCCACTGATTCGTCCTTCCAGTACCGAACGCACGACGTCCGGCTGCTCGAAGATCTCTTTCATCATATAGTGACGGTATTCACCCTTATCGGTGGCATCATGTCCGTGCTCAAAACGCTGCACCTCATGAGTTACCGGCTTACGGTTGGCATCAAAAATATGTACCTGATCGAGTGATACTTCGGCCAGCTCACCTTCATCCAAATAAATAAACTGGTCGGTCACCTGCAGCATGGCTAGCGGGTCTGAGGCGATAAAATTCTCACCAATGCCCACACCAATAACCAACGGACTACCCATACGCGCTGCCATCAAACGGCTTGGATCTTCACGATCCATAATCGCCAGCGCATAGGCGCCTTTAAGCTGGCCGATGGTATCGAAAACGGCGCTGGGGAAATCGCCACCCTGGCTGAGCTTAGCCGCCACTAGATGAGCAATAACTTCGGTATCGGTATCGGAGTTGAAAACACAGCCCTGGGCCTGTAATTCGGCCTTCAGGACTTCGAAATTTTCGATAATGCCGTTATGAACAACAGCAACGCGATCAGCAGCCATATGCGGATGTGCATTTCGTGCTTCGGGCTTACCGTGAGTAGCCCAACGCGTATGAGCGATTCCCAGAGTGCCGCTGAGGGGAGCTTCCGCCAACGCCTTACCGAGCTCTGCAACTTTACCAGAGCGACGTGTGCAGCTTATTTCAGCCGTTTGTTGGTCATACACGGCCATACCCGCTGAGTCATAACCGCGATATTCCAGCCGCTTAAGACCTTCCAACAAAATTGCTGATACATCACGCTGCGCAACTGCGCCGACAATACCGCACATAGCTTGCTTCCTTTAATTGCTACTCAAAATCCCGACTAGTTTTTTACGGGACGTTTCCATTTATTCAGATTCGTCTGGCGACCGCGGGCTACGCCCAGAGCATCGTCAGGAATATCTTTAGTGATGGTAGAGCCTGCGCCGGTGGTGGCGTCATTGCCAACCCTGACCGGTGCCACCAAGGAGGTGTTAGAACCGATAAAGGCACCATCGCCAATCTCGGTTTTATATTTATTCACACCATCATAATTACAGGTAATAGTACCGGCACCAATGTTAGCGCCGCAACCCACCTGGGCATCACCAACATAACTCAGATGATTGATTTTGGAACCTTCACCAACCAAGGTCTTCTTGGTCTCGACAAAATTACCCACCTTGGCATTCTTGGCCAACACCGTACCAGGACGCAGACGGGCATAAGGACCTACTTCACAACCTTCTCCAACCTGGCTTTCATCAATCATGGAATGGGCTTTTATGTTAGCGCCTGGCGCAATCTCACAATCTTTAAGAATACAATTGGCGCCAATGCTGACGTTATCACCGACCCGGACTCGGCCTTCAAAAATCACGTTAATATCGACGGTGACATCTTGCCCGAGCTGAATATCTCCACGGAAATCGACCCGCTGTGGGTCCAGCAGAGTCGCACCCTGAGTCATCCAGTAATCGGCTTGCTGGCGCTGGTGCCAACGCTCTAACTCAGCTAACTGCAGGCGGTTATTAACGCCCTGCACTTCCTGTTCGTTATCGGGTTGAATCGCGGTGATAGGCAGATCAGCTTTGGCCGCCATCTCAATAATATCGGTCAGGTAATATTCGCCCTGAGCATTGTCGGAAGACAACTTCGGCAGCCAGTCTTTCAACCAGGCCGCCGGTAATGCCAGAATGCCGGTATTTATCTCATTGATGCGGAGCTGATCGGCATTAGCATCTTTATGCTCGACTATCGCTTTCACGTCCCCTTCAGCACTGCGAACGATGCGTCCATAACCAGTGGGGTCTTCTAGTTCAACGGTCAGTATTGCCAATTTTCCGTGTTCGGCTC
Organism: Motiliproteus sp.; assembly: GCA_036960175.1. Classification (GTDB taxonomy): domain Bacteria; phylum Pseudomonadota; class Gammaproteobacteria; order Pseudomonadales; family Balneatricaceae; genus Motiliproteus. The sequence continues at coordinate 80,910 of JBALWH010000004.1, read as the reverse complement.
TGGCGACTAGTTGCTCCAGAGTATCTTGTCTAGTCAGAGGAACATCACCATAAAGCACCAGCACGGTAGAGTTGGAATCCACAGCAGGCATCGCCTGATCGACGGCGTGACCGGTACCTAATTGCTCGCTCTGTTCAGCAATTTCCAGAGTACGACCAGCAAGGTATTCTTTCAGCAACGGAGCGCCATGACCCACCACCATGTGTATTTTTGCAGGGGATAACGTTGATGCAGTGTCAATCACATGGCCAACCATGGGTTTTCCAGCCACCGGATGCAGTACTTTCGGTAGCTTGGATTTCATCCGTGTACCTTGGCCTGCTGCCAAAATAATTACTTCCAAAGCCATCCCTTATCCCTCTGTTGTATTGAGTTGCTGTAAAAACACGCGTCACTTGCACTCGATAGTTGGTTCCAGTTTTCGTCAACCAATCTTATAACGGCACCCTAGCTAGACACCTTAACAAAGATGATCATATTCCAGACATAAAAAAAGGGCGGTTAAAAAACCGCCCTTCATTATAAATAAAACAAGCTCGTAAGCTGCTTTATCTGCCCAGCTTTTTACGAATCTGCTGGATCGTACGCAATTGCGCAGATGCTTCCGCCAATTGGCTAGTAGCGCGGGAGTATTCAAACTCCGCAGTCTGATCAGACAGAGCCTGTTCAGCTTGCTTACGGGCCTCCTCAGCGGCAGCTTCGTTCATGTCGTGTGCGCGCAGAGCGGTATCCGCCATGATGGTTACCTTGTTAGGTTGAACCTCAAGGAAACCGCCGGATACGTAGAAGATATCCTCTTCTCCGCCTTGCTTTCTGAGCTCGACAGGGCCGGGCTTGATCTCTGTCAGCAGTGGTGCGTGACCGGGGGTAATACCCACGTCACCCAAACTACCTGTCAGGGATACAAACTCGATCAGACCAGAAAAAATCTCTTCTTCTGCACTTACGATGTCGCAATGAACTGTCATAGCCATGTTGTCACCTCTTTGGCGTCTAAGCCCCCGACTGACAAATCAGTCAGGGGCGCAAAGACGGTTACATGCTCTTCGCTTTTTCAACTGCTTCTTCGATTCCGCCAATCATATAGAAGGCCTGCTCAGGCAGGTCATCATATTCACCGGCAAGGATACCTTTAAAACTGCTGATGGTTTCCTTCAGAGAAACGTACTTACCAGGAGAACCGGTAAAGATTTCTGCTACGAAGAATGGCTGAGACAGGAAGCGCTGAATCTTACGAGCACGGGATACGGCTTGCTTGTCTTCTTCAGACAATTCGTCCATACCCAGGATCGCGATGATGTCTTTCAGCTCTTTATAACGCTGCAGGATACCCTGAACGTCACGAGCTACATCATAGTGTTCCTGACCGATAACCAATGGATCCAACTGACGAGAGGTGGAATCCAGTGGATCAACCGCTGGGTAGATACCCAAAGACGCGATATCACGAGACAGTACTACTGTCGCATCAAGATGCGAGAAGGTAGTGGCTGGTGATGGATCGGTCAAGTCATCCGCAGGTACGTATACCGCCTGGATAGAAGTGATGGAACCGGTCTTGGTGGAGGTAATACGCTCCTGCAAAACACCCATCTCTTCAGCCAGAGTCGGCTGGTAACCTACCGCTGAAGGCATACGGCCCAACAGTGCAGATACTTCGGTTCCTGCCAAGGTGTAACGATAGATGTTGTCGATAAACAACAGTACATCGTTACCTTCGTCACGGAACTGCTCAGCCATAGTCAGGCCAGTCAGTGCTACGCGCAGACGGTTTCCTGGAGGCTCATTCATCTGACCGTAAACCAGAGATACTTTGTCCAATACATTGGACTCTTTCATCTCATGGTAGAAGTCATTTCCTTCACGGGTCCGCTCACCTACACCGGCAAATACGGAGAAACCGCTGTGCTCGATGGCGATGTTACGGATAAGCTCCATCATGTTTACGGTTTTACCAACACCGGCACCACCGAACAGACCAACCTTACCACCCTTGGCGAAAGGACATACCAAGTCGATAACCTTGATACCGGTTTCCAACAATTCGTCAGAAGAGGCTTGCTCTTCATAAGAAGGAGACGCACGGTGGATAGGCATACGCACCTTCTCACCGATAGGACCTGCTTCATCGATTGGATTACCCAGTACGTCCATGATGCGTCCCAAAGTCTCGGTACCAACAGGTACAGAAATTGGAGCGCCAGAATTACTTACATCCAGACCACGTTTCAGACCTTCGGTCTGACCCATGGCGATAGTGCGCACAACTCCGTCACCCAGCTGCTGCTGAACTTCCAGAGTCAAATCTTTTGAGTTTACCGTCAGCGCGTCATATACCTGGGGTACACTGTCGCGCGGAAACTCAACGTCGATAACGGCACCGATAATTTGTACGATACGTCCGCTACTCATGTTTGTTTCCTCTATAACCTTATTCACCTGTGGGGCCATTAACCTGAGTTAGGTTAAACAGCCGCCGCTCCACTTACGATCTCGGAAATTTCCTGCGTGATCGCAGCCTGACGTGCCCTGTTGTAAATTCGCTGCAGATCATTGACGAGGTCACCGGCATTGTCGGTGGCGCTCTTCATAGCAACCATTCGCGCAGCTTGTTCACAAGCATTGTTTTCAACTACAGACTGATACACCAAGGCCTCTATATAACGAGTGAGGAGGCCATCTAAAAGCTCTTTAGCATCGGGCTCGTAGATATAATCCCAGTGGTGATTCAGACTCTCTTCGTCATCTGCTGCTTTCAGTGGCAGGAGTTGCTCAACGACCGGAGATTGGGTCATTGTGTTAACGAAGCTGTTATAAACGATGAACAACTGATCCAGTTTGCCTTCGGCATAGCTATCAAGCATTATCTTGACGCTGCCGATAAGACGGCCAATTTCAGGGGCATCCCCTAATCCAGAAGTTGCGGCTACTACATTGCCACCGTAACTTTTGAAGAAACCACCTGCCTTAGCACCGATTGCACAGATGTCCATTTCGACACCTTGGTCGTGCAGACCGGACATAGACCTCACCATGGTTTTAAACGCATTAACGTTTAGACCACCACAAAGTCCACGATCAGATGAAACAACGATATAGCCAACCCGCTTAACTTCCCGCTCTTGCAGATACAGGTGCTTATATTCAGGATTAGATTTAGCCAGATGCTGTATCACACCGCGCATCAGATCCGCGTACGGGCGACTCGCCTGCATACGGTCCTGAGCTCTACGCATTTTAGACGCCGCAACCATTTCCATGGCGCTTGTGATCTTACGCGTGCTCTGGATACTCGCAATCTGGGTTTTTATCTCTTTTCCAGCTGCCATATCTTTTTGCCTTTATATTCGTTGAAGTTCTACCCTTGGGGATACTTCGGGGACCTTCGGCCCCCGCAGCCCACCAATTCCTGAAGCCTTACCAGGTCTGGGTGCTCTTGAACTTCTCGATACCGGCCTTGAACTGAGCGGCGATCTCATCGTTGTAATCGCCTTTCTCATTGACCTTGGCAACAAGATCAGCACATTCAGAGTTAAAGAACGCCAGCAGCGCTGCTTCAAAATCCTGAATTTTATTCAGTTCGATATCTTCGAGATGACCTTCGTTAGCGGCAAACAGTACCAAGCCCATTTCAGCCAGGCTCATAGGAGAGTACTGCTTCTGCTTCATCAGCTCGGTTACGCGCTGACCATGCTCCAATTGCTTACGGGTAGCCTCATCGAGGTCCGAAGCAAACTGGGAGAATGCTGCCAGCTCACGGTACTGAGCCAGTGCCAAACGAATACCACCACCCAACTTCTTGATGATCTTGGTCTGTGCTGCACCGCCTACACGGGATACAGAAACACCAGCGTTCATCGCAGGACGGATACCGGCGTTGAACAGGTCACTTTCCAAGAAGATCTGACCGTCAGTGATGGAGATAACGTTGGTCGGTACGAATGCCGATACGTCACCACCCTGAGTTTCGATGATAGGCAGAGCGGTCAAAGAACCTGTCTGGCCTTTCACTTCACCATTGGTGAACTTCTCAACAAACTCAACAGAAACACGAGACGCGCGCTCTAGCAGACGAGAATGGAGATAGAAAACATCACCAGGGTACGCTTCACGACCCGGGGGACGTCGAAGCAGCAGGGAAATTTGACGATAAGCCCAAGCTTGCTTAGTCAGGTCATCATAAACAATCAGTGCGTCTTCACCACGGTCACGGAAATACTCACCCATGGTGCAACCAGCGTAGGCTGACAGATACTGCATCGCTGCAGGATCAGATGGGCCGGCAGAGACAATGATGGTGTGACCCATCGCGCCGTGCTCTTCGAGCTTACGCACTACGTTGGCGACAGTGGACTGCTTCTGTCCGATAGCCACGTAAACACACTTAACGCCAGTGTTTTTCTGGTTGATGATGGCATCGATAGCGACGGCAGTTTTACCTGTCTGACGGTCACCGATGATCAGCTCTCGCTGCCCACGACCTACAGGAACCATGGCATCGATTGACTTGTAGCCAGTCTGCACAGGTTGGTCTACAGATTTACGCCAGATAACACCTGGTGCAACCTTTTCAACCGGTTCGGTCAGTTTCGTGTCAACAGGGCCTTTACCGTCAATCGGATTACCCAATGCGTCAACAACACGTCCCAGCAGCTCAGGGCCGACTGGAACTTCCAAAACACGACCAGTACAACGCGCAGTCATACCTTCTTTAAGGCCCAGGTAGTTACCCAGAACAACCGCACCTACAGCGTCTTGCTCTAGGTTAAGTGCCATACCATAAACGCCGCCAGGGAATTCAACCATCTCCCCGTACATAACATCAGCTAAACCGTGGATCGTGATGATACCGTCGGATACGCTGACTATCGTGCCCTCATTCTGGGCTTGAGAAGAAACATCGAGACTGTCGATGCGCTTCTTAATTATTTCGCTGATCTCAGATGGATTCAGTTGCTGCATGCTCTTTCCCTCTCGCTCAGGTCAATGCTTCGGAAAGCTTGGCCAGCTTGCCACGAATGGAACCATCAATAACCAGATCTTCAGTCTTAATCAGCAAACCGCCAATCAAGCCCTTATCGATAGAGGTACTGATATTCACTTCGCGATCAAGCTTTTTGCCCAGTGACTGAGCTAGCTTGGTCTGTTGTTCTTTGGTCAGTTTAAAGGCAGAGGTCACTTCAACATCGACACTCTTTTCTTGTTCGGCCTTAAAACGATCAAACAACGAAGAAATTTCCGGTAGTACGAGCAGACGGTTGTTCTCTGCCAGAACCTTAATAAAATTCCGTCCTTGCTCCGATGGGTCGGAACAAAAATCCAGAATAAGTTCAGCTTTCTGATCAAATTTCAACGCCGGATTGCTCAGCAGTGTTGATACCTGCTCATCCTGGGTCGCTTGAGCTGCCAAGGCGAGCGTCTCGGACCATTTACCTAAAGCTTTCTGCTCAAGAGCAGTTTCAAAAGCCGCTTTGGTATAAGGCCGAGCGATTGTGCTTAATTCAGCCATCGTTCACCTCGCTTAGCATTAAAGCTCAGCTGCCAGTTTGTCTACCAGTTCAACGTGAGCTTTGCTGTCGACAGATTTGCCCAAGATTTTCTCCGCACCAGCGACTGCCAAAATGGCAACCTGGGAGCGCAAGGCTTCCTTGGCACGGTTAATTTCCTGGTCGATCTCTGCCTTGGCCGCTACCTTCAGGCGATCGCCTTCAGTAGTAGCTTGCTCTTTAGCTTCATCAACAATCTGGCTCGCGCGCTTGTTCGCCTGATCGATGATTCCACTAGCCTGTTCTTTGCCTTCGCGTAACGCCTGAGTGGCTTTTTCTTTCGCCAGCTCCAGGTCACGTGAGGCACGCTCAGCTGCGTCCAAACCATCAGCAATTTTCTTCTGACGCTCACGTAGAGCCTCAGTCAATGGTGGCCACACAAACTTCATGCAGAACCAGGTGAAAAAGAAAAATGCTATGGCTTGGCCGATGATTGTTGCATTGATATTCACGCCAACACCTCTCGTTACTCGTGGTTACTTACTCCTAATAAAACTAGGAGTCAAAAGGTCTCAATTAACCTGCAGCAACTACGAACATGATGTACATGCCGATACCAACACCGATCATTGGGATCGCGTCAACAAGGCCCATCACGATGAAGAACTGAGTACGCAACATTGGGATCAATTCAGGCTGACGTGCGCCACCTTCCAAGAATTTTCCACCCAGGATACCGATACCAATCGCAGCACCAGTCGCACCCAGACCCATTACCAAAGCACCAGCTATGTATAACAGAGCAGATTCCATTGTTTTCTCCTATAAAGAGTTAAAGTTGCAAGTTTAAAGTTAAGTAAAATCGTCTTATTAGTGTGACTCATGCGCCATGCTGAGATAAACGATAGTCAACACCATGAAAATGAATGCCTGTAGCGTAATAATCAGGATGTGGAAGATTGCCCATGGCACGGACAACACCCACTGAGCCCAAAACGGCAACAGTGCAATCAGAATAAAGATCATCTCACCGGCATACATGTTTCCGAACAGTCGTAGACCGAGAGAAACAGGCTTCGCCAACAGATTGACAAATTCCAGGAAGAAGTTAAAAGGTATCAGGTACTTACCTAGGGGCTGCAGCGTCAGTTCGCCGATAAATTCGCCAACACCCTTGACCTTGATGCTGTAATACAGGATCAAAGCAAAGACACTCAGCGCCATACCCATAGTCGCGTTCACATCGGTGGATGGAACGATTTTCAGGTAAGGAATACCTAACTGCTGAGCCAGATATGGAATCCAGTCAACAGGTATCAGGTCCATAAAGTTCATCAGGAAGACCCAAACAAAAATAGTCAGAGCCAAAGGCGCAACCACTTCGTTACGGCTATGAAAACTAGATTTAACGTTTTCATCGACAAACTCAACGATAGATTCCACGAAGTTCTGCAAAGAACCGGGAACACCTGAAGTAGCCTTAACGGCTACTTTACGGAACAGCCAGATAAAAAGCAGGCCTAACGCTACCGAAAAAAACATGGTGTCTAGGTTAATTGCCCAGAAACCCATGCTTGCCGCTTCGGTTCCGTGTGCAATGGTCCAGGTACCGCCTTGCCCAACCAAATCAACTGAACCGTCAGCGTGGTGACGCTGAAAACCTTCTGGCAAATGCCCAAAGGTCAAGTTAGTCAGGTGGTGGATAATATACCCGGAGGTAGTAAGTCCGCCTTCTGCAGCCATGATATCCTCTCTATGGTTAACTTTTAATACTTTAAAATTCGGTGTCTGTTGTAGCAATCAAAAAAGAGCTAGTTAATGCCTACCCTTCTTAAACAACAGTGGCGTTATCCATGCGATAACTTGCATCAGTATAAAAACGCTAAATATGGGAAAGGGCTCTAGTGGTCTGACTGCGCTGAAGACGATACCAAACAACACTATGGTTAGAGCCATTTTCCATATTTCGCTTGTATACAGATTCCTGAGAATCTCGCGAATATTATTAGAATTGTTAGACGAAAATACCTTCTTCGCCTGGTACAAACTGGGGATCAGATAAATTAGTCCTCCCAGCAATGCAGAGTAGGCCGTAACCCTATCTGCTAAAAGGTAAAGTACCCCTGATATCAGAACTGTAACGAGCACCTGAATCAACAGTACCTGTTGGATCAGTTTGCGATCCCTTGTGGTCGTTCTGCCTCGGAAGTGACGGCTACCAGTCTTACCCACAAACGGCCCCAAATTGGCTCAACAGGATCCGAAAGGGTGCATACTCACCCTAAACCGGCTGACGATTATAGGGCGATCATTAAGGCACATCAACTCAAAATTGCTTTTTAGCACTAAGGTAGTAGTCGATAGAAAGCCAGTGGTAGTAGGGGATATACGCTAATTCATCCTTCCTAGGATCTGATCGAGGTCGTCCAGAGAAGAGTAATCGATAGTCAGCTTGCCATTACCATTATCCGAGTGCGCGATTTTTACCTTCATCCCGAGGGTAGAGGCCCAGCGCTGCTCCAAAGATTTAACTCCCGGTTCAGGCTCTGTTTTTTCTGTTTTCTTGGTGCCACCGGCTTGGTATTTCTTGACCAAATCCTCTGTCTGGCGAACAGAGAAGCCACGACCAACCACTTCTTTTGCTGCAGCAATCTGGCGGTCATGCTCTAGTACCAACAACGCTCTGGCATGACCCATTTCCAGATCGCCATATTCCAGCATTCGCTTAACTTCCGGCGTCAGTTTTATCAATCGCAACAAATTGGTGACGGTCGTACGGGATTTACCCACCGCTTCCGCTACTTTTTGCTGAGTCAGATCAAACTCATCCATCAGCCGCTGCAATGCCGTTGCTTCTTCGATGGGATTGAGATCTTCACGCTGAATATTTTCGATCAGCGCCATGGCAATAGCCGCTTCGTCTGGCACGTCACGCACCACTACCGGTATTTCCGTTAACCCAGCAATCTGAGTCGCACGCCAGCGGCGCTCACCAGCAATAATTTCATAACGGCCCATATCGACTGGACGCACGACAATGGGCTGAATCACTCCCTGTGCTCTTATCGAATTGGCCAATTCTTCCAAGGCGTCTTGATCCATATCCCGACGGGGTTGATAGATACCACGCTGAATCTTATCGACTGGCAATGACTGTATGCCGTCATTGTCATTGCTTACGCTGACATGGACGGGGCTGTCATTGATATCCAAAGAATTGCCTAACAGTGCATCTAATCCGCGACCAAGACCTCGTTTTTTAGCCATATTCATTCCCCTTAGACGAGCTCAGCTTGTTGATCACAGCGGCGGTTTACTTCCCCTGCCAGTGCCAGATAGGCGACAGCACCGCGGGAGTATTTGTCATATTGCAACGCTGGCAAGCCATGACTGGGAGCTTCCGCCAGTCTTACGTTACGCGGTATTACCGTCCGGTATACCTTTTCATCGAAATATTCGATTAGCTGTCCCGAAACATCTCTAGTAAGGCCATTTCGCGGATCAAACATGGTTCGCAAAATACCTTCAACCTTAAGCTGCGGATTTAATACGCGGCGAATTTTCTCGATCGTGCTCATCAAGGCAGAAATTCCTTCTAGCGCATAATACTCACACTGCATTGGTATAATCACACCATGGGACGAAACCAACGCATTCACCGTCAACATATTCAGTGAAGGAGGGCAGTCAATCAGAATGTAATCATACCGATCTTGCACCAAGTTTAAGGCTTGCTTGAGCCGGAATTCTTTACGTTTTACCGGTATGAGTTCCACTTCAGCAGCCGTCAAATCGCCGTTTGCTGGCAATAGATCAAAGCCACCATTAGTTTCAGAAGTAATGGCCTCGTTGATATCGACCCGTCCTGTAAGAACCTCATAAACCGAATATTCCAGATCGTTCTTATCGACACCCGCTCCCGTAGTGGCATTACCCTGAGGGTCAAGATCCACCATCAGTACCTTGCGCTTTGTTGCCGCCAATGAAGCTGACAAATTAACGCAAGAAGTAGTTTTACCCACTCCACCTTTCTGGTTTGTTACTGCCAGGATTTTAACCACGCGAGCGATCTCCTTTTGGATCAGCTAGCTCTTTCGATGATCAACAGATGCCGTTCTGCATCTGAACCGGGTACTGTCAGACGATGACCGGCCACCAACCGAAAAGCATCGGGTAGCACTGCCAATTCATCTTTAGGATACTGACCTTTCATTGCTAAAAAACGACCACCTTGAGCACAAACACAATCGGTCCATGTCAGCATATCTTGGAGCGATGCAAAGGCTCTGGATATCACCTCGTCATATAACATCGGTACTTGATGACTTTCCACCCGGCCATGATGAATGCTGACATTCTTCAACCCCAGCTCAATCACAACCTGCTGCAGAAACCGAGTTCTTTTACCATTGCTATCCAACAGCGCAAACTGTTTCTGCGGATACAAAATGGCTAACGGAATTCCTGGCAAGCCAGGTCCCGTACCAACGTCGATAATTCGATTACTTTCGAGATGCTGGCCAACACTGAGACTATCCAACAGATGGCGTTCGACCATCTGCAAAGGATCACGAACAGCGGTCAGGTTATAAGCCCGGTTCCATTTGTGCAACAGTTGCAGATAATCCAGTAGATTTTGAATCTGTGTTTCATTTAATTCAAACCCTAAGCGTTTGATACCTATGCATAAAATTTCTCGGCACTGCGTCAACAGAGATCCATCAATATTCAACCTTTGGATCTCCCGTCTTTACTATTTCGAGTCGCCTTTAGCTTGTCTTTTTTCTTGAGATGAATCAGCAGCAACGAAATAGCAGCGGGAGTAACTCCCTGTATTCTGCCAGCAGCACCCAGAGTCTGTGGCCGCGCCTGACCCAATTTCTGACGTATTTCATTGGAAAGGCCGCTGATCTGCTCATAATCAAAATCTTCCGGAAACAGAGTATTTTCCTGACGTCGCAGACGTTCGATATCCTCTTGCTGACGACTAATGTAACCGGCATATTTGATTTCTATTTCAACTTGTTCTGAGACTTGCCGGTCCACATCGACTTTAGCTGCCAATGCCGCAACGTCAGGGTAACTAAGTTCTGGCCTTTTCAGCAGATCCAGTAAGTTATATTCCCGAGTCAGGGGGTTTTCCAAGTTTTGCGCTAGTTGCCCTGCCTGAGCACTACCCGGTTGAACCCAGGTTTCTTTCAGTCGTTGGGTTTCAACGGCTATAGCCTCCCGTTTTTCACAGAACGCACGCCAACGTTCTTCACCAACTAAACCCAACTCTCGGCCTTTTTCAGTTAAACGAAGATCCGCGTTATCTTCCCTAAGAATAAGACGATATTCAGCACGGCTGGTAAACATCCTATAGGGTTCAGACGTCCCTTGAGTCACCAAGTCATCAACCATCACGCCGATATAAGCTTCGTCTCGACGGGGGCACCATGTTTGACGTTGTTGGGATTTTAAACCCGCATTCAGCCCCGCCAATAGCCCTTGCGCACCAGCTTCTTCATAGCCTGTCGTACCGTTAATCTGACCCGCAAAAAACAAGCCCTCGATGACTTTGCTTTCAAGGCTGTGCTGCAGATCCTGAGGATTAAAATAATCATATTCAATGGCATATCCCGGTCGACAAATATGCGCTTTTTCAAAACCTCGCATTGAACGCACCAGATCAATCTGTACGTCGAAGGGGAGGCTAGTGGAAATCCCATTTGGATAAAGTTCATGGGTATTCAAGCCTTCAGGCTCCACAAACACCTGATGAGAATTCTTATCAGCAAAACGAACAATTTTATCTTCAATGGATGGACAATAGCGCGGACCAACACCCTCGATAACACCGGTATACATCGGCGAACGATCCATGCCTCCACGAATAATATCGTGAGTCCGCTCATTGGTATGGGTTATATAACAACTAATTTGTCGTGGATGATCTGCCACTGACCCTAAGTATGACATCACTGGCAGCGGAGTATCGCCGGGCTGTTCCTGCATGACCGAAAAATCAACACTACGAGCATCGATCCGCGGCGGTGTTCCCGTTTTTAGCCGATCAACTCTCAGTGACGTATTGCGAAGACGCTGAGACAAGGTGTTGGATGGAGGATCGCCAGCACGACCACCGCTGTGGTTCTCCAAACCGATATGAATAATACCGCCAAGAAAGGTGCCTGTAGTTAACACCACACAAGGGGCAAAAAAGCGTAAGCCTATCTGCGTAACCACACCCGTTACACGTTCGCCTTCCATAATCAGATCGTCAGCAGTTTGCTGAAAAATCTTCAGGTTTTCTTGGTTTTCCAGAATAGAACGAGCCGCTGCTTTGTAGAGTTGTCTATCCGCCTGGGCCCGAGTGGCACGCACTGCCGGTCCTTTTCTGGAATTCAAAACACGAAACTGAATACCCGCCCGATCAGTAATACGCGCCATAGCACCATCAAGAGCATCAATTTCTTTTACCAGATGACTCTTGCCTATGCCGCCAATAGCTGGATTACAAGACATCTGCCCTAATGTCTCAATATTTTGAGTTAACAGTAATGTTTTAACGCCCATGCGTGCGGCAGCAAGAGCAGCCTCGGTACCAGCGTGACCACCGCCGATAATGATTACGTCAAAATTGTCGGGAAAATCCACCGTACACCTCTACGTGGTTCAAAGGGCTTTGCTAAATCAAAAGAGGGCGATTATATCTTTTGCAGCGAGGAATAGAAATCAATCTACGAAGCTGTTTATTAACTTAATAATATAAGTATGAAAGAAAGAAGAGCTTATTATTATTGTTATTATTAGGCAGGCAAATATCTGTTCGTATGTGTATATTATTCTTTATTTACAAATAGTTACAGCAATGATAAGGAGGCGTTAATGGTGTATACGCATACCCCTATCACCTGGGGATAAGCTTGGGATATATAGGGGTCTTATCCACAGGGTGGATTCATCAACAGATTACTAGACTAGATATCCCCCCATAGTTATACACCTTATCAACAACCTATTGTGGATAACATCTTGGCGTAAAAAGCATCTTTTTTGGATTTGTGGCAATCTGAAGTAGATGCTGTGTAAAGGAGGGGGCAATCGAAAGGACTAAAGTGAATTCTGTTTGGACGTTATTGAATACAGTTAGAGGACTCTTTAAAGCGCTGCAGGATCTCAGCAGACACATTGCTGTGTGTTAACCAGCATTTAGCCTGTGAAGGCGTCAGGAGTTGCGAAACGGGGGTCCATATTTCACGTTTGTAGCTGCTTGATTCATTTGAACGTTGCTGTGCAACCCACAAGCTCTGACCTATATCGCTGTGTTTTACGAGACGTACATGATCATTAATTTCCAACATAATTTGCTCTTTATTTTATAAAAATGAGTTTTGTTATGGCTGAAGATATCGCAGTCTTATTTCAAATTGGTGACACTAAAAAATGAATAGTGTCTCTTCATCATGATGGTGATAGCGGGGAGAAAGGGGATGGAAGTCGGAGCGGGCATCTGCTTAAACAGCAATCATAGCCCGAAAATTTGGTCTGCTTTAGTGTTAGATATTTCTGTTAGTTGTGTCTTGGGTATAGGAATAAAATCTATATCTTAGATACAACTGTAATATTTATTAGGTATTCGGGGAGTATGTGATCGCTTACTTCCCTATGCAAAAGCTGGAAAATATTTTCCCGAGCAAGTCATCGGAACTGAACTCTCCGGTAATCTCCGAAAGAGACCGTTGAGCGAGTCGTAAATCTTCTGCTAATAACTCGCCAGCGCCAAAATTGGTCAACTGCAATTTACCCGCCATAAGGTACTGCTGTGCTTGATTAAGGGCATCTAGATGCCGCCTTCGCGCCATAAATCCCCCTTCACCGGTACTTTCATAACCCATGCAGGATTTCAAATGGTTCCTTAGCAGATCGATTCCCAACTGTTGCTTGGCTGCTAGACAAATAAGATGACAATCTTGTTGGTCATCAGTAGAGATTTCTTCCTCAGAGAGATCAACTTTGTTTCTAATAACGGTGATTTTATCGAGATGGGGGAGGTGACTGACGAAATCTGGCCAGATTTTTTCGGGGGATGTTTCGTCAGTTGTTTGAGCATCGACCATTAATAACACTCGGTCTGCGTTACGAATCTCATCCCAGGCTCTCTCGATACCTATCTGTTCGACGACATCGGCACCTTCCCTAAGTCCTGCGGTATCAATTATGTGCAAAGGCATGCCGTCGATGTGGATATGCTCTCTCAGTACATCCCGGGTGGTGCCAGCGATTGCTGTGACAATAGCCGATTCTTTACCTGCTAAGGCATTCAGAAGGCTTGATTTCCCAGCATTAGGACGGCCGGCAATAACGACGTTCATACCCTCCCGGAGGATAGCCCCCTGTGTGGCTTGTTTTTGCACATCCAGAAGGCGTTGGACGATTATTTCGAGGTCGCTTTCTACCTTGCCGTCAGCAAGAAAATCAACTTCTTCTTCCGGAAAATCGATGGCAGCTTCGACATAAATACGCAGATTGATAAGGGCTTCAACTAGGTCCTGTATCAGCCGGGAAAATTCCCCCTGTAAGGAACGCAGGGCCGATCGTGCTGCCTGTTCTGATGAGCTGTCGATTAGATCAGCGATTGCTTCTGCCTGTGCTAGGTCCAACTTGTCGTTGAGAAAAGCGCGTTCAGAGAACTCACCTGGTCGGGCCAATCGTGCACCACAGACCAGTACTTGCTGTAGTAGCAAATCCAATACCACAGGGCCACCGTGGGCCTGTAACTCCAGTACATCCTCGCCGGTGAAAGAGTGTGGGTTAGGGAAGTAGAGTGCAATCCCTTGATCGATCTGGGCACCCAGGTGGTCGAGAAAGTCACCGTAATAGGCATGACGGGCTTCAGGGATCTGTCCTAGGAGAGTTTTGGCAATGTCTGTAACCTTGCTTCCCGATATTCTGATAATACCGACACCACCACGACCAGGGGGAGTGGCAAGTGCAGCAATGGTATCTGTATCCAGGGGGGTCATGACAGAGCTCTCAACTGATTAACGATATTTAAAATGTATTTATTAAGTAGTGTACCTAAAACACAAAAGGCCCCATAGAGGGGCCTTTTACAAATTAAACGACAGACTAGGTCTTGTTTTCTAATGCTGCAGCTGCTTCTATCCGTCGAGTGATAAGAGCTTGCTGAACAATCGACAGCGAATTGTTGACCACCCAATACAGAACCAATCCGGCCGGGAACCATAGGAAGAAGAAGGTGAATACAAAGGGCAACAACTTCATTACTTTAGCTTGCATTGGATCTGGAGGTGTTGGATTCAGCGTCTGCTGAATGAACATGGTGGCACCCATCATGATCGGCAGGATGAAGTAGGGATCCATCGCTGACATGTCGTGGATCCACAGCATAAAGGGTGCTTGACGCAGCTCTACACTTTCCAGCAATACCCAGTAGAGCGCGATAAATACAGGCATCTGGATAAGCATTGGAAGACAACCACCGAGAGGGTTAATCTTTTCTTTCTTGTACAGCTCCATCATAGCTTGAGACATCTTCTGACGATCGTCGCCATAGAGTTCTTTAAGACGTGCCAGATGAGGGCCTACGTTACGCATTTTGGCCATTGAGGTATAAGCTTTCGCCGACAGCGGGTAAAACAGAGCCTTGACGCAGAGAGTAACCAGAATAATGGCGACGCCCCAGTTGATGACGATATCTTGAATAAAATCCAATGCCAAAAATAGTGGTAATGCGATCCACCACAACCAGCCAAAGTCCACGGTCAGCTCGAGATTAGGAGACGCTTCTTCCAGTATTTTCTGGATCTTAGGGCCTACATAAATAGTTGCACCAGTGCTTCCGCTTTCACCGGCGGCTAATGACAGGGCAGGTGATACGAAACCTGCAAAGTAGCTGCCGTTATGCTCGCGGGCAAAGTAATTGTGACTTGCTTCGGGATTAGGAACCCAAGCGCTGACAAAATAGTGTTGCAGCATAGCGACCCAGCCACCTTGGGCCTTAGCCGCATACTTGCCGTCGTCTATATCATCGAAGGAGAATTTACTATAGGTGTTTTCTTTACTTGAAAAAGCTGGCCCCAGATAGGATTTCATGCCCATGCTGGTTTGTGAGGATGGGTCCTCGGTGCGGTCGCGCTTAATCTGACCAAACAGGCTGGCCTGCCATGGTTGCTGGCTCTTGTTGTTGATCAAGTAATCAATAGCTATCCGATAATCGCCACGGGTGAATGTAAAACGCTTGGTTACTTCGGCACCATTTTCCTGCGTCAGAGTCAGGTCTACTTGTAGCTGGTCTTGGCCTTCTTGTAAGGAAAATTCCGCGTCACTCACCTGGTATCGTGGGCGCTGCTTGCCATCCGGCCCGTTCTGTCCGGTGAGACCGCTCTGAGCGATATAGGTGCGGTTGTCATTTTGCTCTAGCAATACGAATTTTTGTTCTGCACCTAATTGAGCCAAGTAATCATTCAATTCGGCGTGGATGATGTCACCGCCGTAGGGGTCAATCAGCAGATTTAGAACATCAGTGGTCACTCTTACTAGTCCGCTTTCATCAGCTTTAACTTGCGGAGTTAGAGTGGTATCGACTGGTTGATCACTGATGCTCGGAATAGGGATATCGGTGCTTTGGTCATTGTCTAGACCAGAGGGAGTTGTTATCTCCGGAGCAGCACTTTGGGAAGAAACAGAAGTGACATGGGTAGCTTCTGGTACTTCGCTATAATCTTGATTCCATTGAAGAACCATCATATAGGAGATAACTGCCAGGGCGCCAATCAGGATAGTACGTTGGATATCCATTCTTTAAGTCTGCCGGTGAATTGCTAGGAGTTAATAAGCAAATCGTATACTGCGCTATTTAGTCAGAAACGGCAAAGGATCGAGCCGGTGATCAGACTAATCTGTTTTTCGCAGTTGCTTACGTGAGTACTTAATCAATCTTACCCAGCTGTTATTAATCAGTTGTTGCAGTGACCGATTGTCCAACTCACCCAGTCCCTTTCTTGCCAGTATGACGATATCCAAGTTTGGAAGACTTGCATTCGATAACCGAAAAGATTCACGGAATAAGCGCTTTACTCTGTTGCGTTCGGCGGCTAGTTTCACATTTTTTTTTGCGATAACTAGCCCGACACGAGCGTGGGAGAGCTGGTTCGGGCTTGCAAGGATAAGCAAATGCTTATCCGATACTTTAACTTTAGCGCCATCAAAGACATACCGGTAGTCCCCGGCGCTCAGCAATCGTGAGCTTCGGGGGAATCGGAAGTCGGTCTTCAAAAGATATAGTCTTTCAGTAATCTAAGCGAAATTAGGCGCTCAGAGACTTGCGACCTTTAGCGCGACGACGCTGTATTACATGTTGGCCATTCTTTGTAGCCATGCGAGCACGGAAACCGTGGTTACGAGCGCGCTTCAATAAACTAGGTTGAAATGTTCTTTTCATTGCTATGTCCTACCCTAAATCGGGGAAACGGTCCCCCACCTCTAAAATCAAGGGCGGAATTCTAGAGAATAACTGCCTTGAGTTCAAATGATTCTTTCATTAATTGAGTGTATTTTGGTCATATCTTCATGATCGCCCTTAAATTAGTACCGTATTTGTAGGCGACGAAGCTAGTTTGACTAACCACTGATGTATTTGCAATAAATATGTTAATAAGTATATATAATCTAGTTAATACAATAAGTAAGAGTGTTGATAAAGCTGGTGTTAAGCTGTGCTTGGATACTAGCATAAGCTGTGTATGAAATTTTATTGATTTTCCGTCTAGTTGCGGGGGCTGTGGCAGGGGTTTATTTGCTTTTGGATGTATTCAGAGATAGCAGGCACAAATATTTTGAGTATTGACCTTACTCTGCTGTGGATAACTACCCCCTGAGAGGATAGAATGCCTTCAATTATCTATCATCGTAATTGGGAACTTCTTAATGCCAGTAGAGCTTTGGCAGAAATGTTTAGGATGTCTTCAGGAGGAGTTCCCCTCCCAGCAATTTAACACCTGGATCCGACCGCTTCGTGCGGAGTCTGATACGAGTAATCAGCTTAGACTTTTTGCGCCTAATCGTTTTGTAATGGATTGGGTGTCAGACAAGTATCTGAAACGCATTAAAGAATTGATGATGGAGGTCGGTGGTGATCATGCTGCTGAAGTGGTGTTGGATGTTAGTAAGCCAGGCTCACAAAAAAGTGCTAGTAACCCCGCTGAGAAGACGTTAGCCCCGATTCGCCGAGCCATTGTAACGCCCTCTTCATTTCCGGTCTCGCAGGCTCCCGTGGTGGCGAGTAACAGTAGTCGCTCCCATAATGATTTTCAGTTGATTTCGCCAGGACGAGATAGCAACTTCTCGAGAACCAAAGATCAGAAGAAAAGGCAGGTTGATGTAGAGGGCGGAGTGCGTCATCAGACCCATCTTAATAAGCTGTTTACCTTTGAAACTTTTGTTCAGGGAAAGTCAAATCAGCTAGGCCTCGCGGCCGCACAGCAGGTGGCTGAAAATCCAGGCAGTTCCTATAACCCGCTGTTCATCTATGGAGGCGTTGGTTTAGGGAAAACCCACCTGATGCATGCTGTCGGTGCTGCGATGCTGGAACGCAATCCCAATGCCAAAATAGTCTATCTCCACTCTGAGCGTTTTGTCGCCGACATGGTAAAAGCGTTGCAGCTAAACGCCATCAATGACTTCAAGCGCTACTATCGGTCTGTAGATGCGCTGTTAATTGACGACATTCAGTTTTTTGCCGGCAAGGATCGGTCCCAGGAAGAGTTCTTCCATACTTTCAATGCGCTGCTTGAAGGTGGTCAACAGATGATACTCACCTGCGATCGCTATCCGAAAGAGATCAACGGCTTGGAAGATCGGCTTAAGTCGCGTTTTGGTTGGGGATTGACGGTCGCGATTGAGCCTCCAGAATTGGAAACCCGGGTCGCTATATTAATGAAGAAAGCCGATGAGGCGCGTATTTGTCTGTCTCATGATGCTGCTTTCTTTATCGCGCAAAAAATCCGTTCCAATGTACGAGAGTTGGAAGGTGCGTTAAAACGGGTAATAGCGAATGCTCACTTCACCGGGAGCGCCATAACTACCGATTTTATACGAGAATCATTGAAAGATTTGTTGGCGCTTCAGGATAAAATGATTAGCATCGATAACATCCAACGGGTGGTATCTGAGTACTACAAAATCAAGGTTTCAGACTTGCATTCCAAACGCCGCAGTCGTTCCGTGGCTAGACCCAGGCAAGTAGCCATGGCACTGTCGAAGGAACTCACTAATCATAGCTTGCCCGAGATTGGTAATAGCTATGGAGGGCGGGATCACACCACAGTATTGCATGCTTGCCGGAAGGTGGCACAATTGCGTGAAAGCGACACGGATATTCGAGAAGACTACAAAAATCTATTGAGACTGTTATCTTCCTGATGGAAGAAATAGAATCTTGCAAAGGGAACTCTTTCCAGAAGGGTAGGAAGAAATGAAATTTACCATATCCAGAGAAGCATTGTTAAAGCCCCTGCAGCTGGTAGCCGGGGTTGTAGAGCGTCGACAGACATTACCTGTGCTATCCAATATTTTATTGGTTACCGAAGGTAACCAGCTCTCGCTAACAGGCACTGATCTTGAAGTAGAAATGGTGGGCCGCATTGAGCTGGAGCAGGAGTCTGAATCGGGCTCTATAACTGTACCGGCTAAGAAGCTTATGGATATCTGTAAGTCACTGCCTGATCATGTTGATGTGGAACTAGTGCTTACGGGTCAGAAGGTAACCATCAAAGGTGGACGCAGCCGCTTTACCTTGTCTACCTTGCCGGCCTCCGAGTTCCCTAATATCGAAGATGGTCCAAGAAATCTCGAAATACCTATTGCGCAGAAAAAATTGCGCCGCCTGATTGAACGCACCGGTTTTGCCATGGCGCAGCAGGACGTTCGTTACTATCTCAATGGCATGCTGCTGGAGCTGGATAACAATCAATTACGCACAGTGGCCACAGATGGTCACCGCCTAGCCACTGCGGTTTGTTCAGTGGATCAAGATCTTAGCGTTAAGCAGCAAGTGATTGTGCCGCGTAAAGGCATTTTGGAGTTGGCTCGCCTGCTGGAAGATACTGATACAGAGGCACAGCTAGTTATTGGAAGTAATCATATTCGCGTTAACACTGGCGATTACACCTTTACTTCCAAACTTGTAGATGGAAAATTTCCTGATTATGAGCGGGTTATCCCTCGCGGTGGCGACAAGCTGGTTATTGCTGATCGCCAGGAACTTCGTCAGGTCTTGAGTCGAATTTCAATCCTGTCCAACGAGAAGTACCGTGGTGTGCGTTTGGCGTTGACCGAAGGGTACCTTCAGGTGATGGCAAACAACCCAGAGCAGGAAGAGGCTGAGGAAACCCTGGCGGTGGATTATCAAGGTCCATCGGTAGAAATTGGCTTTAACGTTAATTACATACTGGACGTGCTGTCAATTTTGCCAGATAAGGATGTCAGTATTTCTTTATCTGATCCGAACAGCAGTTCACTTATCGAAGCGGTGGATAGCAACGACTGCCTCTATGTCATCATGCCTATGCGCATGTGAGGGATTGAAATGGCCTGTGTACGCAGGCCATTCATTTTATGGCTATTCAATCGATCTCAATCAGTGATTTTCGCAATATCTCCCGCCTTAAGCTGAAGTTATCTCCAAGAGTGAATATTCTCCATGGGGTCAATGGCAGCGGTAAGACCAGTATTCTGGAAGGAGTTCACCTTCTCAGTCTTGGTCGTTCCTTCCGAACGTCAAAGTACAAACACTATATTCGCCAAGGTACGCAAAGCACGACGCTATTCGCTGAAGCAATGGCTACCTCGTCGGCATCAATACTGCCTGTTGGACTGCAACGGAAGTTGGATGGAGCCCTAAAAATTCGTGTTGCGGGGCAATCAATCGAAAGTGCTTCAGTGCTGGCAGAATTGCTCCCGGTGCAGCTTTTGAATTCCGATACCTTCTTGTTATTGGAGGGCAGTCCGTCTATTCGGCGACAGTTTATCGATTGGGGTGGGTTTCATTCCGATGCAGGCTTTTTTGTCGCCTGGAAAGCGGTAAAACGAGCGCTGAAACAGCGCAATAGCTTGTTGAAATATGGTAAACTCGACCCGCTTGTGCGACGGGTTTGGGATGCTGAATTTGTTCGCCATGCTGATGCTTTGGATGGCTACCGACAAGCTTATATTGATGCCTTAATTCCTTGCTTTGAACAGGTCCTTGCTGAGTTGATCGAGATCGACAATCTTAGCCTCAATTATTACCGAGGCTGGGATCGAAAGCAGAGCCTGGATGAGATCCTCGATGAGGGTTTGGAGCGGGATAAAAATCTCGGCTATACACAGATGGGCCCACAACGGGCTGAGCTTAGAATTCGAATCGGTACTATTGCTGCGTCAGAAATTTTGTCCAGAGGGCAGCAGAAATTAGTGGTCAGTGCCTTAAAGCTGGCACAAGGACTGCTGTTTAAGCGAACGTCTGGGCGCGACTGCATTTATTTAATCGATGATTTACCTGCAGAATTGGATCGCAACCATCGGCAGAAGCTGTGCAAGCTACTCGATGATTTGCAGTGCCAGCTGCTATTGACCTGTGTTGATTCCGGGTCTTTTGAGTATTGCTGGAAAGATGAAACAGAGGTGCGAGACTTCCATATCGAAGAGGGAAGTCTTGTTAATGACCAGGGTTATGGGAGTTAGGAATGAGCGACGGAACAGAGAACGCTTACGATTCATCCAGTATTAAGGTTCTGAAAGGCCTTGACGCGGTGCGCAAACGTCCCGGTATGTATATCGGTGATACTGACGACGGCTCTGGACTTCACCATATGGTCTTCGAAGTAGTGGATAACTCCATTGACGAAGCTCTGGCCGGACACTGTTCGAAAATCGATGTGATTATACATCCTGATGAGACCATCAGTGTGGCTGATGATGGCCGGGGTATACCGGTTGATATCCACGAGGAAGAAGGAATTTCGGCCGCGGAAGTTATTATGACCGTGCTCCATGCCGGCGGTAAGTTCGATGACAACTCCTACAAGGTATCAGGCGGCTTGCACGGAGTAGGGGTCTCGGTTGTTAACGCCTTGTCAGAAAGCGTTAAAATGACCATTCGACGCGGTGGTAAGGTGCACGAGCAATCTTATAGCCATGGCGTACCGAATGCCCCGATGGCGGTAGTCGGAGAAACGGAAAGTACCGGAACACGGATTCACTTCAAACCGTCAGAACAAACATTTACCCATATCCACTTTCAGTACGATATTCTGGCTAAACGCCTCCGGGAGCTTTCATTTCTGAATTCGGGCGTTTGCATCAATCTAAAAGATGAACGCTCCGGGAAGGAAGATACTTTCGAATATGAAGGTGGTGTCAGTGCTTTTGTTGAGTACCTGAACCAAAATAAAACCACCATTAACCGGGTATTCCACTTCACCGATATAAATGCTGAAGGAATTGGCGTGGAGGTAGCCTTGCAATGGAACGACGGTTTCCAGGAAGGTATTCATTGCTTCACCAATAACATTCCACAGCGTGACGGTGGTACTCACCTGTCCGGTTTTAGGTCGGCATTGACGCGTTCTTTGAATACCTATATTGAGCAGGAAAGTGTTCAGAAGAAGTCCAAAGTAGCGACTTCAGGCGATGATGCCCGCGAAGGCTTGACCGCAATTATTTCGGTTAAAGTCCCTGATCCCAAGTTTTCTTCTCAGACCAAAGATAAACTGGTTTCCTCGGAAGTTAAGACTGCCGTAGAGCAGGCGATGTACAAACATCTTAGTGATTTTCTGCAGGAGCAGCCTCAGGAAGCCAAGCTAATCGTCGGTAAGATGATTGACGCTGCCAGGGCCCGAGAGGCTGCTCGTCGGGCACGCGATATGACTCGTCGCAAGGGCGCCCTGGATATCGCCGGTTTACCCGGGAAGTTGGCAGACTGTCAGGAGAAAGATCCGGCCTTATCTGAAATATACCTGGTGGAGGGTGATTCTGCTGGTGGTTCTGCCAAGCAAGGCCGTAACCGCAAGACCCAAGCTATTTTGCCATTGAAGGGTAAAATTCTTAACGTTGAAAAAGCACGTTTTGACAAGATGCTATCTTCCGTCGAGGTTGGCACTTTGATTACGGCGCTAGGTTGTGGCATTGGTCGCGATGAGTTTAATGCCGACAAATTGCGTTATCACAGCATCATAATTATGACCGATGCGGATGTGGATGGATCTCACATTCGTACGTTGCTGCTAACTTTCTTTTTCCGGCAGACTCTGGAGTTGGTTGAGCGAGGTCATATCTTTATTGCTCAGCCGCCGCTGTACAAGATTAAGAAGGGTAAGCAGGAGCAGTATCTGAAGGATGATGAAGCACTAGATGTCTTTATGGTTCAGGCTGCTTTGGACGACTCTCATCTCTATGTTAATGCGACAGCTCCGGCACTTAACGGACCGGCACTTGAGTCTCTGATTGGTGAGTTCCGGGGTGTAAAGGCCCTGATTAAGCGGATGTCACGGCTCTATCCAGAGGATGTGCTTAATAAGGTTAGCTATGCGCCGGAGCTCACTGAAGAGATGCTTAGGGATCGTGGCACGGTCGCTGAATGGACACGTAATTTAGTTGCGTCCATCGATGTAAACAACAGCGCTGCAAGCAGTTTCGAAAGTGGAGTTAGTGAAGATTCAGAGCGGAGTCTGTTCTTACCGATGGTGAGAATGATTTCACACGGGATTTCTCATGACTATCAGTTTGGTTATGAGTTTTTCCTCTCAGGTGAGTATAGGGCAATGGTTACGTTAGGCAAGACGCTGACAGGGTTGCTGGAAGAGGGCGCTTACATACGCCGTGGTGAGCGTGTGAAGCCTATTACTTCCTTTGATGAGGCTCTTGATTGGTTAATGGCTCAGGCCAAGCGAGGTTATTACATCCAGCGCTACAAAGGGCTGGGCGAGATGAATCCAGAGCAGTTATGGGAGACTACCATGGACCCTGAGAGCCGTCGTATGCTACAGGTCACCATTGAGGATGCCATTGCCGCTGATCAGATGTTTACCACGCTGATGGGAGATGAGGTTGAGCCTCGTCGCGCGTTTATCGAGAGGAATGCGTTGAACGTTACTAATCTGGATATCTGATTTAATATCTGCTTGAATCTCTCGGACGGCGAAATACCGTCTTATGAGAGGTGAGAGGGGAACAGGAAAGCAGCCTTAGGGCTGCTTTTTTATTGGACGCCATTAGAGCGCGCTGTAGCGCTCTCTAATGGCTAATTATCCCAAGCTATCCTCTTGGGTTGCTAGCACCTCAATCGTTGGGTAGAGGCGAGCTCAGGGAACCGAAATCTCTCCAATTTGATGATATTTACTCAGAGAACGTAGCAACTGAACAATTGAATATCCAGGTTGAGCTTGAAGCCAACGGTGATAAACATGATGTTAAAACTATCGCACGCAAGATGAAGCGCCAGCCGTGTTCGAATACATTGAGGTTAATTACAACAGAACCAGAAGTCTCTGTGTTCTTGGTCATTTCAGCTCAGAAGGTTTTGAATCACAATACGTCGCTTACACAGGTGTCGAGCCTGGCTGGGACAGAACTCGATTTCACATCTCGTTAGGCTATAGATATCTTCAGGTAAGGCCATCTGCGGATGGCCTTTTTTTGTCCTGATTTTTCCTCTTCGGAACGATAGTTTATGTTAGGGACTTGTGCGTAATGGAAAATTTTCCGATGAAGTTTTAAATATGCTGATCACTAACAACGCGATGATCATGAGTAACGCAGAGTTGGGCGTAGGTAGGTCAGTAGATAAGTTTTGTGATAACGGGGGGAGCCGCACTGAGCCGGGTGTCGGAGTAGATAGAACTTCAAAGTCCGTCAGGTTGTTGTTTGTGTCGTTGCCGGCATAGCGCCGGCTGAGACTCGTTCCTGCCATTGTATCAAGTGCTGAATCACCCTCCCCGAAGTTAAAACCTGGAATAGCTCCGTACTGAATAGCATCGATGACGAGCCCGAAAGGGTCGGTTAGCTGGACTGCATCGGGGCCATTTTGCCAATCAATATTGGCGCTGAAATCGCTGACCAATGATAGGGTTGCATTAGCGCTGACCGTACTGATTACAAAAATGCCATCGCTGGGGATGATTGCATTAATAAGGGTGACCGTTCGGTAGGCTAACCCCGTGCTGCCATTGATCCCAATGAGCTGCCAGCCACTGAGATTGAATCCTGCATCGCCGTAGAGTTCGGTAAATGTTTCGGGCGAATCGCTGCCGCTGGCGTCATAGTAAACTTCTTGAATGAGTGGTATTGCAAAGCTGTTTTGGATGGGTAAAAAGAAAGACAGTAAGAAAAGCATATGCCACCGGCATAGCTGACGAGTGATTCCGTTCATGGTGTTCTCCAATCCTTGAGAGGGTTCGTGTCCTTGTTGATCCGCTTAGACGTAGGCATCCTGCCTGCTTCGAATCAGGAGAAAGCATAGACCATATTTGAAGGAAGGGTGGGTTAGCGAAGGCGTTGTTGGTAAATGAATTCTGCTGCTTTCGGTAGCAACGAGTGACGAAGCGCAAGTTTGTGATGGTCATGATCGTAACCGCCACCAATAACGCAGGCAATGGGTATGCCTCTCGACTTTGCCCAACCAATTACTTTGTGATCTCGTTGCCGAATACCTTCATCAGATAGCTGCAGGTGCCCAAGACGGTCGTCTTGATGAACGTCGGATCCTCCATCGTAAATGACAAAATCCGCGTTAATTTGTTGGTCTAGTTTGGCCAGAGTCGAGTCTAAAATTTCAAGGTATTCTTTGTCTCCAGTACCCCTTTCAATTTCGATATCGAGGTCGCTGATCATTTTTTCGAAAGGAAAGTTGGTTCGAGCGTGCATAGAGCAAGTGAAACAACGAGGTTCTTCAGCCATGATTTTCGCGGTGCCGTCGCCTTGATGAACGTCACAATCGATAATCAGCACGCTTTTCGCTTGGCCTGTTTCGAGCAAATTCTTTGCGGCCACAGCAATGTCGTTAAACACGCAAAAGCCAGCACCCTGGTCGCGGAATGCATGATGGGTTCCCCCGGCAAGATGACAGGCAATGCCATGTTGAGATGCTAGTTTGCAGGTCAGGATTGTCCCGCCGACTGCGGTTAGGGTTCGGCGGACTAGCTCATTAGACCAAATAAGCCCCAGTTGTTTGCACTCATGGAGACTTAGATCGCCAGCTATAAAGCGGTCGACGTAAGCTGGGCTGTGGGCTAAGGCGAGCTGCTTTCGAGAAGCTGGTGAGGATATGTAAACATTTTCTTTTGAGGCTAATCCAGCATTCGACAGGTATTCATAGAGCAAAAGATACTTGGCCATCGGGAAGCGATGCTTTGGGTTCCAGGAGATGGAGTAGTGTGGGCTGTATACCAATGGGACGTTTTTTGGATGTTTCACGTGAAACATTACCCAATGATTACATCAACAGCTGCCGCCAGATTGTCGCATATGGTGACGCCTTTAGTCGTTAATCCTTTTTCAAGAGTGCGAGCACCTTTGCCGGTTTTCACCAAAATTGGAATGCAGCCTTTGCTTACTCCTACCTGCATATCCTTTTCGGTATCGCCGACAAAATATGCGTCTTTGGCTGAGGTGTCGAGCATTTTTTCGATCTGGTTTACCAGGCCGGGTTTGGGCTTTCTGCAATCACATTGGTCGTCTGGATGATGGGGGCAGTAAGCGATAGCAGATATGCATCCGCCCTTCTCGGCAACAAGTTCGTTCATTTTGCTGTGTATTTGACCTAAGGTTTCCAAAGTGAAGTAGCCGCGGGCTAGTCCAGACTGATTGGTGGCTACGGCAATTGTATAGCCCGCCAAAGATAGGCGAGCGATCGCATCAATGCTGCCAGTGATTGGATGCCATTCTTTGAGGCTTTTTATGTAGTCGTCAGAATCTTCGTTGATGACGCCGTCGCGGTCCAGTATTACCAGTTTTGTCATAGCGAATTATGATCCGTCTTGGGTGTTGTCTTTGTAAGTGAGGGAGATTATATCACTGCGGAGATTGTCGCTTCATAGTGAATCCCTGTTAGCGAATATAGCATTCGTAACGCTGCGCGGGGATAGCGATAGGGCTATTTAGACACAAAAAAGGCCGGCAAATTGCCAGCCTTTTTTCCCTGCGAAAACCCGTTTAACCCAATAGGGCGATGTCGGCTACTAGTAGGAATTGCTGTCGAAGCTGGTTGAGTAGCTTAATACGGTTGTTGCGGATGGCGTCGTCGTCAGTCATAACCATCACGTCATCAAAAAACTTGTCGATAGTTGGTTGAAGACTGGCAAGGTTTTCCAGTATGGATTTGTAGTTACGTTGAGCCGCTAGAGCGCCTAAGGTGGCCCCCAGGGCAGACATCTCCGAATACAAAGCCTTCTCTGCATCTTCTAGTAACAGTGACTCATCTGGAGCCAGAGAGCCTGGGTCGCCTTGCTTGGAAAGGATGTTGGATACGCGCTTGTTGGCGGCAGTGAGTGCTTCGGCTTGAGGCAGGGATCGGAAATGATTCACTGCCTGGATGCGTTGGTCAAAATCCAGAGGGTTGCTGGGGTTCTTGGCTCTAACGGCGAGGAATACTTCTGCAGGCACGCCTTCGTCTGTATACCAGGCGCGGAAGCGCTCTAGCAGAAATTCCAACACATTGTTTTCGATATTGTCCCGAGCGGGTAGGCCGGTGTAATTATCAGCAGCTTCTGTGAGCAGGGTTTTAAGATCCAGATCCAGATTTTTTTCGACCAGTATGCGGAGCACGCCAATTGCGGAGCGACGTAGTGCAAAGGGGTCTTTGCTGCCGGTAGGTGGCTGGTTGATTCCGAACAGGCCTACCAGTGTATCTAGGCGATCGGCGATGGCCAGAGCCTGACCTGTTTTGCAGGAGGGCAGTTCGTCTCCTGCAAATTTAGGTAGATACTGTTGATGGATTGCTTCGGCGACTTCAGTTGGCTCACCGTCGTTCAGAGCATAATGATAGCCCATCAACCCTTGCAGGTCGGTGAACTCTAGCACCATCTCACTAACTAAATCGGTCTTGGCTAGCAGGCTGGCGCGGGCAGCCCAATCGGCATTACCTTCGATCTGTGTGGCGATGGAAGCGGCGAGTTTCGATACGCGTTGGGATTTTTCATAGATGGTCCCCAGCTGTGCCTGAAACACAATTGGCTTCAGTCGTTCAACTCGGGATTCCAGCGTGCTCTTCTTGTCTGTTTCAAAGAAGAACGCAGCATCGGAAAGGCGTGGACGGATAACGCGTTCGTTACCGGAAATCACTTGTTGTGGGTCGGTGCTTTCGATGTTGCTGATGGTGATAAAGTAGGGTTGTATTTTCCCATCGGCATCGACCACGTGAAAGTACTTCTGGTGTTCTTTCATGGAAGAGATAAGTGCTTCTGCAGGAACATCCAGAAAGCGCTCTTCGAAGCGACCGGACAGAGCTACTGGCCACTCAACCAGTGCCGTTACTTCGTTCAATAGAGCAGGATCGATCACAGCTTCGACGCCAAGACTCTTGGCGGCCAGCTCTATCTGTTCAGCAATGTTCTGCTGACGTTGATTGAAATCCGCAATGACGTAGCCGTTTTCGGATAGCGAGGTTTCGTATTCGCTAGGAGCAATTAGCTCGATGCTTCTGTTGTAATGGAAACGGTGACCATAGGTCTTACGGTCGGTTTTGTGACCGAGGATTTCAGCATCAATAACTTCGTCACCGAACATCATAAGGCACCAGTGAGCAGGCCTGACGAACTCTAGCCTATTAGCGCCCCAGCGCATGCGCTTAGGAATAGGTAGACTGTCCAGAGCTAACTGCATCAGAGGAGCTAGCTTATCGTTGATAGGCTGTTCCGCCTCGTGACGGCTGAAGCTCATCTTTCCGTCTACCTGTTCAAGCTCAGAAACGGCAACGCCACATTTTTTGGCAAAACCTTGTAGCGCTTTAGTGGGGTTTCCATCCTGATCAAAACAGATCTTTGCGGGTGGCCCGGTGACGGTGGTGCTCTTGCTAGGTGTGTGGGTAGGTAGCTTTTCAATCAGCAGCGCAAGTCTGCGGGGGGTTGCGAATGAGCGAAATACTGAGTCGTTGAATAGCGCGCTTGTGCTGCCAAAGATTTCTGCGAGGCCTTTTTCGACCGTGCTTTGAAAGGCTGCTGAAAGAGACTTCAGTGCCTTTGGGGGTAGTTCTTCGGTACCTAATTCAAAAAGAAAATCACGAGTGTTCATTATTTTTCTCCCCCTTCTTCGGCAAGTAGCTCTGCCCGCAGTGCTTCACTGGCAAGAGGGAAGCCTTTCTGTTTTCTGATTTCGTAATAGGTTTCACAGACCGCCCGAGTCAGAGAGCGAACGCGGAGAATATAACGCTGGCGTTCAGTCACAGAGATAGCGTGCCGGGCGTCTAGCAAGTTGAAGGTATGAGAGGCTTTCATCACCATCTCATAAGCGGGTAGTGCCAGTCCTTTTTCGACCAAGCGTTTGCTTTCTTTTTCGTAAGTGTCGAAGCACTGAAATAGAAACCCGGTGTCTGCTTCTTCGAAATTGTAGGTCGACATTTCCACTTCGTTTTGATGGAAAACATCACCGTAGGTTACCTTGCCGTGAGGCCCTTCAGTCCAGACTAGATCGTAGATGCTGTCTACACCTTGTAGGTACATGGCGATGCGCTCGAGACCGTAGGTGATTTCACCGGTGACTGGGTAGCACTCAAGGCCTCCGACTTGTTGAAAATAAGTAAACTGAGTCACTTCCATGCCATTTAACCAGACTTCCCAGCCTAGGCCCCAGGCGCCCAACGTTGGTGATTCCCAGTTGTCCTCTACGAAACGAATATCGTGGACTAAGGGGTCAATGCCCAAAGTCTTTAAGGAGTTCAGGTAGAGTTCTTGGATGTTGTCAGGAGAGGGCTTCATGACTACCTGGAACTGGTAATAGTGCTGCAGCCTATTTGGATTTTCGCCATAGCGACCATCGGTAGGTCTGCGACAAGGCTGCACATAGGCAGCATTCCAGGTTTCAGGACCAACGGCGCGAAGGGTTGTCGCAGGATGGAAAGTACCTGCTCCTACTTCCATATCTAAAGGTTGAATTAACACGCAACCTTGGTCCGCCCAATAGTTTTGCAAGGCCATTATCAGGCCTTGAAAGGTACTGACATCTACTGTTGTTTTGTCGCTCACTTATTTCACCATCTGTGGTTGTAGATAACTCGTTTCTACCCGAACCGGGAATTATACATGATCTCCCCCAGAATGCGGTCTCGAGCATCGCTAGAATGAAAAAAATGGTACTGAGGGTGGCCCGTGGATGATTCTGTGTATCTTAGCAAACACGACTATCCAATGATGGAGGGTATGGCTCTGAGGGATAATGCTGGGGCTAGGGCTTGCGGGCAACCAAGTAGGCTTGATTACGAAGACCTAATTGCAGGTTTCCGCAGCGGCTTTCCTCTCGGTAAGCGAGGGTATCGAGGCCTCTAAATAGCTGCATAAGTTCACCTGGTTGTAACAGAAAAGCTGGGTTGGTTGGCCCGGATTCCAACACCCTTTCTAGGGTAAAGGTTTGGTAGAACAATAGGCCTCCAGGTTTCAGAGCTGCTTCTATGTGGGGGCAAATATTTCGATCCAGATAAGCTGAGACGCAAATCACATCGTAACTGGCAGCAGCAGGCTGTTGTTGATCGAGGTCGATGCATCGTGGATCAACACTGGGGTTATGGTTGGCAAAGGATCCTAGTTTAGCGATAGCAACGGCGGACGAGTCCCAGGCTTCTACTGTTAGGCCTTGTGCCGCTAATAGCAGGGCATTGCCTCCTAATCCACAGGCCAGTTCTAAAGCATGGCCCTGAGAAGGTAGGAGATGGATGTTGTCTGTGATTACCTGAGCAGGCTGATTAGGCTGCTGTGCGTGCTGATAACGCAGATCCCATTTGTTGGTAGGCGACCCTGTCATCATTGGTCTTCAATCCGGGCAATTGAGGCAAAATCCCCTTGAGTTAGTGTCGCCAGGTCTTGGGGAGAAAGCTCGATTTCTAGACCGCGGCGACCGGCACTGACAAAGATTCTGTCAAGAGCTTCGGCACTCGTATCAATCACCGTTGGCAGTCTCTTTTTTTGTCCCAGGGGCGAAATACCACCGAGAATATAGCCGGTGGCCCGCTGAGCTTCCTGTGGATTAGCCATGGCTATTTTCTTGGCTTTGAGCGCTTTCCCCACGGCTTTCAGATCCAGAGATCCGGATACCGGAACAATTCCGACAGCGAGCTCTTTGGGGTTACCGTTGAGCTCTACCAGCAGGGTTTTGAAAACCTGTTGTGGATCCAGGCCGAGGGCAAGCGCTGCTTCTTGGCCATAAGATTTGGCCTTAGCGTCATGATCGTAGCTATGGGTGCTGAATTCGATCTTTGCTTTTTTGGCGGCGTTGATAGCGGGTGTCATCAGCGTCTCCAGAAAACCGGGGTAAAGAGTACCAGTAGGGTGAAAACTTCCAGTCGTCCCAGCAGCATCGAAAAGCACAAGATCCATTTGGCGCTGTCATTGATATCAGCGTAGTGCACGGATACATCGCCGAGGCCGGGACCGAGGTTGTTGAGAGTGGCGCCAATGGCTGTCCAGGCTGTGACCTGGTCCAAACCAGTGGCAAGTAAAGCGATCAGCATTACTACAAAGACGATCAGATAGACCGAGAAAAACCCCCAAACCGCTTCGGCTACCCGATCAGAGATTGGGCGATTTCCGAGCTTAATTGGGATAATCGCATTGGGGTGCATCAGCCGTTTTACTTCCCGGGAACCCTGTTTAAGGATGATCAGTATTCGGATTACCTTCATGCCGCCACCGGTGGATCCGGCACAGCCTCCGGCAAACGCTGCGACAAACAACAGAAAGGGCAGCATGGTTGGCCATTGGGCAAAGTCAGCAGTAGCGAAGCCGGTGGTGGTGGCAATGGAGACCACCTCAAAGATCGCTTTACGGAATATTTCCATGCCTTCATAAGTATCGTGAAGCATAAGCACCACAGTGGTAAACAGGGTAATACCTGCCAATATTGCGATATAGAACTGAAACTCAGGGTCACTCCAATAATGGCGCAGAGAGCGTTGCCGCCAAGCGGTAAAATGGAGGGCAAAGTTAACTGCGGATATCACCATAAAGAAGACGGCTATCGCTTCGATCACGGGGTTATCAAAGTAGCCAATACTGGCATCGTGAGTGGAAAATCCACCAATGGCTACCGTCGAAAAGCTATGGGCTAAAGCGTCGAAAGGGGTCATCCCGGCGAGCCAATAGCCAATGGTGCAAAGGATGGTAAGAGACAAGTAGATATACCATAACGCTTTGGCAGTTTCGGTGATTCGTGGAGTTAGCTTGGAATCCTTAACCGGGCCCGGTGTCTCTGCCCGGTAGAGCTGCATACCACCGATGCCAAGCATGGGTAAGATGGCTACCGCTAATACGATGATCCCCATGCCGCCGAACCATTGTAATTGTTGGCGGTAATAGAGGATTGATTTGGGCAGATGGTCAATACCGGTGATGACGGTGGCACCGGTGGTGGTGAGCCCTGACAGTGACTCAAAAATGGCGTCTACTACTGATAAATGTGGGACTTCAGAGAGCATCAGTGGGATAGCACCGAAGATGCCCAGTACCGTCCAGAACAGCACAGTAATCAGAAAGCCGTCTCTGGTCCTCAGGTCTTGACGAACTCGGTATACCGGCGCCCAGAGCACGAAGCCGGTCAGCAGGGTGATAGCGAACGCAATAATGAAGGGCAGCGAAGCGCCATCCTGATAGATATATGACACGAGCACAGGTGGTGCCATGCTGAAGCTAAATAGCATCAGCAGGATTCCCAATATGCGTAGAATAACGCGAAAATGCATGCCGAAGGCTCCTAGAAGAAAGTCAGACCGACTTGGAACAGCCGCTCAACTTCCGGTATCCGGCG
Organism: Motiliproteus sp.; assembly: GCA_036960175.1. GTDB lineage: Bacteria > Pseudomonadota > Gammaproteobacteria > Pseudomonadales > Balneatricaceae > Motiliproteus. Next base: position 48,433 of record JBALWH010000004.1, on the reverse strand, counting down.
TTTGTCCACCAGGAACAGGATTACGTGATCGTTGTTTTCTACGACCACATCATCATGGGCTATAAGTACTTCACTATTCCGCACTATTGCACCGATAGTGGTCCCGGGCGGTAACGGGATGTCTTCGATCGCTCGGCCTACGACCTTGGATGATCGCTGGTCGCCATGGGCGATGGCTTCCATGGCTTCGGCTGCACCACGGCGTAGGGAGTGAACGTTAACAACGTCACCACGGCGTACATGGGTAAGCAGACTGCCGATGGTGTCCTGTTGTGGGGATATGGCGATATCGATCACGCCGCCCTGTACTAGATCCACATAGGCAGGGTTGTTGATCAGCGTCATAACGGTGCGAGCTCCTAGCCGTTTCGCTAGCATCGAGGCCATGATATTGGCTTCGTCATCGTTGGTCAGTGCGCAGAATACATCGGTGCTTTCGATGTTTTCTTCTATTAAAAGGTCCTGATCGGAGGCATTTCCTTGCAAGACGATGGTGCGGTTGAGTTCGTTGGCCAGGTTATTACAGCGGCCGATATTGTGCTCAATAATTTTTACTTGGTACTCACTTTCAATGGAGCGTGCCAGGTTGGCACCGATGTTACCGCCGCCGGCGATGATGATGCGTTTGTAGGGGTTATCCAGGCGTCGCAACTCACTCATCACCGCACGAATATCCTTGCGAGCGGCAATAAAAAAGACTTCGTCATCGGCTTCGATGATGGTGTCACCCTGAGGAATGATCGGGCTGCCGCGCCGAAAAATAGCAGCAACCCGTGTATCTACCGCTGGCATATGAGAGCGCAAAAAGGCTATCTCATGACCCACTAAGGGCCCTCCATAATAGGCCTTGACCGCGACCAGCTGCGCCTTGCCATCGGCAAAATCGAGCACTTGCAGTGCTCCGGGATGCTCAATCAGGCGCTTGATATTTTGCGTTACCAGTTGTTCCGGGCTGATAAGAACGTTGATGGGGATGGCTTTGTCGGTGAACAGAGTGTTTTTCAACGTCAGGTAATCATGCCCCCTGACGCGCCCTATACGGGTAGGAGTATGGTAGATAGTGTAGGCAATTTGGCAGGCAACCATATTGACGGCATCGCTGTTGGTGACAGCGATCAACATATCGGCATCTTCTGCGCCCGCCTGTGCCAGGACGCTGGGAAAAGACCCTTCGCCTTCAACGGTACGGATATCCAGTCGATCCTGGAGTTCTCGCAGCCGTGCCAAATCGGTATCAACAACCGTAATATCGTTGTCTTCGTTGGCGAGGTTTTCTGCCAGGGTCGCACCGACCTGGCCAGCCCCTAAAATAATGATTTTCATGACTCTGGTATTAACTCACTATGTTGCGATTACCCATCAATCCATCAGGCTCTTTAACTGATCTTGGCTCAGTTGGGCGCTTTTTCTAGTACCGCGTAGTAAAACCCATCATGGCCGTTGGGCTGCGGGAATAGCTGCCGGCCGGTTTTTTGCTTTAGCCCCCAATCGGCATCGATAGGGATTTCTGTAGCATCGACCTGGTTTGCCAGAAATTGACTGACCACCTCAGCGTTCTCTTTCGGCAGCACTGAACAAGTGGCATAGACCAAGCGTCCACCGGCTGCCAGCATTGGCCAGAGATTGTTAAGAATCTTTAATTGTAGCTCGGAGAGGGTAATTATATCTTCAGCTTGCCGCAGGTATTTGATATCGGGGTTACGGCGAATAACGCCGGTAGCAGAGCAGGGGGCATCCAGTAATATGCGATCAAAGCAAGATCCATCCCACCATTCAGCGCTGCTGGCATCAGCCTGTTTCAGCTCGCAGGTTAAACCAATACGATCCATATTTTGCTGAACCTTTGCCAGCCGGTCCGCTTTTAGGTCCAGAGCCAGGCAGTAGTCGATATCCCCTTGAGCTTCCAGCAGATGTCCGGTTTTCCCCCCAGGGGCGGAGCAGGCATCAAGTACTCGCTGTCCCGGTTTCAGGTCCAGCAAGGGGATGGCCAGCTGTGCCGCTTCATCCTGAACACTCGCCGCACCTTGCCAAAACTCTGGCAGGGCATCAACTTCAGTGGCTTTTTCAAGGGTGATTCCTGCTTCAGAATAAGCGCATAAGCGATGACTAATCTGCAGTTTCTGTAATTTATGTGAGTAGTTCTCACGACTATTGCGAGACAGGTTTACCCGCAGAGTCATGGGTGCTTGCTGGTTGTTCTGTTCCAGGATCTGTTGATAATACTCAGGCCAGTATTGCTTAAGCTGGGTGATAAACCACTTGGGATGACAAAAACGAAAATTTGCCCGCAGCATAAGCTCATCAATGAGTTCTGGCTGGCGTTGAAACTCCCGCAGCACCCCGTTGATTAATCCTTTTGCCCAGCTCTTTTTGAGCTGTAGTGCTGCCTCGACAGATTCTCCGATGGCGGCGTGGGCAGGGATCCGGGTTTCCAATAGTTGGTAAAGACCGAGGAGAATAAGTGCTTGTATATCCTGATCTTTTCGCTTCAGCGATTTGCTCAGTAGCTGTTCGGAGATGAGTTGTAGCCTAGGTAGAATACGTAGGCTGCCGTAGCAGAGCTGCTGTAGCAAAGGGCGGTCTTTCTCGGGAGTATTTTCTAGCGCTTCGGGCAGCGCAGTCGATAGCGAACCCTCCTGCTTAAGTATAGTGGTTAGTACTTTTGCGGCCTGCATCCTGACGGACATATAGCGGTTATGCCTTTGTTGATTCAGCAGTTGATTCGAAACGATTACCGGGTCTGAACAGATCCTGGCGGGCGTTGAGAAGGTCGGTCACAGGCAGCTGTTTTTTACCAGGAAGTTGGGCCCGGGTAATAACAATTATGCCGTGGCCGGCGGCGACACGAAGTCCCTCTTTATCAGCGGAGATTAGAGTTCCGTCTCGTTGATCGGTGGCTTCTCCGAGAGAATAAGCCTCCCAGATCCTGACTCGTTCGCCGTTGAGTTGAGAGTAGGCGACTGGCCAGGGGTTGAGCCCTCGGATCTTCCTATCGAGTTTTTCTGCAGGCTGATGCCAGTCGATTTCCCCTTCGGCTTTTAACAGTTTATGGGCATAGCAGGCTTGGGTATCATCCTGTTTCTCTGACTTAACGGTGCCTGTGATTATTTTTTCAAGAGATTCCAGCAGCGCGGTGGCGCCCAGACCGGACAAACGATCATGAAGCTCCCCTGAGTAATCATCTTCGGAGATCGGACAGCGGAGTTTATGCAGCATGTCACCGGTATCTAGGCCTTTGTCCATCTGCATGATGGTGATGCCCGTTTCTTTATCACCAGCAATCAAGGAGCGATGGATAGGCGCGGCACCGCGCCAGCGAGGTAACAGTGAGGCGTGTACGTTAATGCAGCCGAGACGCGGGGTATTCAGTATCGATTCCGGCAGTAACAGGCCGTAAGCGGCGACGACCATGATATCGGCGTTGAGCGCCGCTAGCTGTTGTTCTTCTTCAGCAGACTTTAGGTTCAGGGGCTGAAAAACCTCGATTCCCGACAGCAAGGCCAGTTCTTTCACCGGGCTGGAAGTTAGTTTTTTACCACGGCCGGCAGGGCGATCTGGCTGCGTGTATGCCGCCACTACTTGATGTGGGCTGTTAATCAGAGCTTTGAGGCTGGTAGCCGCAAATTCAGGGGTGCCAGCAAAGACAATACGAAGAGGATGTTGGTTCATAGAGCCCTATGTACATACGCGTTAAAAAAGCAGGACATGAGGCAAGCCTGCTTTTATTTTATAAGTGCTAACTGACAGTTAAGCCTGTGCGTCCTGGCGGTGTTGCTTTTCCAGCTTGGTACGTATGCGGCTGCGCTTTAGCGTGGAAATATAATCAACGAAGAGCTTTCCATCGAGATGGTCGATCTCATGCTGGATGCACACGGCAAGTAAGTCCGTTGCTTCCAGCTCATAAGGCTCGCCGTTGCGGTCCAATGCCTTCAGACGGATATGATTCGCGCGTTCCACCGTTTCATAAAATCCGGGAACCGACAGGCAGCCTTCCTGAGATTCTTCTTTTTCGTCATCGAGAATTTCATATTCAGGATTGATCAGCACTAGAGGCTCGTTCTTTTCCTCTGACAGGTCGATGACCACCACGCGCTTATGAACATCTACCTGGGTTGCAGCAAGGCCGATACCCGGTGCGTCGTACATTGTTTCCAGCATATCGTCGATCAGTGTCCGAATATTATCGTTCACTGTATTGACCGTGGTTGCTTTGGTTCTGAGTCTAAGGTCTGGAAATTCTAAGATATTCAATAAAGGCATAGGTAAAACAACGAGTTAAGTTGATATAAGGGTGTTTTTTCTTTGCTAATTTCGAGCTTAAGCCTATTATACTGTTTACAACTATACATTCCATAGCAAGAATAAGGCAGAATGCGGTCTATAGCCCGTCGATGACTTGCGTGAAAGGGAATTACAAATGAGAAAGTACCTGCTTGGTTTAGCCGTTATATTGCTGACTGGACCTTTGATGGTCGGTGTTTTGAGGGCCGGTGTAGTTCAATTGGTGGATAATCATCCGGACCGGCACGTGGTAGTGAAAGGGGATACGCTGTGGGATATCTCCGGGGCATTTCTCAAAAGCCCGTGGCTCTGGCCAAAAGTCTGGTCGGTTAACCCGCAGATCGACAACCCTCATTTGATTTTCCCGGGTGACGTCATTTACTTGGTCTGGGTGAATGGTCAGCCGCAGTTACGATTAGATCGTGGTCCCCGGAAACTGGGGCCCCAAGTTCGCCGCTCGCCGCTCGATCAGGCAATAAAAGCGATTCCTCTGCAGGACATTAAGAGTTTTCTCTCCGACAATTTGGTGTTGACCAAGAGCGTTCTGGAAGAGGCACCCTATGTTATAGCAGGCGTTAACGAGCGCATTATCGCTGGCGCCGGCGATCGAATTTATGCCCGTGGCGAGCTTCCAGGCAATGACCAGAACTACTACGGCATCTATCGACCTGCGAGAATTTATAAGGATCCCGATACAGAGGAGGTTCTGGGTTATGAATCCAAGACCATCGGTGGTGGGTATTTAGTTGCCGTCAACGATGACATCATGACCTTGACGCTAAAGCGTACGCGTGAAGAAGTCAGGAAAAAAGATCGGGTGTTGCCCACTCTAGAAGAAGTCATTCAATCGGTATTTTATCCTAGCGCTCCTGAGCAAGAGGTTAACGGCAAAATTCTGTCGGTGCTCCGCGGAGTGACTCAGATCGGCCAGTATGACGTAGTGGCTATTAATCGAGGCAAGCGCGAAGGTATGGTTCCCGGTCACGTGTTGCACGTGTTCCGCCGCGGTGAAGTAGTTAAGGATCCGGTCAATGGAGAATTTGTCACCCTACCGTCAGAGAAAGGCGGGACTATCATGATTTTCAAGGTATTCGAGAAGGTCAGCTATGCGTTGGTGATGAAGGCTGAGAATGTCCTTTCGGTGCTTGATGAGGTTCGCACTCCTAACTAAAGTAATGGGAGCTGACTGAAGCTTAGGCCTCCCTAGACAATCAGATATGATCAAGGATGATCGATGTCTTTCCAGTTAAATGCCCGGCAGCGAGCTTGGTTGTTTTTGAGTTCGGTACCCTATTTGGGGCCCGCCACCCTAAAGCGTCTTTATCAGCAGCTTGGCTCAGCCAGTGCTATTGTAGCGACCCCTGTTGCCATGTTGGCGCGATATGGGCTCAAACGACCCTCCCTCGACTACCTTTCCCAATGGCAATCGAATCAGTCTCGAAGTCCTGCCGACGAGCAGATAATAGCGATTACAGCCTGGCTGGACACACCGGGAGCAGCGCTGCTAACGCCTGAGTGCCCCGATTATCCAGAGTTGTTGAAGGAACTCCATGACCCGCCTGCTGTGCTTTATGTATTGGGGGATGCGGCGTTACTATCGTTGCCGCAGATAGCTATTGTCGGCAGTCGCAATGCTACAGTTTACGGTAGGGAAGCCGCCTATCAGTTCGCAAAGCAGTTATCGATCAATGGCTGGGTTCCAACCAGTGGGCTGGCGCGGGGTGTCGATGCTCAGGCTCATCTGGGTGCGCTGGATGGTATAGGGCTTACCGTCGCTGTCATGGGGACGGGAATTGATAGTATCTATCCTAAAGGTCACCAGGCACTGGCACAGCGAATTGTTGACGCAGGGGGTGCCATCATCAGCGAATATCCGTTACACACGCCTCCCAGAGCGCAGAATTTTCCCCGCCGAAACCGCATAATCAGTGGCTTGAGTATGGCTACCTTGGTGGTGGAAGCGTCGCCAAATAGTGGCTCTTTGATTACTGCTAGGCAGGCCCTTGATCAGGGTCGAGAGGTTTTTGCGATACCTGGATCAATTCATAACCCGTTGAGCAAAGGCTGTCATGAGCTGATTAGGTCTGGAGCTAAGTTAGTGGAGCAGGTAAACCATATGTTTGAGGAGCTGGCACCGCAGTTAAGTTTGCTCAGCAGTGACGATAGCTGGCCAGTAAAGGAGAGTAGTGACCCTGTGGTGCTCAATAGCAGCGAGCGGAAGCTGCTTGATCTGATTGGCTACGATCTAACTTCCATTGACAGCTTGATAGACCGATCTGGTTTTTCTGCTGAGAATGCTATGTCCGTATTGATGGAATTGGAGCTCAAAGGTCTTGCCCTTTCTGTCGCTGGAGGCTATCTAAAGGCTTGAATTCAGCCCTCCGTGATACAGAGCGCTTGAAAGCTGATCAATTCTTAGGTAATTTTGCCGGTCTTACTCTCTACTCTGTATTTCAGCAAGGTAATATCCATGTCAAATTCTTTTGTAGCCATCCTTATGGGCTCTGATTCCGATCTTCCCATTATGGAAGCGTCCATGTCCGTGCTGAAATCTCTAGAAGTGCCCTTTGAAGTCAAGATTTCCTCCGCACATCGCACGCCAGTCCAGACTCACGATTATGTTGTTGATGCGGATCAGCGCGGATGTGTGGCATTTATTTGCGCTGCGGGTATGGCGGCTCACCTAGCGGGTGCGGTTGCTGCGAATACGTTGAAGCCAGTCATTGGTGTGCCAATTAATTCTTCGTTGGATGGTCTCGATGCTTTGCTTGCAACGGTGCAAATGCCTGCTGGCATTCCAGTCGCAACAGTCGCTATTGGTAAGGCCGGGGCAAAGAACGCGGCTTACCTGGCGGCACAGATTCTGGCTACCAAGGACGAACAGTTAGCACAACGGTTGCTTGATGAGCGTAGAGCGAATACTGAGGCGGTGCTAGCTAAGGATAGAGCTTTGCAGGAAAAGCTAGCTAACCAGTAATCTATTGTTGATCCTATGAATGCCTGGTACATCAAGCAAGCGGTCAGAGCTCTCCGTCATGGAGGTGTGATCGCTTATCCCACCGAAGCGGTGTGGGGATTGGGGTGTGATCCTTGGGACCGCAAGGCCGTTATGCGATTGCTTACTATCAAGCAGAGAGCAGTTGAAAAAGGCTTGATTCTGGTCGCTGCAGATATCTCTCAACTAGGGCCTCTTGGCCAGAATCTGTCAGAAAGTGAGCGCTCACTTATTTCTAGCAGTGGTGATATTCCAACTACCTGGCTGATCCCCGACCCTGATATGATTATTCCTAATTGGATCAAAGGGATACATAAAGATGTTGCGATAAGAGTGAGTACTCACTCAGGGGTCAAGTCCTTATGTAAAAGCTATGGTGGGATGTTGGTCTCTACCTCTGCCAATCGCTCTGGAGATGAAGCCGCACATAGTCTTTGGCAGGTGCGCTGTGCGCTGGGTCAAGATATCGATTATATCCTACCGGGAAAGTTGGGCGGCTGCGCTCGTCCCTCTGAGATAAGAGCCTTGCGTGGCGGGAATATCCTCAGGTCCTGATTCTGCATAATATCAACACTGTTCTATCGTTAACGATCAAATATTGCTATCACTCATATTGAAACAGCAGACCTCGAGGTAATCCAATGACTGCTCCGGATATAGCTATTGTTAAGTCCTTTATGGAGTCTCTTCAGAATCAAATCTGTGAAGGGCTGCAGCAACTTGAACCCGAGGCGCGCTTTGTTGAAGATCAGTGGGTTAAGGAATCCGGTGGTGGCGGCCGCTCCCGGGTGATTACCAATGGTAACGTTTTCGAAAAAGGCGGGGTTAATTTTTCTCATGTGATGGGCAAGAATATGCCCGCTTCTGCCACTGCCCAGCGGCCTGAGCTGGCTGGCCGCTCGTATCAGGCGGTGGGTGTCTCTTTGGTGATGCACCCCGATAGTCCCTATGTACCTACCTCTCATGCCAATGTTCGCTTTTTTGTGGCTGAAAAACCCGGCGAAGACCCGATCTGGTGGTTTGGCGGCGGCTTCGACCTCACTCCTTATTATGGTTTTGAAGAAGATTGTCGGGATTGGCACCAGGCTGCAAAAAAAACCTGCGATCAATTTGGAGCCGATCGATATCAGATCTATAAAGAGTGGTGCGATCGCTATTTTTATTTGAAACATCGTAATGAACCCCGGGGTGTCGGTGGACTGTTTTTCGATGACCTAAATGAGCCTGGTTTTGAGCAGTGTTTCTCTTTTGTAAAAAGTGTGGGTGCAACGTACCTGGATGCTTACCTGCCCATTGTGAAGCGGCGCATGGACATTCCCTTTGGGGAGGCAGAGAAACAGTTTCAGCGTTATCGTCGCGGTCGTTATGTGGAATTTAATCTGGTGTATGACCGTGGTACGTTATTTGGTTTGCAGTCTGGAGGCCGGACAGAGTCGATTTTGATGTCGATGCCCCCTGAAGTGCGCTGGGAATACGATTGGCAGCCTGAACCCGGCAGCGAAGAAGCGCGTTTATATAATGAATTTCTAAAGCCCAGAGACTGGATAAACAGCTAGGGTGCTTGTTAATAAGTCTCTGGTGCTGCTTTAGCGTATCCCTGGACATTTCGTTATCACTAAGGCCACACAGGTTTTTTATGACAGATCGCTATGCCGTGATGGGCAACCCCATCAAACACAGTAAGTCGCCACAGATTCACAGGCAGTTTGCCAAGCAGTTGGATCAGGATCTTGATTATCAGACGATGCTGGTAGAACTGGGTGGTTTTGTACCGGCGGTGACGTCTTTCTTCGCGGAAGGTGGACGGGGTTTGAACGTGACTGTGCCTTTTAAGCAAGAAGCCTGGCAGCTGGCCGAAGATCTTTCTGCTTGTGCGCGCCTAGCGGGTGCTGTAAATACCCTCTATAGCGACGATCAGGGCCGAATCTGCGGCGATAATACCGATGGTGTCGGTATGGTGCGTGATCTACAGGTCAACCATGGTGTCGACCTGGCTAACAAGAATATTCTAATACTGGGGGCAGGCGGTGCCGTGCGAGGGGTATTGGAGCCGATTTTGGCTGTGAAACCGGCAGCGCTGTTTATTGCCAACCGTACTGCGGAAAAAGCTCAGCAGCTGGCCGCAGACTTTGCCGCTTTAGGTAATATTAGTGGGGGTGGTTATCCGCAGCTGCAAGGTGCTTTTGATATCGTTATCAATGGTACCTCGGCAAGCCTGCAGGGAGAGTTGCCACCACTGCCAGACGATCTATTGGCCCCCGGCGCCTGTTGCTACGATATGATGTACGCAGCTAACCCGACGCCTTTTATGGTTTGGGCTCGTGATCGCGGCGCTAGTCAAGTCATGGATGGTCTTGGCATGCTAGTGGAACAGGCCGCAGAGTCTTTTCGAATATGGCGAGGTCGGCAGCCAGAAACAAAAGCGGTAATCGCTACTATTCGGCAGCAACTGCAGGGTTAGTTTTTAAAAGTTCGTGCGCTACTGCGGGGTTCATATTGATGCCTTGTCCCTTGTCTCTAAAGGCCTCTGGCCCAATGCGGCGAAATTATTTCACCGAGCAGCGTCTTTGGCGCAGGCGATTTAGCCGCATTTTTCCTTGTGTGTTTTTGCCCTTCTCGTTATAAGTTAATTAATTCTTTATTTTCATATGGTTGAACAGGGGGCTTTAATGGCCGGCGAACGCTGCTTAACAACCGAACAGCTCTACCATAGCTGTAATCCCGAACTGCTGCCTTTTAAAACTACAGCAACCCTGGAGAGTTTCTCCGGTATCTATGGTCAGGAACGGGCTGTGGATGCCATGGAATTTGGCATTGGCATGCGCCGTCCTGGATACAATATGTTCGTCATGGGGCACTCCCAGAGCGGACGCTTCTCCTTTGTAACAGAAACACTTAAAACTGAGGCTAAGCGGGAAAAAAAACCCAGTGATTGGTGCTATCTGAATAACCTCTCCGATCGGCGTTATCCTCAGTCTTTTTTCTTTGCTGCCGGTAAAGCTGAAGTGTTCCAAAATGATATCAAGTATCTATTGGAGTCAATCAGCAGTGAGTTACCCTCTGCTTATGAAAACCCGTCCTATCAGCGTCAGAAAAGTAAGATCGATAGGGATTTTAATCGTCTCTATGATCAAGCTATCGAGAAGGTAGAAAACGAAGCTCGTGGCAAAGGTGTGGCTCTCTATCAGGATGCTGGCAGTGTTGGGTTTACCCCGGTAGCCGACGGTCAGATTATGGATGAAGCGGCCTTTTCTCAGCTGGAAGAAGAGGCGCGCAATCGCATCAATGCCGATATCAGCAGTTTGGAAGATTTTCTTAATGAGTCTCTGACCAGCCTTCCTCAGTGGCGGCGGGAAATGAATGAGAAACTTAAGAAACTAGAAAATGATACCGCCCGCCAATCCATAGCTCCGTTATTTCAACCGTTGCGGGAAAAATATACCGGCCATCCTAAGCTGATGACTTACCTGACCAAACTGGAAGCGCAACTTATTAAGACGGCTGCAAATTTGGCCGAGGAAGATAAGCTGAGTGAGCTGAAAAGCGATTCCAGCCGTATGTCGTTGTTGGAACAACACTATGGCGTTAACGTTATCGTCAGCCATCAGAAGACCAAGGGCGCGCCGGTGGTGTACGAATCTCACCCCAGCTATGAAAATCTATTTGGTCGTGTTGAGTACAACACTGATATGGGTGCCATGGTGACCAACTATCAGTTGGTTCGTGGGGGCTCTTTGCATAGTGCCAACGGCGGTTATTTGATCCTAGATGCTGAGAAATTGTTTGAGCATCATATGGTATGGTCGGCACTAAAACGGGCTCTTAAATCTAAGGAGCTGCGGATAGAAAACCCTTATGCTGAGTTGGCCGGTATCAGCACCATTACCCTCAATCCAGAACCGATTGCTCTGGAAGTAAAAGTGGTGATTATCGGTGATCGTGACATCTACTATATGTTGCAACAGATGGATCCTGATTTTGCCAAGCTATTTCGTGTGGTGGTGGATTTTGACGAAGACCTGCCTCGTACAGACGCCTCCATCCGCAACTATGCACGGCTGGTGAAGACCTTGGCGGTACAGGAAAACTGTGCCCACCTGCATCGCAAAGCCGTGGCTAGGTTGATTGAGCATAGCTCCAGAATGGCAGAAGATCAGGACCTGCTTTCCGCCCATATCGGCGAGATGATGGATCTGATATCAGAAGCCGATTACAAGCGTGAGCGTAGTGGCGAAGATTTGATCCTGGACGTGCATATCGAGCAGGCGCTGGAGGCCCAAAAGCAACGAACCAACCGCCTTAGCACTAAGATGCGCGAAGAAATTATCAACGAGGTGGTGCTGATCAATACCGAAGGCGAGGTGGTTGGGCAGTGCAATGGACTGACCGTGCTGCAAGTCGGGGATGTTAGTTTTGGTACCCCCGCACGCATTACCGCGACGGTCCACCCCGGTAATCGCGGTATTGTCGATATTGAAAAGGAAGTCACCCTGGGACAGCCTATTCATTCCAAAGGTGTGCTGATTTTGTCTGGGTATCTTGGCCACAAATATGCTCAGGATTTCCCCTTGTCTATTTCGGCATCCATTGCTCTGGAACAATCTTATGGATATGTGGATGGCGACAGCGCGTCCTTGGCGGAAATCTGCACCTTGATTTCGGCCCTGACCCACACCCCCATTAAACAGGATTTTGCCATTACTGGTTCCATTAACCAGTACGGTGAAGTTCAGGCTATTGGTGGTGTGAATGAGAAAATCGAAGGCTTCTTTGATGTTTGCGTGGCTAAAGGGCTGACCGGGAAGCAAGGGGCCATTATCCCACAAGCCAATCAGCGTAACTTGATGCTGAAAAAATCAGTGGTCAATGCCGTCAGTGAAGGGGCGTTCCATATCTATACCGTGTCAGAAGTGGATCAGGCGCTGAAGCTGCTTACCGGACGCAGCGCAGGTATCCGAAAGGCCGATGGCACTTTCACTCAACGATCCCTCAATCATCAGGTGGTCAAGCGCTTGCGAGAGATTGCGAAAGCCAAGCCCTGAGCCCTGGATAAAAACCCTTTGCTGCGTGACGGGTTGTTTGCCTTCGTCATGTAGGGGAAGAGGGTTGTCTGAACTACACTAAATTGCAGGCAAGGGTCTATGTGGAATGTCTTCACGGAGTTTTTCTTATGTCTGTAATCAGAGGTGGTGTTATCAATGACGGATAGATTCAGCGCTTGGAATTCTTGGTTGGCAGATACTCGCATCGGCCTGTTAGGGTTACTGCTGTGTTGCTGTGCCATGTCGGCCACTGCGGGCTTTCAGGCAGATCGGGCCGTGGCGGCTGTTAAGTCGCTGATCAGTAGTGGCGAAGTGGATAGCAATGCGGTCATTAAATTAGTAGTGAAACAGGGAAATATCGCTAATTTCCTTGGTAACGAGCACGAGCTAAAAAGAGTTTGGGAGCAGCAAACCGGTATTCTTCTCGATGTCCGTATCATGCCCCAGCTGCCCTCGTTGGAGTATATAAAGTCAAACCCAAACGTCGACATCACCATTGCCAGAAACCGTGAATATCCGGACCTCGTTGAGCAGCAATTGATTACTGAACTGGGACCCTTGGCAAACCGGTTTTCAATGCCTCTGGCGGATGACTCAGAGAGTGGCTACCTGCTGCCTCAGTATCAGGCTTACCTCGGTGATAAGCTGGTGGCTATCCCTGCCGATGGCGATGTCGCCGTGCTTTATATTCGTAAAGACAAGCTGGAAGATGAAGCCAATCAGGCTCTCTATCTGCATCGTTACGGTGAGCCCTTACAACCGCCTCAGAGTTGGCAGGAATATCAGCAGCAGGTGGAATTTTTCCATCAACCTGATCAGGAGTTTTATGGCTCTGTTGAACAGCGCGACCTAGCCAGTGGCTGGATGTTCTGGATACCTCGTTATACCTCACAAAGCTTCCCCAATCAGTATTTGTTTGATGAGCAGATGAGGCCGCTGATTGACTCTCCCGCTGGGGTCGCGGCGACCGAAAGTTATAGGGCGACGGTAGCCTACTCACCTCCTGGCATTCTTAAGGCGGGCAATAGCTATACCTATACGCTGCCGCTGTTCGCCAATGGTTATGGTTATTCCACCATAATTACCTTGGCCGGTGCTAAGGTATTTGGCCTATCCAGCTCCAAGATTAAGGATAAGTTCCTGGCCGTCCCCATGCCAGGTAAAAGAATAAATGGTGAAATTCATCGCCGAACGACGCTGATATACGGCAATAATATCGTCATTCCCAGTAGCAGTCAGCAACCTGAACTGGCGTTTCTATTTGCCATGTGGCTCACTGATCCCGATATTTCCGTAACCGGATTGTCCGTTAAGGGAGGGTTTGCAGACCCCTTCCGCTATAGCCATTTCACTGATCCGGGCTTGCAGCAGATATACGGTGCCCAGGTTTTGGATACGGTGGCGGCTGAACTTGACTCAGTGGTGCCTGCGGGTACCGGCCTGCCAGGGGATGTTGAGTACATCAATGCCCTGAATCGAAACCTCCATCGCGTGGCATCCGGCACCTTGTCTGCGTCACAGGCCATGGCCGAAACATCCAGAGACTGGAATCTCATTACCGATCGTTATGGACGAGAGCTGCAAATTAAGCGCTGGAAGCAAATACTCAAACATTATCCGGGTGCTGTCTCTAAGCCATAATAAAGCATTGGTTGAGCGTGTGAACAACGGGCATAAAACAACATTTCAAAGCAGGCTACTGACAGGGTTTCTATTAATGATCCTGTTGGTGGGGGCGTTGCTGTTTATCAGTAATGGCATCATCCGGGATGCTTCTGAGCGCTTGGCAGACATACACCGCACTCAGGTGAAACCCTTGGCGGAAGTGAATGAGCTGCAATCGAAAATAAACCGAGTGCGAGTGACTGAAATCTATTTGCCATTGATGGGAGATTATTTTGCTCTTGCCGCAGAAATCGATCGCCTGCATACCTTAATTACTGACTTTGACCAGAGCTTTGATCGCTTTAAAGACCATACCAAATCCATTTACCCTCTTGAAATTAAAAGTATTAATAATAGTTGGAAGCGCCTTCGGGGGAATTTACAGAAGGTTGCAGAAGCGGCCAGCCTGAGCCAGCTTGATGATGCTCGCAGAATCTCTACCTATGAGTCTTCTCCACGTTTTGTCAGCCTTTCCAGGACCTTGGACGGTCTAGCGCAAAAAATAAAAATTGAATCTGATAGTGTTTATCAGCAAGCGCTTAGCAGTTTGGAGAAAAAGCGAAGGCAATTTCTGATTATCAGCGTTATGGCCGTGCTGAGCGGTATCGGTTTGCTGCTGCTTTTTTCTCGCTCTTTATCGGTGCGGGTGGGATATCTGCGCCGCGCCTTTAATCGAATTGCTGAAGGGGATATGGATGAGACCCTGGAAATAAAGGGCAATGATGAGTTAGCGGAGCTGGCTGCTGCTTTTGCGGTCATGAAGGAAAAGGTGCGCTCCCGAGAGCAGGCTCTTAACCTCGCCAGGGACGAGCTAGAAGTCAGGGTTCAGCATCGCACCCAGGCGCTCCACGATACCAACCAGCAGCTCAGCGCAGAGGTAGAAGAGCGCCGTAAGGCGGAACAGAATTTGAGAATTCTTTCTCAGGCGGTATCTCAAAGCCCGGTCAGTATTATTATTACCGACAATACTGGCAGCATTGAATACGTTAACCAGGCTTTTACAACAATCACCGGATACAGCAGCGAAGAGGTCAAAGGTAATACGCCTCGTATGTTGTCATCTGGGAAAACAGCGTTCGCAACCTACCAGCAGTTATGGACCACTATCCTGGCCGGAGGTGAATGGGAAGGAGAAATCTGTAATCGGAAAAAAAGCGGTGAATTGCATTGGGAATACACTCATATATCGCCGGTAAAAGACGAATTTGATGTGATTACTCACTTCCTATCTATCAAGCAGGATGTAACAGAAAAAAAAGCCCAGCAGGAAAAAATTCTGTATCAGGCTCAGTACGATTCGCTGACCGACTTGCCTAACCGAATGTTGGCGTTGGATCGGCTTGAAAGCACCATTAGACAATCTAGACGTAACAATATTAAGGCCATTTTGATGTTTATTGATCTGGATGGTTTTAAACACATTAATGACTCCCTCGGGCACGATGTAGGTGATGTGCTCTTGATTCAAGCGGCGAGGCGCTTGCGAGATTCGGTTCGCGCGGTGGACACCGTTGCCCGCCACGGTGGTGATGAGTTTCTGGTGATTATGGGCGGAATAGAGGATCGTGATGATGGCTTACCTGTCGTTGAGAACCTGCTGAGTGCTTTTGCTGATCCATTTAAAATTGCCGGTAATGATCTGGTAGTAACGGCCAGTATTGGTTTGGCGCTCTATCCCGACGACGGTGAAGACGCGAATGTTATGTTGAGAAACGCTGATATGGCGATGTATCAGGCCAAGGACAACGGTCGGAATACCTTCCATTTCTATAATCCTTCTATCCATGAGCATCTTAGCAAGCGCCTGGAACTGGAAAAATACCTGCGCCATGCTATCAGCAAGCAAGAGCTTTCTCTGGCCTACCAGCCCATTATTGATATGGACGGTGAGCGCGTGGTTGCCGTGGAGGCTTTGTTACGATGGAGCTGCGGTGCATTAGGCGAGGTGTCACCGGTTCAGTTTATTCCCCTAGCCGAGCAGACCGGTTTGATTATTGAAATTGGCAATTGGGTGATTGAGAACGCCTGTCGGCAACTCAAGCAGTGGCATAACATGGGTTACCCTCATTTATCGGTTTCGGTGAATATATCCCCCAGACAGATCCAGGGTGAAGATTTACATCAGACCATCCTGCAACATTTGCATACTAATGAACTTGCCGCCGAACAGCTGATTTTGGAAATGACCGAAGGCATGTTAATTCGTAACCCGGCAGAAGCACGACGTATTCTGATCAGCCTGAAAGATCTAGGTGTGCAGCTGGCGATGGATGATTTTGGAACGGGTTATTCCTCCCTTAGTAACCTTAAAAATTACCCCTTTGACCTGCTTAAAATAGACAGAGAGTTTGTCTTTGATATAGAGGATGATCCAGCCGATAGGGCGATGGTGTTGGCGGCCATTAGTATGGGCAAAGGACTGGGTCTGAAAACGATTGCTGAAGGGGTGGAAACCCAGCGCCAGCTAGACCTGCTGCGTGATATGGGTTGTGACCGGGTACAGGGTTATTTCCACAGCAAACCACTCAAAGCAGAACAGCTGCAATCCTGGTTAGAAAGAAATAGTGTGACCGGGTGATATCAGCGGAATTAATTTTCCCAGGGGAAAACAACCCAGGTGTGTTGGTCGATGTCAGTCACATAGGTATCAACCAGATGCTGGCCAGCGGGTTTGGCATAGAGCGTAGCCAAATGTGCCTTAGGTAACAGGGTTTTCACTGCCTGCGCGGTCTGGCCGCTATCCACTAGATCATCAATTATTAGCCAGTCAGCGCCGTTGCCATCTATGGATTTGAGGATCTGCAGCTCGCCCTGAATGTCCGAGATATTATTCTCACCCTCCTGATAGCTACTGATGCAGACCGTCTCAACCAGGCGGATATCCAGTTCCTGGGCCAGGATTGCTGCCGGAGCCAGTCCGCCGCGAGCGATAGCGACAATACCCTGCCAGGGATGGATTGGTTTTAGATGTGCGGCCAGAGCTCGACATTGCTGATGAAACTCTTCCCAGGATACATATTGCTGCTTGTTATCATGCTGAATCATTGGTGACGTTTAACTCTGCTGGTCGTAGTTTTCTGCCAGGTGTTTATCCTTTAGGCGGACGTAGTTGGCGGCGGTATAGGTAAAGAAGGTTAGTTCTTTCTCTGTCAGTGCTCGTACCTGCTTAACCGGACGACCCACATAGAGATAGCCACTTTGCAGAGTCTTGCCGGGGGGGACTAGAGAGCCTGCGCCTATAATCACCTCGGACTCAACCACCGCGCCATCCATCACCATGGTACCCATGCCGACCAAAACCCGATCGCCGATGGTGCATCCATGCAGCATGGCTTGGTGCCCTACCGTGACATCGTCGCCGATAATCAGCGGAAAGCCATCAGGGTTGTAAGGGCCTGCATGGGTGATATGGAGTACCGAACCATCTTGTATGCTAGTCCGAGCCCCGATACGTATGTGGTGCATATCGCCGCGCACAGCGACCAGTGGCCAGATTGAGCTATCGTTACCGATGCTGACATCGCCCAATACGACAGAGCTGGGATCAACAAATACCTTTTCACCCAAGATTGGAGTCTGGCCCTGATAACTACGGATTTTCATGTACACCTACCCATTGTAAACTGTTCAAACATTGGATCCGTATTAGTCACGGAGCCTTCAGGCCATTCTAACTCAAACCCCGGCCGTGGATCTTGTTAACGGATGTGATTATGTCAAACCCTCTTTTGGAAGCCGCTGTATTTCCTCTCTTTCAGCGTATAGATGCCGAGCATGTGATACCTGCGTTGGAGCAAATTCTGAGTGATAATCGCAAGGGTATTAAGGCATTGCTAAGCCAGCCTCCCGCCGGTTGGGCGCTGATTCAACAGTTGGAACAGCTGGATGATCGATTGAATCAGGCTTGGTCTCCTGTCAGTCATTTAAATGCGGTGGTGAACAACGATCAGCTACGCCAAGTGTATAACGAGGCCTTACCTCTACTGAGCGAATATAGCACCGAGATGGGGCAGAACGAGAAACTGTTCCAGGCCTATCGGCAGTTGGCCGACAGTGAAAGTTATGGCGAACTCGATCAAAGTCAGCAGCAGTTACTGGAAAACGCGTTACGGGATTTCAAACTATCGGGCATTGATCTGTCTGCGGATGACAAAGTTCGTTACGGTGAATTGCAAAAACGCTTGTCCGAGCTCGGTAGTCAGTTTTCTGAAAACGTGTTAGATGCCACTCAGTCCTGGACTTTGCATTTTGAGCAGCCTGAGGCGTTGGCAGGGTTGCCGGAGAATGCCTTGGCGCTGGCAGCTCAGGCAGCGAAAGCACGGGACCTCAGCGGGTATTTAGTTACCTTGGATTTCCCCAGCTATTTTGCCGTGATGACCTATGGCGACAATAGACAGCTGCGCGAGCAGGTCTATCAGGCCTATTGTACCCGAGCGTCCGACCAGGGGCCTGATGCCGGCAAGTGGGACAACAGCGCTATCATTAATGAGTTGCTGTCGCTGCGGCATGCCCTGGCGCAATTGCTCGGCTTTGATAGCTACGCTGAGTATTCGCTGGCGACCAAGATGGCTGAGAACGTCGATCAAGTGGTTAGCTTTCTGCGTGACCTGGGGCAGAAAAGTTTGCCCATGGCGCAGCAGGAATTGCAGGAGCTGCAGACGTTTGCCCAGCAGCAGAATGGCATCAAGGTACTTGAAGCCTGGGATATTGGTTATTACTCCGAGCAACTGCGGCAGAGCCGCTATGCGGTCTCCCAGGAAGAGTTACGCCCTTATTTCCCTGTAGACAAAGTCCTGAGCGGGTTATTCAGTGTTGCCTCGAAGCTCTTTGCCGTGGAGATAGAAGAAGTGGCGGCGGGTGATACTTGGCATGCGGATGTAAAGTTTTTCCGGTTGCAGCGCCAAGGCGTGGCTATAGGCTACTTCTATCTGGATCTATATGCGCGCAGCAAGAAGCGCGGCGGCGCCTGGATGGATGAGTGTCGAGTGCGGCGGCGCTGTGAAGATGATTCCTTGCAGCTCCCCGTTGCCTATCTAGTGTGTAACTTTAATCCTGCAGTTGCCGGTGATCCTGCGCTGCTGACACACCAGGACGTAACGACTTTGTTCCATGAATTCGGACATGGCTTGCATCATCTGCTCACCGAAATTGAGTGGGCGGGGGTGTCTGGTATTAATGGTGTAGCTTGGGATGCGGTGGAGCTACCTAGTCAGTTTATGGAGAACTGGTGTTGGCAGCCAGAGGCGCTGGAGCTGATCTCTGGACATTATCAGACCCAACAGTCGCTGCCTTCTGAGCTGTTGGATAAGCTGTTGGCGGCGCGTAACTTTCAGTCTGGCATGATGATGGTGCGGCAGCTGGAATTATCCCTGTTCGACTTTTTGCTGCATCGTGACTACTGTTCGCAGCCAGCGACTGAGGTACAGCAGCTACTGAATAAAGTGCGGGCAGAAGTATCAGTGGTTAAAGTGCCGGACTACAATCGTTTTCAGCACGGTTTCTCACATATATTTGCTGGCGGTTATGCGGCCGGTTATTACAGTTATAAGTGGGCCGAAGTGTTGTCCGCTGATGCATTTTCACGTTTTGAGCAGGACGGGGTTTTTAATACCGCAACCGGTAAGGACTTCCTCGATTCGATTTTGTCGAAAGGCGGATCAGCTAAGCCGATGCAATTGTTTATTGATTTTATGGGCCGCGAACCTAGCGTTGATGCGTTGTTGCGTCACTCCGGTATTCAGCTTTAAGAAGGGTTATCTAATGACAGTTAAACGATTTATTGCCGGTGCCGTTTGCCCACGATGTGGTGAAATGGACCGCCTCAGAACCTGGCGGGATGATGTCCGTGAATATCGAGAATGTGTTGATTGCGGCTACGACGATGCCATGCGTTTGGATGGATCCGCAGAACCTGAGGAATTGAAAACCCGAGTGAATAAAGAGCCTGAACAAAAATTAGCCAGCAGTAGTGAACAAGTGATAAAGTTCGTCCCCAATCCGGCCAATAAAAAATCATAACAGGCCGGAATTAGGAGTGGAGAATGGGTAGACCAGCAAGCTTTAAACCTCAAGATTTAATGGAAGACATAACCGCGCTGTTTTGGCGGCAAGGCTATTTTGCCACTTCTGTCGCAGACCTAGGAGAAACCACCGGTCTAAACCCGGGTAGTCTGTATAACGCCTTTGGTAATAAGCGAGGGGTACTGACGGCCTCTCTTGAGTATTACGGTCGACGTAGCGTTGATCGTGCTCGTAAGGCGTTGCAGCAGACGGATGACATCGAGTTGGCCATCAATGGCTTTTTTGATGCGTTGATCGATGCAGTCATCGAAGATGAAGACGCCAAAGGCTGTTTTTTGGTCAATACCTGGCTGGAGACGGCGGCTCATGATGATGAGGTGAAGGCTCAGATTCAACGCATTTTCGATGGTGTCGAAGAGCAATTCCGCAATGCCTTATCAAGAGCGCAGAAGCGGGGAATGATCAGTTCCGAAGCCGATATCCCGGTATTGTCGCAGTACCTGATGATGACCATCTGGGGGTTGCGGGTAAAGGGGCGCATGGTCCAGAATCGCGAACTGTTGCAGGCAATGGTGGAGCAGGCCACCAGTGCTATTCGGCAAGTGGTTATTACTAAGGATTATGATCTCGCGCTGTAGTTGGGCCGAGGGTAGCGCTGCCTATCAGCGCTACCATGATCATGAGTGGGGCGTGCCTCTGCATGATGACCAGCGGCTGTTTGAGTTCCTGATTCTCGAAGGGGCTCAGGCAGGACTTAGCTGGTCAACCATCCTTAATAAACGTGATGGCTATCGCCACCTGTATCAACATTTTGATCCGCAGCTAGTGGCCGCTTTCACGCAGACAGATATCGACCGGTTGTTGTCTGATCCGGCCATTGTGCGTAATCGCCTTAAAGTCGAATCTTCTGTTAGCAATGCCCGCGCTTTTCTGGACATCCAACAAAAATACGGCAGTTTTGATGCCTATATCTGGCAGTTTGTTGATGGCCGTCCGCAACACAATCAGTGGCAAACCTTAGAACAAGTTCCTGCCACCACTCCGACCTCGGAACAGATGAGCAAGGCCCTGAAGAAGGCGGGATTCCGCTTTGTTGGTCCCACCATATGCTATGCCTTTATGCAGGCTACCGGCATGGTTAATGATCACGTGGTTAGTTGTTTTCGTCATACTGAAGTAACGCGCTGAGCTTCAATTAGTCTGGCTCTACCTATTTGTCTGAACATCTATATGTAAGAGCTTGCTCAGTGCATTTCTGCGGATAGCAAATATCAAGCTATTGTCGCGGCCTTGTCCGGAAGAAGAAATACCCACCAGCAGTCGCTGCACGGGCCAGCAGAAACAGAGATAAGGATAGCCAGAGGCCATGATTTCCCAGAGGCTGGCTAAGGTACCAGCTGGGCAGAAAAATCAGCAGGACCGATAACAGCATGCAGTTCTGCATGGGTCGAAACCAGTTGGCACCAATAAAAATACCATCCAGTAGATAACTCCAGACACCAATCAACGGCATCAGTATTAACCAAGGCAGATATTCAACGGCGTAACTGATGACCGTGGGGATATCTGTCAGCAGTCGAATTAACATCTGGCCAAAGAATACGAAGAACAGCGTTAATAGCAGTGCGGTTGCCAGTGACCATAGGGTTGCTGCGCGACAGACAGCATAAAAACGCGGGTCATCTTTGGCGCCTCGAAATTTGCCACACAGGGCTTCAATAGCATGGGCAAAACCATCGAGGCTGTGAGAGATCAGTAGCAGGAAGTTAAGTAGAACGGCATTAGCTGCCAAGGCCTGGTCTCCCAGTTTGGCGCTCTGGGCGGTAAAGAAACAGAACGTAAACAATAAGGTCAGGGTGCGTACAAACAGGTAGCGGTTAGTTCGCAATAGCTCGCTATAGTTACGCCAATTCAGTAGGGGTGCAGAATCAAACCTGGCAGGAAGTTCTTTGAATTTATTGACTGTCAGCCAGAGTCCCAGAGTTAAGGCTCCATAGTCTGCACATACCGATGCCCAGGCGACACCATCAACGGTCATCTCCAATCCCAGCACAAATAGCAGGTCGAGTAAGATGTTAATCAGGTTGGCGCTAATCAGTAGAGCTAAGGGTATGCGGCTGTTCTGCAGCCCCAGAAACCAGCCCAGCAAGGCGTAGTTGGCCAGCACTGCTGGAGCGCTGAAGATACGAATATTGCAATAGATTCTGGCCTCGGCCAACACCGCTGGACTGGGATCCATTAGTCGCAATCCTAGACTGATCAGGGGTTGTTGAAACAGGATCAAAAGCAGCCCAATCGCTGCGGCCAGTATCAGACTCTGGGCTAACAGTAGTTTCAGCGCTTGATGGTTGTCCGACCCCAGGGCCTGCGCGGTTAACCCTGTGGTGCCCATGCGCAAGAAACCAAATCCCCAGAATAAAATCGAGAACAGACTGGCGCCGATGGCGACGGCACCGAGGTAGCGAGGGTCGGGAAGATGGCCTATGACCGCCGTATCCACCAGGCCCAACAAGGGCACGCTGATATTGGAGATGATCATTGGCCAGGCCAGTTTCCATACCTGGCGGTGCATATCTCGGGTGTCTATCGCACTCATTGTTTAACGGCCACCAGCGGCAACTTAGCGACGGCCAGGTAGGCTGTGGCTGATCAAGAAGAGTAGCGCGGCACTGACTACTACGGATGGGCCTGCGGGCGTATCCCACTGGTAGGAGGCCAGTAATCCGCTGACGATGGACACACAGCCAATCAGGCTGGCAAATGCAGCCATCTGTTCCGGCGTGCTGGATACACGACGGGCGGTAGCCGCTGGGATAATCAGTAGCGAGGTGATCAGTAATACGCCAACGATTTTCATCGCCACCGCGATCACTATTCCCACCAATAGCATCAGCGCCAGATGCACCAAGTTGACCGGTACGCCCTCGACGCGGGCGAGATCCTCATTGATGCTGAAGGCCAGTAGCCAGTTCCAGAGTTTTGCTAATATCGCCATGACCAGAATGCCGCCGCCGTAGATCCACAGCAGGTCTTCGGTGCTGATCGCCAGCAGATCACCAAACAGGTAGCTCATCAGGTCGATGCGTACATCGGGGAAAAAACTGATGGCCACTAAGCCCAATGACAGGGAGCTATGGGCCATGATCCCCAGCAATGTATCGGTGGCGATGATTCTGCGTCGCTGCAGGGATACCAGGGCCAATGCCAGCAACACACAGCAGAGCACTACGGCCAGATTGAGATTGATATCAAACAGTATTCCCAGGGCAATACCCAGCAATGCTGAATGAGCCAGGGTATCGCCAAAGTAAGCCATACGCCGCCACACCACGAAGGAGCCCAGAGGACCTGCGATCAAGGCGACACCTATGCCACCGAGTAGCGCTTTTATCAGGAAATCAGCCATGATGATCATGGTCCTTGCAGGGCTGATCAACAATGACATCACCGTGGGTGTCATGTTGATGGTTATGGTTATGGTTATAGACCGCCAGATTGGCAGTTCCCTTGGCTCCGAACAGGGCAGTAAAGGATGGGTCGTTGCTGACTTTTTCTGGATGTCCTGAACAGCAAATATGATGATTCAGGCAGATAACCTTGTCAGTGCTAGCCATCACTAGGTGTAGGTCATGGGAAACCATAAATACCGCGCAGCCGTATTGTTCACGGATCTTTGAAATCATTTCATAGAGTTCGATCTGGCCGGTGACATCGACCCCTTGCACGGGCTCATCCAATACCAGCAATTGTGGTTTTCTTAGTAGCGCGCGAGCCAGCATAACGCGCTGGGTTTCGCCTCCTGATAAGGATTGCATCGGGCTTTTCAGCAGATGCTCAACTCTGACCTGGGCCAGCGCCGCAGATATTTCAGCGCGCTTCACCGCCGCCGCTAGCTTCATAAAGCGTTCAACGGTGAGGGGAAGGGTGGGCTCAATATGGAGCTTCTGTGGCATATAGCCGATACGAAGGTCGCTGGGGCGGCTGATGTTGCCGCTATCGGGTCGCTGCAGGCCAAGTAATATTCTCACCAGAGTAGACTTGCCGGAGCCATTTGGCCCGATCAGTGTGGTGATCTGATTCTGTTCAATGGTGAAACTGACATGCTGAATAACATGACGGCCACTGAAGCTAAGGTTCAGGTTGTCGAGGCTGATGAGATTTGCGTTGGGCATATTCATTTCCGGCTCACTCAGGACTGGCATAAGGGGCAGAGTCCGGACAGTTCTACGGTTTCGGATTCTATTTTGAAACCCGCAGCTTCTGCATTCTGACGTAAGAAACTGGATAAGTTCTGGGCTTTGATTTCTTGGGCTGAGCCGCAATTTCGGCAAATCAGGAAGTAGCCATGATGGCATTGCTCTGGGCTGACACAGCCGATAAAGGCGTTCAGCGAAGCGATGCGATGAACTAAACCATGCTCGAGTAAAAAATCTAATGCCCGGTAGACCGTCGGCGGTGCTGAATTAAAGCCCTCTTCACCGAGTTGGCTGAGGATCTGGTAGGCGCCAAGGGGGTGATGGCTTTGCCAGATCAGTTCCAGTACTCGCTGCCTGACCGGAGTCAGTCGAGAGCTGCGCTGTCGGCACAGCTTCTTAGCGGTTTCCAGGGCGCTATCAATGCAGTTCTGGTGGTCATGCTGATTGAAGGCGCTGCGACACGGATTTGGGTCCTGCATAACCAGATCCTGAAAAAGTTAGGGGGTTAGGAATATATGTAATGTTATAACAAAATAGTTGGTTGTCGCCAGAATTCAACAGCGTTTGTTAAGTGCGGTGATATATTGAAGGGCGTGAGAGCAATAAGGGTGACAAGAGTAAAGTCGGGTGCAGATGGAGGGCTCGAACTCACACGTCCATTGGACACTAGCACCTGAAGCGAGGCGCCTCCCCATTCCGCCACATCTGCATGTCTGTGACGCAACTTGCATCAACAGCGATAGTTACGGCAACGATGAAATTATGGACTCCAGGCGAGGAGTAGATTGAACAAAAATAGGGGGGTGTTCTTTTAAGTGGTGCAGATGGGGAGACTCGAACTCCCACGTCCTATCGGACACTAGCACCTGAAGCTAGCGCGTCTACCAATTCCGCCACATCTGCAATCCGTCATCTCTGACGTGGCGCGTATTAAACACGGTCTTTTTATTGATTGCAAGAAATTTTGATCAATCCCCGGAGCCAGGATGTGATTTGCGTCTAGCCTTGGGATTATGGCGTTTGTTTAGCGGCAACCCGAGGGATTTCAGATGCTAAAATCGTGGCCGCCATTACGAGGATCTTGAACATCGTCTTCTGGGCTATCTGAAGGTATTTCAGTGTCCGGGGTTCTCAGTGGGGCGGTTATCTGGAAGTGAATTCCATGGTTAGGTTCACTGTCGCAGTTTATCTGGCCTTTCAGCCGCTGGGTGACCAAATTATAAACGATATGAGCACCTAACCCCGAGCCACCCTCACCACGGCGAGTGGTGAAGAAGGGGTCAAAAATTCGTCGTAGCTGCTTTTTACTCATGCCGCAGCCGTCGTCACGATAGTCTATCTGCAGGTTGTCTTCCGACGCCGACAGCTGAATATTAATGTGGCCATTATGTTTATCGGCAAAGCCATGTTGCAATGAATTCATTACCAGGTTGGTAATGATCTGAGAAAAGGCGCCGGGGTAGCTATCAATTATAAATTCCTCACCCTCTACATTAATCTGGTAGGCGCTGTTCTTGAACTGAGGTTTAAGAGAAAACAGCACTTCATCGACATAATTCTTGAGGCCGAAGCTGCGGCGTTCGTCGCTGGTCTGGTCAACAGCAACCTGTTTAAAACTTTGGATTAATTCCGCTGCGCGAGTGCTGTTCCTGAGGATGATATCGAGACTCTCATTGGCAACCATATCGAAATCATCAAGATCACTCCGTTTTAGGGAATTGTCATGATAGCGGCCCAATAGCTGAGCGAATTCCTCTTTTAACAGGCTTGCCGCAGTCAGGCTATTCCCCAGGGGGGTGTTGATTTCATGGGCAATGCCGGCCACTAAGCCACCAAGTGCTGCCATCTTGTCGGCTTCAACCAGCTGTTTTTGCGCCTGCTGCAGCTGCTGCAGAGTGGTGCGCAGATTAAGGTTGCTGCTGTTGAGTTCGGCGGTGCGGTGTTCAACCCGGTGTTCAAGCTTCTCGTTCAGCTCTTTTAGCGCCTGTTCCGCACTGATTCGTTGAATAACTTCTGACTCTAATCGTTTGATGGTCTGTCCTTGCTGATGGGCATGGTCGCCTAGGAGCTGCTCCCGCTCGTGGTAGTAATCGACTTTGCTTAGCAATTCTTCTGGGGTCAGGTGGATTTCCGCCAACAGCTCTGAATATACAGTGGAGAGCTGTTTTTGTTCTTGTTGACTAAATATGCCACTGCGTTGAATGGCCCTGTGAGCCGTCGCGCCACCGATGGCACCGGCTAGTGTTCTCTCGGCTTCCTGCTGAAGGTAGGTCGCCTGCAGAAGGCTGACGTGGGTTTTTCCTTCAAGACCACTGGCTTGAAGGCATTGCTGAACCGAACGTTTACATAGCTGTATTGGCATATAAATAGCGAAGCATTGATCTAACCGAGAGATCTTTTCGGCGAGGTCGATAGAGCCGTGCTGATCCATCTGTGGCAGCCTTCGGTTGGCCGTCGTTAGAATATCGACAAATTCTGCCGCCAGCGCTTTTTCTTCCTTGTTGGTCGAGCTGGACAGCGACACCGCTACAAAGGCGGCGATATTTAATAACATGCTCCAGAAAACGGCATGAGGCAGGGGGTCTAGTGCTGAAAGCCCGAACAGAGCTTCCGGGTTCAAGGCAGCAATACCCCAAGGGCCAACATCCAGTAAATGATCACTCCACCAGCCACTCTTGACAAATGCCGGTAACAGCAGGGTGTAGAACCAGCCGATAAAGCCGGCGGCAAGGCCAGCCATGGCCCCTTTTAGGTTAGCGTTTTTCCAGAACAGCCCACCCACAATGATGGGGGCAAACTGGAGTATTGCGGCGAAGGATATCAGCCCCATATTCACCAGCATGAAAGTGTCGCCAAGGCTGCGATTAAACAGGTAACCGGAGAAGATAAACAGGGCCACCGATAACCAGCGCAGTTGCAACAACTTGGTCCGTAACGGTTGTAGTAATCTGACGGCTTCGATGAAGGGCAGAATCAAGTGGTTGGTGATCATGGTGGACAGAGTCATGGCGCTGACCAGAATCATGCCGGTCGAGGCGGAAAACCCCCCAATAAATACCAATAGTGACAGCAGTTGTTGATTGGCTTGCAGGGGCAGTAACAGCACGAAGGTATCTGCCTCATTCGGCGCGTGGCCGAGGATCATACCGGCCAGGGCTATCGGCAATACGAAAATATTTATCAGCAGCAGGTAGCCGGGCAACATCCATTGGGAGCTTTTTATATGTTCTTCGCTAGCGTTTTCCACCACCGCCACATGGAATTGTCGCGGCAAAAATAGAAATGCGGACATGGCCAGCAGCGTCAGCGTCAGCCAGTTAACGAGCGAAGGTAACTGATTGACTTTGTTCAAGGCAGGCCTTGTCGCTGCCAGAGCTTCTGCCTGGTTGAGCAGGTCACCAAAACCGTCAAACAGACCAAAGGTGACGAACAAGCCTGCGGCGACAAAGGCGAATAGCTTCACCACACTTTCGGCGGCCAACGCATACATCATGCCCTGATGGCGTTCGGTGGGGTCCAAATGACGGACACCGAAGAGGATAGTGAAAATGACCATTAGCACCACGGTCACCAGTTCAACATCAATGCTAAAGGGCAGGCTATTGCCGTTACTATTCCCCGCTAAGAGGCTAAAGGTTGAGGTGATCGCTTTCAGCTGCAGGGCGATATAAGGCAGGATGCCGAACAGACAGACCAGGGTGACCATGGCGGCCAGCAGTTGTGACTTGTTGTAACGGGAGGATATTAAGTCAGCAATACTAGTGACGTGATGGCGACTTTTAACTCTGACCATTTTGCGTAGCAGTGTGCCGGCAAACAGCATGACCAAAGTGGGGCCGAAATAAATGCTGAGGAAGAGAATCCCATTGTTGGCAGCAGACCCGACGCTGCCGTAGAAGGTCCAGGAGGTGCAAAAGACGCCGATGGACAGGCTGTAGATCAAAGGGCTGTGTTTATAGCCCTTTGCTGCCGCGCGCTTGCTGGCCCATTGGGCTAGTACAAATAGCATGCCCATGTAGCCAAGTAGTACGGCTAATATCCATAGCGGTTCGAACATTAAGAATCGCTCTCGATATCAGATGGTTGGATTGCAGCCGTGTTGGTATCGCTTTCGTTAGTCTTATCGGACTCTTGTTCACTGCCTTGGTAGCGGACACGACTGATCAGAAAGAGCAGCACCACCACGCATGCCCAGATACTGAACAAATAGCCAAGCAGACTGCCAAGACTCCAAGGGGAGGATTGAGCGACGATGGGCCAGGTGATAACCAGCAGGCCGAGAACAAATAGCAACATCTGGATGCCGATGCGTTGCAGGGGATGATCGTATTCGCGCATTAACTACGTCTCCGTCCAATCCGTTGATTAGACTCGGCAGCGGGTGTTAATTAAAAAAGTCGGTTATTCAATAATGGAATTATGGGCTAACCATTGATAACTATAGTCCAGAGTTTTCCTTCAAGGCCTTCTTTTTTAGGGGGTATTCGCGGGGCTAGGCTACTATGTATTTGTGCCCGTCTATATAGTACCAATGTCGGGGTCATGCCTCATTTATAGTGTACAAGTACTATGGTAAATCGCATTAAAGATCTACCGGACAATCCCTCAGCGGATAAACCGATCGGAATTGCCGACCGTGTCTGGTGGGTAGGACACTATCTCAAGGATGACGTATTTCAGTGTCACTGCTACCTGATTGAACAGGGGGATCAGTCTGTGCTGATTGATCCCGGATCGATGCTGACGTTTGAGCACACACTGGCAAAAATCGAACAAATTATACCTTTCAGTTCTATCCGCTATTTTATCTGTCAGCATCAGGATCCTGACATTGTCGCCGCGATGCCTTTTATTGATGCCATGATCACTCGTAGCGATGCGTTGTTGGTGACCCATTGGCGCACCCATATGTTGTTAAAACATTACGATCTTAAAATGCCTTTCTGGCTAGTGGATGAGCATGATTGGAAGTTGCAGTTACAGGATCGCACGTTGAGCTTCGTGTTGACGCCCTATGCTCATTTTCCTGGTGCAATCTGCACCTTCGATCTGGAAACGCAGGTGCTTTTCTCTAGTGATCTGTTTGGTGGTATGAGCGAAGACTTTCAGCTGGTGGCCAGCAGCGAGAGCTACTTTGAATGTATGCGGCCTTTTCATGAGCACTACATGCCCAGCCGGGAGGTGCTTAATTATGCAATGGCGGTCATTGAACGATTACCCGCTCAGTTGATTGCCCCGCAACACGGATCATTGATACCTAAGTGGCTGATCGAACCTATGATCGGGCGGTTGAAAAATCTCGAATGCGGCATCTATCTGTTATCTCATGGCGATACCGATATAAAAAATTTAAGTAAGTTAAATCAAACGCTTAGGCAGATAACAGAGACCATGATGCTGTCGCGCGACTTTAAGGATATTGCTAACCGATTGAAGGAAATTATCCGCCACAACCTGCCTATCGTATCCTTAGAGTTCTACGCCCTGTTTGAAGATGACAAAGTATTACATTTATCTCCCAATACTCGTTACCGCGGCGTTAAGGTCAAGCCTGATACGCATATTTCCAAGGTGTTGGGGTCAGATAGACAACATTGGAAGCAATTAGGGGATTTTGAATGTAATAGTGATGATTATTGTTTGATCGAGCGCGAAAACGGAGCGAGCCTTTATGTGCCACTGTTTTCTCCGGACAAGGGTACGGCCCGGGCATTGGCCATTCTTCACCTTACATCTGCGATTACCATCAGTGGCGATTTAGATCAGGTTATTCAACAGCTAATCATGCCATTGCAGGTAGCCGTAGACCGGGAAGTCATGTACCGAGTAATGGATATGGAGCGGCAGAAGATCTATGAGCAATCAGTAAAAGATTCGCTGACCGGTTTGTTTACACGTCTCTATATGAAGGATGTAGTGCAACGACTGTGTGAAATCCAAGATCGAGAAAAAGGTTATCAGGTCTCAGCGGTGATGATGGATATTGATCACTTTAAATCGGTCAATGATCGCTACGGTCATAGTCGCGGCGACGAAGTGCTTAGGCAGGTGGGGCAGAAAATTATCAGCTCGATACGTGATAGTGATTTGGCGGTACGTTTTGGCGGCGAAGAGATCATTGTGTTTACGGCAGGGAAAAGCGCACCTCAGGTCAGTCTGTTGGCAGAGCGCTTGCGCATGGCGGTTGAGAACCTGGAAGTTGAAGGTCTAGAGGAACACGGGCCTGTTACGGTGAGCCTGGGGACCGCCATGCGTCATCAAGGCGAATTATTGAACGACCTTATTGAACGGGCCGATCGCGCTCTTTATCGCGCCAAAGAAGGTGGGCGTAATCGGGTGGTTAACGGTTTATCGAACCCTGTGTAGGAACGCTAAGCGTTTGTCATATCAGAGGCTTTTTAGCTGCGACGTTTGTAATTGACTGATCATCTGAGTGGCAAAATTTTCTGTATCCATCGGCCGGCCATAGAGGAAGCCCTGAGCTTCGGTGCAACCCTGCTGCTTTAGAAACAATGCCTGTTCCGGGCTTTCCACGCCTTCGGCAATCACCGTCAAACCCAGACTCTTACCCAGCGCAATGATGGCTTTGATAATGGCTTGGTCATCCAGGTCATGATCAATATTGTGCACAAAGCTTTGATCAATCTTTAATTTATTGATGGGTAGTTTCTTAAGATAAGCCAGCGACGAATAACCGGTACCGAAGTCGTCGATAGAAAGGGTCAGGTTCAAGGCGCGGAGCTGTTTGAGGACATTAAGTGTTTGCTTGCTGTGGCCCATGATAAAGCTTTCCTTGACCTCGAGTTCCAGTTTGCTGGCGGGCCAGCCGGTTTCCGCCATGGCTTTATCGACGCTGCCCACCAAGCTTTCGCTGTAGATTTGTTTACCGGAAATATTAACTGCCAAGGTTCCCAAATTAAGACCCTGATCACGCCATAGCTGAGCTTGCTGGCAGGCCTGCAATAAGACTTGTTGACCAATCTGAACAATCAAGCCGGTCTCTTCGGCTAAAGGGATAAAGGCTTCCGGGAGTAGCACACCCTTATGGGGGTGGTGCCAGCGCACCAGCGCTTCGGCGCCGGTTAGCTGGTTACTGTGCAGGGTATATTGACCCTGGTAATAGACTTTAAACTCGTGATGTTCAAGCCCCCGGCGAATATCAGATTCTAATTCAAGGCGTTGCCGTGCTTCCTGGGTCATCGCTTCACTGTAGAATTGAAAGCGTCCGCCGCCCGTGTCTTTGGCTTTATACATGGCGATATCAGCATTGCGCATTAAGGTGATGGCATCCCCGCCGTTGTCTGGGTGCAGGCTGATGCCGATGCTGGCGTGAAGATGAAACTGGTGATCTTCATAGTTCAATGGCGAAATTAAGCTCTCGAGCAGCTTGCGGGCCAATATTGATGCGTCATTTATATCCTGCAGTGGTTCCTGAATCACGGTAAATTCATCACCTCCCAGGCGGGCGATCAAATCATTGCTGCGCATGACGCTTTTGAAACGCTCGGTGACTTCTTTTAACACCCAGTCACCTACCTGGTGGCCGAGGGTATCGTTGATCTGCTTAAAATCATCTAAATCGACAAATAACATCGCCACCCGAGTTTCTGCTCGTTTTGAGCGTTCGATGGCGTTTTGCAGGGATTCTAAGAACAGTACGCGGTTAGGGAGATGAGTCAGGGCATCGTGTTCAGCCTGATGTTTAAGGTTTTCTTTTTGTTGTTCCAGAGTATCGGTCTGGCGCGCCACTTCTTGTTCCAGTTCGTCGCGTTTGATTACGTGGGCCTGGAGCTTAGCGGACATCTGATTGAAGTGACTGGCGAGGAGGCCCAGTTCGTCAGGGCCTTCTTGCAGTTCAACATCATAATCATGGTTTGATACCTGCTCAATTCCGCTATTTAGCTCTTGAATCCGCCTGCGGAAAATCATCGCCAGGCGGATTGCCGATAGCGTCAGGGTGATAGCCAGGGCAGTTAACAGTAGTTTAATTAGTAATAAGCTATTGTCTGTCAGCTCACGGCTCTTGGTTTGAGAGTAATGAGAAAGCCGGAAGCCATCTTCAGTCATTGTCTGCAATGCCGCTTTTAGGCGATTAAACAATTCGTTATTAGCACTGCTCTGGCCGTTAGTAAGCTCTGAGTCGTTGTTGTTGCTAGCGATCAGTCGTTTGAAAATCAGAAAAGCGCTGTGGTTCAGGGATCTGATGCTTCGTACTAACGTTTTTTGGGTATTGTCGACGGTATTCAAACTGTGCAGCAGCGGTTCAATCTGACGTTGTTTGTCGAGCCATTGGTCGATGGTTAAGCGGTCCCGGTAATCCTGATAGGCAACGGAATAATTATGCAAGGCATTAATTTCTAGCAGTATGCGGATGATAGTGTCAGCACGTTGCATATGGGATCGTTGTTTATCTTCGCTCCAGTTCATGGCCCACCATATTGCCAGCGCGAGTGCCAGGGAGAAGCTTGCTAGTAAGACCAGGCGGTTGCTGAATTTCATCTCAGGCTCTTAATGTCTATCTGTAGATTTTTCATAGTGTAGAGGCCCAGGGTTCCAGTGCTACCAGTGGAGCAGAATCGATATATTGCCGATAATCAGGGACTTCTTGAGTCTCAACGAGGTCGTTTTCTATGGCCCACCGGGCTTCGCTTTCTAAGGTGGATAATAGTGTTTGGTTGAGGGACAGCTTGAATAGGTAATCCGGCCAGATCCAGTCTATAAAAACATCATCAAGGGATAGCTGAGTCTTAATGATCGCTTTACTTGCAGCAGGATTCTCGGTGATAAACTGAATAGCCATTTCCAAGGCTTGCAGTACACGCCTTATTTGCTCGGTGTTCTGTTGGATGTAACTGCGTTTAGCCACTAGATTAAAGGTCAGGTTATACAGCCCTTTGCTGGGGTAGATCAGGGCGTCGTCCTGTAACTGCTCCATGGCCTTAAAAGCAAAGGGTTCCCACACTGAAATAGCGGCTACCTGCTCCTGTTGTAGTTCCTGCAGCATATGCTCAGGAGCGATATTAATGGTCGTGACTGACGCGGAATCGATTCCTTCGATCATCAAGTAGGTCTGAGCAAAGAATTCACTGGCGCTGCCTTTAGCGACTGCTATTTTTTGGTGTTTTAACGCAGCAGCAGTGAGGTTGCCACTTTTGCGTTTGCCGATGATTTTGATGTCATTGTCTGATTGTACGAAGGTGGTTAGGACCGAAAAGTCGCTGCGTTTGAAGCTGTTGAACATGATCACCGTGTCTGAGCAGGTGGCGAGGTCACTGCTGCCCTTTGCCATGGCATTAAAACTGAGGTGGCCGCCGAGAACTTCAATCAGCTCAATGTCGACCCCAGCTTGCTTAAAAAAACCTTGATGTTCAGCAATGTAGAACGGGCTTGAAAGTGGGGTGCGGGATACAGAGATACTGACAGCGAGAGGTTTGATATCGTTTTGTAAAGTATAGGAAAAAGCAACTGCAGCAGCAATGCTAAAACCGATGCCTATCAGGTACAGCGGACGTATCAACGCCATTATTACCCCCTCCCTGTCGCTGAATTTGAGTATAGTTGAGGAGTGATCACTCAACAAACAGTCGACTAAATTAGAAGGAATTAATGTCAGTTTGATGGGGAATTGGCGGTAACAGTATCGGGAGGGTTATCTTGATAGCGTCTGTTGCTTATATCTCATGGGTGCATCAGCGGAAAAAATCGCCACCATCGTCCGTTTGTAGTTGTTCTAGCTGCTTGGGTGTTGGCTCGATACCTTGCTGTTGTTGCCATGTATTGAGTTGATCGTAGTACCGGTCCCACACACAGGGGCAGCAACTACCCCCGCCACAGCATTCATTGGCAGCCGGTGGTTGTGGTTTTTGGGTGTTATCAGTCATTCGTGCTCAAAGCAGGAATGTTTTTAGCCAGTAGTTCGTCGAGAGAGTTTGCAAGCTTGTCGGAGGCCTCGTCCCAGGTT
Source organism: Motiliproteus sp. (assembly GCA_036960175.1). Taxonomy (GTDB): domain Bacteria; phylum Pseudomonadota; class Gammaproteobacteria; order Pseudomonadales; family Balneatricaceae; genus Motiliproteus. Next base: position 14,272 of record JBALWH010000004.1, on the reverse strand, counting down.
TTTAACGATGCATAATGGGCTTCGTTGAGGGTTGCCAGGGTCTCATTGGATAGATAATTAGCGTGAGCCTCCAGGCCTTTGCAGAAATAGAAATTCAATTTCATCGCCTGCTCTGTATCTGCGCATTTGGATAGGGATTTAAACTGATCAAAGCTAGCGCCCATCACGTCATTGACATAATACTGCTGTAATTTGAAAAGTTTGGAGACCGCATTTTCGTGGCTGTCTTGCCATTCTTGCAATGGCGTCATGTATTCACGGAGTTGATTGATGTCTAAATTCATTCTGGGCCCTGCATTGAACCATTGACAAGATTGCTGTTGCCGTTAACGCGGCTACGGCTGGTCAATTTATATCCTTTACCGGTAAGGGGTCAATTCTATTCTGGTCTTATATTGTCTATTTGAGTGTCAGGTATTAGCCGCCGATGACTATCAGCGGACAGTTATGTTTTGCTAATGTCTCCAAAGTTAAGGGCGGACAACGACGGGTAATGGCTTTCCAGCAGTGTTGAAATGCTTTTAAAGGTGTCTTCGAGTTCGATAAAGGCATCGATAACAGCCGGATCAAAGTGGCTGCCACGGCCTTCAATTAATAAGGCGGCGGCTTTGGAGTGAGGGCAAGCGTCTTTATACGGGCGCCGGGAAACCACCGCATCATAAACATCAGCGACCGCCATCAAGCGCGCAACTACAGGTATTTGCTCTTGCTGTAAGCCTTGGGGATAACCACTGCCATCCCAATGTTCGTGATGACTGAGGGTGAGCTGTTGGGCGATTTTGAGGAATCTTTCGGCGCCGGGCCCCAACCGGTTGTGTAGTAGCTCCTCGGCAGTGCGTACGGCTTCGTAGCCAAAACGCGGGTGTTGTTGCATGATTTCGTATTCTTCAGCCGTTAGCTTACCCTCCTTTTGTAGGATCGCATCAGGAATCACCACCTTGCCGATATCGTGCAGGGCTGCGGTTTTATAGAGCAAGTCGATACCCTCGTCACTATCGAGCTCCGCCTTGAAACGGGGGTGATGGCGTAGATGCTCCGCCAGCGCCTTAACGTAGTTCTGGGTGCGTAGGATATGATTTCCAGTGGAGTGATCCTTGACTCTGGCCATCGCCGCCAGACACAGAATAGCGGCATCCTGAGCAACCGATAATTCCTGTTGCTGGTCGCCGCCTAATTCTGAATCGAAAGAATGATCCCTAAGTGTATAAGCCAACATCAGATGGGTGCGGATTTTACTGCGCACGACGGCTGGGTGAAAGGGAGGGCGTAGGTAGTCAGCACAACCTGATGCTAAGGCAAATTGGGCATAATCCTGGCCCTCGGGCCAGACCATTAATACCGGAACGCCTGCCGCAATACTTTGCTGGATGTAGCGCTCGCAATGGTCTTTGCCATAGTGCTGAAAATTGCTGTAATTCAATAAAATCAAGTCTGCTGATAAAATATCGGTTGGCAGTGAATCGACAGCGCTTAGCTGGCAGTTCGAGGGTAGAGACTGCTCCAAACCTTCCAGGGGTAAAGTGTTGGGTCCGATATACTGGACATGGGTCATGATGTACCTACGTTATAAGGCTCTGCTATCTCAGCGCAGCGGGATAAAAAACAGGGTTCTTCTTAGGATCTACAACTAACTGTAGACTATGTGACCTTGCTCGAAATTGATTAACACTGGCACCGGCATGAATAACCCCCTTACTGACAGTATTCTTAAACAATTGAACAGACACTCTGAGGGGCTCAGTGAATATCAGTTGTTGCAAGAACTCGAAGCGCATCCACTGATTAAGGAGCTGGATGGGACTGGAGAGTTGTTGTTATTCCAAAAGCATTTTTTAGTGATGAATAGCCTCTATCAAATTCAGCAGCTTTGCACGCCTGGCCGTCTGCTGGAGGGTCGCTGGCTGGTTATATCTGCGTTGCACATTCAGTTGCTGGACAGGTCGACTGTCGCCGCTCAAGGAAGGGCCTTGGGGGAGGCGGATAGTCCCGAGCTACGGGAGTATTATCTGCAGTGGGACAATCTTTTCGATATGGATGCGTCCGGGGTTGAGCAGCTGCTGCGAACTTTTTGGGTTCAGTATCATAATGGTCAGGCCCGGTCGGAAGCTTTACAAACGCTGCAGCTCCAGGTTGATGCCACTGACCGGGATATTTCTCGGCAATACCGTAAGTTAGCGTTTCAGCATCATCCTGACCGCGGAGGTGATGCAAAAGTATTCATCAGCATTCGGCAAGCCTACGAAGTGCTAGCGTAGTGCTTCTCACTAATGGCAACAAAAAACAGCCCATTAGCGCCGTTGCTCATGTCGGAGCCTATTTCCTCCACTATACTTCTCGTTGATTCGATATTTAATTGCCTGATTTTGCTCATTTCTGCTTTCTCCATAGAACCAATTTGGAGCCAGAAATACAAAGTCCTGTGGCTTATCTGTCGCTGCCGATGATGGCTGTTCTTTGAGCTGCCTTTCAGAAGCAGTTGCGTTTATCAGAGAATCTTCAGGTATGAAGTTAAATTACATTGCTGTGCTTGCTCTCGCTTTACTTGCCTCATCCCCGGCGACTGCCAATGGCGATGAGGTTTCATTGCAGCTGTTATGGAAGAACCAATTCCAGTTCGCCGGTTATTACGTTGCCAAAGAAAAGGGTTTCTACAAAGGTCAGGGCCTGGATGTTGATATCCGCGAATTTTCTAATCAAACAGACCTTGTCGGGGACGTGCTAAGGGGCGAAAGCACCTTTGCAGTAGGGCGTTCCTCGTTGATTGTGGATCGGGCAAAAGGCGCTCCGATCATCGCCTTGATGGCGGCCTTCCAGCAATCCCCCTTGATGTTACTCACTAAGAAATCCAGTGGCATATCTAGCCCAGAAGATCTTCGCGGCCGCCGCGTGATGATGACAGATGATGCTGAGCAAGTGGCTGAGGTGCTGGCGATGCTGCTGAGAGCAGGAGTAATGGCGGATTCCTTTGTACGCCAACCCCATAGCTTTCAACTTGAAGATCTGATTGAAAACCGCACCGACGCTTATGGTGCTTACCTTTCTAATGAACCCTTCCAATTGCAGGCTCGTGGTGTTGAGTACAAGGTGATCCATCCCCGGGATTACGGCTTTGATATGTATTCAGATATTCTCTTTACCTCGCAAGAGTATCTGCTGAAAGAACCTGCCAAAGTTAACGCATTTCTCCATGCGTCTTTGCGCGGTTGGGAGTATGCGTTTAGTCATATAGAAGAAACAGCGGAGTTGATCCATCGACAATATAATACCCAGTCACGCAGTTTAGATGCCTTGGTCTATGAGGGTCAGGCTCTTAAGGAATTAGCCTATGCCGGTGTCGAGCAGTTTGGAGAAATATCAGCTAACCGCTTTCATCAGATGGCCAATATCTATCTGATTACCGGGGCACTGGATAAAGCTTTTAACCTGGACGGTTTCGTTTATACCCCCCCAAGACTCGACTCAGGAATACAGCTTACCCAGACTCAGATGCACTACCTGTGGAATAATCGCAACTTCAAACTATGCGTTAACCCCAGTGGTATGCCTTACGATGGTGTTGTGGATGGGCAGCATCAGGGTGTGGTTTCCGGTTACATGAGGATCTTGGCAAAGAAGCTGGATATCCAGCTTGAGTTAATGCAAACGGCCTCTCTGGCTCACAGTTTGGATGCCCTAGAGCGCGGTCAGTGTCAGTTGCTGGCGGGTGCTATGCAGACCAACTCGTGGGCTGATAAATTCAAATACTCAAAACCTTATTTAAGTCTTCCCATGTCTCTGGCTGTACGAGACTCAAATGTTGAGTTTGATTTGTCTGCTGGCCCCTACGCGGTTATCTCCGGGTCTGCATTTGCTGAAATTATTAAGCATCGATATCCCCATGCATCTCTTATTGAGGTGCCCGTAGTGGCAGAGGGTTTACATTTAGTTGCGAAGGGAAACGTCGCCGCTTTAGTCGCCAATAAAGCCAGTATTCATCATCATTTGGGCAAACTGAATCTTAGCGGTATCATCAGCAGCAGCCGTCTTAATGATAACTGGGATATCAGTGTTGTTGCGCGTGCCGATGACTCCTTGTTGATTGATATTCTCAATCAGGGAATATCAAATTTGTCCTCTTTAGATCATCAGGCAATCCGTAATCGCTGGGTTGTGGCTCAGGAGGTTGAGGTCTTTGACCGACAGTCGTATTGGATGATTGTCGGTGCAATCAGTCTGATTATCATTTTTCTAGGCTACCGATATTACGTGATCAGCGGCTACAACCGTCGTCTGCAGCAGCTGGCTTCCTGTGACCAGTTGACCGGGGTCAGCAATCGGCACTCCCTGAGTGGCAAACTTGATGATCAGATTCGCATCGCGGCCCGTTATCAGCGCAAGTTATCCATTATCTTCTTCGATATTGATAACTTTAAGCACGTAAACGATACTTATGGTCATATTGCTGGTGACGAAGTGTTGATGGATATTGCTCGAGAGGTATCGGTAAATATCCGTAAAGCAGACTTTTTCGGTCGCTGGGGTGGCGACGAATTTATGGTCATACTGCCCGAACAAGATATTGGCTGCGCTGCGCTGGAAGCAGAAAAGCTGCGAACTGTGATTGCTGAACATATCTATCCCTATGGCGGCAAAGTTAGCTGCAGCTTTGGTATTGCCGAATTTCACGAAGATATGACGGAAGATACATTATTGGTAGCGGCAGATAATGCTCTCTATGAGTCTAAAGAAAAAGGACGTAATAGGGTCACTAGAATGCGCGGTTATAGCGAGTATGCTGCACCAAAAAGTGGCCTGGAATGCGGGACTTGACTGTTAGGCAGCGTAGGCCGATATCGAATAACTCCCTTGCCTATGGGGCACAGATTATCTTCGGCTAGCGTAACAGAGAATGATTTTTATTAATGAGTGCTCAGCCCTGCCTCACACCGATACAGTTTATCTTCCTTACGGACCAGCATGATTTCCGTTTCTTTTGTGGAATCAATGTCGCGATGGCTGCGGCCATGAAAAAGATGGAACATATTGGCGGCATATTTACAGGACTTAACCTTGAATCCGGCGCTCCGGAAGCGCCATTCTAGATCCGTATCGTCGGCCAGTGATGTTTGCCCGTAACTCTCGTCATAGCCATTCAGTTCAATCATGGCGTCCCTGAAGCAGGAGTAATTACAGCCCACAATGCTGGGTGACTTGTGTTTCACGAAGCGGTTAAAGATATAGCCGTTTGAATCCAGAGAAATTCCTGCTTCGCTGTGGCTTTCTTCACAATCCTTGATGATCAGCGGTAAGCGCCACAGGTAGCTTTTTTCCAGGGTTTGGGCAGACATTTCCCCAGCACGGAGACGGGCGCTGTATTTTGGCCCCAGATTTACCCGACGCCCAGCCAGCACGGTACCTTCTTCTGCCAGTTTCATATGACCTTCAACGAAGTTGCTGTAAGGCACTCAATCACCGTCAATAAAAACGAGATAATCGCCACTGCTTTCCAGAATGGCATTATTCATCGAGCGCGCTTTTTGAATGCCATTGTCTTCCTGGCGGGTGTGGCGTACCTCCAGGCCTTCGACCGAAGCAATAAACTGCCTCATATCCTCAGCGTTATTATCTTCAGCCACAACCATCAACATTCTGGTAAGACTGTTTTTTCATCGCCTCAACGATCAGCCTTAGAGCTTCGATATCTTTATATACCGCGACGATAACGCTGATTTTCAGCTGTTCCATATCTTTCTCTTAGGTATTTAAGCTATTTCGTAAAGCCCCCTGATATTGCTAGTGCATAGCAACGGGGAGCGACCATGATTGCAGAAACCTTTTATTCAGGGCAATAATTTATTGGCAACGCACTAATTAATCTACTTCGTCGGCTTTGGCCCGATCGATTTAGCGCTTTACGGATATGATTTAGCTGTTGTAAGGCAGCGAGTGGAAGAGGTTCGGGTCTCTGGACTTAACCGAATCAGCAGCGGATGGGCTAGCAATGCGCAGATACAAAAAAGCCCCGTTTCTTTGTGCTAAAGAGTGACGAGGCTTTAAGTACGTGGTGCCCGCAGCAGCGATAACGTTGCACCCCTTTAAAAGTGCCCCAGCGATGGATCTGCTCGTGGGCACATTTGGGGCACCGGAGATTAGATTGCAGATTTTGTTAGAGTTGTTCGATGATGTCGGGAATAGCCCCAGGGTGCTGAAGCTTGGTTAGAAGCTGGTGTCGTTGACTGGGGCTGAGAGCATTGATGGCCGCACTCAGCTGAACAAATTCTTCGTGTTTCATCGGAAACCTCCGATAGCTCGGCTAAGGTTTCTAAAGTATAGGATACGTTCAACATTTTTCGAGAACATAGCCATCAAAGTCGTTTATAATGGCCCACGATAATATTCCCTGGCGAAGGCAATCCACGAGGGCTCACGGCATATGATAAAGATGAATCCGGATACGCATCTATATGATATGACAGTTGTACTGATCAATTACAATTCCAGTCAGTTAACCATTGAGTGTGTCGCATCTATATTAAGACAGTCGGCTACCTCATTGAGCTACAATATAGTTATCGTCGACAATGCATCACAATCGGATAATTACAAAGACCTTGTTGACGGCCTTAGTCAATTCACTGACAAGGTATCTTTGCAGTTATTTCGCAGTAAAATTAACACCGGCTTTTCCGGTGGAAACATGCTAGGAATCCAGCTCAGTTCAGCCAAATATTATTTTTTTCTGAATAATGATTGCCGGTTACAGAATGATTGTCTGGATATCCTCTACCAATTTTGCGAAAAAAATTCTGATGTTGCCTTGTGTTCACCTCAGCTTTTTAATGAGCGTGGCGAACACCAGCCCTGCATTGACTACTTTCCAGTTATTCAGACAAAAATACTCGGCCTAGGGGTATTACGTTTGACTTACGGCAAACGATTTTTCAAACGAAAAGGGGTTTATACAGAACCGATACAGGTGGATGTTGTGAGCGGCAGTCAGATGTTTGTCAGAGCATCCGCATTTAATGAAGCTGGAGGGCTTGACACTACATTTTTTCTTTACTGCGAGGAAGAAGATATTGCATTACGCCTTGCAAATAATGGTTATAAGACGTATCTAGTCCCAGAAGCCAAAAACGTGCATATTGGAGGTGGCAGCACGATACCTTCTCTAGATATAAGAAAGGAATTTTACATTTCGTTTCTGTATTTTTATAGAAAGCACTACGGTTATACAAAAACCTCTGTTTTGAAACTGATACTTTTCATTCGTACTATAAGGAAATCGTTCAGAAACCCGGAAAACTTTCATTTGGCGATATTCATACTCAAAGGTGCACATTCAAAATATAGTCTTAAGCATCGGCAGCGCATTATAGATAAGTTATAGCTCGGCCCGTCGGTGTTTCATGTGGGTTTGAATATTGCCCGTAGGGCTAGCAATGATTCAGATTTTTTTGTATGCGCTGGCGGTTGTAGCATGTGCTCTTTTTACTTTCCTTGTTGGTAGGTGGAAAAGGAATTTGGCAAATATTCCCACCCTCAGGTAAAGCAGGTCTACGCTCAAATCTGCCGACTTACCTCTCAGGAAGAAGATTTCCAACGGATGTCGGAATATGATGGGCTTGCTTCCTATCTGTCTTGTACTTGGGCAAACCTCTACGACTATCCGTTCCTGACGCTTGTTGGATTGTTTATCCCGAGTGGAAGCAATTTCTAAAAGTTGAGTTTAATAACGGTCCTAGAGCCTCTGCTCTTCGGGTTCGTAAAGACTCGTCTTCCTGCGGCTGTATCGAGAGCCACAAAAACGTGTGCGTTGGTTAAAACCCAAGCAGGCGGCGAGTCAAGTAGAGGGCGCGATTTTGACAGGCTCCGAATACAAAAAAGCCCCGTTTCTTTGTGCTAAAGAGTGACGAGGCTTTAAGTACGTGGTGCCCGGAGGCGGAATCGAACCACCGACACGAGGATTTTCAATTTCTATTGAGAACCCATAGATAATTATAATTCAATCACTTACGGCGTTAGTCCTTATTAAATTGTGTCAGTAGCACCAACAAAATCATTATGCTTGTTCTTGTGTTGTCACAATCGAGGCACAGCTCTCCGTCTTTGTATCTACCTGATCAGAGGAGGTAGGCAATCTTTGAATCTAACTTGTAGTGACTTCATCTGATTCGCAGTATGCGAATCATAAGTGGTAACGGCCATTGTCATTGCTACCATCGTAGAGAGCGCATTAGACATCTGGATGAGTTGGATGAGCAGGTGTAAAGGGTACCCTTCAGAAGCACGGTTCATCGGATGAATCCCTGAATGAACGAATGAATTCATCGCTTTCCAAGTATTTTCTTTGAATTCTGTGAGCATCTGGCCAGCAAGAGGAGGAGCTTTTTTGGAAATACTCTCAATCATCTTTGTTAGAGAAGGAATGTTCCCTGCTGAATGCTCTGTTTCAAGGCTAAGAGGAGCTGTAAGCTTAGATAAGTGGTTATCGTGAGCGGCATAAAACAACCACATAGCTCGTGTTAGAGACTCAAACTGAACCCGAAGTAGGCTTGCGCCTGAAGTGAAGGCTCCGACCTCAAATAGGGCTCGTAAACTGAAGGCATGCTCAAGAGTAATATCACTCATAGTGAGGCAAGCAGATACTCGTTCAGAGTCATCATGCACAGCATCTTCCAGCACCTTTAGAATGGCACCATGAAGTTCAGTTGAACGCTTGAGCGTCTGTTCCATAGAGTGTGTCCATATACCATCTGCATCATATGAATAATGATCTTACTGGTGTGTGACATTTATTTCAGCAACTAGATCCCCTTAGATTATTCGCCGAGACGAGGATTTTCAGTTTTTGTTGAGAATTTGTAGATCAATGTAATTCAATCACTTACCGCGCTAGTCTTTTAATTAGTGTGCCTTTATCCAGCTGTAGTTAGCTACAGTGCTTTAGGTGCTGGCGCAATACTTACACGGCGTAATAGATAAGGTCGTCCGGTGAGGGTGGGCTTAGAACTGCTGGTGCGGATCAGTTGTATTATGACTATTGTGTACGATACATGCTCTATACTAGTAATGGTGGCTCCAAATCTTATAGAATGCGTTGTCGATTAACTGGGAAATGGGCGAAGTGATCCAATGACTTGGATATTTCAGGGGCACGAGTACACGGTCTTCAATAGAAATCCGTTGCGTGAGACCAATATTGAAATTCGATTTCATCCAATATTGTCTATTACGGATAACCGCGAGAAATTGTCTAAGTTCCAAGACCTCATGCGGGAAGATTTTCCCGTATTTGAAGAAGGGTCTGTAAGAACCGTTTCTGTTGATGAAATTCAGAATGGGACGGTTCAGGTAGACGATAAAAAGGTCTTCTCATTTTCTAAAAAAGATAAGTCTCAGAAAGTTAGCCTTACCGACCGAAGTATTCTTATATCAACTAAAGATCATTTGGATCGCAATCAGGTAACAATTGCTTTAACTCAGGCGCAAATTTTTTTCGAAGGGGTATACGGAAATTTTGACCTACAAAGGATAGGTGTCCGTTATATCAACGTAATCAATCTTTCGGAAATTAGTGAGTTCCTTGGGGAAAAGGTTCATTGGAAGGATTTGGTTGATGAGTCATATGTAAGTCAGCCAAGGCAGTTGGAAGATATATGTAATACAGCGACAAGGACTGAAGTCCGGTCAGATGTAAAAGATGGAATTGGGCAACTATATTTACAATATGGACTGAATCTATCACAACATAGTGAACATTCAGATGAGTTCATAATTGATCTAGATAGATATACAGAAAATGTAGATGGTGCCGATATTTATGCTACGTCTATGGAATTTATCCAAGATATTTACTGTCTGTTTGTAGATATGGCGGGTCCTAAGCTAGTTGAGTGGATGAAGAGATAAAGGGAGTTTTATGAGTACAGCAGCGTTTGATTATTCATCTGTATGGGGCAATGATTGCTCAAATGAAACTAAGCCTAAGATTTCCATTATTCAGTGGAGAGGTGCTACTCCAGGGCGTTCCTTCTTTGCTACTAAAACAGCTACTTCTAAGACCCAAAAAACAGATGATATAGGTCGACTTTCTAATCGATCAATTGGGTTTATTCAAGCGGCTTCTGTCTTGCCCATTGATCATGTTGTTGATGAAGAGGTAGACAGCCTAGTAGAAGCTGCTTTTGCTGTAAAAAAAGTAAGCTCTTTGACAAGAAGGCTATAGCCCGGGGCACGGAATGTTGCATACCGAGCGTTGGCCTGTTGTTTACGACAGTAAAGAGCTTGAAGATCAGATTAGGTCTTTAACCTCGGCAAAGTGCTTTTCAAGCAAGTTTTATCATCACAATGTAGGGCCGTTAGGTACGGTCCAACAGGGTGATATTATTTCGTTCTCTAGCGGCATACCGCTAATCTGGTCTGATGCAAATCCTGGAATCATAGAAGATATTGACTACTGGTTAGTCGTTGGTAATACGTGTGATTTTACAAGGAATATTGAAGATGTCCCATTTACGCAGATATCACCGATTATCGATATTGGTTCATTAGAGCGTTCGAAAATAACTCGGTCGGATTTGACTAATTATAAATACTCTCGAAGGTTTTACATTCCTCCGTGGGAGGCTGCAAGCGATGATGTCACTTTGATTGCGGATTTCCAGCGAATAGTGACTATTCATAAAAGTGCCTTTAGTTTGAGCAATATTTCTAGAGTCGCTTCAATGAGTCTAGAGGGCTGGGTTTTGCTGCATTGTTGTCTAGTTAGATATTTATGCAGGGATGATGGTCGTTTTGACTAAAGAATACTCGCTATGGTCGAAAAGGAATTCGGAAAACTAACACGAGGCCAAGCAAAGCAAGCGTATGCATCTCTTCATGAAATGAATGAAGAGGTCAAAGACCTTGAACAGCTCGCCTCTGAAACCACAAATCTTGATGAGCTGGTAACGTCATGGGCTGAATGGTATGAGCAGCCCTTTGTGAACAATTTGGTATATTTCGTTCTTTCTTTAGGGCTAGGGGAAGAATTGAAGCGGGTTTCCAACGCTCCTGACCCGCAGCAAGCTTTCTTTGACTTTTTTCAAAGTGATCTCGCCGACTCGATACCGGCGGAAGACTTTGACGTTGAGCAGAAGCAGGTTGTTACTTCTTTATTAATGGGATTATTAGGGCAAATAAATTCCATCAAACAATACAGTCAGCCGCTCTCTGTTCTCGTCGAAAAAGCAAGCCAAGGCGATCTTGATTCGTTGTTTCGAGCCGTGACGATTGATCGTGTGGTTGTTGCATGTCCGTCGATAGCTAAGCAGATAGCGATGGCTCAAATGGTTGGCGATGAGTCGTTTATGAATCGCTTATCCAAAGCGATTACTCGAACGAAACCTGTGCGCCCTAAGCTTCAATATGATGATTTCAGGTATATGCTTGAAGCCGTAGTTGACGGTGTTGGGATCGAAAGTTTTTCATCAACGGAGTTAGAAGATCTCTTGAAGCATGAATTAGAGCTTTACACTAATGACAGTGATTATTCTTTGAGAGCCTTTAGGAAGTTGATTCAAAAGAGAAATCAACTCGTAGGAACCTGAAACATGCATTTGAGGTTCACCCCAATTCTTCCATTCTGAGATAAAAATCTGACCATGTTTAACTGCTTAGGAGTAAGCACTCATGGTCGACTCAACCGATACCCAAAGTAATCTAGCCTCTGACAACGGAGTGGCGTCGCAGTCTTACGCGCAGCGTGAGCCTGCGATGTCCTCTGGCGAAAGTGGCAATCTGGCGCAGGCAACAGGTGCGTCTCCTAGTAACACAGCACCCCCAAATTACACAGAACTCAAAATATTGCGCCAAGGCGTGGATAGTTTGTACGTGAGTTACGCTGGGGCGCTGACCGAAAACTACGATACCCAATTAGAATTATTAAAAGCTCTTGCTCAGTCTCAGGACGGATCTGATCAGGCTGATGCCTGTCTGTTCCTGGCTGATCATTCCTTCGCAGTTCAGCCTAAAGGCCGTGGCCGCTTTCCTTTTTTGATTACCGATAACTGGTATCAAATCCAAATCAGCCGCATGAAGGCTGAAAAGGTCCCATTAGCTTATGTGCAGGTCGCGAGTCATTTGCTCACGATTTGTGGTGTTGATCATTCCATGGATGCCCTGAACAACATCATCAGCGTTGTCGCCGAGAAGGTGATCCATCCCACCGTGAGTCGTGTGGATCTTTGCGTCGACTTTGTGACTGACTTGGATCTCGAAGCGATTCCACATAACCACTGGGTCACTCGCGCCAGCAATCATTCCCGGTACTACGTCCAAAAGAAGTTTTCAGGGTTCACCTTCGGCCAAGGTGGGGCTATCTCCTGCCGGCTCTATGATAAGACCTTGGAAATCCAGCAATCCCAAAAAACCTATCTTTATGAACTCTGGAAAGAGAAAGGATGGGACGGGGAGTCACCGGTATGGCGGTTAGAGTTTCAATTTAACCGGGAAATTCTGTCTGAAGTGGGTATCCGAACCATTAAGGATATGAATGAAGGCCTCAATGGGTTGTGGGCTTATGCGGTCCATCAGTGGTTACAACTCAAAGCCCCCCAGCCTGATAGCAATACGACGCGTTGGCCGGTTTATCCCGAATGGGAGCAATTTCTAAAAGCCGAGTTTAATAACGGTCCTAGAGCCTCTGCTCTTCGGGTTCGTAAAGATTCGTCTCCCTGTGATCGTTCGTTGTTTGTGAATGGCTTAGGGAGTATCACCTCGTTTATGGCTCGTGAGGGGATACAGCGGATTGATAAAGCCTTGGATTGCTATCTTGAGAAGGCTCACGCCTATCATCGGGATATGTCCCAACGAACCGGTAAAACCCTGAATACCTATGTCAGAGAGAAGGTAGAGCAAAAAAGGACTAAATATGCGAACCGAGCGGCGAAGGAAAGCCGTCACGCCAGCTATGCGGCAAGAACGGCGGCAGGGAGGCGCGATGATGAATGATTACTTATGGATTGGAGGATGCTGCTCAGTTTCTGCATATGTCCACCGCTGCTCTGGGTTCTCTGGCGCGTTCTGCCAAGATCAAAGCAGCCAAGCCGGGCAAACGCTGGGTGTTTCTGGAAGAGGATCTTGTGGCGTATCTCAACGCCCTCTATGCTGTTCATGGGCAAGCGCCGCGAAGTGGTTGTGAAGAGGAGACTTCACAATGGCACTGTATAAACGCGGAAACACGTGGTGGGTTAACTTCACGTCGCCCGGCGGGCAAAGAATACGCCGCTCTGCTGGGACTGAAGACAAGAAGTTAGCGCAGGAATACCACGACCGCCTCAGGCATGAGGCATGGCGTATTTATCAACTGGGGGAGAAACCCCGGCGCACCTGGCAGGAAGCCGTCGTGCGATGGCTTGCCGATACGAAAGAAAAAGCGGATCACCAAAAAGATGTAGGCAAGTTGAAATGGCTGGATCAGTTTCTTCGGGATAGATACCTGGATGAAATTGACCGGGATCTGATTGACGAGGTTGGTCGGATCAAACGGGATGAATCCAGCCCTTCGACGGCTAATCGATATTTTTCGCTGATGCGGGCTATTTTACGAATGGCTCGGGATGAGTGGGATTGGATCGATAAGGTACCGCGCTTTCGGCTGTATCGAGAGCCACAAAAACGTGTGCGTTGGTTAAAACCTAAGGAGGCGGAACGGTTACTCCTGGAATTACCCCCTCACCTGAAGGTGATGGCGGTGTTCTCATTGGCGACCGGCCTGCGACAACGGAATGTCAGCTACCTCCGATGGGACCAGGTGAGCTTGGAAAAGGGAATGGCGTGGATTCATGCCGACCAATCCAAGTCTCGCAAAGCTATCGCTGTGCCGCTGAATCTGGATGCTTTATCGATCCTTATCCAGCAGCAAGGTGAGCATCCGGAATACTGTTTTACCTATCAAGGTGAGCCGGTGGATCGGACGACCACTAAGGCGTGGTACAGCGCACTGAAACGGGCGGGTATATCCGACTTCCGCTGGCATGACTTGCGGCATACTTGGGCATCCTGGCACGTGCAGAACGGAACGAGTTTGAATGAGTTGATGGAATTAGGCGGTTGGTCGTCGTTTGAGATGGTCTTGCGGTATGCACATATGGCGGCGGATCACTTGAAGCAGGCGGCGAGCCACGTAGAGGGCACGATTTTGACACACTCCGGATACAAAAAAGGCCTGCAATTAGTTGCAAGCCTTTAAGTACGTGGTGCCCGGAGGCGGAATCGAACCACCGACACGAGGATTTTCAATCCTCTGCTC
>JBALWH010000063.1:0-20311 GCA_036960175.1 Motiliproteus sp. | reverse complement strand
AACTCGCGACCCCAACCTTGGCAAGGTTGTGCTCTACCAACTGAGCTATTCCCGCACCGTAGAACTTCTCTAGCTTAGATCTTGTAGCAAATTGGAGCGCGGAACCGGGCTTGATCCACCCTGTTATTAAGAGGGCTTGACAGTATTTACTAATCACCAATAAAAAAAGCGACTTTTAAAAACAAGACTGCTTGGGCTCTTCTGCTCTCAATTCAGGCGGCATAATAGCGAAAGAACTGCCTCCCGTCCATGCGTTTTACAGGTTTCTGAAGCCAAACTGAAACCGTCGCCATATCTTCCGGTGAAACCGGCCTGAGGTGTCGCCACGGCATCATTCAAATCAGCCTGATTACTTAGGAGTGGGTCCAAATGATGTATCCAAGGGTGTTCGCCCTAGCCCCTACCCGTTGATGACGATGCTGCGCATGCATTTTATGCAGCAGTGGCTCAGCATAATCGATCCAACGAAGAATAACGCCTTGTACGAAATCGTTTCTATGAGCGTATGTGATATACCCAAAATACAAAACGGACATCCCATTTCGTCAGTCAAAATGCTTGATCAGTGCTTCTCTGTAACGGTTAACAGCAACGGCAGGTGGTCTGAATACCCCTTGGGGTTATAGCTCGAACGGGCGGGACGGGCGTGACGGATAACTTTGTTTCCCTTTACCATACCAGGGAAGACCATGATTTCAGCATTCCCGGGTGCGGTAAATAATTGCTGGCTAGCTAAGCCTGCGCGATTCACCAGCATTTGATCTAACATGCCCCAAATACCATTGAACGAATGTGAACCCAAGCTTCCATCCATCAACGGCCACATCAGATTAAAAAGATAGGGGTTCTTAGCACGGGTAGATTTAACCTTTTTAAGATTGTTCATAGACAGTGCGTATTTCGTCATAGAGCGATTAAAAGGCTCGTCATTAAAATCCCCCATCACAAAGACAGGTATTTCTCCCCGTAGCGTCTTAATACGGTCCATAAAATAAGCCAGCGTCTCACCGGCCATCATCCGATAAGGCTCGCTTTGTAACTCCCCTCCAGAACGGGAAGGCCAATGATTGCCGATTACGATGAAGTCTCTACCCTGCTGGGTCTTAAAATTAACCTGCACAATATCCCGTGTCGCACTACGTTTTTGAATCACATGATGGAACACGTTGTCGTTAGACTGACCGGTATCAGGGTCGATCTCGGTTTCTACCGAAAAAAATGTACGATCATAAATAAAAGCCACGTCGATTCCGCGCTTATCGTTATTGTCCGCGTGTACAACCTCATACTGACGGTTAGGCAGATGTAATGTCGATATTAAACGTTTCAAAACCTGACTCGACTCGACCTCGCAGACGCCTAATAAGTCGGGGCCTCGACCGTCGTTCATTGCCACAATCACTTGAGCTAACTGCTTTAGCTTCAAATTAAGTTGCTCAGGCCCCCAGCCTTTCAGTTCGCTGCGTATTTTAGTGTTGATCCAATCAGGTCGATAAGACACGTTTTCTACATCGAAAAGATTCTCAAGATTCCACCATGCAAAACAATATTCGGTTTTCATCATTCAGTCCCTTTCCGGTTGCCATAAACAACATCTGTGATGACTTATCTAGACGAGCAAAGCTGCAACAATTCAGCGCCTAACCTCAAAGTAAGTTTAGGATTAGTGGGGGACCAAGCTCTATATCGAATTGGCATATAGGAGCGAACAGACATAACCCTTGGCAATAAACACAGGGCTTTTACTTATCTCGGATAATCACTGACTAATCAAAGACTAAGAACCTACGATTACAGGCGTGAAGATGAACAATGGTCAACCACTCCTATCAGCAGAAAAAAACCCAGCGTATATACTTAAACTTACGGATATATAAGAATTATCAGGCGGCCATGAGCGAGCCAAACAATCCAGTGAATATGTTCTATTCACGTCTAAAAAAGCACCCGGTCGTAGCCGCTTTAACTCTACTGGGCAGTATTGTTATTGCCTTATCCGCCTTCACCAATGCGGCTAAAAACATTGTCTCATTAGTCTCACTAGAAACCCGGCCCAGCATTAATGGACAATGGACCTCCAAGGTTTCTTATCCTTGGATGAACCGACAATTCACGGAGACTTTCTATTTTTCTGGAGACGGTGCCGACCTCATCGGCTCGGCGACATTCTTACGACATAACCGAGCGATTATCGAAGGCAATGTTAAGGATACAAGCATTCAATTTATAACACTGCGCGAAGAGATCGTCGGCCCCGAATCAAGCCGACAAGTAAAGAATGTTTATCATGGTCGTCTGAACGGCAATACAATAACCTTCAAGTTATTGATTAACGGAAGCAACGTCACTCCTCAGCCAATAGAGTTCACAGCGCATCAGTTAGATAGCGCCCATCCTTGAAAGAAAACACCAACTAGTTGATATCTTCAAACCGGTTAAATAAACATCCCATATCAAAATTTCTCGCTGCCATCTGGTTCCCTATGGGCGGTTTGATTCATCTGTTGACGAAATTTTGAAAGTTCATAGTACATGCGCCGACGTGCACGGCTTTGATTCCCCAAAGGGCGATGCTCTGGAAGACAATGCCATGGGTTGATTTTCAGCTGTTTGGCGAAATCAAACTGGGCCTGAGTGTCAAATGTCTGCTTGGGTATATGAATAGTTGCAGCGGGGATAAATGGGGAAAGCCTTTGGGGCCAACGGATGGCCGCATTCTCGATAGGCATGCGATGAGGGTCGGTCTGAACCTGAATCAGCAGGTCAAACTCCACGTCTTTTTCCGCAAGAGTCTTTTCCATATTGTCCCGTAAATAATTGAACGAAGGATTACCAAATGGGAGCCCAGGGATCGCTCTATACACCTTTGTCTTGGGAGCAAATGAATACATCATCGCCTGCCCTTCGCCCAGCAAATAAGGTACACAGCTGTAATAACGGTGGCCAACCGGGTTCGTCTGAGTTTCATTCCACAGTGCCTGCATTGCGAAATCCAGAACATGTGAATCCAGTGGATTGATAAAGTAGTAAATGGGCATATCCACCAAACTCCAGTACTGTAGCTTGGCGTTCTCACGCACATCCGGTGTGACAAAAGTAGGCGTACATACCCCCATCATGTCCTGGGTAAATCGCTCTTCCTCCATCAATTTTCCACCTGGTACATCCATGATTTTCACGGCCATGCTGGAGAAGCCAACATCCCTTATATCCGCCGGTACATCGGGACCGGGGCCGGAATAACGGATATAAGCCGGATAGCTTCGCTGCGTAGCGAAAATCCCTTTACGTAAGTGCTCTGGTAGATCTTCACGTACAGTAACGGTAGCACGCACAATTCCGTGTGTTTTAGTGTTACCACCACGCTCGTAGGAGCCCGGTTTGAAATGCCCTCTCATCTGGTCGGCCATCAAATCAATGATGTCGTCTAAAGCCTGTTCTTCCCAAGGGAAAACCTTCTCTTCAGCTAACGCCAACTCCATGTCAGGACGATTACGATTGATTAGGTATTGCAATAGATCAGCACTGGGCTCTCGCAAAAGGCGATTCAGAGTCGGCCTAAAAAATGGCTCGAATCGACGTTCGATATTCATCCCAAGCACTAAAACTCGATGGATAATATCCAGTAATCGCCGCGTTACTCGACTTTTTTGCATATCCATATTCAGTCACCACCCGAGGCTGTGTAATCACTGCTACTGGTATTGGCGTCGGCAATGTACCTCAGCGCCCTTATCCCAGGTAAAAAGAAGTAGCCTCCCCCTCTGACTGTAATAAACGGTGGTAGCCCTTTACTGCAATGAGTAGGACCTTGGGCATTAGGTTGGGTAAAATGATCAGTAGCCTCTCCGCTCCCTAGCGGCTGTCGATGTCCGAGCAGAGGATCCCCTTCATTTTGCAAGCCGGAAAATTTAGGGCCAATGGCCCAGGCATTCTGAACAAATTCGAATTGCCGAGAAATATTCGCGGCCAAGCAGATAAACTGCAAACCGCGCTCAGAATTAAGGGCTCCTGATTTTAGAGCATCACTCGGGGATATTGGCTCACCGTAGGGACGGCCGCGCCTTAACAATCGATGAAATCGAGTGGACGCAACGAGATCATCTCCTGGATATTTTCTACCAAATCCTAAGATACGTACTAAGCGACTAAAAAAGCCTTGAACGTCCGCAGGAAAATCGCCGGTTCTAGGGTTTGAACGTCGAATATGCGCACCTATAGGGCACTGATAACCATGAGGGTCGCCATCATAATCAAATTCATTAGCAGCACCGGCAGATAGTTGGTTACTTGCTATCGGATGTTCGTCTGAAATTAACGGAGTGCCATCCCTTCGTCGTCCGACCATCTTACTTGCTAACTCTTCTCGCTGTTGCGGATCACCCGAAACCTGTTGATCCATGTATTGCCAAAAACCCGGTACATCTTGGTGAAGTTGCCTCACAACCAGGTAACTGCCATTACGTCCTAAGTCTTCCATCTCCGGATAATCTTCCGCCCTAGGTAAACTAGTTTTTTTACTAGAAACAGGAGAGATAAGCGGACGCTTCGTATACTCACCATACTCGTTGGGGTACCCCAACAAGATCTCTCCTAGCGCTAAACGATTCGAGTAGTCTTCGCGAGAATGAAAATCTGTTGTGACACTTCGTTCCCAATCTATTTCTGGCTGACTGATTCCGTCGGTAAATCCGAAGGGTTCAATTCCCCCCGTATCGATTGTGTTTAACTGCTGGTTTAGTCTGAAGCCCTGTTTAAAACTATTGTCTTCTAGCTCATGGCGAAATATATCCAACTGCCCAGATTTGGCGTAGAGCATTAACAGAACATGGGATTGTGGCTGACTATTCCCTCCCCAACTCCAGCCCTTAGGATCATTCTGAGCAATGTCACCAAGTCGGCGTGATCTGCTGTTATCACCGCTCATCCCTGTGTAAAACTCCTCAGAAAATCCTTCGACCTGTTCCTGTTCAAGCCCTAAGGCTTGCAAACCTTCCATAGTAAAAGCAATTTGTAGGGCTCTTTCAGGAATATCCTCAGCAATCTCAGCACTACTCACAGGCGCATTTGTCAGCCAATGTTTTGCCTGTGTCGCGTCAACAATATCGAGCAATAAAAAACTAGCGTCCACCAGGTGACCATGGCCAAAGCGGACCAGTGCTTGAATATCGTCAAACTCAATTGTGTTGTTCATATCCTGTAGCCTCATGCGCCGATCAGCGCCAGCCATTTCCGTATTTCTTGGTCGTTGCTTTGACGACTTTCCACACCCTCTCGTATCCGACTGTTTCTAGCGAGATCAAAGGCAGTCTGATCTGGATAAGCCTTGTACCAGACTTCTGTAGGCAGTTGCCGCCGTCGTAGGTAGTTTTTGAATTTCTGTTCTTGTTCCGCGCCTTTTTTGATCAGCCATCTAGTCGAGGGATAGCCAACACCGTTACTGAAAACGAGGTTTAACCCCCAGGCGACCTTATTGATGAAGTCATCCATGTAGCTTTCTAAGCTGCCATCGTAATTGCTGGCAAAGAATAGACGTCGGTTATTGTCCAACAAGACCCAACGGGCGAAATGAATAGTTTCTACGCGAGTTAGAAAACCACGCTTATATACGTGACGTGCAGAGTAATCGAGTAGCCAAAGCAGGAAACGGACTAGATAGCGCCGAAATGGTTGCGGTTTAACCACGCCAAAAGCGCTGAACTGATTGGTAATATCATGATCTTCCAAAGACGCTAGTTCACGGACTTTTTGTGGATCAGCTTGGGTTAATAATTCGGGATCTGAACCTTCAAGCAGCCTCAGACGGATTAACACATAAGGAGCTATTAGCAGAAAAACAGGGGCCATTAACAATAACAAAAGAGGCACACCTAACTTGTGTAGCAGGTTTTTCAAATACCAAACTGTAGGCGTCTGTATGGCAGGCGTTAAGGATAATCGGCCAGTATGTTGTTCGATTTCTACAAAGGACAATAATGCTTGTCGAAGTTCACGAGGATCATCTCTTCCCTGCTCTGTAACTAACATCCTTAGTTGCTTTGAAAGCGCTTGGTGTAGCGCGTTTTCTTCCCGAATCTGGACCAGTGTGCGGCCTAACCAGTTAATATAGTTTGCCTTAGGTTGAATGTTATTTTGCTGCATCCAGGCAACAAGATTCTCCCCGCTATCGATGAAGCCGTCGCAGTGAGAAAATATTTTTCCCAACCCCGGAGAAGCCTTAACTGCCAACTCAGCAATAAATGTATCAGCGGGGCCATCACAATCTCCCAGAAACGCCAGTTTGGCTGGCCAATGTGATGGTTCCGGCCCCTCTCCTTCAACTCCTGGTTCACTGTGCGCTTCCAATATGATAAACCGCGCAACATGTAACCGATCAAATAGGTAAAACGGAACCAGCGAATTATCAGGTAAAGCAATGCCGGGGTTGCCCGTCATAGTTTCAAGCAAGGCGCGAAGTTCACCTATTCGCCCTTGGGTAATGGGGGCTACAACCATGAAGGCTGATTGCGGCGTCATGGGTTGAAATCCGTGCCAATCATCGACTTATCCTCGGTGGACAAGAATCATCTAATCTACGAGCACTTGCTGTCGCTATTATTAATGTGTTTTGAACTTGCAATTACTCAGGCTTGGTCAACGCAAAATCTAAAACCCGTGTTTTGCCCCACCACACTTTACCGAGGTAAACACCCGGTTCGACTTCTCGTATTTCGTCTCTGATCACCTTGGCAAAAAAGGAAGTTTTCGAGTAATCGATAACGATGGTTTCCTTTCCATCCATCCAACTCTTATCCCGATAAACCTTTGCAACAATAAAAGTGAGACTGAAGGACGATACCTTGTTAATCAGTATTCCTGTTTGTTGGTCCGGAGGAAAAAGATCAAACACTTTACCCTGCCAGGCAAACGCTCGGGCAAAAGCCGCTAAGGATTTAGAAAACAGGCTACCCGTAACAATTGCAGTGCCTCGTGTGTCGCCCGACGGGATAGATCCCGCTTCAGCATGGCGGTAGATCTCATCCAACTCTTCCCGCGATTTATCTAGCCACTGATTAACTATCGGATTCATGGTCCCTCCGAGTTCCGCAATAATGAAGCCTTGGAATAAATCTCACGTCGTACTTCATTCATTTTCCCCAGAGGCTCATGTTCTGATAGAGACTGCCAGGGGTTAAAGCTCAGCTTTTCACAGTTAGCCAAAGCTGATTCGGTGTCAAAATTTTGTTGCTTAAAAGTAACTCTGGCAACGGTTTGAAAAGCTGACTCGGCTTCGTCCCATACCTCAGACGCATCTTCGATTGGCATTGAGTCCGGCTGAGTACGCAGTTGTATGGCAAATTCAAAGCATCCTGGTGTTTCATTGAGGTGCGCTTTCATCGCGGCTCTTAATTGGTTTTTGCCAGGTTCCACTGTCGCCGTGGTTTGATATTGAGAGCAGGGAATCATGGAGTACTTAACCTCGGCGCCGTTTTCGCCTAATTTGGAAGCGGTAGTGCTCCAATAGCGAATATCGAAAGGGCTGTTATGTTCCTTTCTAGCCTGGAACAAAATCCACGCTGATTTGAAATGAGGATTAAAGGGGTTAATAAAAAAACTCATTTCTTTCCCCTTCTGCCTAGCTTCGATAAATTCTAGGAACTCTTCGGGGGTTGCTACAAAAAGCGCAGGATAGCTATTTAGAATGAAATCTTGTTGTCCGTCTTCACCCCATAGGGATTTCCCTTTGACTCCACGTAGCTTGATGGAGAGTCCTCTCAAATCCTTCTTAGAATCATCCTGAGTGCTGGCATTAGCGAAACGAAGCTGAGCAGAATATGTTTTTGGTGTAGCAAATACGCCCTGCTTTAACTCAGTGCTTAGGTTGTCTTTAACTTCAAATTCAGCCTCAAAACAGCCGAGGCTTTTAGCCTGGTTAAAGCGAGGAATAACCTGGTTACTTTTCTCAGATACGGTGATTATTTCGATACGCTGGCTCATTTCAGCAACTAATTGGTCAACCGTTGCTGCCATCGCGCTATTACTAGTGAATAGCAATAAACACCCTACCCCCATAGAAAGATCGATTAGTGTTTGATGCAAAGTTCTCACCGTCATTCTCCATGTTAATGTTCGGTGAAGGATTGATCCGTTTCGGCCCCAGGTCTAGGTTTCCAATCCAAGTCGTAATAATTTCCACGTTCTCTAGCCCAAGGGTCAAATACGTTTTTCACAGATAAAAGCTCATTTTTTAGTTCAGGAACGTTCCGAATCAAAAGGCGCTTTAATGGTGAAACTTCCATATCGTGCCCATTAACTTTCTCAGGTTCGATACAGTTGACAGTTCCGGCAGCTGCCGCCCGAACTGGATACGGACACTCGTCTGCCAATCCGTTGTTAATTACCCAGTCATAACCTAGTTTTGAATAAAATTCAGGGCGAAAGCTAGAGGTAAAGAAGCGGTCACTGAATAAGCGTCGAGATGCGTTAATAATAAACACATGAAACTGAGTTTCTGAGATCGCAAATCCATGGGGTCTGGTGTATTCGGCCATCCAGCCAACGACATTATCAACATCCTCAATGTTATCCACTACTGAGTTATCGGGATGCCCTAGACAATCGTTGATAAATTCACCTTCTGTATCCCGCTGGGCCGTGGAAATCACCTTGCTGCTATCGCAACGGTGCGTCCCATATATATCCCGTAGGCGCCCGACCGTTTCTTCCTGATGCAAACGCCAGGGATCGTTCCGGTCTAGACGCTGATCAACGAAATCATCGAAACTGGTGAGCGTTTTAAGACCGATTTGACGACGAAACTCGTTGAATCTTGGTACGCCACGTTCACGGTCTCTAATGATATCTAATGCCACTACATCAATTTTCTTTGTTGATGAGGGTAGATGGGGCATTGGCAAGTTTTGCAAGAACATTGGCGAGTTACGAAGATGCAATAAGCCGAGTCGTTGCCTACCCATACTTAACGCCCAGCTATCAATACCACGCTGTTGCATTTGATCGGTGGCCTCTTTACGAACTGTGTTTGCGAGCGGTATTTTCTGGGTGATCTTATTGGGTTCGGCACTATCCCGATACTCAATCAGATCTGGTAATAGAGCATGTAGGCGATAGACCGATGGAAACTCTTCAGGGAAATTAAACGGTGAACCGAAATGGTTGATACCTCCGTTTACGTCATTCTCTAGTTGGCTAATGTCCCATGTATCTTTTTTCCACTTTAAAACGCCTTCAGTACGGCTATTACCCAACCCAAAAATACCCGCGCCAGATGCAAAGACTGAATACCAACTGGTTGATTTAGCGGGATCTGGAGATGCACCTAGATTAATTGCGATTTTCTCAGAGGTACGGCTGAGTATGGTCTTATCTTGTTTAGTTATTTTCTTCAAAATGCTAGATACCCGACTTTCCTCCAGGTTAAAAAGACCAAACCAATTGGAATTCATACCTCGATACAGCGGCTCGTCATAGAGCAGCTGAGTCGTCCACTCTATGGTATGAATCTTAGCAATCTCGGCCGACACAACTAATCGAGCCGCTTGGTAAATTCTTTCATCCTCAACATTTTTGTAAGCGATTACCTGGTTAGGTTGATCTGGATTTCTAAAACCGGAGTCAGCTTCAGGCGTTTGTCGTTGCTGCTGTCGAAAAGCACTGACAAAGTAGTTGTGTTCGCGGCTAAATAGATTGTGGTAGAAACTCAGCCCTATATTCCAGTTATCAGGAAAGGCAGCCGCCTCCTGACCATTCCATTGAGGTTGTACAGGACAGTCCTCGCTGTAGGATGTGCAGTTTTTCAGTAAAGGAAGGTAATTGTTTTTCAGTAACAGTTTGGCATTATCGGAGGGATCCCGTTCAACTCTCTTCACAGAAATTTCATCATATCCGTATATTTGAGAGGCATCCCACCAAGCAGTTACCTGATTACTGGTCGTCATAGGGGCGCGGCTTAAATAGCGTTTCCCGTTATGCTCAAAGGTACTGGGGGGAGATGTTTCGGCATAGAGTGAAGATTCTATTCGATCACCCTGACGACAACCCTGGGATTGGGCTTGGGTAGAATCGCAACCCACTTTAATCAATCCCTCGCTATTACGGCCTTCTACCGAGTGTGAGAACCAGTCATGGGTCATAAACTGGATCCAGAAGGCAGCCAGTACATTAAAAAATGGCGCTTTCAGGTAGTCACAGTCTACTTGGGTAGATTCGCTGCCATCCCCCATCCCTTGATTACACCCGTTACCGGGAGTTTGATCTCGCGTGAAGAGCCGCCGACTAATTAGCTGGGGGTCAGGTTCCAGCAGCCCTAAACGCCCGTCATGGCGATTACGTGCTAAATCATTTTGTTGCAGCCTCGGAAAAGTCGCTTCGAACGCTGCGTTACGGGCAAAGGGCATTCCAGTGGCCCCCATTCGAGGATTAATCAGGTCATTGCAAATTCCATCCAAAGTTCGATGAGTGATCAGATCGCCACGGCAGAGTTGCTTTCCTGCCCCCCCCACAAAACTGTATTCGGGATGACTCGGCAGAAGCTTCATCTCTTCCCAGGCGATGTTGGTTGAACGGTCTGTATTTTGAACAAAATGCTGGTAGGTGCTTTGATCGAACAGGTTAAATTTAATTAATTCAATGCGCTGGTATTCCAGATCCATAAGCGCCCCGTCGACCCCACGACCATCAGGAAATAAGTGCTCTCCGAGACTGGTCCTAGCCTTTTCACCTTGATGCTTGCTACGCTCATCTGCAGTGGCGTAATAGTTCGTCCAATCAACCCAAGGCGCACTCCGATATTGAGTCGCGAGATCTCCCCCTCGACATTTGGCAGTATTTTCGCTCACTTTTCCCATGAACCGTTTAGACGGGTCTGAGGCGATTTCTCTTACACCAGACCCCACCATTTTGGCACAGGCTTTGGTATCACTGTCAGCGTTAACTGACTGGTCTTTTGGCGAAGGATTAGTGCAAGCGGCCAAGCCGAAGAGTAATGGAATAATTGTGAGATATGTCTTTTTTAATGTCTGGTGCATTCGACTAATTCCTCCATCATAGATCTGCCTTTTTTTAACCGGTCTGAAGGTCTTAACAACGGTTACAAAAACAAGACAGATGCCATGCTGCTATCTACAAGAGGTGCCCGAATCCTTGGTAAATTCAATTGAAGTTCCAGAATGGCTGGCACTACTAGTCTTAGATCACGCCTGTATCAAAATCAATTTATTGCAATAAAACATATGTCATTTTTTAAAACATCCGTTTTATAAAACATGGTGGATTTATGATAAAAAACTTTTTATTCCAAATAACAATCGCTGTAAGCGATGCCTCTTATTCATTAGATAAATTGTATTAGAAATTAATTAGATAACGGCTAACAGCAACAATAATGTTGTCGCTATAGATCTTTAAGCACCCTGGGGCGCTGCTGGCATTCACCTGCTGATAAAGCAGAGCCTCGCTTGAAAAGCGGCAATCATCTGCTAAACCTCAGATAGCCTATCACTTGCATTGGAGACCTTAGCTTTTGGCACCTTAAGACTAGAATTCTCATCGCTTTTTGGAATTGTGGTGAACTTTTTTTGCGAGCTGTTTGAGTCATTAGGTAGTTACACATTTGGCATGTCAAAGAAATTTACAATACCAAATTAAAGATGTCTGGAGGAAACACAAAAGGGACCTAATATGGAACATCAAAGTAAAAATTTAGTGATATTTTCCGATGGCACAGGAAACCGTGGGGGTGTTACTAACGATACTAATGTTTGGCGTTTATACCAGATGGTTTCGAGTCAAAAACATAACCAACTCACATTTTATGATGACGGTGTTGGGACCAGTAACATTGGTCTATTTAAAATGTTGTCTGGTGCATTAGGTATCGGACTCAGCCACAACATCAAACAAATGTATGAATTTCTGGTAAGAAATTACCACAGCGGAGACAAGATATATTTATTTGGATTTAGTCGCGGTGCCTATACTGTTCGCTGTCTGCTTGGTTTGCTTAACAAACGCGGGCTAGTTAACCGATATAAGCCTTTAAACGATGAAAACGGATGTGCCTCACTCAAAAATGAAGATGCTTTAAGAGCAGAAATAAAACACAATTTCGATCTATATAGAAGCGATGACCCCGAAGAACAAGATAAGGATAGGGATGGAAACACCTACCCCGTTACTGCTGAATTTATAGGTGTTTGGGATACTGTTGACGCAGTCGGTATGCCCATCGATGAACTAAAAGCCATTGATTTGTTTATTTGGAAAATTCGAGGAAAACGGGCATTTACCTTTAACGACCGAACGCTTCGAGGAGTTAAATATGCGCGACAAGCGCTGGCTATCGACGATGAGCGCCGAACTTTTCACCCAAATTATTGGCTAGGCTGCAGCACAGAAATCGACATGGAACAGGTCTGGTTTGTCGGTATGCATTCAAACGTCGGCGGTAGCTACCCCAAAGACGGCTTAGCGTACGTAACCCTAGAGTGGATGATAGAAGAAATCAGGCAATTAAACCTCGGCCTGCTGTTACCTCAGGAACAGGTTGACGATGTCCGCAACCATGCCAATGCCCACGACAAAATGTACGACTCTCGTTCAGGTTTTGCTGTGTTCTATCGCTACGCTCCTCGAAATTTGCTGAGTATTCGCTGGGGAAAAAATAGCTTCTGGTTTCGCCAATTCAGTAAATACAATTGGTTCATGGGCTTTTCGATTATGAAGCAGGTTAATCAGGCCGGACCAAAAATCAAAGTCCACCAGAGTGTATGGCGACGAATTGTAAGAGGTACAGGGAATTACGCACCTTTATTTGTGCATGATGATGTCACTTTTGCTCACACGGCTAATTCCAAAAGTCCTTATAGCGAAGAATCTTTAATTGGCGATTTCCCCAAATTATCAACACAGATGCCTACGCCGATAGAGACTGATATCGACGACATTGAAAAAGAAGTCAGTAAAAAACAAGCGGCCTATCTTGTCTTTGTATCTTTCGCGATCAGCCTGATTATCCACTTTGTTTTTTTTGTAGATAAACCGTCCCCCGTCGATTCATTTGGCGCACGATTTTTTAAAAACTTTACACCGGACTTACTTAGCACTTTTGTCGACAAACTCTTTAGTAATCCAATACTTTCGACACTATCTCTCGCTACTTTAATTGGATTATATGCCTACAGCACCCAACTAAATAAAGTTATCACGACAAAGTCCCGCAGAGCCTGGGTAAAGGCTATATCCGGATATCTGCCATGTATGAAAAGTACAAATAGTGCAGACCATCAAGAAGACGGTTGATAAGCGACACGAAGATTAATCATGCTCTCCCATACCATACGGAGAGCAGAAAGCAGAGAGCCGTTTGATGGAAACCATTACAGAAACAGCAACCCAACTCAATCCTGAATATATCGTTGGCCTTTCAATTCTGGCAACGGTTGCTTTGGTTACCATGTGGGGGATGTTTTGGAACTCAGTTGCGAAGTCTAATGAAAATATAATGGATATATTGAAAAGCCCCACTTTTTTTAAAACAGTAACCGTCATTGGGGTAATCGCAGCGACCGTTGTCCTCAGTTTAGCCGGGAGATTAGATGGGAATATTACTGGCGCGATACTCAGTGGAATAGCAGGCTACGTACTAGGGCAAATGTCAGGAAAACAGGGGGAAGAGAAATAAATATTCAGCTAGGCAATTAACATAAACCTAACTATTCTCACACTATCGCGTTGATCCGTTGGAGTGTGTTGATACTATATCTGTTGCCTATTACCCCTCAGTACTCGCTTTATGCTCAACAGTATCAAAGGAGCTTAGCTACTTCAAAGTGCATCCCATCAGGCCTAGATTTGAAATGCCCACCCCAGTAAAAACCATACTCGTTGGCTAATGCTATTAGTTCACGAACCGATCCCCGCTCACCGGATGAAGCCGGGATTTTCCCCAAACCGTTCCAGCTACCGTTAATATCGAAAGCAGTACCGTAGGCGTGATTGCTCAGTGATGTGCGACTGCCACGGATAAATCGAGGATTGTAACTACCTTCATAGGACAAAATACGGTCAATCAGTCCCTCTTCTTCCCATGCCGACCAAAGTGCTTTTAACTGTTCTCCTGCTGCTTGATGAAATCGTAGTTTTCCACTGCTCTTGCGGCCATCCGGGCCAAAAACAGGGATGCCTTTAAGCTGAGGTAAAATCACCGTCTTGATATTATCCTGCTCCCAATTATTCAATATCTTAATTTTTCCTCCTGATTCTGCTTTAAATTCGATTTTCCCGAAAAGCTGTTCCCGCTTTGCTCCGTTAAGCGCTTTTAAACTGGATGTGATGGGCAGGAGGGGTTCTGAATCCCGAAGCTGGGGATCCGTGAATCCGATATCAAAGCCCAGCTCTAACGCTTTCCCGAATGCTTTAGGGCCGACAATACCGTCTGCAGAGATTTTAGAGGCTCGTTGGAAGGCTTTGGTTGCTTGTTCTGTCATGGGCCCAAACTCACCATCGGCTAGTCCCTTCAAAAACTTTTGCCCAATTAAAAAATGCTGCCAACGCTCAACATTTTTACCTTCACTTCCTCGACGTAAAATTTCAATTGCCATCCGTTTTTCCTCTTTTTTGCTCTATGCAATTTGGCGTTCAAACTCTTCCGTAGGACGCACTAGAGGAGTATAGACTGGCTAAATGAGGGGCGCTGAGTAAGTCCCGCCGCATTGGATATAACCCCAAACGCAAACGCACTCGTCGAGACACCTTTCTTGATGAGATGGGTCGCACCGATCCGTGGACTCAGCTGCATTCCATCATTTAGCCCTTCTACCCAAATCCGCGCAGGCATTCCTGATGTGGACACCAACCTCTACTTTCGCCACTGGCTCGAGCGGGATAGTCTGGTTCGATAGATTCTGGAGCTGGTTACGCGCTTTCTTCAGGAAAAGGCCTGATGCTACAGCAAGGTTCGATCGTGGATGCGACAATTAAAAATCAATTCCGGAAAGCGCTACTTCCCAGTCTTGGATTTAATTAGCCCCAACAATGCCGTATTTATCTTGCCATCATCATCAAGGCCATTATCACGTTGAAACTTTTTCACGGCTTGCCGGGTGTTGGGACCTGAAAAGCCATCAGCCTTGCCTGGCGAGTACCCCAAGAAGGCAAGACGCCGTTGTATGTCCATGACCTCATCTCTGCTTATCTGGCGGTTTAATACGTTAAACCAGGTTCTAAATTCAGCATCCAAGACCTCAAGGCTCTTGCCCGTTGCTGAGGCGATAAGCATGGCGGCATCGGCCACTGGATTAGTAGTTGTTTGTCGAATATCTCGGGTTCGATACGCTGCGTAGACGTCGTCGAGATATCCCTGATCTTGAAGGTATAACAGCCAGTATCGTGCCAGTGCATGTTGCACCGCCTGGCTCTTCATAGAGCCTTCTTGAGCATCGAACTGCTTCCAGTTCATCCCAAGCAGCTCTGAAACTGATGGCTTACCGTTCCAATATCGTTTTAACACCTCTTCACGCCAATTGGGCAAGCCTCGCAAAAAATCTCCCTCTAGTCGGGACACTTCATAAAGAGCAGCCAACCCCTCATCAAGCCAGGGCGGGATATCACCGAAGTTACTGCGTACCAATAGGTGAGTCAGCTCATGTTTTAGAGTGCCGGTGTATGGGCCATTTACAACAGCAGAAACACTCAGGTCATTTCTGAACGAATAACCGATGGTGCCACGAGCAACCTCCAAACCATGTAACTTATCCCCGATAGTACGTAACTGCACGCCATCGGGCAGCAGATAAACGCTGACATAGGAACTAGGTGCTCGCATCTCGAAATGTGTGATATAAAACGCCAGCGCCCGTTCCAGCAGCCGGGCAATCTCCTTCATCTGCTCTGGCGTATGACCACTCATGCTGCCGATCACAAAATGTGCACTTAGATGGACTTTAGGCTGATATCCTATCTGGCTAAGACGCTGCGCCATAGCCTCTGCAGCAGCGTTGCCGGTGCCCACAATATATTTGCGTGCGAGCAGCTCTTTCTCATCAATTATCTTGCGTGCTTTTAACGGGTCACCGCCGATAGCGCGGTTTGGACCGTCGACAAAATAGAACATTTTTCCGCGAACTCCTGCATCCGCGCCTCCGGTTGAACGAAGCGTCAAAAACGCCATTTGTTCGGGCTGACTTTGCTCCGGGCAGTGATTTCTCTCATTACCAATTGCTTCTCGGTTCGCCTTGGAAAGTTCGTATACTTGGAGGATATTGAGCAGAAACGCACGCCCGAGGTCATCATCCCCCGGATGTCGGCAAAAACTGGTTGCCAGCATATAGTCCACCTCCACCGTTTTACCGAAGTCCGTATCCCGATACTGCAACAATTCTGTTATCACTTGCTTATAGTTCTGTTGGTGCCACAGCTCACGAATCTCAATTAGCCCGATGCCGGATGCCAACTGTGCCTGAAACAATAGGACTACCATCAATCCGAACGATGCCTGTCTCATTGTAACGTCCCTCCCTTGTCTGCCTTATGCCGTTCGCGAGCCTGCTCAAGTAACTCAGCGGTTTTATCAACGGCATTCTGCTCTTGTTGCCGAGTTGAATCGAAACGGAGATCAGCAGGTTTTGACTGCATAGGAGATGTTTTCCCTATCGCGGTAACCGATGTATATACCGGTGCATCGTTCACTTGAATCGGGTGGTGGACCAGAATCGTAATCAACATCAGCACCGTGCCGAGGGTAACAAGCACGATACCTGGAGACTGGGTTACCAGCTGAGCTTTAAAATCTCCGGGTATATTGGGATCCGGAGATTTGCCACTTAATGTCATCGCTGTCGTCGGCTCTCGCAGTTTTCCCAGAATAAAAACTGCTCCGATAAACGCCAACATCATGCCAGTCACAAACCCTAGATAGCGGATCCAGATACGGGCCATCAATAATACATTTGCTTGATGGTAACGCTGCTGGAGAGTATGCGACTCGAGCAAAACCAGCGTCCGCCACTGCTTCTCCATCAGTGTCATCCCGCTAGAAGCCGGCTCCAGTAGTTCGGTGCTATGCAGTTCAGGTGTGGCTTGGATTTTGAGATTAAGTTCGTACAGTTGGAACAAGGTAGCGGCAAAAAAAAACAACGCCAAAGTCAGGACTAGACCAATCATAAAAGGCATTAAACGATTTTGCCAAGAGTGATCTCGATCGTCTGCAGACGAAGCTGGGGGGAGTTGTTGAGCCATTATGTCCATGCCTCGGGCTAAGATAGCTACTCTTCAATATAGCTATAAACCCTACTACCAACGAAAAATAGGTTCAAACAAGTCCTGCTACCTAAGGAAAACAGCGATATAACGCCGTTCCAGGATAGCCCACAGTTCACCTGCTCGGTGTTGTAGATATCAACACCAAAACAAACATCTCAGCCCCGCAAAGAAAAGTTTATCGAACTGATATAGTTGTTCGACCCTTGTATACGGCAGGAATATTACATTACCCCAAGACTGGTAATGGTAAAGCCTTAAAGCGGGGAAACGAACCAAGGTTAAGCATCTGTTCGACTTCATAATATGCTAGCTAGAATTAGCCAAGGCGCCCGTCCCCTAGTGTCGAGTTAGTCTATACTCTCTGACAAAATACAAGAGTGGCTTGCGCTTATTGAGTAAACCCCTGAGTGCTGAGAATAGCCGACTGTATCAACTAGCCAAAACTCCATCAACGGATAGGCGTTCGCAATAATGACGCACGATAGCCTCGCCTCTTCTAGACAGTTAATGACTACTGAACTCGAGTGGAATGACTTGGTGTTAAATCACCAGTCCATGGAGCAGCTCAATGAGTTAGAAAACGAGATAGGAGATAAAAAGACGCGTATAAAGCGTCAACGACTCAAGCACAAGGTCGGTTGTACGTCTCTATTTTACGGACCATCAGGAACCGGAAAAACACTTGCCGCAACCCTTCTGGGAAAACGACTCCGGCGTGACATATACCGCATCGATCTCTCATTGCTCGTTTCAAAGTATATTGGGGAAACTGAAAAGAATCTCAGCCGAATTTTTAACGCTGCAAAAGAGAAAAACTTCATCTTATTCTTTGATGAAGCCGATGCTTTATTTGGCAAACGAACGAACATCAATGATGCTCATGATCGTTTCAGCAACCAAACTACGTCATATCTTCTATCACGCATTGAAACGTTTACGGGGGTGGCCATTCTGTCATCTAACACCAGCAACACGATAGATGACGTAGTCATGCGTAAACTTTTCTCGATAATCAAATTTCCTATACCCGATGCGAAGGAACGAACACACCTATGTAAGCGTATTTTTTCCAATGTGGATTCTTGCGAAGCAGGCTTGGATATTCCTGAGCTGGTTTCTGGCTACCCATTATCCGGTGGTGCCATTGTCAATATTAAGCACTACATATCCAGAATAGCCACGAACTCGGGACGCAGACTGATCAAGAGAGAAGACCTTCTTGAGGGGATACGCAAAGAGATGGCTAAAGGTCCAAAACGTAAATAGACCCCGGAAACAGGACTACGAACTGAGATCAACCCGTTCGGTATGAACCTTTAGGGCACAGGCTTCAGGCTCATCACTTGGAGTATCAGCAAGGATCGATGGATTATGGCATACAAGGCTCCTGGCGTTTATATCGAAGAGGCTTCTGTTTACCCTCGGTCAGTTGCTGAAGTGGAGACCGCAGTTCCTGCTTTTATCGGCTACACCGAAATAGCTAAGCAAAGGGATGCTGTTCTTACCCAACAGCCCACGCGTATAAACTCCATTGTGGAGTACGAACAACTTTTCGGAGGCCCTGCTCGCCCTGAAACTATTTCCATTACGCTCGATGCCAGCAACCGCCCAACCAAAGTCACGGTCAAGCACCATTACCTGCTTTACTATTCCCTTCGATTGTTCTTCGATAATGGCGGCAGCAGCTGCTACATCGTTTCAGTCGGTGGATATGCATCTAACGGCTACAAGGCCAAGGTCGATTTGGAAGCTGGCATCGATTCAGTGCACAAGGTTGATGAACCAACGTTGCTGTTATTTCCAGATGCAGTGCTGATGGGTGCAGATGATCTTACAGCCCTACAGCGAAAAGCGTTACTGCAGTGCGCCACTCGGCAAGACCGCTTTGGCGTGTTTGATTTAGATGAGACAGTTAGTCATCGCGCCGGAGTCACTGCTTTTCGCAATAACATTGGTTCAGACAATCTTAAATACGGCGCGGTCTATACCCCCCATCTGCACACAACGATTCCGATTCAGTATATTTATCAGGATATTACTTTAGTGAGTACAGGTAGTGTTGCTCTAGTGCTGGCTGATATCACTAAGGCAGCTGGCTTGGACGCGACTGCGGTGACGACTATAAATAAGGCTATCGGTAACAACGACTCACAGGACGATATAAACAAGCTGGCACTCAAACTAGAAAGAACCAACACTGTATTTGCCTCAATTGTAACGGCTATCCAAAATGAGGGAGTTATCCTGCCGCCGAGCAGCGCCGTGGTAGGTATTTATGCCAAGGTCGATAACGATAGAGGTGTGTGGAAAGCACCAGCCAATATCACTCTAAACTCAGTCAAGGACCTCTCTGAACATATTGGTAATGCTGCCCAGCGAACGCTTAATGTCGATTTAAACTCTGGAAAGTCCATCAATGCTATTCGCACCTTCCCCGGCAAGGGAACGCTAATCTGGGGAGCACGAACCTTGGCGGGCAACGATAAAGAATGGCGTTATATACCAACTATGCGCTTCTTTAACATGGTTGAAGAGTCTGTTAAAAAATCAACTGAATGGGCCGTATTTGAACCTAATACAGCGGCGCTCTGGTCCAATCTAAAAAATATGATCAAGAATTATCTACTACGGAAATGGAGAGAGGGAGCACTGCAGGGCTCTAAACCGGAAGATTCCTTCTACGTTCGAGTTGGCCTAGGTGAGAACATGTCATCACTGGATATTCTCGAAGGCCGTTTGATCATCGAAGTTGGCATGGCAATGGTTCGACCGGCTGAATTCATCACCCTAAGAATCTCCCAAAAATCCAGAAACCCTGAGTGAATTTAAAAAAGGTACTGAACCCCGCGTTAAACGAGGACTTCAGAACTTTTTAAAATATTTGCGAGAGATCGCAAATTGGAAATTGGTGCCCGGAGCCGGACTTGAACCGGCAAGACCATAAGTCGACGGATTTTAAATCCGTTGCGTATACCAATTTCGCCACCCGGGCGCGTGATGGAGGCTGGTGTCGGAATCGAACCGGCGTTAACGGAGTTGCAGTCCGCTGCAT
>JBALWH010000003.1:0-215556 GCA_036960175.1 Motiliproteus sp. | reverse complement strand
AACCTGTGACCAATAGATTAACAGTCTACTGCTCTACCAACTGAGCTATCGAGGAATCACTCTTCACTGTGGGCGCGAATAATATAGAGCTTTTTCCATTCGGTCAAGGGCTTTTGGTGCTTCTATGTTCGCCATACGAGAAAGTAATAGCCATTATAAAACATGGGCTTGCGTGATATATCTGGGGGTTGTTGGATATTTATACAATTATTTTTCCCGGCCCTCAAGCAACTCGTTGATTTATAGTGGTCTGGCTATCTATCATAGGCGCGGTAATACCCCGTATCGACCCGCTGACAATCGTAAGTAACGCTAGGGAGTGAGTGTTTTGAAGCATCTGCTATTAATAGATGGCCTCAATTTAATACGCCGTATCCATGCCGCCGTGCCGGGAGAAGGAGCCGCCGCTGTCAGTGCGGCGATGGATGTTTCTTTTCACTCGCTGAGGCGTCTGGGTAAGCAGTTTCGGCCGACCCATGCGGCCTGTTGTTTTGATGGTCCGGAACTGAGCTGGCGGCATCTGGAGTATCCTGAGTATAAAGCGGGCCGAAAACCGATGCCGATTGAATTGCGTGATGCTTTACCGGAGTTTCGCCAGCAGTTTGCTGAATTTGGTCTTGCTAGCCTGGCTTTGCCTACCGTGGAAGCGGATGATTTGGCAGCGACCTTAGCCGCCAAAATGCTACAGCATGGCGGTCGGGTCACCCTGGTATCTACCGATAAAGGGTTTTGTCAGTTATTACCCTTGGCGGAAGATTCAGAGCAGCTTTGTCTATGGGATGCTTTCGGCAAGCGTCAGTTTGACCAGGAAGCGATCCTTGAAAAATTTGGCGTGCCAGCGCAGTGTTTGACCGACTACTGGGGTCTGACGGGCGACACCACTAATCATATTCGTGGCGTCGAAGGCGTAGGGCCGAAGACTGCGCTACGTTTACTGCAGCAGCATGGCTCTCTGGATGGGGTGTTTGACCACCTGGATGATGAGAGTGGCAAGCTAGCAGAGAAGCTCAGTCGCGACAAGGATCAGGCGCTGCTATGCCGGCGCTTGGTGACCTTGGCAACAGATCTTGATCTAGGCTGTAAATTGAGCGATTTTCGCTTTGTCCCTCATGATTGAGAGGTTTTTTTTGAGGTGATTTCAGCCCTTTAGCTATAACCTCTGAAGCAGCCTCAATCAGCCTCTTGTTTCACACTCTCAATGGGTTAGAATCAGTTCCTTTGCAGACCGTTCTGAAGGACAAATAACAGAGACTTCCCGCAGGCTCTGGCAGTAATTAGTTCGGTCTATCCCGCAAACTCTCGATAGGAAAATAGATGCTTTTCACTAAGCTTCCTGACGATCTTTTTTTGCCGTTATCAGGCCAGAATCGTCACATCTACCAAGCGGTATTGGTGGATCTTGCCGATCTGTTCTTTGATGAGGATCTGATAGACCCCTTTATTGCCAAAGACTTGGTGCGATCCACCATCGAAGAAGCCGTTATCAAACACGGTTTTCGTACCTGGGCTCCAGAAGCAGAAGAAGGTGATGAGCCCGCTGAGGGTGAGACAGAGATTCCGCGCTCAACCTCTGAATATGCCAATCGTATCTATCGCCGCATGGTTAAAACCGGCTGGTTAGACGAAGAGCAGCAGCTTTATCGTACTTATGTTCTGATGTCGCCTTCGGTTAGCTATATTCTTCGTTCTTTGGTGCAGGTAGCTACTTTCCAGAAGAAGAGCTACGGGGGTGCGGTTCTTAACGTGCTCAGCTCGGTGGAAGCGGCTATCGCTGACCCTCAGGGGCGGGGGTTGACGTTGCAGGAAGCAGCACGTGCGGCGGCTGAGTTCAGTGCGCATTTGACGGATATGTTGCTGGGGCTGCGGGAACTAAAGCAAAATTTTGCTCGTACCAGTAATGCCCAGGAGATCGTTAAAAGCTTCTTCGAACAGTTTGTAGAGGCGATTCTGGTCTCGGACTACAAAACCTTGAAAACCCACAACAACCCCTTCCGTTTTCGTCGTCAGTTATTGGGCATGTTGAAAGAGTTGCAGTTTGATGATCATAAACTGTCACACCTGATCCAGCATTATCAAGAAGTGCTGGAGTTAGGCAATGCCGAGGCCGAGGCCAAGGTTCATCAGCATATCTCACGAATTATCCGTATCTTTGAGTCGGTGGATCAGCGTCTGGCCGCCATCGATGATTTCCGTTTCCGTTTGGAGAAACGGGTGTCTGATACGATCCGCTATATGGACAAGACCACGCCGGGTATGAGCTCGCGGTTGTCGCGTCTTATTGCCCGTCTGGCCGAACAGGATGAAGATACTTTGCCCCTGGCTAATACCCTCGAAAGCTATGCCTTCATGTCGGCCAAGAGCGTACGGAGTGCGCCGCGTAAGCGGGTGCCGCCATCACTGAAGATCATCCAGCAGAAAGTGATTGATCCACAGGTGCTGATGATGCGCCAGTACTTCAAAGACTACAAAGAGCGCCGTCAGGTGAGTGGTTCCAAGGTCGATGCCTATATCGAACGTCATCTTCAGGGTAATAATCAGATTAACGCCGGAGACTTCCAGATAGAGTCAATTGAGGACTTTGTCTGCTTTAGTTATGTTCGCCACATCGCCTCTTTGGGCAATAAAGCCAAAGGCGTCTCCGGCAAATACCAACTTCAATTTAAAGACAGCTATGTCAGCATCTGTGACATGGTGGAATGTCGGGATTTTACCCTTTTGAAAAACACGAAGCAGCCAGAATTCAAGGAAAGTCAGCATGTTAGGTGATCTCAAGAAAATTCTCAGTCGCTTCGAGCAGACCAACGAAGAGGATTTGATTAATGCGGCCAATAAGCTGCTGGTTAGTCAGTTTTTGTATGCGGACAAACCCTCGCACCGGCCCCATTATTTTTTGATATCCACCCATGTGGATTACTTCACCAACCTGTTTGAGGCTATCGGCTGGTCGTTAACCTATCAGCCGGATGAATCCTTTATCGGTTTGATTCCTAAGGGTGAAGAGCGTTACTTGCGCTTACGTTTGGATGAATCCTTGTTCTTGCTGTGCATGCGTCAGCAGTACGAAGAGCGCTTGGAGAATTTCGATGTAGAGGGCGGTAAAGCCTTTATTCATTCCGATGAATTGTTACACCTTTACGAGAACCTCACCGCCAAGGAGATTCCCAACGAAACGCGTTTCAAAGAAATCCTATCGCTGTTCAGTCGTCATGGCGTTATCGAGCGCGGTAAGCCTGCGGAAACAGATCCGAAGAATATTCCGCTGATGATCAATCCATCAATCCGCCAATTGGTGGTGGAAGACTGGGTGCGTCAGCTTGAGCAACTCAGCGAAGGTGCTGATGAGCTTGAGAACGAGGCCGTTGAAGCCGATGAGTTGGATGCGCAGGATGCTGAGTCGAATGGGCCGGTGGTCGTAGCCGAAGAAACGGTGGTCGAACAGCCGGAAGAGCAGGTCGACGAAAGCGAAAATCCGAAACTGGAGGTTGCTGATGAAGCTGCTGAATAAAATCGTACTGGTTAACTGGTACGTGTTGGGGGCAGTCGAGATCCCCATTCGCGGCAATGTCGCTATTGTAGGTCCCAACGGGTCGGGTAAATCCTCGCTGCTGGATGCCATCCAGACCGTTATGGTGGGTGGCAACAAGCGTTATCTGAGTTTTAACGCCAGTGCTGGTAAGAAGAGTGAACGCAGTCTGCGTACCTACTGTCTGGGTTTTCTGGATGATCATACCGGCGGTCGTGCCAAGTCGCGGGAAGATTCCCTGACCTATATGACGCTGGAGTTTAAGGACCAGGACAGCGGTCGCTGCGATACCGTTGGACTGTGTATCAGTGCTTCGCTGGCATCGCCGGAAGAAGACGTGGAAGGACGCTTTATACTCCCTGATTGCAGCGTTTCATTGGAAGATTTTACTCGCCAAGAACAAGGGGGTCGTATCCCTCGCCCCTGGATAGAAGTGCGTGATGAGCTGCGCAAGCGTTGTCCCGATATGATTTTGGAGAAGCGTGCCAGTCGCTTTATTCGCGAGACTATGGCACTGCTCAGTCGTGACCGTTCGATCCCGATCGATGAAGATAAATTCCTCAAGAGCTTTCGCAACGCGATCAAATTTACCCCTATCGATAGTCCCACCCGTTTTGTTCGTGAATACGTGCTGGATCAGAAACTGGTGCAGGTCGGTGACTTCCGTAAATCGTTGGAAGAATATCGCGCGATGGAGCAAAAAACCTTGGAGGTTTCCCAGCGCATCGATGAGCTGGATAAGGTTCAGGAACTCTGTAACGGCGTGCGTCGTAACGTTAAAAATGCCGATGAATATGAATGGGTGGTGCACGAGACTCGCTTCGAAGAGGCGGACCTGAAGAAGGAAGGCATCGAAGAAAAGCTGGAAAGCAATCAGGAAAAAGACCAGGCGCTGCAGGCTGAAGCAGATAAGTTGGAGCAGGAACTCAACCGTCTGATGCAACAGTTGGCTGATACCCGGGCGCAGATGAATAACTCCGATCATGCCAACCGCATCAAAGAGTTAGAGCTTAAAATTGACTCCAAGCAACATGAGTTGAATGGGGTTAAGGATAAGATAGCCGGCATTTATAATTTGCTGCGCTCTACTGTCAGTTTCGCCAAACATGAAAAACTGTTGCCGAACGGCTTTATGGATACCGTTAAGGAGTCCGTGGAGCTCTGGCGTCAGGGCGAGAATCTGCTGGGTTCCATCTGGCCTGAAGAGCCTCTGGCGGTGGATAACTGTCTGGAGCAGATGAAGAAGCAGATCGATAATGTGCGGCTGGATATTTCCCGCCAGTTTGAAGGCGCGGTGATTGAACTGAGCGCCATGCGGCAAAACCTGGAAGGTCATCAGGGTGCCATCGAACAGCTGAAGCAGGGTCGGGCACCATTACGGAAAAACACCCGTGAACTGATGTCACTGCTGGAAGAATATGGCATTGAATCTACGCCGCTCTGTGAACTTACCGAAATCAACGATGACAGGTGGCGTACCGCCATTGAGAGTTTTCTCGGAGCCCGTCGTGAAGCGCTGATTGTTGATCCGGACCGGGTTAAGGATGCGATTTCCCTGTATCG
Source organism: Motiliproteus sp. (assembly GCA_036960175.1). Classification (GTDB taxonomy): domain Bacteria; phylum Pseudomonadota; class Gammaproteobacteria; order Pseudomonadales; family Balneatricaceae; genus Motiliproteus. The sequence continues at coordinate 210,470 of JBALWH010000003.1, read as the reverse complement.
CCGTCGTGGTCGCCACTTGAAAGGCTGTCGGGTTATCAATACCACTAAGAGTGAGCATTGGTTAGATCGCGCCAAATCCGGCTCTTTGGCGCAGTACGTCGACTGTGACAACAGCCACGCGCTGGCCTATATCAACCGCGCCTTGGGCGGTGTTATGGCGGTAGAAACGGAGCAGGAGTTGCTACGCCATGAACGAGCCTTAACCTATGACTGCATGTTGCAGACCGAGGGTGCGACTACTGCTATTCATGAGCAGACCCCGATGATGGGTAGTCGTCACCGTGAAAAGCAGTTGCTGCAACAGGATCAGGATTTTGGACATCTGCAGTCCAAGTTCACAGAGCTGGAGCAAGAGCATAAAGCACTGGATGGCTTGAAAGATAACCTGATCAAGTTAACTGCTGCTCTGACTGGGGTATCAGAAAGCGCTTACAGTCTGGTGAATGTGCGAGAAATGGTTAACGCCGAAGTCGAAGGCTATCGCCAAGCCATCGAAGATATCCGTAACCAGGATGATACCGGCATTCAACAACGCCTTAGTCAGCTGGTAGAAGAACAGAAAAATACTCAGGGAGAGCATCAGAAATTGGTGGGGCAGCTGAAGAGTCTTCGCACCAGTATGATCAAACATGAAGCTAATCTGGAAGTGTTGGAGCAGGAGTTGGAAGAGCACGCCGGTAAGCGTAGTCAGTGTGAAAACAAGCCTGATTTCGATGCTCAGGGGGCTCAGGAAAAGCGTGATTACCTAGAAGAGTCCTGCGCCAGTGAACTGGAGCGTATTATCTTTGATGCGGCTCGTAAGGCTCAGAACGAACTGACCTTGGTCGACAGGAAGAAAAACTCAGTGCGTGATGCTGTGGCTCAATACAAGGCCCGTTACCACGGTTCCGGTATGTCTCATCAGCAGCTGGATAATATCACTGCTGAATCCAGTCATCTGGAGCTGGAAAAGTTTGTTGTTGCGACTTGTGATGCGCTGAAAGAAACCGAACTGGCTCACTACACCAAGAAGGCAGAGCGTGCCCGTATCGAAGCTGAGACGGCGTTCCGGTCTGACTTTGTTGCCCATCTGAATGATCAGATCGACAAGATTAAGGAGCTGATCAGAGAGCTCAACAGCCATCTTAAGAATCGTCCATTCCACCAGGAAATGTACAGTTTCACCATGACTCCGAACCCGGAGTTGAAAGGTATTCTGTCTCTGGTGGAGTCATTTTCGCGTACCGATCAGGCCAATGCCGGCGGTTTGTTTGATTCCACATTGGATCCAGACTCGCCTCACCGTGAAGCACTGGAGCGTATCCATCAGGTGTTGAAAGACGAAGGCGAAGCCAGCATTTTGCAGGATTACCGTAACTTCTATAACTTTGAACTGGTGATCAAGGATCTTGATGGCAACATCAAAACCAACCTGAGCCAGCGTATCAAGACCGGCTCCGGTGGTGAGCACCAAGTCCCTTTTTATGTGGCAATTGCCGCTGGCATGGGGGCAACCTACCGCATCAAACCTTCTCCTGCCGGACCTATTGGCGGCTTCAGTCTGAGCATGTTTGATGAGGCTTTCAATAAGCTGGACGCTGAGAACACTCAGACTTCTCTGGGCTTTATGAGGGATCTTGGGCTGCAGACGCTGATAGCCGCTCCCGATGATAAGTATTCGTTGATGGCTTCGGTGATGGATACCGTGATCAATGTCTGTCGTGATGGCAGCGTGGTGGATCTGGATGTGGAATTCCCCATGCCTAAAGGCAAGGAACTGCTGGATTCTGACAATCCTTATCGCATAGCCAAAGAGTCCCGGGAAGCCGCATCGGTTGATTTAGAGGCCGAAATCGCTTGATGCTTGGCTAGTGATCAGACAAAAAGGCCAGCATTGCTGGTCTTTTTTTGTCTTTGCGCTGGTAACTATTAGTGTACTGCTGGGTTAACTTGGCCATAGGCTATAGCTCGGAAGGCATAATCGGCCGAAGCCCACCCCCAACCTGGACTCTTTCAAAATACCATGACGCAAGTTCTAATTATCGGCTACGTGTGGCCGGAACCCAATTCCTCCGCTGCCGGTTCGCGCATGCTGCAATTGATTAAGCTGTTTCAACAGCAGCAATGGCAAGTCACTTATGCCAGTCCCGCTGCTGATAGCGAGTTTATGGTTGATATCGAAGCCATGGGCGTGACAAAAGTCAGCATCGAATTAAACAGCTGCTGCTTTGATGAGTTTGTGCAGCAGTGTGCTCCAGATATCGTCATGTTTGACCGCTTTATGATGGAAGAGCAGTTTGGTTGGCGGGTGGAAAAAAACTGTCCCCAAGCCTTGCGGATATTGGATACCGAAGATCTGCATTGTTTACGAGATGCTCGTCACCAGGCGTTAAAGCAACAGCGAGAGATGAACCAACAGGATTTAGCCAGTGATCGGGCTATTCGGGAAGTGGCCAGTATATTACGTAGCGATCTGTCGCTGATCATCTCTGACGTCGAGATTAAATTACTCCAAGATCGCTTCAAAGTATCGGCGGCACTACTTCATCACTGTCGTTTTATGTTACCTAATATTGATCAAGCAACGCAGAGTCAGTGGTCGGGCTTTAATCAGCGGCAGCATTTTGTTTCTATAGGTAACTTTCGTCATGCGCCTAACTGGGATGCAGTGTTATTTTTGCAGCAAAGTATCTGGCCATTAATACGAAAACAATTGCCCAAGGCCGAGTTGCATATTTACGGTGCTTACCCCCCTCCTAAGGCCACTCAGTTACATAACGATAAGCAGGGGTTCAAGGTGCTGGGCTGGGCGAAAGATGCACAAGCAGTGATGGAATCAGCAAGGGTGTGTTTGGCGCCACTACGTTTTGGTGCTGGTATCAAGGGAAAGCTGGTGCAAGCCATGCAGAGTGGCACACCGAGCGTCACCACCGATATAGGTGCTGAAGCCATGCATGATGCCTTACCCTGGGGTGGCCTGATTGAGAGCGGTCCTGAGGGGTTTGCGGCAGCAGCGGTGCGTTTGTATCAGGATCAAGAGCTTTGGCAGCAGAGTCAGGCGCAGGGGGCTGACATTGTTAACCAGTGTTACGATCAAGATTCGATCGGAGAAGACTTAATACAGCGTATTGAACAGTTACGACAGCAGCTGGAGCAGCATCGGTTGGATAATTTTATTGGAGCAATGTTGCGCCATCATAGTATGAAAAGCGTGCAATATATGTCTCAGTGGATTGAGGCCAAGAATAAGTGCTAAGTTACAATAGCGATTGCAGGTATACACAGAATACAAAAGGCACGTTTGTTTGGAATTTTTTGTTTAATGTTTGGGTCTAGATTCGATAACGCGTTGAGTTTTACAATGAGCAGCGTCTACACTCGTATTTGGGCTAGCAATCCCTCGTGGACTGTGAAAAGCTATGCGCATAAAAAATCCGATATAAAGTGGTATAAAATCACTTCGCTTTGCTACACTAGATTTTTCAACTGCGCTCAGCGTTATGTGGAAAGATAAATGACATTTATCACTTTAACTCATGTTAAAGATATAGATATCAATTTAAATGTAAGACAAATCAAAATAGGAAAGAGCGAAATGAGTAAAGGTACAGTAAAGTGGTTTAACGCTGACAAAGGTTTTGGCTTCATCACTCCGGAAGATGGCGGAAAGGATCTTTTCGTACATCATTCTGAAATTAAGTGTGGTGGCGGTTACGCTACACTTAATGATGGTCAGGCGGTTGAATTTGAAGTAGGCCAAGGCCAAAAAGGTCCTTGCGCTAACAATGTCGTTCCTGTTTAGTCTTTTCTTAAGCTAACATGCGTGACTGGCAGCACTAAAAAGTGCTGCCATATTCTCATAACCGCGCGCCGCTGTAGTTCTTTTGATTAATTCCCATTATTCTTCGTATCTGCATTGTTATAGGCTTTTTTAGTAGCGCCTGTCGATTCTGCTCGTTCTGAGTAAAAGTTTATAGGTTGCGGTTACTTGCCAAAGAAACCCAATGGTCGTTAGTTATTCTTGGTAGTCGACCCGTTGTCTGTGCTCCAGAATTTTATAACTCAATTACCTTCTGATGAATCACCTTCTGAAGATTTGTCGGAGAGCTTTTTATTCAGGCGTTCTGCCTGTTTGTCTTTCGCTTCCTGTTTCCGTTGTTTCTGGGTCTTCTTCAGGTCGTTGCGCCCACTGGCGCTGTTGCTGTCGGAGTAATCTTTGAGTTTGTCACTGCGGCTGGAGAGGCCTAAGCTGTCTTCGCTGCGTTTTTTAGATTTTTGGACTGCTTTTTTTTTTCGATATTCTTCTTTTCTTGAGAGGATTTTTTCTGTTTATCAACCCGTTTTAAAAAATTGCCAATGGAGCTTTCACTGCGTGCTTTCACCGATGAGTTTTTTTTAGCTGTCGGGATGGCAATGGATTTGAATAGCTCTGCATTTACATTCGCCGGTGGGTTGTCACTGTAATTGGTAACGCCATTATCATCGATCCAGCGATAAATATCCGCTTGGGCAACGACTGGCAGTAATAATGCGGCTAGCGGTAGAACGAGAATTTTTCTGTATAGCTTCATGTAGTTTTTCCTAATAACAGCTTACAGCAGAGTAATCGATTCAAAGGATTTACTCAGTATAGTTCTTTGTCTGCTTGGTCACTACAACACTAATGGAAAACAATCTATCAGGCTTTTACCTGGTTTCGGCCAGCTGATTTGGCCTGATAGAGAGCTTTGTCAGCGACTTCTACCACATCTTTCCAGCTATCTTTCGGTTCTGTTGCCGTAAAGCAGCCGATACCCGCGCTGGCTGTTAGTAGTCCAATCGGGCTTTTTTCATGAGGTTCCTCCAGCGCTGCAAGACCTCCCAGCAGTCGCTGAGTGGCCAATCTGGCGCCTTCGCAATCTGTTTCCGGAAAGAGAAGCAGTAATTCTTCACCCCCATAACGATAGAGGCGATCTGAGCTGCGAATGGTTTTTTTCAGATAATCGGCAACGATTCTGAGAGCCCTATCGCCTTGAGCATGACCATAATAGTCGTTATAGCGCTTAAAGAAATCGATATCAAAAAGGGCGATGCTGTAGTTTCGTTGATATCTCACCGATGCAGAATGAGTGTGCTGCAGGTCGGCCTCCATGGCGCGTCTATTGCCAATTTGCATTAAATGGTCTTCTAGGGTCAGCGCCTGTAGTTCTTTATTGGCCTTTAGAAGCAGCTCTGTTTTGGCCGCAATATTTTGTTCGACTATCTGAGGCTGCATCTCAATGACCTTGAAATGGGCATTGGATAGATCTGATTGCGTCACCATTCCTACGAGTTGGTCTTGGTCGTCCACCACAGGCAGGTGCCGCACTTTTTGAGTCTGTAGCACCACCACTGCATCATAAAGGGAGTCATAACGGTTAAGTCGGATTACCGGAGATGACATGAACCTGCTTACAGGCTGTTGTAATAGATCTGTCTGATGCTGGGTTTTCAGCAGCGCCCTGGCTAAATCTCGTTCGGTAACGATACCTGTAGGTATATTTTTTTCGCCGATGACCATGCAAGAAAATTTCTTTTCGGCCATGGTCTGCGCAACTGAAACTAGTGGTGTATTGAGCGGCAGACAGAATGTCTGCATAGACATAAGGTCTTCTGCTTGTATCTGTTCCAATGAAGTTGTCTCTTGTTATTTTTTTATTGTTATCTGTAGTTCGGTTTCTGCCTGGTTTAGCTGCGGCAAAGATATTAATTTTTGCGCATCATGGTGCTTATCGGCACCGAGTAGAATTTCAATAGCGGAGGCAGGTAGAGGTTGGGAAAAATAATATCCCTGCACGTAGGGGCAGTTCATTGCCGTCAGGCGATCCAGTTGTTTCTTAGTTTCTACTCCTTCGGCGACAATGCTGAGTCGCAGATCGCGGGCCAGCAGCATAAGGGTGCGTACCAGTTGTCGGCCTTTACCTGAGGCTTCCATGTCTTGCACAAAGGATTTGTCGATTTTCAGGGTATCGAAATGGTATTCCTGTAAATAGGTTAAGGAACAATACCCAGTGCCAAAATCATCGATGCTGATGGATACTCCCATTTCATGCAGCGCTTCTATAGCGTGTTTGGCGGCATCTTTGTGGGATATCAACATGGTTTCAGTGACCTCGATATGGAGGTCAGCGGGATTGAAGCGACTGTATTTTAGAATGCCCGCTATTTCGACATCGATATTAGGGTCTATCAGTTGAATGCCAGACAGATTAACGGCTAGGCTAAAGTGTTTTTCCGGACTGAACTGCAGGCTCCAGTCCCGGGTTTGCAAGCAGGACTTTTCCATAACCCAGCGACCGATTTTGCCGATCTGGCCAGAATTTTCGGCAATAGGGATGAATCGATCTGGGGGAATGCTGCCCAAGGTAGGATGATGCCAACGCAGCAGAGCTTCGAACCCACAGATGCTGTTCTGATGAATATCGATAACAGGTTGGTAGTAGATCTCTAGCTCATTTTTGTCCATGGCTTCGCGCAGATCAGTTTCTATCTGTAGTGTTTTTTTCGCGCGCTCGTGCATTTCAGGGTTAAATACATCAATGCGTCCCTTGCCGGATTCTTTCGCCCGATACATGGCAATGTCTGCATCACGAATCATCTCTTCAGCGCTTCTCTGGCTATGATCCACCATGTAGATTCCGACACTGGCGCCGGTATAGATGGTGTGCTGGTTTACCTTAAATGGTCGGTTCAGGGATTGTAGGAGTCGGCGGGTGATTTCCAGAGCTTCATCGATGCTGGCGATGTCATTTATCAGGAAGGTAAACTCATCGCCCCCCGCGCGCGCTACGGTATCTGTTGGTCGCAGGATTTGGGCAAATAGGGCCGCAATCTGTTTCAGTAAATGGTCGCCGGTATGGTAACCATGGCTGTCATTTATATCCTTGAATCTATCCAAATCCAGAAAACAGACGGCGAATAGATACTCGGGTTGGCGTCGGCGTTTTTCGATGGCATGCTGAATACGGTCTTTAAGCAACGTCAGGTTGGGTAATTTGGTTAGCCCATCATGCAAGGCATCATGAGCATACGTGCCAGCAGGGAACCGAAGGTTATGGCGAAGGCAATGATAGCCAGGCAGCCAATGAGCCAGATAATAACGTGGCTTGTTAAAATACTGCGATTGCTTTCTTGCGCGGCAGCGAAGTAGGGCTTTAGGGGGATGGCAATGCTAACGCCACCGCGCAGATCGCCATCCTTGTAGCCCAGTACGGCATGGCATTTTACACAGCCCTGAGTCATATACATGGGTTTCATGTATCGCAGGTAGGGGGCTCCGTCTATCGCCGCCTGTTCCATCACTTCAGTCACTTTCCCTGATTCAAAAATGTTCAGGGCCTGTAGTTCCCAAGAGTCCGGTTTGTTGATCGGGTTTAGTTGTTTTTTACCGGTGATTTTGCCTTTGATGCCATAGTCTGCTTCAAACTCTTCGGTCATCTGCCGCATCATGTAGGCGGGGTTCATCAATGTCAGCTTTTTACCGCCAGTGGTAATGACATCACGATCGGGAATATGGGACAGCGCTGGATTGGGCGGGGTAAGTTCACTCGGAGGTACATAGACACCACCATGGCCGGTGGCCCAGCGGCGAAAAGCCGCATCTTTGTTCCAATTAGCTTTTGCTTCTTGCAGGGCAAGATCGAATTCGCCCTGTTTGATATTCTGAATATTCCAGAAATAGGAATAGCCGATCAGCATCGTCATCACAATGAAGATCAGCATGCTAAATACAACTATCTTTTCCTTGATATGGTTGTAATTCGTATTGTCGGGTTTTTTCATATGACTATGATTATCTGAAGTCGATTTAGCTTGTTTTTATTATAGTATTTCCCCAGCGTACTCCTCGCCGAGAATGAACCAATGATATGGATCAATTCATCATCCGGTATCGTTTTTAGGTAGAAAATCACTCTTTTTTGAACCCTTTTGCCCTGACCTGTCACTCATGGATTGACGCTAACAATCGATGAGGAAGTTCCCCCGGTGGAACTTAAATAAGACCATGAATAGCAACTTCGAACTTCAGTATGTTGTCACCCAAGATCGTGATGCTGTGCGTAACTCTGCGACTGAATATGAGTATCGCGTTATTCACTTAGCATCATCACAAGTGGTCATGAGCTTTGCGGGCGAGCGTCACAGCGATGCACGGGGATGCGGAGCAAGTGGTACTTTGAGCTGCTTGATAATCGAACAGCACGGCATGGTGATAACCAAAGATCAGTCAGGCAATATAGAGCACCATAGTCTGTCCGCAGTGCTGCACTAATGACTGCAACAATAACCCCTGGATTGGACTGGTGGCTGGACCGGTCAATGCCGGAGCATCCTGTCTGGGCGGTGATACGAATCAATGATCATGAAGAGATTTCTGTCTTGGGTATTGACGGTTGTCTGCATATGTTCGAATGCCTCGCGGGCGCGCGGTTGTGGTTGCGAGAGAACAAATATGAGTGCTTCAAGCAGTTGCAGGAAAATGAACTAGCCGAGTACCGTCTAGACAGTGCTATACGCTGTCCACCATTGCGGGGCTACAACTGTGATTTACTTTTTTGGATGCGGGAACAGAGGGGCATAAACTCGCGTTTGCCGAAAGGTTTACTGGATAGATAAAATCTTAGTGAGAGCGGTTGCTGAGGGTCAGATCAAGGTCACCAAGTTACGTCCCCCTTCTTTTGATTGATACAGCGCCTTATCTGATAGCTGTATCCAGCTTTCGTGGCTCAGCATATCATTAACGGGTTGGGCGATACCGAGGCTGACGGTGACGCGGATGTCCTTTCCAGAGTGGGTGACTACCTCCTTTTCAATACGCTTACGAAGACGTTCGGCAAAGTATCTTGATTGTGCCACGTCTGTGTCTATCAGTATCACGGCAAATTCCTCTCCCCCGTAACGACCGATAATATCGGTGGTGCGAGCGGTTTTCTGTAGGCAGTCGGACACCATACGGATTACATCATCACCAGCGGAATGGCCGTAGGTGTCGTTGACCTTTTTGAAGTGATCGATATCGAGCATAACCAGGGAAGATAACCTCCCTGTGCGATGAAATCGATTGAATTCCATTTTCAGCTGTTCTTCCCAGTAACCGCGGTTAAATAACCCGGTGAGGCGGTCTGTGCGGCTTAGCGTTTCCAGCTCGGCATTGACTTCTCGTAGCTGTAGTTTGTTGGTGGCGATGTCGGTGACATCGTAGATAATAACGCAGACATCTTCGCTTTCGCCATCAGTTGCCATTAAAGGGATGATGGTCATGTTTTGATACATCAATGGGCTGATGCCGGTTAGCGGCCGGTAGTTGGGGAAGCGAAAGATATAAGGGCGTTGCTCCCAAGTTGTGAAGGCCTGGTTTCTGAGTTTGCGTACGGTTTCTACTTTTCGCTTAAACCAATTCTCGGGGATTTCATCAAACAGATCGAACAGCACTTTTCCGCGCACTTCACTGGGCATCATGCCGCTGTGGTTTTCCATAAAACCATTCCACAGATTAATTCGGTATTCTTTATCGAGTACCACCAAGCCGGCGTCGATGGACTGCACCATCTCTAGCAGCCAGTGAAATTCCGATGCTTCATTAAATGGATTTGACATCATTTACCCTAGGTACGCGGTTCGGCGGTGTAATACCGGAATCGCATTTTCGCTGAACAATAGCATTAGAGTGCACTGAATATCATGCTCCTCGATACGGTAATCATATTCGATGGCTAAGGTTTTCTGCCATTGTTGTTGCCCGCGCGCTAACAGTTTATCAATACTTTCCTGCTCCCCTAGAACGGAGGGGTGATCCTGGCTGAAACGAATATCGAGCTGTTCTTCAATGCCTTTAAGGCTTGCAGAAATCAATATGTTGGCCAGATCCATCAGGATTTCGAGGTGGTTTTCTTCGACATTGCTATCTTGCTGGCGCATTAGCTTGGCAATATCGTCGATGCTGGTGTCGTGTAGTATCAGTAGCGCTTCACCGCTGATACCAGAGCCAATAAAGCCTTGGCACACCGCCGACACAGCATCATCGTTACCAATGGCGCTGATGGTCATTTGCAGCTCACTGGGTTCCACTTCATTCACCATCGGTAGCGGCAAAACCACAAATACCCCTAGCAGGTCAGCTAGCAGGCTGGCGGCCCGCCCCATAGCAACGTTAGCCACTTCAGATATTCTTTCGATTGGATCAATGTCGGCGGCAGTTTCGACGGTTTTTTCAACGAGCAATATTTCTTTCGGTGACTCAATATCGTATTCAGTCAGAGGATAGCCGATGGTAGGTAATAGATCTTCGAGTAATTCGGTACTACAGGGTTTTTTGAGAAAGTCACGGGCGCCCAAAGCTTTGACCCGGTTTTGCGCTTTGATTTGGATATCCCCGGAGACCACTACCACATCAAGCTGATGGTTTTCCTGTTGGATGGCTTCAAGCACCTCATAGCCATCCATCACTGGCATGGTGAGGTCGAGGAACATGAGGTCGATAGGGCGGGTACGGATAACCTCCATGGCCTCGAGACCATGAGTTGCGAATGTAATATGAGCATCTAACCCGTCAGGTAAAGAGCGGGCAAGCTGTTTTCGGGCTAGACCAGAGTCGTCGCAGATGAGCAGTTGTATGGTCATTTTTTTTCTTTTTATTATGGGTTAGACGGTGGAAACGATATCAGCTCAATATTTATTGAGCTACAGCGGGTGTGTTCCCTTTGGCCTCTTCTTGTATCGTCCGTTACAAAAGTATAGGCCTGTCCCACTGACAGCAAAAGCTATAGGTTTTTTATTAAAAATCAACGGTTAAATTATAAACCATAGAATTACTTTGTTGTAGGATGTTGATTTGCTCTAAGTTGTTGACGGAATAAAGTTCTTAACCCTCGGCAACTGCCTAATTTGTTTGACAGCGGGCCATCATAACGATAAATTAATTTAAAATGTATATACAAAATATACGTCCAGATTCGATAGAATCTGGTGTATTTACGCATCGTTAGAGGCAAGGGGTCTGATGGCTGAACCTAAGAAAGTGAAAAAGAAAAAGAATAGCCAGCTGGTCATTCGTATCAATTCTGAAGAAAGGGATGAATTTGTAAGTCTTTGTGATGATCTTGATACCAGTGCCGCCCGGGAAATTCGTCGCTTTATCCGTACTTTTGTCGCCGAGCAGGAGCAAAGTTAACACCTAGAAGTAACCCTGCCGCCATTTCACTTCGGATCTGCTGCTGAGTTTAAATTCCGGACACCGTCCCCTCGTTCATCTGCAATTGGCTTCAATAGGAAAAAATAATTTACACGGATGACGCACTGTTAGTGCAGAAGATACTTGATACATCGGGTTGTGGTTCTTGATGAAAAAAATAACTGTGTTTTACGATGGCTCCTGTCCCCGTTGTGTAGCTGATCGTCGCCGTTACGAAGCATTGGCCGGGGATAAGGGCTGCCGGGATCTGTGTTGGTTGGACATTACGGGGCAAGAGCAAAAATTGCGAGATTTGGGCATCGACCCACTGTTGGCATTAACAGAGTTGCACCTTCAGGATCAACAGGGGCAGATACGTTCGGAGTTGAATGCCTATATCCTGTTGATGGAGCGGGTGATATGGCTGAAACCCTTGGCCTGGCTGTTAGGTACGCCTTTTTTACGTCCCCGATTGTCACGGCTATATCACCAATCCGTTGAGCGACGATTGCGCAGAGAAGGTCGTTATCCCCACCGTTAATGAACAGTAAAATAAATGGGCAATGCCAATCTGGCTGTGGTTTAAGCTGTAGGTTTAGAGAACCTGTTTAAGAGCGATCTGATTATACTGACTTTCTCGCTGCTGAAGTCGCTTGCTAGGGCGTGCGGTTACAGATCCTAACATTAGAACCAAACTGTACAGCGGTTGTTTGCCGTTGATTAGCCATAAGCGGCTGTCTCTGAGTCTGATACGCCAATGGTCGGGTTTTTCCACTAGGCTGATAAGCAGCGTTTGTGGGTCCGGAGCGCCACCGTATTCACCGTTAAGTGCTTTCTTTTCGAAGCGCAGGTCCTGAAATTGTCCGTTAGCTAGCAGTCGACAGCACTGGTGCAGTTCCCAGTGCTCAGGGGTCTTTGATAATGGTTCCAGTTCACCGAGAAAAGCGGGTGATATTACCGCTTGCTCTTTGGCAAAGAACTGGCGGATATTCACATCAGGGATAAATCCGGAGTGGCTGTTGTCTCGGACGTTTCCCATGAATTCAATGTCTTCCAGTCCTTGCACCATATGTTCCAGACTGAATCGGCAAGCCTTGATAAAATGCCAGGCCGGTTCCACGCTCTGGCGGGAGCCGATACTGTATTTGACGGCTTCTTTACCGTTTCTGACCTGTTTGTTTAGCAACGTAATAACCAGGTGGGTGGATTGAAAGTCCACCAGCGTGTCGGGCTGTTCAACAAAGCAATAGGGAGCTTCCCGGCGGCAGAATTCAATCCACTGCTGACGATCGTTGAGGCTGGGAAGTATCCGAATGATCATTAGGTTTAACCGGGCCAAAGTAGGAATATAATGCCAATGGTAATCAACGGGGCGCAAAAATGAAATTGATCAATCGATCTGCTTTAGTGGTTAGGCCCAAACAACCCTATGTTAGTTGGGTTAATAACCTCGATTCACAAGTGTCTGGCCTGGAGCAGGAGTTGACCCTGGAGCAACACCTGCGGGAAGGTCGGGTGTATCTGATTGACGAGCAACCGCAGCTTGGAGAACTGAACGATATTCTCAAGGACCATTGGCAAATGATGTTTGAAAATGAACTTGGCGGCTGGGATGAATTTGCTGATCATTGGCCAACGCCTCTGTCTCAGACCCAGTTTGAAAGCTGGTTTGACGTGCAGCCGCAGCTGATGGTGTTTGATCTCAGAGCCGAGCCGCTGATGGTGGCAGACATTAGCGAGCTATAACTATTAACCTGTTTTGCTGGGGTTGCATGAACAAGTTGTGCTGTGCCGGTGGGAAATTGACACCAGAGTGTTATAGCTATTTCATGTATCTTATAATACAAAGGTCTAATTATTTTAACTTTTGTCAGCTTATTGATAGTTGTTGGTTGGAGATAGAGCAGGTATGGAACAAAGCAGTAACCCCCCGTTGGCCGCATTGGAACTGAGTAATAGCGAAGGCGTACTGACGTCTGCTCCAATCAAACTCGAGGTCCATCCTCTCAGGGAAGATCTGTATAACGAACTCCATAGCCGACCCTTTTACCTACAGGCTGCGCCAGCCCAGATCACTCACATCGCTGTACAGCATGCGGGTAAGCTTCTGGAAGAAGAACACCAGTTTATTAGCAGTCTCTGCGAGCGTTATCAAACCAGCGCGCCTGCGCGAACGATGCCGTGTTTTCATCAGGACTTTGGTCTTTTTAACCTGCGCTGGGAACGCCATCTGGAGTTCTCGACCTATACCTTTATTCATGAAGGACCGCTTTCGGGTACGCCGTTCGAGAAGAATGGTATCGATTATGTACCCAAAGAGTGGCTGGAGAATATCCCTGGCCAGGTTGTAGTGGCCCTGCACGCTGTAGTTGAAAGCAGTGGCGATGAAGAGCCTGGTGTCGAGGTGGTCAAAGACTACTTTGATAACATGCGCCTGATTGGTAGCCTCCCTCACAACGGTGCGGCTAAGGTTTGGACCGCATTCCGTCTTCATGATGATAGTTTCGGTCGCCTAATTATCTATGATCGCGGTCTCAGCAGGGCACAGCTGGGTCGCTTAGTGCAGCGTTTGCTCGAGTTAGAAACCTATCGGTTGATGGCCACTCTGGGTGTGCCTATGGCGCGTCAGATCAATAGTCAGCTGAATAGCCTGGAAAGCGAACTAAAGGATCTGACCCAGCAGATTTCACAGTCGGTGGATGAAGAGCGCAGTGACCGTGAGCTGCTGTCCAAGATGTCAGGGATGGCGGCTCGCAGCGAAGCTTTCCGTGCCCAGAGTAACTACCGCTTCGCCGCCTCTCTGGCTTACTACGATGTAGTGCTGCATCGTCTTGATGCTATTCAGGAAGATGAAATCACCGGGCATCTGACCCTGCGTGAGTTTTTGTCTCGTCGTTTGCACCCAGCGGTCAGAACCTGTCAGACGGTATCGACTCGTTTGGATGATATCTCCCGCCGAATTTCCCGAGCCAGTGACTTGCTGCGTACGCGGGTTGAAACTGCCGTACAGGAACAAAATCAAAAGTTGTTAAGCTCGATGGATCGCCGTGCCAATTTGCAGCTACGTCTGCAACAAACGGTAGAAGGCCTGTCGGTAGCCGCCATCTCTTATTACAGCATCGGCCTGATTAAATATCTATTGGATTCCCTTTACGGATTGGGGGTCGAGTTCGACAAGAATATTGTCTTAGGCGCATCGGTTCCTGTGGTGATCATTACGGTATTTATGGGGATGCACCATATTCATAAAAAACTGATCAAAGATACGGATCACTAGATTTTCTAGCGTAACGTTGGTTGCTTAACCTGACCGCTTAATCCGGCCAGCCTAATCCGACAATAACAGTCGGATTAGGCTGGTTCGCTGAGGCCGTTGCGATTAGTATTCAATACTCCTACAACAAACAGCTGCTGTTGAGAATTAGCCCATGCAAAGCGTTATCGAATCTAAATTGAATCAAGGTCTATCCATTCAGCACCTGGCTATCGAAAACGAAAGTCATAAGCATGCAGGGCCGGGGACGGATAGTCACTTCAAGGTCACGTTAGTGTCGAATGATTTTTCCGGTAAGCGCCCAGTGGCTCGTCATCAGATGATCTATGGCCTGCTTGAGGAAGAAATGAAAGGTGCTATTCATGCTCTGGCTATGCATCTGTTTACCGAGGAAGAGTGGCAGTCCCAGGGCCATCAAGTTCCTGCTTCACCTAACTGTGGTGGTAAGCACAGCTAAACGATCATACCTACTCCTGCCGACCCTGGAGCTATGCTATCAGGGTAGGAGGTCTGAAGTTGAACGCACAAAACACGAGAGTTCCCCCGCAAGGTTTTCATTATGACTGGCGCTATATCTTTGGAATTGCCAGAGAGCATCGCCGTGAGCTGATCATTGCCAACCTGTTGGCCGTGGCGGCCACTATCGCCGCCGTACCGGTACCGCTGCTGATGCCTCTGCTGGTGGATGAAGTGCTGCTGGAAAAGCCCGGTGCCTTGATCGCCATCTTCAATCAATTGGCTCCCGCTGCCTGGCACGGACCCTGGCTGTATATTTTTGGCGTACTACTGCTGACTATTGTGCTGCGGGTTATTTCCCTGTTGTTCAATATCTGGCAGGGGCGCGCGTTCACGTTGATATCTAAAGACATCATCTTCAGAATCCGCAAGGGCATGCTGGAGCGGTTGCAGCGTATTTCCATGGCAGAATACGAAACCTTGGGCAGTGGCGCGGTCACTGCCCATTTCGTCACTGATCTGGATACCGTTGATCGTTTTGTTGGTGAGTCGGTCAGTAAACTGTTGGTGGCAGCTCTCAGCATTTTCGGTACGGCGTTGGTGTTGTTATGGCTGCATTGGCCGCTGGCACTGTTTATTTTGTTTATGAATCCGTTGGTGATCTACGTCACCATGGTGATCGGTAAACAGGTCAAACGGTTAAAAAAGGCTGAGAACAGTGCCTTCGCAATATTTCAGGAAGCGCTGACAGAAACCCTGGAAGCCATCCAACAAATCCGCTCCAGTAACCGTGAGAAACATTATCTGTCGTTATTGGTAGATGGCGCCGCTCATGTTCGTGAGCGCTCGGCCTCTTTTCAGTGGCGCTCTGATGCCGCCAATCGCGTTAGCTTTATGGTGTTTCTAGTGGGCTTTGACCTGTTCCGGGCTATCTCTATGATGATGGTAGTGACGTCGGATCTCAGTGTCGGACAGATGATCGCAGTCTTTGGCTATCTGTGGTTTATGATGGGCCCAGTGCAGGAACTTCTGGGCATGCAGTATGCGTACTATGCTGCCGATGGTGCCCTCAACCGTATCAATACATTGCTGGATCTGCACGAAGAGCCTCACTACCCCAATCTGGAAAACCCCTTCGCCAACAGCACCACCGTATCCATCCAGCTGCAGGATGTGCATTTTGCCTATAAGAGTGGCCAGGATGTGCTCAACGGCATCAGCCTGGATATTGCCGCAGGAGAAAAAATCGCGCTGGTAGGGGCCAGTGGTGGCGGCAAATCAACCCTGGTGCAGGTACTGCTGGGGCTATATCCGGCGCAACGGGGGCAAATAAAGTTCAATGGCGTCGCGGTGCAGCGTATCGGTCTTGAGGTGGTGCGGGAAAATGTAGCGACGGTGCTACAGCACCCCGCATTATTTAACGGCACTGTACGTAGCAATCTGACCTTGGGCAGGGATTATCCCGAACCGCTGCTTTGGAATGCTCTGGAGGTTGCACAGTTGAAAGATTTCGTTGCCGCTAGGACTGAAGGTCTGGAGACTCGGGTTGGCCGCCAGGGCGTGCGCTTATCAGGAGGGCAACGCCAGCGTTTGGCGATTGCGCGCATGGTCCTTAGTGATCCTCGGGTGGTGATTCTGGATGAGGCGACTTCGGCCCTGGATACAGAAACTGAGTTTGCCTTGCACAGTGCCTTGAATACTTTTTTGAAAGATCGCACCACCATTATCGTTGCCCACCGTCTGAGTGCGGTAAAACAGGCAGATCATGTCTATGTTTTTGAAGATGGGCGGATTATTGAGCAGGGTAGTCATCATCAGTTACTGGCAGAAAACGGACTCTATGCCAAGCTATACGGAGAGCGACAGCAATAATCCAATCAGCATGATTGCAAGGAGATCGATTGGTCAAGAAGCAGCGTTGGTACTGGCATCAGGGTAACCGGGTTGAACTGCTAATCGATGGGCATCGCTTCTTCCCTGCCATGCTTGAGGCCATCAATCAGTCACAACAATCGGTGCTGTTGGAGTTTTACTTTGTCAGTTCCGGTCGGTTACTGGATCAATTTATTGAGGCTTTTGCTGCTGCCATACAAAGGGGTGTGGTGGTGTGCATGCTGATAGATGCCGTCGGCGCACGGAGCCTGAATAGTCGCGATCGACAACGGCTACTGACTGCAGGGGTGCGGTTGAAAATTTACAATCCTATCCGCTGGCATAAGTGGAACAGTAATTTCTCTAGGGATCACCGCAAAATTTTTCTGGTCGATGGTCGTATTGTCTTTGTCGGCGGTACGGGGCTGGCCGATGAGTTCTATCAGGGCGTTGCTGATGGGCAGCCCTGGCATGAGTTAATGCTGGCAGTGCAAGGACCGGTGCTTCGGGACTGGATGACGTTGTTCCAGCGGCAATGGCGCATAAGCACCGCAGAAACTCTCGACTTTGCGGTCAATACCAACCCCGTTGGCAATGCTGAGGTGAAGATTGCTACCGCCGAAGGTGTCCATCAACAGGAGATAAAGGCCAATTTCCGCAGTCAGATAAACGCCGCTCATAAGCGCGTCTGGTTGGTCACCGCCTATTTTTTGCCGTCCTGGTCTATTCGTCGGGCACTGATAAATGCCGCCCGCAGAGGGGTGGATGTGCGTTTATTGCTACCGGGAACGATAACTGACCATCCGGGAATCTATTATGCTTCTCGGCGCTACTACAAGCGGCTACTGTCTGCTGGCGTGCGGATCTATGAATATCAGCCCCGTTTTATTCATGCCAAGCTGGGAGTTTGTGATAATTGGGTGTCAATTGGCTCATGTAATCTGGATCACTGGAATTTGCTCTGGAACCTGGAAGCTAATCAAGAAGTCGTTGATGCAGCCTTGACTGATCAGGTCTCTACCGCTATTTCTAAAGATCTATCCGACAGTGACGAGATTACTCTGGAATCCTGGTTACAGCGCCCTTGGTATCAACGCACGCGGGATTTCGTCTGGGGTTATTTGAACTCGTTACTACTGCGTATTGTCTAGACAGTAACCGGCTAAACCGGTGTTCTGGTGATTAATCTGTAATTGAGCTAAAAAACGCTGCTTTGCCGTCTCAATAGCGTAAAATTGGAAGCAACGATTAGTACGGCAAGCTATACAACCGACTACACAGCAACTTACAAAACTACCTACACAAGAATGGTGTTATTTATGAACAAGTTTATGGCGATTATGGTTTCTCTGATGATGCTTTCAGGCTGTGCATCGACACTGGATGACAAGACCTATTCCAGGGATCAAGCGCGACGGGTGCAAACGGTTAAATTCGGGACCATCGAAGCCATTAACGACGTAGTACTCGAAGGCCGCCGCACTGTCATCAGTAAAGTGGCTGGGGCTGTGGTCGGCGGTATTGCCGGTAGCAGTGTCGGTGGTGGTAAAGGTAAGGACCTAGCCACCGCGGTTGGCGCTATCGCCGGTACTATCGCCGGTGAAGCCCTCGAAGAACGTGCCACCCGTGCCAACGGTCAGGATATCACCGTGCGCATGGATCAAGGTGAATTGATCTCCATCGTTCAGGAAACCACCGAAGAGGGACGTTTTCGGATTGGAGATCGGGTACGAATTCTAAAACTGGATGGCAGCGTAAGGGTATCGCCCTGGCCCTATAACAGCCAGGAGGCCGAACCTAAAGAGGTGATGTAAGCGGATTGGTTGCTGATAGTTGATGAAGGGGGTGAACACTATCTTAGTTTGCCCTTTTTTATGGACGTTAGATCTTCATTAGTGTGTTGTCGTATCAGGCCAGAGCTTTATTCATAGGGTTATTTTGGTGGCAGTGAGTTAACGAAATCCACACAAATATTTATCCAGGCGGCCAGATCTGATTCTTCCGAAATCCCCTCAGGATTGACGTAAAGCATACCTTTCATGGGTTTTCCGGTGAAATCCATCTCCTTGATGTGCGGTGCGTTAAGTAACTCTTCATAAGCCTCTGGCCCAACTCGTGCCATCAGTCGCTCACCGACAATGCCGCAACACATGTGGCCTGAAACCATAAAACATAAACCACCAAACATCTTCTTTTCGATCACATCTCCTCGGTGGTTGAGGTGTCCGTGGATTCGTTCGGCTAAGCCTTGATCGTATGCCATGGGATGTCCGTCTATTGGGTTGGTCCATAAAAGGTCCACTTCAATATAGCTCTGATTTTCTTTTTGCCGGGGTGATATTTTTGCAAACATTCTGAGGCCGTCAACAAGTCCTGGCGTTGACTGAGCGAATATAAGGATTCTGTTTAGGAGGGGGTGGGTGTAAGGCCCAGCGGTTTTGCCGGGCTTTTTATCGTAGCTTGATTGTTGAGGATTAACGTTTTTTCGGGCCTTTCTGTGGCCCTTTGTTACCGCTTTTTTTGCCACCTTTGTTGAAATTAGGCTTGGTATCTTCGGGTACTCGAAAGTGCAGGTAGAGATCCGTGATCAGCTCGGGAATTTCGTTGCAGAATTGCTGACAGAGATTTTCGTTGTCGCGGATCTCTTGGAATTCAGGCTCATCAAAGAGTTCTGAGGCTAGCATTATAGGCAGTAGCATTTCGGCCAGTAGTTCTTCGTTGGCGTCGAACCACTCGGATTCCCGCAGGAATACGCCTTCCATAAATCCTTGAGACCAGACGGTCAGTGAATCGTCTTCATCATCATTCAAGGTCAGTTCGCAGGGCAGCTCCGGGGCTTCTTCGTCGTTGAGTTCATCACATAACGCCAGATATTCACGGATAAGCAGCGACTGTATGCGTTGCTGTTGGGCTTCATCCGCGTAGCCGGGGGCACCGTCGAAAATAACATCCAGCCATTCTTCTCGTGGGACTTCAACGGGTGATACCGCCAGCGCGGTGAGCAAACCGTGAATGCCGAGATAGTCCAGTGACTCTTCAGATACCGCTGGCGAAAAGATAAAACTTTCCAGTTCTTCCATTTCATTTTCGTCCAAGGGTGTTTTGTCGATGTTTACTGGGCTCTGACTCATAATCGCTTCCGCTCTGCTCGAATGTGGTTATCGGCGCATTGTACTCCCGCTTATCGGGATAGTCAGCGCTTATTCGCGATTGCCTGGGTAATGTTCCGACAAAAGAAAAAGTCGATGTGGGATGACTCTCTGTGCCGGATGGCTGATAATCCTCCGCCATGTTAGAACGCGCTTTAAACAAACTTCGAACCACCTTTGGCTACGACCAGTTTCGGTCACCACAGGATGAGGTCATCACATCAGTGCTGCAGGGCCAAGATGCTCTGGTGCTTATGCCCACAGGTGGCGGAAAGTCCCTTTGCTATCAACTGCCTGCATTGTTGCTAGATGGCACTGGCCTGGTGGTGTCGCCACTGATCGCGTTGATGCAGGATCAGGTGCGGGCAATGTCTCAGTTGGGCATAAAGGCGGCTTTTCTTAACTCTACGCTAAACCCTGAGCAGATCCGCCATACCGAAGACCAGCTCAGAAATGGTGAGTTGGATCTGCTTTATATCGCCCCAGAGCGGTTGCTGCAGCCGCGAACTTTGGGGCTGCTGGAAAGTTGTCGACTCTCTCTGTTTGCTATCGATGAGGCTCATTGTGTTTCCCAGTGGGGGCATGATTTCCGCCCTGAATATCTGAAACTCTCGGTATTGCATGAGCGCTTCCCCAGCGTGCCTCGCATCGCCCTGACAGCCACCGCCGATCAACGCACTCAGCAAGAAATCATTCAGCGTTTAGCGCTGGAGCAGGCTGCCGTTTTTGTCTGTGGTTTTGACCGTCCTAATATCCGTTACAGCATCTCGCCCAAGCAGAACGGTCGTCAGCAGCTGCTGAAATTTATCCAACTGGATCATGCTAAAGACTGCGGCATCGTCTATTGCCTATCGCGTAAAAAGGTGGATGAAACCGCTCTTTTCCTGCAAGAAAAAGGCTTTAATGCGCTGCCATATCATGCCGGTCTGGGCGGCGAGCTACGCGCTCAAAATCAGCATCGCTTCCTGACTGATGAATCTATTATTATTGTCGCCACCATTGCCTTCGGTATGGGCATCGATAAACCTAACGTGCGTTTTGTCGCTCATCTGGATCTGCCGAAAAGCCTTGAAGCTTACTATCAGGAAACCGGTCGGGCAGGGCGCGATGGCGAGCCGGCGGATGCCTGGATGGTCTATGGTCTGCAGGATGTTATTTTTCTGCGGCAGATGCTGGAAGGTTCCGATGCTCAGCCACAGCAGAAACAGATCGAACGTCAGCGTCTGGATGCCATGCTCGGGCTGTGTGAAGTAACCAGTTGTCGTCGCCAGGCGCTACTTAGTTATTTCGGTGAAAAAGAGCACAGTGCCTGTGGTAACTGTGACAGTTGCTTGACCCCGGTGGATACCTGGGATGGCACCGAGGCTGCGCGTAAGGCGATGTCCACTGTTTATCGTACCGGTCAGCGCTTTGGTGTCGGGCACCTGGTGGATGTGCTACTTGGCAAAGTCAGCGACAAGGTGACCGAGTATGGTCATCAGCAGCTCAGCACTTTTGGTATCGGTAAGGAGCTTAACCTTAACGAGTGGCGCTCTTTGTTTCGGCAGCTAGTGGCCAGAGGCCTGCTGGAAGTCGATATGGATGGCTTCGGCGTGCTGCGTCTTTCTGAGAAAAGCCGACCAATATTGCGCGGTGAACAGAGCCTGCAATTACGCCGGGAAAAAGCCAGCCCGCAGCGTGAACGCAAACAGTCACGAGTTTATTCTCAGCAACGCTTTAGTGGTGAACAGCTGAAGTTGTGGGAAGCGTTGCGAGAACTCAGGCGTTCCTTGGCCAATGAGCAGGATGTGCCACCTTATCTGATTTTTCATGATGCTACGCTGATGGAAATGGTCGAGGGTCGACCGGACAATCTTGCCGCCCTCAGCCATATAAGCGGAGTCGGGCGTCGCAAGTTGGAGTTATATGGCGATCCCTTTATTGACTTGCTGCGCTCGTTTCAGGAGCCGGAAGTATCCTTTACTGAGCAGCGTGAGCAATGCCTGCTGCTGGCCCGCAGCGGCATGAGTATCGAGCAAGTTTCACAACAGCGGCAAATCAGTCCTGACAAGATCTACCATCTGCTGGCCACGGCTATCGGTGATGACGAAGTCTCTCTTGATGAGGTGCTGGAGATCCCGGTGGATGAGCGGGATAAGATCGAACAGCTGTTGCTTGATCAAGGCGAAGACGTGGCCGTATCCATGGCCAATATTCAGCAACAACTGGATCAGGATTGCCCGGTAGGCTTGCTGCGCTGCGTGAAAATGGAGCTACGGCGACAGGGGCGGCTGTGATCGAATCTGCCTGGCTTTCATGGCTAGGTGACAATGCTGAACTCTGGGGTTTGTTTGGCAGTGGTTTTATCTCTTCTACGCTATTGCCTGGTGGTTCTGAAATTTATTTGGGTTATCTGGTTAACGGGCAGCAGTATTCCATCGCTTTGTTAATCATAGTGGCCACTGTGGGTAATACCTTGGGTGGGATGGTCACTTGGGGGATGGGCTACTGGCTACAGCATCGCTTTGGCTCGGAGCGTTTAAAGAAACGCCACGTACAAGCGCTGAGGTGGCTACAACGTCATGGTTATCCGGCGTTGTTGTTCTCCTGGTTACCGATTATAGGTGACCCCCTCTGCCTCATCAGCGGCTGGCTGAAAATGCGTTTTTGGTGGTGCCTGCTGTTGATTGTGAGCGGAAAACTGTTACGTTACAGCGTTATTGCGGCGGGTGTCAGTCAGTTCTAGCAAGCCTCCTTGCAACGAAGAAAATCAGTGGCTTGGCAATCGGAAGCATTGTAAGGTACTGGTATCACTGCAATAAGCAGTATCGGCAACTCGATCATAATTAAGTCAGTCGTAACCTTTCAGCTGTTACGTTTTATGAGTAACGTCTTATCAGAAAAAACGCCGAGGTTTGCTAGATGGGTTGCATGATACGCAACTGGTTGAAAGCCTGTTTTTCCGTTCTGCTGGCCACTGTCAGCAGTCTTTTGTTGTCTTCGCTAGTGCACGCTGAAAGCAGCATCCTTACCCTCGGAACCGGTGGTTTTACCGGTGTATATTACCCCGCCGGTGGTTCTATTTGCCGGTTGGTTAACAATACTCGAAAACAACACGGCATCCGTTGCTCAGTGCAGAGTACCGGTGGCTCGGTGGATAATCTGCGCGAGGTCCGTTCTGGTGAGCTGGATATGGGCATTGCCCAGTCTGATTGGCTATCTCACGCCTATAGCGGCAGCGATCGTTTTAAAACCGTGGGTGCCGACAAGCAACTGCGCACACTGTTTTCCCTTTACCCAGAATACTTCACCGTGGTGGCCCGCGCCGATGCCAATATACACTCTCTGGAGCAGCTAAAAGGCAAGCGCGTCAGTGTCGGTAAAGTGGGTAGCGGTCAACGCGCAACTCTGGAAGTGCTGATGCGCCTTAAGGGCTGGAAGATGGATGTATTTGCCGAGGCGCTGGAGCTGGACCCGGCCGATCAGGCCAGTGCTCTGTGTGATGGCAGCATTGATGTGATGATCTACACTTTGGGCCACCCTAACGGTGCTACCAAGGAAGTCACCCGTGGCTGTGACAGTCGCATTATCGAAATAGCCGATCCGGCGGTTGAAAAGATGATTCGTGATTATCCTTACTACCGTTGGGCTTCGATTCCTGCCGGTATGTACAAAGGTAATGAAAAGCCGATTCGCACCCTAGGGGTGCTGGCTACCTTCTTCAGCAATGACAAGCTCAGCGAAAATCAGGCCTACGAAATGGTGAGATCCGTATTCGAACAGGCAGAAACTTTCCGCAAACTTCATCCCGCCTTTAATGCTCTGATACTTCAGGATATGGTCAACGGCCCCTTCTCAGCACCGTTGCATCCCGGCGCCAAACGCTACTTTGTGGAACAGGGTTTGATTAAACCCTGATTTATTGCCGGTGCTGGTGAATGAGAAAGAGCTTTTTTTCTAGGCATTGCTATCCGTGCCTCCAGTTAAAGGCACGAAACTGACCGCTAACAGGGTCTTGCTAGTGACCGAACCATCTTCCGTCTTGTGAATGTCCAAGAGTTGCTGACCCATAAAGTGGCGGCCCACTGGAATGATCAGATGGCCGCCTGCTACTAACTGGTCGATTAGCAGCGGTGGGATCTGTTCCGGCGCGGCGGTAACTATGATGCCATCGTAGGGCGCTTGGCTGTCCCAGCCAGCGTGACCGTCGGCCTCGATCACTTGCACATTGTTGTAGCCCAGCCGTGTCAGTCGTTCCCTTGCGCTCTTTGCCAGGGAGGGGATGATCTCTAAGCTGATCACCTGTTCCACCAGCTGTGACAGTATCGCCGCCTGGTAACCGCTACCACAGCCTATTTCCAATACCTGGTGATGGGGTTGTGTTTCTAGCAGGTCGGTCATCACCGCGACCATATAGGGCTGCGAAATAGTCTGGCCGTGGCCGATGGGTAGAGGCCTGTTTTCGTAGGCCTGTTCTTGTTGAGATGAATCCACAAAGGCATGCCTTGGAACTTGACGCATTGCTTCAATAACGCGCTTTGACAAGCGCTGGCGACCAATCATTTCGGCCGTGTAGTCAACCTCTGCTTCGATATCGTCGATCATCTGTTGCATAGTTATACCTCTGATCGGCGCAGCTGGATGGCGTTTAGCGGTTGCGCCTGTCACTCATTTAATATTAGGTTAGGGCTTGGAATACGGCTATAGCGTCCTGCTCGACTCAAGGTTACTGCGGTAATCTGTGTGGCTGCCGAAATCCACTCTTTCGGTTCTTGAACTATGATTTCTACTACCTGTTCATCAGCGCTCCGAAGCAGAGCCAGCAGTCGCTGTTATTGAGTCTTTTGATACTAGCTATTAGTGAGTTATGACAGAGGCATCGATATCAATGCCTTCGCCAGGGCTCGATGGTTTAAAAATCTGTGTTTATAAAAGTCAGAATTATTAATACGATCAATTACTAATGGTGCTCTAACTGGTTGCGTCAGGTGGCCGATCTGTTGCCATTAATATTGCTATTCTCCACTGAAGGATGATGCTTTGATGCAGTATGTTTTCCTGATGTTCATGGTCCTTTTTTTTAGCGCAGCCCGAGCGGATGAGCAGCCGTTGCTTTTTGGCATGTCCACGGCCCTGAGCGGGCCTGCTGATGAGCTTGGTATCGGTATGCGTGACGGTGTCATGACTGCCTTTGATCGCAGCAATCGCTCTGGTGGTATACAGGGGCGCCCTTTGAAGCTGAAGGTGTTGGATGATGCTTACGAACCCCGTCAAACCAGCCACAATGTCCAAGCGTTGGCGTCTGACCCGGAGCTGCTGGCGATCGTTGGCAATGTAGGCACGCCTACCGCTATTGCTGCTTTGCCGATTATTCGCGAGCAGAAAATTTTGTTTTATTCCCCCTTCACCGGTGCGGGTCTGTTGCGTCGTACTCCTCCAGAGCGCTATGTCATAAATTATCGGGCCAGCTACGCCGAGGAAACGGCAGAGATGGTCAATGCCCTGGTTTCAATTGGCGGGCTCAGGCCTCAGCAGATTGCTTTCTTTACCCAAAGGGATGGCTACGGTGATGCGGGTTTTTATGGTGGTATAAAAGCCTTGCGTCAACATGGTTTAAAAAATGAGTTGGAAGTCCAGCACGTACGTTATGAGCGCAATACCTTGGCGGTGGAAAACGCCTTGGCCGACCTTCTTTACGCGGATGAGTTGCCTCGGGCCATCATCATCGTGGGTGCTTACGCCCCGGCAGCTAAGTTTATCCGTCTGGCCAGGGAGTCCGGTGTCGATGCATTAATGCTAAATGTCTCTTTTGTCGGCAGTCAGGCGTTGGCCAATGCCCTTGATAGCACGGCAGGTAATATTCTTGTGACACAGGTTGTTCCTCATCCTGGTAGTAAAAAGTTGCCCGTCGTTAATGAATATCTTACAGATCTGGCTCTTTATGACGCCAAACTGCGTCCATCCTTTGTCAGCTTAGAAGGTTACTTGGCGGGAAGAATGCTGACCCATGGGTTGGCCCGGCTTGAAGTAGCACCGGATCGAGAAAATATGATCGATGCTCTGGAGAGTTTAGGACGCTTTAAATTAGGTCTGGGCTATGAGTTGCAACTGAATCCAGAAAAACATCAGGCCAGTCACCGCATTTGGCCTACGCGCCTGTCGGGGCTGGGGGTTGTCCCCTTTGAATGGTCTGATATTGGTCTATTGCTTGAAAAGGACGAGAGTTTACATGACTGAGGGCTACTCTCGTCGCCAGCTCACGCTGTTGTTGTGGGCTTTGGTGTTGCTTGGTTTGATGACCAGCGGTGCCATCGCAACTTATGTGGGTTGGAGTCTGGCTGAGCTCAGTGACGAGAACGCGAGCAGCCAATCTCTGCAACAGCGTATGTCTCTTGATATTGAGCATTTACGGCGTCTCACCATTGAGTCCCACGCACTGACCATGGAGCTTCTGCTAGCGGGCGATTTGTCCAACCCTGCAACGGAAAATACACCGCTGCTGGAATTAAAAACAGCCGTTTCCAGCGCAGGTCAATATTCACCATTGATTAATGCGTTGAGCGGTCGGGTTGTGGCGATAACCGATATCTGGGAGCGCACGCAACAATGGTATCTTCGATATACGCCCGTGGCGATAGATATCCGTCAGGAATACAGCGTTGGCAATGTGCGTAAAGTATTACAACGCCTGCAGGCATCTCTCGATAGCCTAGAGGGGCGTCACAACCTCTATATTGCTCAGTTAATGCGCCGTTGGAAGGCCGCTGATGGTGATGTATTTATCACTCTGGCGCAGCAGGTCCGTGAGGAGGAAACGAAACTCTGGCCCCGTGCTTTGCAGGCTGCAAAAACTGAAGCTACAGAATTGACCCGATTGATCGAACGGTTATCTATTCAGAAAAATTTGTCTGATCTTGCTGATATTAAGAATAACCTGCTTAAGCCTTCCATCGATCGCTTATCTCGACAGCTGGCGGTGCTTAATAGCCATCTTCCCGTCACGGCGCAGTCCCGGGCCCTTGAGATTTCTCCCGTGGTGGCGGCACTGTTTGGCACGGAATATCGTCCAGATCCTGTCCATCAGACCATCGTCGTTGGCAACAGTGGGCTGTTCCCGCAACAGCGAACTTATCTGGAACTCGAGCAGGTCAGGCAGAAGTTGCTGCGCGAAGCCGAGCAACAAGAAGCAGATAACCATTTGGTGTTGCAATCCATGACCTTATTGGCAACTACACAGCTGACTTCTGGCCGTCAAGAAACTGAGCAGCGATTGGCCCAAGCATTGTTGCGCATGGCGCTATCCGTTGGCGCTCTGGCGGTGCTCTTTTTGTTTCTGGGAATATTTATATCTCGGCATATCCGCAGTCAGTTCAGTCAACTTGCTGAACTTCAGAGAGAGAACGAATTGATTCTGAATTCTGCGGGGGAGGGCGTCATTGGCCTAACGGCGGCAGGCAACATGCGCTTTATTAATCCGTCCGCCAGTACGATGTTGGGAATAGCGGTAGATTCGATGATTGGCCAGCCCTTGCACAGGATCTGGAAAACGGAGGTTGATGGGAGTGTTGAGGCTGATCCTGTTATCGCCTTTGGTGCTCGTGTGATTGATAAGCACAGTCGACTTTTGCGCGCGGATGGTCGTTCTTTTGCCGTCGAGTATTCGTCTATGCCGATGATTCGTAAAGGTGTTCAGGAAGGGGCGGTGATTACTTTCCGGGATATTAGCGAGTCCGAGCAGGTCAAAGCTTCGTTGCAGGAATCAGAACAAAAATTCCGTGATCTGTCGGAAAAATCACTGGTCGGTGTCTATATCATCCAAAATGGCTTATTTACCTACGTTAATCCTCACTTCTCAGAGATTTTCGGTTATAGCCGGGACGAGATAGAGCTACATCTTGGTCCGCAGGACCTCAGTCATCCCGATGATTTCAAACTGGTTGCGCGCAATATTGAAAAGCGTATATCCGGGGTAACTGACAGCATCGATTACAGCATTCGCGGGATCAGAAAAGACGGCTCGGAGATTAATATAGAATTGTTGGGCAGCTCTACCCAGTATGGCGGAGAAGCAGCCATCATTGGTACTTTAGTGGATGTCACTGATCGCACTAAGGCCGAAGCGAAGGTGCAGCACCAGGCGTATCACGACCCGCTGACGGGATTGCCCAATCGTTTGCTTTGTAATGATCGGCTTGAGCACGCTTTAAACAATGCGCAGCGGTTGAATCTGCAGCTGGCCGTGTTGTTTTTAGATCTTGATCGCTTCAAACATGTTAACGATAGTCTCGGTCATTCGGTGGGCGATGCGCTGTTGGTCTCTATTGCTGGACGCCTCAATAATACCATCCGTCAGGCCGACACTGTCGCGCGTCAAGGTGGCGATGAATTTATAGTGATTCTTGAAGCCATCGGAGATTCTAGCGTTGCGTCCGCCATTGCCAAAAAAATTCAGGATGCCTTTGCACAGCCGATTATTCTTTCTGGGCACGAACTCTATGTGACGGCTAGTATTGGCATCAGCCTGTACCCCGAGGATGGCACTAGCGCCGATACCCTGATTAAGAATGCTGATGCTGCCATGTACCAGGCTAAGCACAAGGGGCGCTCAACCTTTGCCTTTTACACCAGCGATCTTACCCTGACCTCTACCGAATGGCTTGACTTAGAGTCGGCGTTGCGACGGGCCTTAGTCCGCGATGAAATGTACCTGGAGTATCAACCTCAGATCGATTTGAATAGCGGTAAACTCGTCGGTGTAGAAGCTTTGTTACGCTGGCGTCACCCGGAAAGGGGGCTGATATCCCCTATCAAGTTTATCCCTCTGGCGGAGGAAACAGGTTTAATTCTGGAAATTGGTGACTGGGTGCTGGATCAAGCCTGTTTGCAGATCAGCTGCTGGCAGCAGCAGGGTTACCATTCTCCTCTTGTGGCGGTGAATCTTTCCAGTATTCAGGTTTTCAGGGGCGATATAGTGGCTTCAGTAGAGCAGGCGTTAGTCCGGCACAGTATTGATCCTGGCTATTTAGAGTTGGAAATTACCGAAAACTGCATCATGGAGAACACTGAAAAAAGCAGTCAGGTGCTGCAGGCGCTGCGTGATCGTGGCATCAGTTTGGCTATCGACGACTTTGGCACGGGCTATTCGTCCCTTGCCTATCTTAAACAACTGCCGATCAATAAACTTAAAATAGATCAATCCTTTATCGCAGACATTCCCCATGACCTCAGTGACGAGGCGATAGCAAAAGCCATCATTATGCTGGGCCAGCTGCTCAATCTGGAGATAATTGCGGAAGGGGTGGAGACGGTGGAGCAGCAACAATTTGTGCACAAAAATGGGTGTAATCTTGCGCAAGGATTTCTTTTCAGCCGACCCGTTGCTCCTGAAGTGATAGCGACCATGCTATCAGCGCAATCAGATGCGGAGCCACAAGGCTCTCTGGGCAGCTAAGAGTAACCGTGATTTTTTGTACCGAATTAGAATTTTTCAAAAAGACTTATTGAAATAAATGATTGGAAAGTTCCGTGTGAACGGATGCCTTTTTTGGCGGATTGATGACACCATGCCCGAATGCTGATTAGAGCATGGCTTTTCTCTAATAGTCGTCGTCACTGGCCTTCATATCGACCAATTTGCCCTTGGCCAGTGATATCAGCAGTGCAGAGATGCGTTCATGCATAATGACGGTGTGATGGTTACCGCTGTCCTGCATGTGCTGGCGTAGTGAATCACGGACGCGTTTAACGCCAGTAACGTCGATCAGGATATCCAGCTGCTCGCCCTTCTCAAGGATTTCCTTCATATCCGTGGTGGTGGGAATGTTGTGCCTATGGGCAAGTGCGATTCCCGGCGCATCTTTATTCATATCGGCAATACCGACGATGTCGACGAAATCGGCACTGGCAAGCTGCTGCAGCATTTCCATTGCGGCTTGTCCTGCGCCGATGATACCCACTGTAAATTTGTTCATAAGTTTTCCCTGGAAGATAAAGCCCTGTTAAATATAAGTGTAATGATCAGTCCCATCCTAAACATCGCTGGCCGGGGATCAAGTGGCTGTACTGGCAGAATGGCTTTAAGTTGACTTCTCTCAACGTTGTAGGTGAAGTAGGAGCGCGTTGGGTAGCGCCCAGGGGCTCTTCGCTCGCGTTATTAACCAGGAGTAAAGCTTTGGAAAAGTTGTTTTCTTACGGCACCTTGCAATTAGAAGAGGTGCAGACCTTTACCTTTGGACGGGTCTTAGATGGCGAGAAAGATGTGCTAGTAGGGTATGTAAATGCAACGGTAAAAATCACTGATCAAAAGGTGATAGATGCAAGCGGCACTGATATTCATCCGATACTGAAATTAACCGGCCACGAAACGGATGTGGTCAGTGGTACTGTATTTGACGTCAGCGCAAACGAGTTGGCGCAGGCAGATGCCTATGAAGTGGATGATTATGTTCGTATAGCAGTCAATCTGCAGTCGGGAATCCGGGCCTGGATATACGCAGTGGCGGCCGAAGTCAGCGAATAGTTTTTGGGTGATTCGTCGTTATTTGGATGAGGTTTAAAGGCGCCGCCTCGATTCAAAGTAATCGCTGTTTAGGGCTTTTCCAGCGGTAAATCTATCTGAAAAAAAGCCCCTCCGTGTTTATCCTGCAGGCACCGAATCTCCCCGTGTAATAACTGTGTTACCAGGTTAAAGGCAATATGCATTCCCAGACCGCTGCAGCCCTGGTTGCGCTTGGTGGTGACGAAAGGTTCAAACAAGCGGCGCTCGAAGCCCTTGGGGATGCCGACACCATCGTCGTGGTAGTTGAGTCGCAGTTGCTTACCGCGAATCTCTGTGCTGATTTCGATATGACCGCTGTTGGTATTTTCAAACCCGTGGATCAGTGAGTTAAGGATCAGGTTGGTTATGATCTGGTAATAGGCGCCGGGATAACTATCTAGCATGATCTCTTCGCTACAGCTAATAGCAATGCGGTGCTGAGTTTTTTTCAGCTTGGGTTTTAATGACAGTACGATTTCGTCCAGATATTCCTTTAGGCTGAAGCGGCGGCGGTGTTCGCTGGATTGGTCCACAGAAACACGCTTAAAGGCGCTGACCAGCTGTGCCGCCCGCTCTAGGTGGTGTTCTATCAACTCACTGCTTTCCAGTGTCAGCTCCGCGAACAGTCGTTGTTGTTCGGGTAGTTGTTGGTCCCGCAAATGGTCTTTGGACTGCGTCTTAAGGAAGGATGCGGCGGTAAAGCCGATGCCGATGGGGGTATTTATCTCGTGGGCAACACCGGCGACTAACCCTCCTAGGGCTGCCATCTTTTCTGATTCGATCAGTTTTTCCTGAGTGGTGCGCAGTTGGTCCAATGTGGTCCGCAATTCTTTATTGGTCTGCTGCAGTTGTTCGGTACGATTTTGTACACGCTGCTCCAGTTCGGCGTTCAGCTGCTCCAATGCTTTTTCGGCTTCGGCGCGGCGCTGCATATCCCCTAGCATAGATTCGCGCATCTCGTTCATTGCATTAACCACCTGGCTGAGCTCATCATCTTGCTTGGCTCTGGGGCGATGGATGCGAAGGGGTGTGCCTAGTCGGTCCAGTTTCAGGCGTCGTGCATATTGCGCCATGGTACCCAGGTGTTGGGTAATCAACCGATGGAAAATATAGAGGATAAAGATGGATACCAGAAAGGTCTTGATGCCTTGGGTGGTGAGAATCACTAAAACCCGATCGGCCAGGCGTTGGTAAACCTGCTCCAAACTGATGGTTAACTCAAAGCTGCCGAGATCATAGTTGCCGCCGTCTTCCGGGTGGGTTAGCGGATAGCTTCGCTGTACCAGGCGTTTTCCCGGTGGCGGAGAGCCGGAACTAAAGTGCTCGCCGAAGGGGGTTTTTAGTTCCAGGAATTCGACGTCCGGAAGTTGTTTGAGGCCGTCCAGTTGGATCTGAATCTGCTCTGGATTTATCTCCCACAAACTGGAGCTCAGGCTGTCGAGCGAGCTGGCTTCAATCTGCTTGATCCGCTCATCGATGGTGGACAGCTCGTTTTTATAGTCGAGATATAACTGGGTCGCAGTAGCCAAAAGGGTGATCGCGGAGCTACAGATCAAGATGGCGGTCAGCAGCCGCACCCCGAGCGGATTTTGTAGGCGATAGTTGTTCAGGGACTTGATCAGATTCATAGAGAAGTCAGTCACTTATTTTTCCCGTATGGCGCGGGAAACCAGGGTTGAATTTCGATGTCAGCAATAGCAAAGACTCTGATAGTAACGACATCGCCGCCTGCTGGAAACCTGCCGGGTCCCCGTGTGCTTTATTGTTTCAAAAAAGTAGCGAAGCCAGGGGGCTTTGCTGGCATGCAAAGCACTTGGAATCCATCTTAATCAATCTTTGGTGGTCAAAATAGTAGTTCCTATCGCAGCCGCTAGCCCTTTGTTTTCCTAGTATCTGGCTATATTGGCACGCAAGGAGGTGAGTATGGCGCAAACGGCGTCGGTCTTTGCGGGTTGCCCCCTATATTCTAGCTTCTGTCCTATCCCACTAATTTTGTTTTAGCCGGGAGAGAGACTTATTAAAATAATAACAATGGCGCAGAGCCAAACGAGGCATCGATATATGTTCAGCAAGATCTTGTTACCTGTTGATATGGATGAATTGTCATTCTCTTATCAAGCTTTAGATCTGGCATTAAAGGGGTCAAGAGAAGCGGGAACTGAGCTACATCTGGTCACTGTGATCCCGGATAACGGCACTCCGGTTGTGGCGGCCTGCTTTCAGCAAGCCGCTGTCCGCAAGGCAACCCGAGAAGCGCAGTGTCAGCTCGACGACTATGCACAGCAGTATCTGCCTGCAGGCTGTCAGGCGACGCTGACGGTGTTAAGCGGGCATCCAGCAGGACAGCTTCTGGGTCATGCGCGAATCATCGATGCAGACCTGATCATTATGGCTGCGCATAACCGAAGCAGGGTTGATGAAGCCCTACTCGGATCGACCACCAGCAAGCTGGTCGATAAAGCGCGTTGCTCAGTCGTGGTGCTGCGCAAAGAGGCCTCAGCAACTCCCATGGGGCAGGCGGTGTCGGCAGGCTGATCAACTCAGCAAGCCCAGAATTTAAACGCAACGGAAATTATAACTAGGCTGGCTCAGCTGGCTACGAGACCTGACAATGTTTGACCTGCGGATTAGTAATAAAGAAAAACTCCTAGAGCAATTGAACGAGCTGTTTGCCGATAAATTCAGCCCTTCTGATCTGAACTCGGTGCAACAATTTTGCCAGCGTTATTATCAAGTGGCACCGCTGGAAGAGCTGCAGGAAAGACGTCTGGAAAACCTCTACGGAGCCACTCTGTCGGCGTGGAATTTTATCCAGTCAGTGGATGCCAAGGAGCCTGCGGTAAGAGTCTATAACCCAGACTTTGAACAGCATGGATGGCATTGTAATCATACGATTATTGAAATTGTGCAGCAGGATATGCCTTTCCTCGTGGATTCGGTCCGCACCGCCTTAAGCCGCCAGGGGATTGCTATTCACGCCAGTCATAATGCGGTACTTAGTATCTCACGTGACAGCCAGGGGTGTTTGCAGCAGCTAGTCGATGTTAATGAAGACAACGCTGGAAGCGTCCAGGTTAGAGATGAATCTGTTATCTATATGGAAGTGGATCGCCACAACGATGCCGAACAGCTAAAAGCTATGCGCCTGAGTTTAATGGATGTGCTGGCTGATGTGCGCTTGGCAGTTGCTGATTTTCATCCTATGCGCGATAAGGCTCGGGCCTTAATTGATGAGTTGCAGGGCTCTAGCGATAAGATAGATCGCAACGAGATTAAAGAGGCTCAGGCGTTTCTCGCTTGGTTACTGGACGATCATTTTACCTTCCTTGGTTACGACGAGCTGCAACTTTGTGGTCGTGGTCGAAAACTCAAAGTCAGTCGTGTCGTTGATACAGAGCTAGGTACCCTTAAACGCCACAGTCGTTTGGGTAGCAGCAAAGACTATCAGCAATTGCGGGAAGCAGAAATCGAATTTATCGTCACCGCCAAGCCGTTGATGCTGGCTAAAGATGGCCACCGATCTCAGGTACATCGATCTGCTTACTGCGATATGGTGGTGGTCAAGCGCTTTGACGCTGACGGCCGGGTGGTAGGGGAGTGCCGTTTCTACGGTCTTTATACCTCCAGAGTCTTCTCCGCTCTACCGGCGGAAATTCCTGTCGTGAGGCAGAAGCTGCAACAGGTGGTGTTGCTGGCTGGGCTGGATGATCGTGGCCATAGCGGAAAAGAATTGTTGCAGGTACTGCATGATCTTCCGCGGGAAGAGTTGTTCCTCTCTAGTTTGGATGAATTGTTTGAAACCGCTATGGGCGGATTCAATCTTCAGGGCCGTCGCAAAGTCAGGCTGTTTATTCGTAAAGACCCTTGCGGCAAGTTCTTCTCTTGTCTCTATTATGTGCCACGGGATATCTACAGCACGGCGCTGCGACAGCAGGTTGAAACTATTTTGTGTGATCAGCTGCAGGCACAGGACGTCGAGTTTCACACGCTGTTTTCAGAGTCGGTGCTGGCGCGCACCCATTTCGTGTTGAAGGTAGATCCGGAACAGCCGCAGCCTTATGATGCCGCCGCCATCGAAGCCTTAGTGGTGGATGCATCCCGTTCCTGGGATGACGATCTGCATCATGCTCTGGTGGAATCTTGCGGTGAAGAGCAAGGTAATCGCTACGCCAGCCTATACCGAGGGGCCTTTCCTTCTGCTTATAAAGAGCATTTTGTTCCCGGTAACGGTGTATACGATATTCAGCGTCTGGCAGAAATAAGTGATGGTCAGGAGCTGGCCATGAGCTTTTATCGAGTGTTGGAACAATCCAAGGAAATACTGCGTTTCAAACTGTTCACGGTAGGTGACTCTCTGGTGTTGTCGGATGTTATTCCGATTCTGGAGAACCTGGGTATGCGAGTTGTTGGGGAGCACCCGTACCAAGTTCGTCGCCGTGATGGCGAGACCTTCTGGATGCATGACTTCACGCTGATCTACAGCATGCAGGACACCGTTGACCTGCAGGAAGTTAAGCAGCTGTTCCAGGAGGCTTTCTCCGCTATTTGGCAGGATCGTGCCGAAAATGATGAGTTTAACCGCCTGGTTATCGGCGCCAAGCTGAGCTGGCGGGAAGTGGCGATGATTCGCGCCTATGCCCGTTATATTCATCAGCTGCGCTTTGGTTTTAGTCAGCCTTATGTGGCTGATACCTTGTCCCGTCACCAGCAGATTTGTCGCTTGCTGGTTGCCTTGTTTCGGGCCCGATTTGACCCACTGCGCCGCAGCAGCGACAAGGTTGAAGCGCTGAGTGAGCGCATTGAAGGCAGCATTCTGGACGGTCTGGAAAAGGTAGAAAGTCTTAACGATGACAAAATACTGCGGCGTTTTCTGGAGTTGATTAAAGCGACGCTACGGACCAATTTTTTCCAGGCTGATGAGGCTGGAAATCTTAAAGACTATTTCTCTTTCAAACTGTCGCCGGGTGATATCACTGATATTCCTCTTCCCAAGCCAATGTATGAGGTGTTTGTCTATTCATCTCGGGTAGAAGGGGTGCACCTGCGGGGTGGGAAAGTGGCTCGAGGCGGCTTACGTTGGTCGGATCGACTGGAAGACTATCGCACCGAGGTGTTGGGGCTGGTGAAAGCTCAGCAGGTTAAGAATGCGGTGATCGTCCCGGTGGGTGCTAAAGGTGGCTTCGTTGCTAAGCGCTTGCCAGAAGAGGGTTCCAGGGAGCAGATCCAGACCGAGGGGGTGGCCAGTTACAGCATCTTTATTCGGGGCCTGCTGGATATTACCGACAACCTGGTGGCTGGAGAGCTGCAACCGCCGGCGCAGGTAGTGCGTCATGACGAGGATGACCCCTATCTGGTGGTAGCAGCCGATAAAGGCACCGCGACTTTCTCCGATATCGCCAATGGTATTGCCGATGAATATGGTTTCTGGCTCGGAGATGCTTTTGCTTCTGGTGGCAGTCAGGGCTATGACCATAAGGGCATGGGCATCACCGCCCGGGGTGCTTGGGAATCGGTGAAGCGGCACTTTCGGGAACAGGATCTGGATATCCAACATGAGACTTTCAGTGTTATCGCCATAGGCGATATGAGCGGAGATGTGTTCGGTAATGGCATGTTGCTGTCAGACCAGACTTTAATGCTGGCGGCCTTTAATCATCAGCATATCTTTATCGACCCGACCCCGGATCAGACCACCAGTTTTGCCGAGCGTCAGCGTTTGTTCGCGCTGCCGCGTTCCAGCTGGAGTGATTATGATCAGCAGCTGATATCCAAAGGCGGTGGTATCTTTTCACGGCAGTCCAAGTCCATCGCTATCAGCGAAGAGATGCAACAAAGCTTTGCCATAGAGGCGGATACGCTGGCACCCAATGAGTTAATCACGGCACTGCTTAAAGCGCCTGTTGATCTGCTTTGGAACGGCGGTATTGGTACTTATGTTAAGGCCAGCCATGAAAGCCATGCCGATGTGGGCGACAAAGCCAACGACGGTTTGCGCATCGATGGTCGGCAGCTACGCTGCAAGGTGCTGGGCGAGGGCGGTAACTTAGGCTTTAGCCAGCTGGGGAGGATCGAATTCTGCCGCGATGGTGGTGCTGCTAACACCGACTTTATCGACAATGCCGGTGGCGTCGACTGCTCGGATCACGAAGTTAATATTAAAATTCTGCTGAACGAAGTGATGGTGCAGGGGGATATGACCCTCAAGCAACGTAATCGTTTGCTGAAAGAAATGACTGAGAACGTCTCCGAACTGGTGTTGCAGCATAACTACGATCAGGTTCAGGCTATCAGTATTGCGCAGCTACAGGCTGGCAAAAATATCGACGACTATATCGGCTTGATTCAGCGTTTGGAGGCCGAGGGGAAATTGGATAGGGAATTGGAATTTATTCCTGCCGACGAGCAATTGCTGCAGCATAAAAACGATGCTCAGGGGCTAACTCGGCCGGAGCTGTCAGTGTTGATTTCCTACAGCAAAGCAGAGCTAAAACAGGCTTTGAGCGATTCCTGGATAACCGAAGATCCGTATTTGTCTCAGGAACTGAATCATGCTTTTCCTGCAGTACTGGTTGAACGTTTTCCTGAGCAGTTACAAAGCCATCGCTTGCGTGGCGAAATTATTGCTACCCAGCTGGCTAACGCCCTAGTTAATCGCATGGGGATTACCTATGTTCATAGTCTGCGGCAAGCTACCGGTGCTGACTTTGCAGAAGTTGCTGCCGTCTATGTGATTGTTCGAGAGGTCTTTGCCATTGATCGCCGGTGGGCAGAAATAGAAGCCCTGGATAATCAGGTGGCGGCCCAGGTACAGATGGCGATGATGGCTGAATTGATCCGTCTGGTGCGACGCGCCAGTCATTGGTTCCTGAATAATTACCGTCACGAGTTACAGGTCTCTAGCTGTATAGAGCAGTTTCGTCCTGGCGTCGCAGCCATGGAAGCTTCCCTTTGCGAATTACTGCAAGGGACGTCAGATCATAACTGGCAACAAAAATTCAAGCAATGGACTCAGGCCGGGGTTCCTGAAGAGCTGGCGGGATACATTGCGGCAACGGATCGACTGTATTCGCTACTGGGAATTGTTGAGGTCGCCGATGAGACGAGTGACCCGCTGGAGCAAGTGGCGAATATCTATTTTCAGCTGGGCGATCAATTAGAGCTGCACTGGTTTGATCTACAGGTGCGTGAGTTCGAACCTCTCAATCATTGGCAAGCTCTGGCGCGGGATGGTTATCGTGATGACCTTAACAGCCAGCAACGGGCTTTGACGGCCAGCGTGCTGCGCTTCGCCAAACAGCCGCCGTTGCATAGCGACGAGGATGAACAACTCTCCTTAGTTGCGACTTGGAGCCACCAAAATCGGCCCTTTATTCAGCGCTGGGAAATGATGCTCAGGGATCTTAAAAATACCCCTAGCCGGGATATTGCCATGTTTTCCGTAGCGCTACGTGAACTGCTGGATCTGGCCCAAGGTAGTTCTCGCGAAACGGCCAAGATGGTTGCGGTTTAAGTAATAACAATTTTATTTGATGGTCATTACTTTGATCATCTTTTTATTCATATCAGATAGGTATTTCAAAATGTCTAAGGTGGCGCAGATTCGTCATTTTAAATCCGCTTTTCAACCGGCGGTTTATCAGCATCAATTGCAGCAAAAGGCCGCCGATAGCTGGTGGGTTTTCCGCAGCGAGATTGGTTTGAACGGTCAGGTTTCCCCTTTTGGTCGCGTGGTTTTTTTTGCCCGCGGTGAGGCGGAAGCAGTGGCTTGGATCGACGGCCAGAAGCAACAAGACTCCAAGGCAGCGGACGGTCTGAGGCTGACGGCCTGAGCAGCTACTATGGATGGGCAATTGAATACGGGGTTAACGAACTCAGGGAGAATAAAAATGGATAAGCGAGAGCCAATAATATCCAGGGCCGATGAAGACCCTGATGAAGGTTCGGTTTACGTTTTGTCGGAGAACTGACCGCACGAAAATTTTCTCAGGGCAGTTGTCGGGAGCTATAAATGTAGGCCCGTTTAGGTCTAGGGTTGCACATTAGATAAGGA
Organism: Motiliproteus sp.; assembly: GCA_036960175.1. Taxonomy (GTDB): domain Bacteria; phylum Pseudomonadota; class Gammaproteobacteria; order Pseudomonadales; family Balneatricaceae; genus Motiliproteus. The sequence continues at coordinate 171,986 of JBALWH010000003.1, read as the reverse complement.
ATATTCAGCCAGGGACGTCGCTACTGTAGGGGGCCTATTGTGCTGTCACGAAGTATTCTTCTTAGCTTGTCACTCATTTTGTTCCTTGCAAAAGAACCTCCTGTAGACCTGCCTGCCGATGGCCCACAGCCTTTGTCAGCAGGCATCCTGATGGTGCTTTGGCGCGGTGAAACCGAAGCAGAGCACGGTTTTCGCGAGGGTTTGAACGAACTCGGTTTTAATTCCCCGGTGACCATCATTGATGCCCGTCAGGATCGTAACCGTCTTGCCGGGCTGCTGCGCCTGCAAACACATCAACTGAGTCAGTTCGATGCGGTTTATACGTTTGGTACGACTGCGTCGGTGATGACTCAGCAAGTGCTGCGCAATCGCCGGCCGCAGATTTTTAATATGGTATCCGATCCGGTTGGCGCCGGGCTGGTTGATGGCCTTTCCAGAAACCAGAACTCCCCCTCAGGAAAGAGTATTACCGGTATCTCTGATGCCATATCGGCATCACTGCGGTTGACGACTGCTGCAACCATGTTCCCAATCAAACGCCTTGCCGTATTGATCAATCCCCGGGAAGAAAACAGCATGAGCCAACTGCAGGAGTTGCGAAAAGCCAGCACCGATCAAGGGATCGATCTGATCGAGTTGCGGGGGGTTCCAGAACTCCGTTACTGGACAATTTATTGACTCTGTTGGCGGCAGAAGGGGTTGATGTCGATTCCATCTATGTTCCGAGCGACTCCTACCTAATCAGTCGTAGTAAGGAGGTTATGAAGGTATTGAATCAGACTCGTTATAGGGTGATCGCACCAACCAAGGGGTTTGTTGGAGCGGGAGCGTTGATTGGTGTCGTACCGGACTATCGGGAGCTAGGTCGCCGAGCCGCTCATTTGCTGCAGCAGATTCGCCAAGGGGATGATATAGATCGCATTCCTGTGGTCTCGATTGAGCGACCCAGAGTGTTGGTTAATGTTGCCGCCGTTGAACGCTTGGGATTATCTTTACCGGTCCACAGCTCGGGATGGTTGTCGCAGTGATCGCTTTGCCGGTAAGGGTTAGGTTGCTGCTGTCGTTCATGTGCTTTTTTTTAGCGGTTCTAAGTTGCAGCAGTGAGTTGGATTGTTAAGCAGGAATAATTTGCTGCGGTTAAGCAATCCCACACTGGCTTTGAGTGTTTAAGGGACTACACTAAAAACTAGAGCCACTGGAATTGTGTGGGTCGATCTATTTTATGTGATTGCTGCACCCCAAGGCCGTAGTGCAGCAATCGATGTAATAACAGGGCCAGTAGGCTCCAAGGTAGTAATAGAAATGGACATCAAGCAACAAATATTCAGTATCGAAGTCGACAGTGATCCAGATGACGGACAGGTTTATATCCTCTCTGAAAACTGAGGGTTCTAGGCAACGTCTATGGGTAGAAGTAACCGCTTGCTTTTCAATCGGTGTCGCTGATTATAAGCAGGCTGCCGTACTGTAGTTGTTGGCCTGTACTATTACTAAAGTTTTGCCTGAAGTGATTAACCGGCAGCTATCGGCCTAAGAATGGCTGCAATAGCTGCTGCTTAAATGATGGCTTCCACTGGTAAGCGGCAGCAAAGCAGTTGGTCTGCGCCGCCTTGTTCAGAACCGCTCAGTTCCCCTCCTAGTTGCTGACACAGTTTTTCGGCCTGTTGGTAACGAAAACGCTGCCATTGCGTAGCTGAAGTTTGAACCGGTTTGCGGTTTAAGGATCCGAACCCGGAATCATCTGAGTTTAAGGTATTGATTGTTAACTCTAGCTCTTGGCTAGCATCGTTGTAGCTCAGTTGCAGTTTTAAATCGCTACCGCTGCAGCTATGCAGGGCATGCTCTGTCAGCGACATCCACAGTTGATTGACCGCTTTGGCTGCCAGCCGAACACGGGTTGGCAGATTTTCATCGACTTGGTAATCCAGCAGCCAGCCCTGTTGCCGAGCTTGCGGCAGCAGATTTTGTACTAGCTGATCCAGAATTTCTCTGACATCGAGCACTTCCAGTTGCACCAATATCTGCAGGTTATCCTCCAGTATCAGGCAGCTGTTATAGAGTCGCTGTTGGTGCGCATTCAGCACCTGAACCAGGTCTTGTGCCATTGGGCTGAGCCCCAGCTGCTTTAGCCGCCCTGCCTGCTTAATAGAATCTTCCACCAGGGGTTTTAAACTCTGGCCCAGTTGGTTTAGCAAAATGCTTTCCAATGGCTGTTGATCAGTGTTTTGCTGTTGATGCTGACGGGCACTTTCGATATCCCGATAGGAGCGCAGCGCGACCACTACCGAGGTGAGCAGGCGGGAGGCAGACAGTTCTGCTTTGCTGAGATAGTCGTTAATATCGTAATCGACAATGACTTCGGTTTCCGGGGCATAACCGGGATGGCCGGTGCGCAAAATAATGCGTATGTCACGGTTGCCTTGCGTGTTGCGAACAAAATCGATCAGCTTTAAGCCTTCATCATCGGACTCCATCACCACATCCAGTAGGATCAGAGCGATGTCCGATGTGCTGCGTAATATGTCCCGTGCTTCTTCACCATTAAAGGCGCTGATCAGCTCAATGCTACGGTTTTCGAACTGATAGCCGCGAAAGATCATTCGGGTGATGCCGTGAATGCCTTCTTCGTCATCAACTACCAGAATGCGCCAGGGTGTATTTTCAGAATTTGAAAGCATATGTTCTGCCGTTGTTATTGTTATCGCGTTATAGCATCTTTCGATAGCGTTCGAACCGATGCACATTCTACCTTGCTTAAGCGTGCGTCGTCAGGTTAGTGGATCGAGTGTTTTTGCCTTCTCGTTCGCCCCCCAGCGTTGGTATAACTGTTGTGCTTCTGCAATAAAATACTGGGCCACCTTACGACTGCCGCGGGCCAGCCAGAAACGACCATAGTGTTCGTTGGCCAGAGCCTGATGATGCAGATATCCTTGAGACTCGGCGCCATCGATGGCCTTTTCAAACAGCTCCATGGCGTGATCGGGTAACTGCTGCAACATGGCTCGATTGGCGCCAATTAGGGCTCGTCGGTGGGCGAAATTCTGGGGGCAATCACGAGCCCAGAGTTCCATCCGGGTTTCAATAAAAGTGATCTCTTTCAGTAGTGCATTCTGCTGTTGTTGGTTGCTGTTTTGACACAGCTTTAAGCGCATCAGCGCGGTAAAAAACAGCATCTCCGTGGTGGCATACTGTCCACCGAGTTGTAGTTCCAGTTGTGGTTCCAGAGACAGCAGCCGTGGCCATAGGTGCTGTTGCTCCAGCAGGTAGCTGGTGCAAATATCAGTCATCCCCTGCCAGCAGGATAAGGGGTAGGTTGTTTGGTTATCTTGGTCGCAGCTACTATTCGCATCTGCGTCGTCTTTACCGGCCAACAGCCGCTGTCTGAATGACCATGCCGAGTGCTCAAAGGCATTGATCAGATGGCTGTTGTCGATGCGTGTTAACAGCTGTCTGGCATCCTCGAAGGGCTGCTCCAAAGATGTCAATGGTTGCCCCAGAAAGCACCGATTCAATGCGCCTAGCAGTACCGATTGGCCGGCGCTATACCAGTCGCCGGATTCCAGCGCTAGCTCCTGTGCATTGTTTAGCAGCGGCAGGCTCTCTTTAAGGTGGGCGTTCCAGTGAATGTTTTTGGCACCATTGATAAAGCAGGTTTTTGCACGAACGCTACGGCGGTCAGAATGTTCGGCAATAACTAGGCTTTGGCGGGAAAACGCTTGACCCTGCTGGCTATCACCATAGATCCAGCTGCACAGATGCCCGTAGCCTGCCAGCGCGATGGGGAGCTGCGGACTGCGCCCCTCTTCAATGGATAACTGGGTCATTCGTGCTAGTGCACCAGCGGTCAGTAGCGGATTATCGCAGCGTTCGGCGGTTTGGCTTAATAGCTGTAGCAGCTCCATGGCAATAGGGCTGGAGCCCTTCATGTCAGGCATTAAACTGGGATCAACGATAGGTTGGTGATCAAAGTGAAGCGCTAGCTGTTGGATTAGTTGGCGCAACTCGGTCTGGGTGTTTGGCAGTGTTTGCTGCAGCAGCTTAAGGCCGCTTTCAATGGCGTTCAGGGCATCGCTGTTTTTGTCCTGTAGTAGATGCTGGCGAGCTTGCAGCAAACTCACTTGGGCTAGGTCAGCTGCATTCACAAAATGCTGTTGCATGTCGATATAGAGGGTATCAGCCTGGTCGAAATCCCCGCAGAGATAGGCGGTCTGGGCGAGCTTTAGATAGAGCCTGACGCAGAGATCATAATGTTGTTGCCAATCTTCGGGTTGGAGCAACGTCAGCCCATGCCTAAGGAAGCCGCTAGCGGGCTTAAAGGCAGAGGCTAGAGTGGCTTTTTCAGCGGCTCTTAGATTGAGCTGGATGAGTTCCAGCCGGCTTTCATGGGATTGTTGTGATGGACCGGCCAGGTTCAGGTGATTGACTAAATCGTAAATCTTGCCGCCGCGTTCGTTGCGGCTATATTCGCGCAGCAAAATTGTACCGATGCTCAGGTGCATCTGCTGACGCTGGTCCTTGTTGATGCGGTGATAGGCGTTGTGGCGGATGTTGTCGTGCAGGAAGCGATAGCTACTCGCTTGGGTCTCCCCACCTTGGCTCACGACCAGTCCTTCCTGGACCGCTGGCCAAAGGTGAATAGCAACCCGAGCGAGAGGCTCTCCGCAGGCTTTGGATAATGTGCTGAGATCAAAACTGCTGCCAATGGCGGCACCCCAGGAAATGAATTTCTGGGTCAGTTCCGGTAGTTTGGTAATTTGAAATTCGATCAGTTCGCGAATATCGGTGGGCAGGTCTGCTTCTTCGAAAACCTGTTGTTTCCATCCCCAACATTGTTTCTCCTGATCGAAGAAAATCCATCGCTTCTGGTGTAGCTGTTGAATATAGCGGCGGATAAAAAACGGATTACCCTGGGTTTTTCGGTGTAGCCAGCCCGCCAGAGAGACCGGTTCTGATCCCTGCTGATGGAAGATGTCGGCGATAAGCTGGCGCGTGTGTTCACTCTGCAAGGGGGGGATCGGCAACAATCGGCAGCTGGGAGAGCGTTTTAGTTCGGGCAAAAACGATGACAACGGGCTGGACAGCTCTAGCTCTTCATTACGATAGGCGCCGACAATCAGCAGCGGAGTTTTTTCTGAACGTTGGCAAAGGACTTTGAAAAGTGCCAGTGAGGCGCTATCCATCCATTGGACATTGTCCAGAAATATTAGCAGTGGTTGCTTGTTAGCCCCGCAGAAAAAACTGACAAAGGCGGCGCAGATACGTTGTTCCAGTTCTACCGGACCGGGTTGGTCGCGCAGCGGGGCTGCGTCGTCAATAAACTGCAGCTCAGGAATCATGCCTGCCAGAAGGCGCATATTGTATCCGCCCCGTTGTAGTAACTGGCGTTTCCAGCGTTGAAATTCTTTGCGTGGTGTGGCGAGTTTCTGACGGATCAGCTGTTGTAACGCCTGGATAAATCCGGAGTAAGGATGCTGGCGCTGCAGAGAATCAAAATTACCTGAGATGAACAATCCCTGGTGCTGTAATACCAGGGGTCGCAATCGGTTGATTATGGTTGATTTACCGACACCGGCCGGGCCGGATATGAGCAGTTGTCGACCGCCACCGGATGTTGTCTGGTTCCATTCAGCATGCAGTATCTCTAGCAGACGGCCACGGCCGTAGAGACGCTGGGGGAATATCAGTTGTTCTGAACTATCGTGGCGGCCGCTTTCAAAGTCGGGGTCTTGGCTCCCTGCACTGTCGGTAAGGGCGTTTTGCTGGGCCTGCTGACAGTGCAGTAAATCCGCAATAATCCCGTGACAGCTTTGGTAACGGTCATCCGGTTCTTTGCTTAGCAGCCGCCTGATAATAATCCCCAGTGCCGGTGTAAGCTGCTCCATCGCTGGAATTGGCGCAGATAGATGGGCACGCAATAATTCTCCAGCATCTTCACTGGCGTAGGGAGGCAGGCCATTGAGCATTTCGTAGAAAATACAGCCAAGAGTATAAAGGTCGGCTCTATAATCTGTCTCTGTTGCGATCAGACCGCTCTGCTCAGGGGCCAGGTAATGCAAGCGTTCCAGCGCCTTAACCGGTAACAGCGGGTTGGGGTCGATCAGTGACAGACGGGTGTCATTGACGGTGGTTTCCACGGCTATATGGTTGGGGTATAGGTCATGGGCACGATCGCCCTGTTTATGTAGCTGATCAATCGCAGCAGTTAACTGTTGCGCTAGGCTATAGAAATTATCTGCGTTGATGCTCGCGGTCTTAATCAGGTCCGCCAGCGTCTTTGCTCGGCTATCTTCGGTGGCAATAGCAGCCTTGGGTTTTATCTTCTCTCTATATTGGCTGGGGGGGACGCCAAGCCACCGCTTGAAGGCTTTTTGAAAGGCCGACTGGTTGGAAAATCCGAGCATAAATGACAGTTCGCCGAAGCTGATGCCGCCTTTTTGTATCTGTTGTAATGCCAGTTCTTTGCGGGTCTGGTCGTAGAGATCCTGAAAATTGGTGTTTAGACTTCCCAGTTTTCGTTGCAGGGTGCGTAGGCTGAGATTGAGATTGGCTGCTATTTTTTCTCGCCGCACCCCGCCTTGTGCGTCCGTCAATCCGTGTCGAATCTGACTCTTAACCTGAGCGATAAGTGCGCCTTCTCGTCCCGACGCACTGAGTAGATTGTCAGCGAATTCCAGATGCAGGCGGTGCATCTCTTCATTGGCATCTAGGCAGGGTAGTTTAAGGTAGCTATTAGGGATCAGCAGACGGTTGTGGTCGGCATTGTATTCAATTTCAGAAGCAAAAAATCGCTCGTAATTACCGGGGTCATGGGGTGGCGGGTAGATCAATTGCACACTGAGAGCAGGTACCTGTTTGCCACTTAACCAGCGTGGCCAGTTCAACAGACAGGCGAGAAACCATTCCGCTGTTTTGCGTTCCTTGCTGTTCTCTAGTTCCACCAGCAACTGGGTGCCTTCGGCCAGTTGATCCATCTGCAGGTGGATGCCTTCACAGAGTAGCGGCAGGTAATCAATCAATACCTGAAAAGATGATTGTAGATCTTCCGCAGTGGCCATCAAAAAACCGATGGAACCCAGCATGCGCGGTTGGGTGGCTTCACCAACGCGCAGGGCGATACGTTCATTGCCACTGCGCTGGCTCAGCTCTTCCAGCAGACGACAAAAGGCTGCGGCGGGAATACGAGCGCCAGGTTTATCCTTTTCGATGTCATCAAGCTGAACAGCACTAAGCAGACCTTGAAGGTCTTGACGGCTGTGCTGGGCGATCTGCAGTACCGGGTCCAGCAGTTTGGCTGAAGCAGTGGGTGCGGGCATCTATTTCCTGTCGATCAGACTCTGCATAGCTATGTATCTTCTGATTTAGCGATGAAGAACTGTTATTTTGGAGACAGCGATTAGTGTGGGATTATAGCAATGGGAATAGACGCGGGTCACTGTATCTAACTCACTGTTTTGTTATTATTTTTGCTGCCTCTTTCGGGCTTTTTAGGTGATTACCTGTGTGCAGTCGTTTTATCACTAGTTTGTTGCTGATACTGATCTCCGGCCTAGCCCTGGGAGAGACCTTTCGTGTGGGGGTTCCAGCCACCGATCAGGCGCCTTTTATCTGGCGTGAACACAATGAATTCAAGGGTATTTATCCCGATATTATCGAACTTCTGGCTGCCGAGATGGGCGTTCAGATGATTTTGGTTCCGTTACCTCAGGCGCGTTTGCTTAAGCATTTCAGCATTGGCGTTATCGACCTCGAACCGGGAGTTTCACAGCGTCGCTCCGATAGTGATGAGTTGCAAGGTGTATCTCTTTATAGCCTGCCATTTATGACCGTTAACGAAGTGATTATCTATCGTCCAACTTTATCGTTTCCGGTATTTATTCTGCAGGATTTAGGCGACAAGCGAGTGGCCACGGTACGGGGTGCTACGGTGCCGGATTATATCCGTCGTGATGACCTATCTAATGAATTACAGATCGCCCAACGGGTTCATCGAGGCTGGAATGATATTGGCTTGATGAAAGAGGCGCTGGCATTGCACTATCTGCGAACGCTTAACCTTAACTACCAGATATCGCTCCCCTATGAGACCAACCCGGTGGTTTTTCGCCTACACCGACATCAGCAAGAATGGCTTGAACCGATGAATCAGGCAGTCAGTCGCTTAAAAGAGCGCGGCGCTATTGAAGAGCTGATTTGTAAGTATCTCTGTGGTCGGGGCTAAATATAGATCCGCTTTGTAACACAAGGGAATGAGCCTGCTTGCACTTTGGTATGGGGGGCTTTCGCAGGTACCTTAAGATGCAACAATCGTAACGTTGCCTTGTCCGTAACCTGATACCCCTATTTCAAAGTCTACTCGCTGACTCGCCGGCTTATTGAACAGCATATCGAGTTTGGCAAATGGCTGTGTTACCACATTGGTGCCAAGTAAATGCAGATCTTTGCCGGTGGCATTGTTACGCATCATTGCACTGGTCAGTCCATAAACGCGTTTACAGGCACCGACCATCTCTTTGGAGAGTACTTTACTGGCAATGCTTTGGCGCACACCTTCGCTCTTTCTGTTAAGTAAGGCGCCGCTGATAATTGACGCAGAATGAATATCCAGCACGCAGACAGCGCGGACTACTTGTTCAGAATGATCAGAAAAAAGTCCCAGTAAATAGGGGAAATTCTCCTGATACAGAGGAACTGGATCAATAGGCTCGACGAAAATTTCGGCATCGCTGAAGCCATTAATTACTTTGGAAAAAGCGGAAGCACTGGGCAGCAGAATATTCGTGGCATCTTTTTTCGGCTGCTGCTCCTGCTGAAGTGCTTGGCCATTGTTGTCAGCTTTATGCTGAGGTATGAAAGGGACGATCGCTTCATACAGATCGTCAAAGTCGAAGGGTTTATGAACAAAAAACTTGGCTCCGTCAGTCATAGCCTGGTTGATACAGTTGCTGGATGTTTCTGTGGTCACGAATCCGACGTTGATAGATAACATCTCGCGATTCAGTGCTGACAGTAATTCCATGCCGTTCATGCCCGGCATATGCCAGTCTGATAATACTAGGTTAGGCTCCCAGACGCGGATAATGTCTAAGGCTTCGTTGCCATCGCTGGCTATGCGAGTCACCAGGTTTTGATACCCGGCTTTTTCCAAACCTCGGCGCACTATGGTCTGCATAGCGCGGCTGTCATCTACGATTAAAATACGCAATCAACGCTCCTTGCTGCTTCGGTTGCACCGAAGACAACATGATCTTTATTGTTATTATAATTGATTGGCACAGTGATGAGCCAATCTAGTACCTCTATGCTGGGGTAATCAGCCCCCTAATCGATAACTATTGATGCGTTAGTTGGTGCACCCCGGAGCTGTTCAATAAGCTCATATAGTTAGGTTTTCGTTAGAATTATTCCTGATTTTCGTTACTAGACTTTGGGATTATGCCATGTTTTGCACAGGCGGCGCTATTGTGGGATGCTGGGGTGATATCTGTGCCACAGAAGCGCTGTGGTTATCGGCTAAAAACGGCTACTTTCGACAATAATTAAAATACGGGAAAGCCTCTGTGTCTGTTGGTCTAATAAGCTTTATCGCCTTTGATATTGTTGCTCTGATTGTCTGTATAGGATTGATTTACTCTTTGCTTAGAGCACGGAAAACCGATGCCAGTGCGTCGTTTGATTCCGCACCAGAGTCTGATCAAAATCTGCAGAAATTCGACGCTAGTGATCAGGAGCAAGCAACGCTTAATGTCGCGGATGCTCTGAGTGAAGAGCGAAACTTGGTGTCTGAGCTACGGGCTGGCCTGGAGAAAAAGGCGCGGATGTTATCGGAGTTAAAAGATTCGGTTAAGAGTCAACTCAGCAACCTACTGCAGGCAAAACAACATTCCGCTGCAGAAACCTCTCAAGCCAACAGCCCTCTCTTTGATCAGAAGATGGATGAACTCGTGAATCAGACAAAGCATTCAAATCAGCTGATCTCCGAGCTACGGTCTGATTTTGAAGCGAACCGACAGCAACTCGACACACTCGATGAAAAGTTAGCGAAAAAGGCCCCAAGTGTCCATAAAGTAAGGCAGCTGGTCGAGAAACATAAAATGTTGAAAGAACAAAATCAACAGCTTATGAGTCAGATCAAAGAGTATATGGTTAGCGGTGATACCCAAGAATCTTTAATTGCGGAACTGCAGCAAAAGGTTGATTCCGCTGACCCGACAGCGGCGAACTTTGTAGCAACCCCAGCATTGCAACCCGATATAGAAAAGTTGCAAAGCACTCTGATACGTACCCTCAGAGAGAAGGAGTTTATCGAAGCGCATTATCTAAAAATTGCAGAGAGTTTACCGGAAGCCGAGGAGATTAAGCAGGAACTATCTCGAGCTAAAAAGGAGCTGTTGATGCTGGAGGAACACATCGTCAGTCAGGACAAGGAGCAAATGTTTGGTGATGACAGTAAGGCTGGCGATTAGGGTTATCTACGCCCATGATCAAGCGTGCTCGAATCCTGCAGCCCCTGTTGCTTCAAAACAGCGGCTGGTAGCGGTTTCCTGATCAAAAATAGCGCTCTAAGGTTATCTGCACCGTATCGTCCTTACGCAGTGCATAAAGTGGCTCAACACTGTTGTCACTGTCATAGAGGCGGGCATCCAGGCTGAGTTTCCAGCTTTCACCCATGCGGCGACTGGCCTCCACCAATACACTGTAACCTCCATGATCCAGATCCTGGCCAATGCCGGCTAAAAACTCAGTGCTTTGGATGTCGTTGAGGGTCAGGCGGGTTCCCAGAAAAAGGTCATCCTGAGTGCCGCTGCTGCCATCGTCGCCACGGCTATCCCAGCCATATTCCAACAGCAGGCCGATATCCATTGCCGTGTCTTTGATGCCCACATAGGTGTATTCGAAACCGCCTTGCAGGGCGACGAAGCTATCGCTATTGCTGTCCCGGTAAATGCTCTCGAATTTCCACAGCCAGTCCCCTTTGGTGGCTTGTAGATCGATACCAAACTGATCCATCTGTTCATAGAGCGGGGCTAAAATCGCTGCTTGTTGAACCAAGACAGGATCGCGATTGGTTCCATGAAACCAAGAAACGCCAAAATCGTAGTCTCCCAGGGTATGGCTCCAGCGGATGGCGGCGTCCAGGTGGTTTTCACCTGCCGATGACTCATAGCGGGCGAGGTTAGTATCGACCACCTTCGGTCCGCGCAGTCGGCCGTGATTGCCAGTAAAAGTACGTTCTTGAAACCCCGGTAGCAGGAACAGATCCAAAATACCCCAGTCACGAACTAAGGACAGGTTGATCATCTGCTGGCCCAGTTTATCTTCGCCATCGACATCTTCCACGGCATCGGTCTGGTTGATTACGTCTGTCAGATGTTGAAATTCGGTAACCCCCCAGAACACTTTGCCGATCCCCGCCTTGAGTTCCCAGTCTTCGGCTACATGAACCCACAGGAGTTCGCGGATATCACCATGGCTGCGTTGACTGTCATGCTCATCCATCCGCAGGTAAGGTTTGAAAATGACGCCGTCGTCGCCGTTGTTCCAGTTCCAGTAGAACTCGGGCTCGATGAAAATAGAGTTGTTACTGTCGTTATTTTGGCCAGGGTGAATAGCGTCGTTTACAAAAATTCGGGATTCGTAACCGACGCGACCACTGACTTCGAATTCGGATTGTGCTGCAGCAGGGGTCGCCATCGTGGCGCCCCCCAAACAGGCCAGAGTCAAGGTGTTTAGTTTTCTTGTGGACATTACTAACGGGCTCGTTTCAGGCTGTTCTTATTGAAATCTCGCTCACTGAGGCCAACCTTGAACTGATAACCGGAATAATCCAGAACGGTGGTTTTACCGGTTTGATGATTGTTCATGGTGGAGCGGTGTGCGCGCCAGTATTTGCCTAGATACTGGTTGTATTCCTCAAATCGCAGGGTTTTTAGCAAGCTGTTTTTGCGATCATAGAAGTCCAGTTTCTGCGCTCTGTAGTGCTCTTTATCCAGCCATACGATGCGACGGGTATAGCCGGAGTTTTTGTCGGTGGGGTACTGTTCCACCACAAAACAATCCACACCATCTAGGGTTTCATCACGTAGGTATTTATAGTGATATTTCTCTACTTCAAAAGAGGTCAGGTCTTCGAAGGCAAATTCTGATCCCATAAAGGGACCGGATTTGTTTTTGGAAGAGATCCGTTTAACTCGTTTTAGAGCCGGCAAAAATAGCCATTGATCGTCGGCGTCCTGAATATGAGAGAAGCTCAAAAAGGCTGTGCCTTTCACATCTCTGGGTTTGTCGAACACAGTCAGGCTTTTATCACCATCTTTGTTCTGTTCCAGAGATTTCAGGCGGATCTCGCGGACACTTTTCTGACCTTCCTTGTTACTAAGGGTCATGGTCATCTCTGTGGCCATATCACCCCAACCAATATCCCGCGTTTTTGCCTCGATGGAGATCTCCAAGCCACGGTCTTCAGGAGATATGGCGAGACTGTGCTGGCTCAGCAGCGGCGTAGCTAGCAACATCGTTATCGCTGCTAGAGTGCGCAATGGGTGTTTGGAGTGATTCTGAGAAGCGTTGTTAAACCGCATCGGTAGATACCTCATTGTTACCAGTCAGTGCTGGGGTTGGTTCTGCAATAGTTTGTTTTTTAGCATCAGGATTAAGTAGATGATCGAGTTTGATCAACAGTGGCGGCAGGAATAGGAAATCGACTACTAGTGCCAATAGAATAATGATGGCGGTGAGCAGTCCCATATCCCCGTTAAACTTAAAGGTGGATTGCGCCAGCATCATAAAGCCAGCTACCAAGACCATGGTTGTGATCCAGAGCGCGCGGCCAACGCTGGAAAAAGCGTAGCGGACTGACTCTTCTGCGGATTTACCTTTGTCGTCACGGGCGTGCAGATATTTACTCAGGAAGTGCACGGTATCATCGACGACGATGCCCAAAGTCATGCCTACCACAACTGACATTCCCAACCCTATCTGTCCTTGCCATAATCCCCATAAACCAAAACCGATGGCGGCGGGTGCTAGGTTAGGAATCAGGCTGAGCAGGCCATAGCGCACGGATTTCAGTGCTAGTCCCAGCAGTAGCGAGATTAGTAACAGTGCGGCTACAGTGCCAATCAACATGGAGGTGATATTGCGCTGGCCAATATGGCTGAACATCAGGTTGGGACTGGTGATTGATATTGCATAATCCCCCGCATTCTCACTGAACCAGGCCTGCAGACGCTGTTCTAGGTCGATAATTTGCTGTGACGTCAGATTCTTGAAAGTACCAATTACCCGGGTAGCGGATTTATCCACATTAAGCTGATTATTCAGATCCAGGCCGTAAGGCAAGGACATTTCGTAGAGCAGCAGATACTGAGCGGCCATCTCCTGAGAGTCTGGCAGGCGATACCAGTCTTGATCATCGCCGTGCATGTTTTTATTCAGGCGTTTGAAGGTATCGCTGAGTGAGTTGACGTGGTCAGTTTCCGGTTGTAGGCGTAACCATTGGGTGAAACCCTCCAGCGTGGCGATAAACTCAGGAGCATTGATGCCGCTGGCCTGTCGACTATCGATGGAAATTTCCAGCGTCGTCATGCCGGACAGGTTCTCCTGCATAAAATCAGTGGAATGGCGAAAGGGAACGCTCTTATCGAAGTACTGAACGAAGTCGTCATTTAGCTCGTTATTGGGGATAAATAAGCTGGCGCCGATGATCACGGCAGCCATGCTAGGCAGTAAAACCTTGCGCTTGTTGATAACGAACAGGGAAAACTTGTCCATCAAATCGCTATGTTCTTCAGTTTGAACCTTCACCCGCAGTGGTAGCAAGGACAGCATCGCCGGGAACAGGGTAATAGAAAAAAGGAACGCCAGCATGACGCCCGTAGCCACCATGTTGCCGAGATCAGCGAAAGGAGGCGAGTCGGAGAAGTTCATGCTCAAGAAGCCAATGGCGGTGGTGATGCTGGTCAGCAGGATGGGCTTAAAGTTTAGCTTCAGGCTGTCCAGTAGTGCTTTGCGTTTCTCCACCCCTTGGCGCATCTCATAGAATAAGGTTGTGAGAATGTGAATACAGTCGGCCACGGCCAACGTCAGAATCATAGTCGGGGCGGAGGAGGATGGTCCGGTCAGGTAAAGACCGCTCCAGCCCGCCAGGCCCATTGTGGTGGCGATACTGACGAGGATAACCATGACGGTCGAGATCGTTCCGGTGATGGTTCGAAGCAGCGCCCCGATAGTCAGGACGACGACTAGGAACATCAATGGCACTAGGGTCGCGTTGTCCTGCATCGCGGCTTCGGTAAAAGCCACATTCATCATTACCATGCCGGAGAGGTAAACCTTCGAACCTGGGTTGTCCGCTTCGAATTGAGCCTTGAGTTCACGAACTTTTGTGGCTACTTCCGGGCCTTCGGTTACTGGGTTTTTACCGGGCAGCTGAATGGTGACATTCACCACGGCTACATGCCCTTCTGGGGACACCAGCTTATTCACCAGTTGCGGCTCACTGGTTGAAACTGAGGCTATGCGTTTCAGATCGATGCTTTCTAGCGGCGCACCTTCGGTAACCAGGTCTTCGACGATCAGATCATCTTCTTCGGCGAAGGTGTACTGATAGTTGCTGATAGAATCAACCCGAGTGGAGTAGGGGATCTGCCAAGCTGCTTCAGTCAGTTTGCGGATCGCCTCTAGTTGTATCGGGGTAAAGATCTGCCCTTCAGCGGGTTCAATAACAAAAGAGACGTTATCGCTTTTGCTATAGATTTTTTGCATCGATTCATAGGCGGTTAGCTGAGGGTTTTCATCACTGAAGAAAACTCGGTAATCCCCTTTGAATACCAGATGTTGAGCCCCCGTCGCGGCACCGATGACTAAGATCAGTGATAGCAGGATGACCGAAATGGGATGGGCGATAATCCATCGAAAGAGTCGTTCTTGCATTGTTCTCTCTCCTTGTTGACGCTTCGTCGATAAGTGGTTAAAAAAATACCCGTAAGTGGGCCTGGAATAGCGATAAAACCGCTATTCATAGTGTTATTGGTCTAGCGTGTTGATTTATCTAAACGGTGATTCTGACTAAACGTCATTATATCCGTTTAAAAAATGCGGCTATTCACCGCATTATTACTGTTGCTGATAGATCATCAGCGCTTTTAAATTAATCTGCCGGGATGAATTCATACCCCTATTACATCATCAGTACCCTTCCTCGGGCTTTAAGTTCTGCAAGCTCATCGGCAAAACGCTCTTCTAAGAATTGCTTAATCATCACGCGGTAATCATATTCACTGGACAGTGGCTTCCAGTTCAGGCCATCGAGGAAGATATTGATTGCATTGAAGTATTCTCGTTCCAGGTAGAGACCGTAACGCCCCGCACAGGTGTTCAGGTCATCAGCCAGCAGCATGATGGATCCAAAACTGTTGGCCCAACCAACAAAGCTGACTTGCTGTTTGTTCATGTGTGGTGGCAGCACGAAGCTGCCATCGGCCATGCCGCCATCGATAAGCTTGTGCAGAATCCCCATGAGTTTCTGTTCTAAGGCTTCGTGTTCTTTTATTCGTTCAGGTGAGGTCTTGCCTACGACCGAGGGGCTTTTCCCGCAGAGGGCGGTATGGAACAGAGTCGGCTTTAACAGTGACCAGATCAGGTAGGCAAAGGTCATTCCCAAATACCGATCCCGGCTACTGCCCTGATGCTCCGTAGCTCGGCTGAACAGGCCTATCATGGTGCGTAGGGCATAGTTACCGATACCGGAGATCAGGTCTTCTTTACAGGAAAAGTGGCTGTATACGGTGCCCTTGGAGTAGGGAACCCGTTCAACCACCTTATCCATCGTAAGTTGGGATACGTCAATTTCCTCAAGGATAGAAAGTGCTGCCTCAATAATTTCATGTTCGCGGGCTAGCAGGCTTTGTTTGTCTAGAGGGCGTGGGCTCATGGGCTTTTCTACAGATAAAAAATCATTAATGACGATTCGTCGAAATATACTCTGGTGATAATAGCGTGTCAATGAGAAAAATCATATTTGAACGATTGTTACGGTTTCTGTAGGTTTGCGTCTGCATAATGTTGCAACGATGTTTCAGCTAATCCTTTTAGCTGGAGCCTTAGGCCGTTTCAGCGTAAAATTCCGTCCCTCGAATTTGTTCTCCTGACCTGCCTTCAGTGGTCACTATTTTATTAGCGGAAGTACCATGGAATCCCTCATCAACAAAAACAAAACTCCGATCAACAAATTGCAGAAACGTTTGCGTCGTGATGTGGGGCGAGCCATTGAAGATTTCAGCATGATCGAGGATGGCGATAAGGTGATGGCTTGTCTTTCCGGAGGCAAAGATTCTTACGCGATGCTAGATATCCTGTTGAATTTGCAGAAGAGTGCTCCTATCAATTTTGAGATTGTGGCGGTTAATCTCGACCAGAAACAGCCCGGATTTCCTGAACACATACTGCCTGAATATTTGAGTTCGATTGGTGTTCCCTATCATGTGGTGGAGCGCGATACGTACTCAGTGGTGAAAGAAATTATCCCTGAAGGCAAGACCACCTGCAGTCTCTGTTCGCGGATGAGGCGGGGTACTCTGTACCGTTTTGCACAAAGCATCGGTGCAACCAAGATCGCCCTGGGTCATCATCGGGAAGATATTCTGGAGACTTTTTTTCTGAACATGTTCTACGGTGGAAAATTGAAGACCATGCCGCCTAAGCTGAAAAGCGATGACGGTAAAAACATCGTTATCCGGCCATTGGCCTATTGTCGCGAGAAGGATATTGAAGCTTATGCGCAGCTGAAGGAATTTCCGATTATTCCCTGCAATCTTTGCGGCTCTCAGGACAATTTGCAGCGTCAGGTGATCAAAGAAATGTTACTGGATTGGGATCAGCGTTTCCCTGGCCGAATTGAGGTTATGTTTCGTAGTCTGAAGCACGTGGTACCTTCTCATCTGGCGGATACGGAACTCTACGATTTTAAATCTCTAGCTCTGAGTTCTGACCGCAGTGTTACGGATACTGAGCAGAGACCGGAATTGCTGGATATATTGTCGCTCTGACCTAGGCTAGGGCATGGCAACTATTCGCTATGTGGTTAGAATAATTAAAGTTACGCCCATTAATAAAATCGAGACTGTTTAAATATGATGCGTTCGATACTGCTTTGTAGCTTGCTGTTGCTAGTGGCGGGCTGTCAGGCCCAGGCCGTCAAGCCTGAGAGTGCTCCAGCTGTAGCGAAGGCCCCGGTTGATCCGTTGGCCCCTATTCAAGGTCGCTTTGATGAGATGGCGAAATCCAACGCCCAAGTAGCGGAGCGGATTACGTTGATGCAGGAGCAGGTCATTAAGCTGAACCAGCATATGCAGGCTATACAGCAGCGTAATTTGCAGCTGCTACAGGCATTACAGCAGATGCAACTGCGTCAGGCACAAGTTAAGTCCACGGCTGACAAAGAGCTTGAATCGCAGTCAGGTGATGACGCCAAAGATGAAGTACCGACTTTGGTTAAGCAGCTTCAACAAATGTTGGCGGAACAGAATAACCGCCCGAGTGGTGGTGCTAAGGCCAGTAGTGGTGGTCCTGCCACAGGTTTTAAATTGGTATCAGCCTACACCCCGAAAGGGCAGTGGGTTATTTTTAAGTATGACGAAGCGACGGGGCTTAGCTGGACTGCCAGAGATGGCGGTTGGGATGAAGTCAATGAACTTGAGTCGATGCCTTTATCCGTTTATCAGGTTATCTTACGACCCGCTGCTGGTGACGTAAAGGGCTACGTGGCTGCGCGTATTGATCGCGAAACAGGTCAGACCTGGTGGCTGAAAGGCAATGGCTGGGAGCCGTTTCAGTGAGCGATCAGGTCCAAGCTGATTGCTCGTTAAAATCGGCTGCCTCAGCTGTTTGTCATGATCCAAAAGACATGATCAGAATCTTTAATGACCTTTTTCAGCACCGCTGCAATACCCTGCTGGTGAGAGGTGAAGAAGAACCGATTTACCTTCCCGCCGATGATAGTCATCCTCATCACCGAGTGATTTTTGCTCACGGCTATTATGCTAGTTGTCTGCATGAAATCAGTCATTGGTGTATTGCCGGGCCAGAGCGTAGGTTGCTGGAAGATTTTGGTTATTGGTACCAGCCCGATGGCCGTAGCCAGGATCAGCAAGCCTGCTTTGAACAGGTGGAGGTAAAGCCTCAGGCGTTGGAGTGGATTCTTGCTAAAGCCTGTGGCTATAAGTTTCGGGTTAGCGCTGATAATCTCAGCGGTGTGCCCACAGATAATGCTGAATTTAAAGAGAATGTCTACCAACAGGTGCTGTGCTATTTGCAGCAGGGGCTGGCTGAGCGACCGAGGCTGTTGGTGGCAAGTCTGGCCGAGTTTTATCGACGTCCGCTACCCGCGTCAGAGCATTTCAGTTTGAAAGAACTGCATTGGTAATCTATGTTGGGTTGGCGTTTTAGAGGTATTACTTGAATAAAAAAAGGTACTCAAAAGAGTACCTTTTTTTGGGCGTGAGTATTAGTGGTGTTTCTGGGTGTGATCGGGGCTGTGGCTGCTATGTTCGCCATTAGCCATTGAATTTGTCGCCATTATGTTCTTTACCGGTAACATCAGGTGCTGCATCGAACCGTCCGAAAAGTTCAGAATCAGCATCACTTCCTGACCTTCTTTAATGGCCCCGTTTAAACCAATCAACATAATATGATTCCCACCGGGCTTAAGTTCAACCTGGCCAGCTGCCGGTATGGTAATGCTTTCTACCTGGCGCATTTTCATGGTGTCATTTTCTTGTTTTACGGTGTGCAGTTCGGTGCTGCGAGCAATCTCGGATTGAACGCTGATGAGCTTAATCTCATTAGTGTTGCTGTTTTTTAGGGTCATAAAGGCGGCGCTGGTAGGCGCTCCGGGTGGTGTGGCTCTGATATAGGCGTTGCTGACCTGAACATCGGCGAATGCGCTGCAGGTTAACAGCGAAAATACGAGAGGGATAAGTTTTTTCATTGGTTGTTCCTTACCAGCGAAGGTTTAAATAAACGCTATAGCAGCGGAGAAAATAATCAGATTAGCTTCTTAATTTCAGCGGCAAGTTCAGCAGGGGGGGAATTATGAAACATCAGCTGAGCTAGTTGCCCCTGTGTGTCGATGAGATAGATTCGGGCGCTGTGATCGACGGAGTATTTAAGCTCTGAGTCAGGTAGGGATACCATTTGATAAAAAGCACCGTAGGCTCCGACTACCTTGTCTATATCTGCCTTGCTGCCGCTAATGCCTTGGATTTTCTTGTTAAAGTAACGCGTGTATTGATCCAGCCGTTCTGGAGTATCACGATCAGGGTCAACACTGATAAAGAACGCGTCGACAGTTTTCAGCTCTGCTTCATTAAGATGGCCGAGTGCTGCAGATACGTTGGCCAGGCCCGTAGGGCAAACATCCGGGCAAGAGGTAAAACCGAACATCATTACTACCACTTTGCCACGGTAGTCTTTGAGAGATACCGGACCTTGGTGGCCAGTGAGGGTGAAATCGCCACCGAGCCCAGAGTAAGGGCTCTGGGGTTTGCTATCCTTCATGTTTTGAAGGGAAAGTGTCGTCGCAACAGCCAGTGCTGCGATTGCCAGGGTGATCCATTTTAGGGGTGTTAATTTTTGTGTCATTTAACGGGCCTCGAAATCAAAGATGCCGCCCAACCATTGTTGGCCTTGCTGGATTCTTACCGTTGCGCGCCAGGTCATCAGATCGGTGCTGCAAACGGGGAGCTGACCCTCGGCGCGATAACTGCCGTCTTGCTGGCGCTGCAGCGAGTAGGTGTTTTCTCCCATAAACATATCGCGTCCTTGCAAATCTATTTCAACTCTTTCGGATTCGAATCCTGCTAATTCCACCCGCAGTTTAACCGGGTGTTTGGAGTCCAGTTCAGTTGAGTCGATGGCAAAGGTGATTTGCTGTGTTCCGCGTTGCGCAACACAGGGTGCGTGGCGGATATCGCATTGGGCAGTGCCGGGCAGGATATCTACGGGCAGATTCTGAGATTCCAGCAGCGTGCGGCCGAGCCAGCCTAGGTAGGCGAGCAAGCTGATCAATAGCAGTATCCATAGCCATTGTTGCCATTTAAATGTGTTGGCTTCTGAGGTTGTTTCCATGGTTTATCGTTTATTCAATTAATTCATGGTCGGTTCGAAAGGAGTGGGCTTCATAAGTTCCGAGTATGCGGACTTTTTCGGCAAAGAAATCCAGTTCCTGTAAAGCCAGTTGCAGCGAACGCTGATCGGGATGGCCCACGGCATCCAAGTGGAATTGGCAGCGTTTCAGTGTTCCACCAGCCATATAGCTTTCCAGTTTAAGCAAATTGACGTTGTTGGTGGCGAAACCGCCCAGGGCTTTGTAGAGCCCAGCGGGGATATTACGGACGCGAAACATCATTGAGGTAATAAAGCGTTGGCTGGGACGGTACTCTGGCATGGAGCTGGTTTTGGATAAAATCAGGAAGCGGGTGGTGTTGCCGTCGATATCCTGAATATTCTCCTTAAGAATATCCAGGCCATAAAGCTCTGCTGCCAGGCTGGAAGCAATGGCGCAGTGGCTGGGATCATTGAGATTGCTAACCTCAAAGGCAGCTCCGGCGGTATCCAATTTGGCAACGGGAATAAGGTTTAGGGACTTCACGGTATCGTGGCACTGCGCCAGAGCCTGAGGATGCGAGCCAATAGTCTTGAGCTTTTTGATGGTAGAGCCGTGAACGCCCAGCAAGCAGTGATTCACAGGTTCAAAATGCTCGCCGATTATATGCAAGCGAGTTTTAGGCATTTGCCGGTAAATCTCTTCAACCCGACCCGCCGTGGAGTTTTCCAGGGGAATCATCGCTAGCTTCGCTTCACCTTGTTCTACTGCGTGCATGGCATACACAAAGGAGTTGCATGCCAGCGGTTGCATATCAGGAAAAACCTTTACGCAGGATAAATGTGAATAGGCACCTTCGTGGCCTTGAAAAGCGATGATATTGTTATTCATGAAAACGGCTGCAATTTTTGATGGTTGAAGGGGCGGTTATCATAACGGGATTGGCCATGTAGTGGAAATCTACGACCTGGAATTTAGAGCGATCATGCCGTAGTTTGTTTGTTTCTTCATTATTGACGTTAACTGAGTAGCAATGACTCCAGAGAGACTAGCTAAATTTGAGCGGGTGTTGGATCGCCGCCAAACGGATTTGACCCTGATAGCGGATCAGGTCAACAAGTCGCAGAATCTTTCTGCATTGATTCGCACGGCTGACGCTGTGGGCATGCTTGAAGTGCACGCAGTGGTGCCAGAGGAAGGCTATCGTGATTTTAATCGCACAGCTAAGGGCAGTGGTCAGTGGCTTGAGGTACGCTCTCATGAGAATTTTCAGCAGGCTGCGGATGCTGTAAGAGGCAAAGGCATGACGATTGTCGCGGCTCATTTTTCCGGTAGTGCTGTGGATTATCGTGAGCTGGACTACACCCAGCCTATTGCGCTTTTGCTGGGTGCGGAAAAGCGTGGTGTCAGTCAGCACGGAGCAGATCAGGCTGACCAGCATATATTAGTGCCAATGATGGGAATGGTCAGTTCGCTGAATGTTTCGGTGGCGGCCGGTATTATTCTCGCCGAGGCGCAGCGGCAGCGGACTCAGGCCGGTCTTTATGATAAATCCAGGTTAGATCCAGAACTGCGTAGGGATATCTTGTTTCGTTGGTGTCATCGCCGTTTGGCAGACTATTGCCATCTTCATCAGCTGCAATATCCTCCGGTGGACGAGGCACTGAATCTAGTGGAACCATCGGCTTGGTATGAGGCAGTGAGAGGGGAAAGAGCTGCTAAGCGAACTTTCGCTTAGCAGCGGGTCTTGCCGTCGGGTGGAGCAACTAAACGCTGTTAACGGCTAGCGTTATCGGGACGACTAGGTTTCGCACGAGGCTTTTTCTTGCTACGTCCTGCTGGACGTGCGCTGCTGCGGGTTTTATCAACAAATTGCATACCCATGGGTTTGCCACAGATCAGCGTGTTGCGAAGAAGGTCCAGAGTTTTTTCTGGCATACCTTCTGGCAGCTCTACTGTGCTGTAGCTGTCATGTAGTTTGATATGGCCAATAAAACGACTGCTGATGTCTGCTTCGTTGGCGATAGTGCCGACGATATGCTTCACCTCAATGTCGTCATCGCGACCGACTTCCAGGCGGTAACGGTCCCAAGTTTCAACCGGGCCACGCTGCTGGTCTTGATCGCGAGCACCCCTGTCTTCACGGCCTCGACTGTCACGACCCCTGTCGTTGTCGTCGCGGGTGCGTACAGGACGCGCAGGCTCAGCAGGCAGCTGTAATGGCCGCTCTTTCTGTGCAAGGTAAAGCAGTGCGCCAGCCAGTTCTGCTGGTGTGAGGGTTAGGTCTTCGCTCAGTTGCTCAGTCAGTTGATGGTAGAAACTGAGATCTTGCTTATCCAATACCTGTTGCAGCTGCTCGCGGAATGCGAATACCCGCTTCTGGGTGACGATGTCACTGCTGGGCAGGCTCATTTCCTTGATCTTCTGTCGAGTCGCCTTTTCAATCGCGAATAACAGGCGGCGTTCCCGGTGGGCTACAAATAGGATGGCCTTGCCTTTTCGTCCTGCACGACCGGTACGTCCGATACGGTGTACGTAGGCTTCAGTATCGTAGGGAATGTCATAGTTGATGACCAGTTCAATACGATCGACATCAAGACCACGGGCTGCCACGTCGGTGGCGATCAGAATATCCAGTTTGCCGGTTTTCAAGCGGCTGACGGTGCGCTCACGAAGGGTTTGATTCATGTCGCCATTCAGTGCCGAGGCTGCATAACCTCTTGCCTCAAGCTTTTCCGCCAGCTCTACGGTGGCGGTTTTCGTGCGGGCAAATACAATGACGCCGTCGTACTCTTCTGTCTCTAGAATGCGGGCTAGTGCTTCAATTTTATTGGTACCAGCAACTGTCCAGAAGACCTGTTCGATGTTTTCTACAGTGGAAGTCTTAGTCGCAATCTTTACTTCCTTTGGATCATTCATATAACGCTTGGTTATACGTCTGATCTGCTCCGGCATAGTCGCGGAGAACAGCGCAGTCTGGCGCTCTTTTGGAGTTTCAGCCATGATGGTTTCAACATCATCGATGAATCCCATTCTCAACATCTCGTCCGCTTCATCCAGCACCATCGCTTTGATGTAGGAGAGGTCCAGAGTTTTACGTTTAATATGGTCTAGGATACGACCGGGAGTGCCGACGATCACCTGGGGGCCACGTCTTAGCTGTTTCAGCTGCAAGTCGTAACTTTGACCACCATAGATTGGCAGGACATGGAATTTTTTCATGTGGCGTGCGTAAGCTTGAAAAGCTTCGGCCACTTGAACGGCTAGCTCTCGAGTTGGTGTTAACACCAACAATTGCGGCTTAGCCTCTTGTAAATCAAGACGTTCCAGCATCGGCAATGCAAAGGCTGCGGTCTTTCCTGTACCTGTTTGGGCCATGCCCAGTACGTCCTCTCCATTCAGCAATAGTGGAATACACTCGGCTTGAATAGGGGATGGGCTCTCATAACCTTCATCTTTAAGGGCTTTGAGAATGGGTGCGTTCAGATTCAGATCACTGAAGGTAATGGAGCTTTCGGACATTTAGAAAACCTAGGGAGGGAAGCAAAGGGCGCAATTATACCCACATTAATTATTAATTGTCGGATTCATTTCCTGTGCTAGCAAGAAGTGCAGTTCCAAAGAAAATATAGCCTATTCTAGCGTCTTGTCTCTTTTCTGGTGTAACGAAGTTTTCGCTTTTACGTCTATGGCTTTGAAATAGGAGCCGAATTGTATTGAGCAACAGTTTAATTTATCGGCATTTACAGTTTATTTGGAGCCAATATGGAAAATTCATTAGTGGGCTTGGTGGCGTGTGTAGCTATTATCTCGGTGTTGTTATCGTCAAAATCTAAGACCACTGAAGCCTTTTATCAAGGGCTATCCAAGGAAGGAAGAGCTCCTGGCCTACTTACTTTGACCTTTTCTCAGGTCACCACCTGGGTTTTTGCCCGTTCGTTAATGAATGCCGCCATTCTGGGTTACTACTACGGCATATGGGGAACCCTGGCCTATGGGGCCTACTACCTATCTTTTATTACCGGTGGACGAATTATCGACCATCTGCGCTTTGAGCAAGGGTTTGAGAGCGTTCAGGATTTTCTGCGAGACCGCTTTGGTGCCGTCGGTAGCGGCTGTTACAACATTGTGGTCGCTATTCGGTTGGTCAGCGAAGTATTCGCCAATTTGTTGGTGATCGGTATTTTATTTGGTGTGGCTGGTAGCCAGGCCTACACCTTAGCAATCACCGGCTTTGCCCTAGTGACGCTGCTGTATTCTATGCTCGGTGGGATGCGAGCGTCGTTGCGCACCGATTTGTTCCAGATGATTCTATTCCTGCTGATGTTAGTGGTGCTGCTGGTGCTGACCATCAGCAGCGGCGAGTTTAGCCTTGAGCAGCTGGGGTTTAAGCCGTTTCAGTTTGATGATCCCGGCCCGATTTTACTGCTGGTAGCCTTCCTGCAAATCTGGAGCTATCCCATGCATGACCCGGTGATGATGGATCGTGGTTTTCTCGCAGATCGTGAAACTACTCGCAAAAGCTTCCAACATGCCGCCTGGATCAGCATTCTCTGTATTCTCTGTTTTGGCTCTCTGGGCGTTTTGGCGGGGGCCAACGCTCTTAGTGGTGAATCGATGAATGGGGCGTTAACCCGGCTGCTGGGCGATCTGCCAATGCTGGTGTTCAATGCCGCGTTGGTGATATCGGCGATGTCGACCTTGGATAGCACTTTGTCCAGTTCTTCCAAATTGGTGGCAGTGGATATGAAGCTGTTGCCAGGGAGTGTCCGTGACGGTCGTGCGGTGATGTTGGTGTTTATGGCTTTAGGAGTGTTGTTGGTTTTTTGGGGTAACAAGGACCTGTTTAGTGCCGTCGCTGTGAGTGGTACTGCCTCGATGTATCTGGCTCCCGTGGTGTTCTTTTCGCTCTGGGGCCGACGGAATGATATTCCGGTGTGGAGCTATTTGTTCAGTTTTATTGTCGCTATTGCGGGTGCGCTGCTTTATTTTCTGGAGTCTTCCGGATACACGCAATTGTTGGGTGACTATCACAAATACACCAAGCTGCTATTTATTTCGATCACGGTACTGTCAACGGGCTGTTTGCTGTTCTGGCTCGGAGGAAAGCTCCAGTCGATGCTAATGGGGACTCGCTCGACAGGTGTGGTTAGTTGAGGGCAGTCGACATAATCCAGGATGGGCAGGTTCTTGATCTGGGCGAACTGGAAGGGCCTCTGCTGGTATTTGGTGGACCCTACAGCAATTTGCAGGCTACCCAGGCAGTTCAGCAGTTAGCAACCGGGCTGGGTTTGGCTCCTCAGCAGGTGATTTGTACAGGTGATCTGGTGGCCTATTGCGGCGATCCTTGCGGGACTGCAAAGGCAATCAGGCAGTGGCGCATTCCAGTGGTGATGGGGAACTGTGAGGAGTCTCTAGCTAGTGATGCTGACCACTGTGGCTGTGGGTTTTCTGAAGGCAGTGCTTGTGATTTGTTGGCATCGTCCTGGTATGAGTTTGCTTCTCAGGCTGTTAGTGAAGATTTGAAGGAATGGATGGGAGCGCTTCCTCGGAGAATCGAGTTTCAGATGGGCGGCAAAAGTTTTGCCGTCATTCATGGCGGAGTGGATCAGATTAATCAATTTATTTTTGCTTCCACTGCCGTCAATGAAAAATATCAGCAGCTGAACACGCTTGATGTTGATGTGATTATCGGTGGTCATTGCGGTATTCCTTTTGGGCAACGACTGGGAGCGAGGGTTTGGCTCAATGCCGGTGCTATCGGCATGCCTGCTAACGATGGAACTCAAGATGGTTGGTATATGTTGCTGTCTGAAACCAAAAAAGGGATTGAATGTTGTTGGCAGCGACTGGCCTATGATGCTGAAGGGGCTTATCAGAAGATGCAGACTGTTGGTCTCAACAGAGGGTATGACCGGGCGTTGATCAACGGGCTATGGCCAAGCACGGATGTACTTCCCTCCGATGAAAAGAACCGCGAGGAGATGCCATTGGATCTTGAAACGATAATCATTTGACGCAACCCTTCGTGGGCGAGCAAACCCTTGCCCTCTGATATGTTCTACTTTTCTACTTTTCTACTTTTCTACTTTTCTACTTTTCTACTTTTCGGCTGTTCTGCCGTCACTATAATTATTGCATCGATAGTTTTCTTTGATGAAAATCATAGGCATAGTTTATCTGTATTGGCTATGCTTGTTGTCAGTATGACGTATCCAATGTATCTCAATAATAATCAGTCGTAGGAATAGCCCATGTTGGCCAACGAACATCCTTTTGCTCAGTACGTTCGTATTCTTGGAAAAGGCAAAAAGGGCTCTCGCTCTTTGACCGTAGAAGAAGCCCGAGACGCAATGGCGCTGATTCTGGATGGCGCTGTGCACCCGGAGCAGCTTGGTGCGTTCCTGATGTTAATGCGGATTAAGGAAGAGAGCCCCGAAGAACTCAGCGGTTTTGTTCAAGCAGTACAGGAGCAGACGGCCGTGCCAGACCAGCTGAAGGTAGATCTGGATTGGGCGACCTATGCTGGCAAGAAGAATCATTTGCCCTGGTTCTTTCTAAGCGCGTTGACGCTGGCTGGCGATGGTACGCGGATATTGATGCACGGTGCCAGAGGACATACCAGTGGTCGTATATATGTCGAAGATCTGTTGCATCTGTTCGGGTTGAAGTCTGCGAGCAATTGGCTGGATGCGGAGTTGGAACTGGGTCATTGCAATCTGGCCTATGTATCCATTGAGGTGCTGAATTCAACACTGTCCGACATCATTAATTTGCGTCCTATTCTGGGCCTTAGGTCTCCTGTTCATACCCTGTGTAGACTGTTAAACCCCCTGAATGCTCCTTATCGAATCGATGGGGCATTTCATCCTGCTTACGGACCTATGCATCAAAAGACGGCAAAAATTTTGGGGCAGAATAATAGTGTTACGGTCAGAGGCGACGGCGGTGAAGCGGAGATCAAGCCAGACAATGACTGCTCATTACAGTGGGTGAAAGATGGTGCTTACGTTGATGAAATTTGGCCTAGGCATTTTGAACAGCGTTTAGTGAAAGATACAGAAAAAGACAGCCGTGACCTGTTACGCATTTGGCGAGGCGATATAGAGCATCAGTATGGCGAAGCGGCTGTGGTTCAAACGATTGCTGTTTGCCTCAAGCTGATGGGAAGGGCCGATGATACTGAAGCCGCCATCAAAATGGCTCAGGGGCTTTGGGCATCAAGGGATAAATCAGCTTACTGAATAGGTATTCAGGGCGGGTGTTAAGCCCGTCCGAAGCAGACTAAGGCTATTTTCTTGCCTGAACCTTAACCAGAGCCGCTTCCATCCTACTGAGCAGCTCTTTTGCGTTAGTCAGTTTCCCGGAGATAATAAAGTAAACGTTTTTATCCAGCACTGTGTCGCCGTGGATATCGTGCTGGTCGAGAGCGGCTAATGCGGCATTGGCCGGTCCTACGTAATCCAGAATATAGTCTCCCTTGCCTTGCTGTAGCCAATGAAAGGCCTGCATTCGGCTCGATGCAAATATCGGTAATATGGCGCTGTCAGGTTGCAGAAGCTTATTGGCGAGGCCACCATAGCCGTAGCCTCGCAGTAAAATGACAGATTTTCCTTTGAGTTCGGCCAAGGAAGATACCGATGTTTGTTGGGGTAGGTGGTAGGCCTGCATAATTAAGCGACCGATGGGGTGTCGGCCATAGAGGGCGTTTTTTTCCAGCATCGGATGGTTGATCAGCATCGCGATATCGGAGTCTCCGTGAACAATATTATGCAGTAGCTGGGGAACTTCATAAAACTGTGGAGCCCATGTTTCGCCCAGCTCTGTCATGACTTCGTTGAGCAAATCAACCAGCTCACCTTCGGCACCCTGTTCTTTGCTGGGGCTGTAGTAGGGAGGGAAGTCCATAAGACCGACCCGCAGCACGTCAGGGTTTTCTGCAGAGGCGGGCAAAGTGACTACTATCAGTAATGATAGCAACAGGGCAGAACGCCAACGGCGTATGATATTGATCGTTGTACTCATATCTGTGTCGATTAGAGACTCATTGGAGACTAACTGCGCCAGGGTCACTGGCGAGTATTGTTTTGTTCGGGTGCTCTGTCGCTAGTCCGCGACTTGTTCTTCTAAAGGCCCATCCTGCGTACTTCTCAGAAAAACCGCAAGCGTCCTTTGGTCATGTTTAATCATAGCTGAATTAAATTAATAAGTTATTGATGTATGACACCGAATTATGGAGTGCCTCGGGCTCTATGCAGCTGACCCCTCGGTCGACCATCTGTTAGACTGCGCGACTATTTATCATTAAGGACTGTTTGAAATCGAATGAGCGAAATTGCCCAGATTATACTGGCAGCCGGGCGTTCTGGTATTGAGCTGGCGCTGTTTGTGTTGTTGCCCATCATGATAGTGATGATGACTATCATGCGTTTACTGGAAGCCAAAGGTGTCCTTGCGGTCATTGTCAGAATAGCGTCCCCGCTGCTGAAGCCTTTTGGGATTCCTGGGCTGGGTATCTTTGCCATGATTCAGATTCTTTTGGTCAGCTTTGCAGCGCCGGTGGCGACTCTGGCGATGATGGACCGCGGTGGTATGTCAAAGCGACATATTGCGGCAACTCTGGCCATGGTGCTAGCGCTGGCCCAGGCCAATGTGGTCTTTCCGATGGCGGCAGTAGGGCTTAACGTCGGCGCGAGTTTGTTGATTTCTCTGGTCTGCGGAATTATCGCTGCAGCGCTTTGTTATCATGGTTTCGGGCGTAAGCTCTCTTCCGAGGAAGATCCTCAAGCGGATAAGGATGGAGCGGCCAATGAGAGCCCAGCGGGCTTATTGGGGATTGTTAGCCGCGCCGGTCGAGATGCCTTCGATATATCGATTGGTGCTTTGCCGATGTTAGTGCTGGCACTGGTTGTTGTCTTTTCATTGCGCTCGGTGGGGCTTATAGAAGCTCTTGAGCATCTGCTGGCACCTTTTTTTGCTCAGTTGGGGATGCCTAGTTCCGTGTTGCTGCCAATCATCACCAAATACATCGCTGGCGGTAATGCCATGATGGGCGTGACGGTAGAGTATATCGAGCAGGGTTTAATCAGCGTTGACACCCTTAACCGGTTGGCTGGTTTTCTTATACATCCCTTTGATTTGGCGGGCATCGCTGTGCTGGCATCTGCCGGCCGGCGGGTGGCCTCGGTACTTAAGCCAGCCCTGTGTGCTGCAATGGTGGCTATTGCGCTGCGTGCCGTCATTCATGGAATGGTTTTTTGAAGCGGCGAAACTGTAAAATAAATGGAAACTAGTCAGGAAAATATGATGTACCGGATTATCGCTGAAACGGATGATTACATTGCAGTGGATAAATTCCCTGGTATCAGCTTTCACAGTGAATCAGGCTCTGCGGGCATAGCGGCGCAGCTGAAACAAGATTTGGCCGTTGCCAACCTTTATCCCGTTCACCGTCTGGATAAGATGACTTCAGGTCTGCTGTTGTTTGGCAAGAGCCTGGCGTGGGCTCAGAGCATTAATCAGCAATTCAGGGATCGTCAGGTCAGCAAATTTTATCTGGCTTTATCCGCTCGTAAACCCAAAAAGAAGCAGGGGCTGGTACGAGGAGATATGGAAAAATCCAGAAGGGGCTGCTGGAAACTATTGGCAACAAAAGAAAATCCCGCTGTTACCCAGTTTTTCAGCCATTCAGCTGAGCCAGGGCTGAGGCTGTTCCTATTACGGCCTTTAACCGGTAAAACCCACCAGCTGAGGGTGGCGATGAAAAGCCTGGGAGCCCCCATCGTTGGTGATCAGCGTTACGGGGGTGAGGATCAGGATCGTGGTTATCTGCATGCCTATGGGCTTCAATTTCAATGGCAGGGCGAATCGATTCGACTTGTCTGCGCGCCAACGATAGGGGAAATGTTTACGCGGTCGTCGGTGCAGCAAGCGCTGTTGCAGTACTCCGCCCCTTGGGGTATTGATTGGCCTAAGATTTAGTCTTAATTATGCGGATTCGTCGAGTATTGAGAAGGATAAAAAAGTCGTAAACAAACCGAGGGTTACCATAAAGGGCAGTAAGGGGTAGGCGATCATTAACAAGCCAGTGGCAATCCACAACCCCTTAACTATCTGCTTTTTCGCTTTGTAAGCTTTGGTAAATAGTCGGCGATAGGCGTGGTTTTCGTCGGGTTGGCATCGTTCATAGCGTTCTGGCCAGTAAAGCAGCAACCACATTTCTAGATCAGATAGCATCTACAGCAGCCTTTTTTTGTCGAATATAACTTTCAATATAGTAGACGGTACTCTGTTTGGTGCAGCAAATTGACACTGAAGACCGTTTTCGTCATTGTGAAAGGTCCAATTTCAAGACTGTAAAGAAGGCCTTATTAATGTCTCGTTCGTCTTTTGATAAACCGTTGGTTTTTTTGTTTTTTTGTTTTACCTTCAGTTTGTTAGCGACAACAAACGCTCTCGCTGAAAGTCAGATGGCTGTTCCTTACCGGTGGGTAAGTGAGCATTATCCACCTTACAATTATCAAGATGAAAATGGCCATGCCAAAGGTATGAGTGTTGATGTTGTGAAAGCTATTTGGGAGAGGATGGAAGTCCCTGAGGCTGATAGAAAAATAGAGTTTATGCCTTGGGCTCGGGGCTACAGCATCGCACAAAGTGAGCTTAATGCTGTCATATTTTCCACGACCTATACCGATGATAGGCTAGAAAAATTTTTGTTTGTCGGGCCGGTCTTCCCAGTCAACGTTGTTATTCTCGCCCGTAAATCGGACCGGCTTCAGGTTACTACTGTAGATCAGCTTAATAAATTGAAATTAGGTGTTGTGCGCCAAGATATAGGAGAGCAACTGTTACTGAAGCGGGGAGTGGACGCTAGTGCAATCGTTTCCACTAACTCTGTTCATCAGCTAATTAAATTGCTTGATTTAGGCAGAATTGATGGTATCGCTTATGGCTATGAAATCGCTGTTTGGTCGATGCGGGAGCTGAATATAGAGCTCAGTCAATATGAAATAGTATATCCGTTGTTAGAGGGCCAGTTGGGTTTTGCCTTTAACAAGAAGGTGGATAAAGATCAGCTGCAGCGAATGCAAGCAGTCTTAGAGGCGCTGAAGTCTGAAGGTGTTCTTGAGAAAATCAGAAAAAACTATCTGGAATAGGCCGTAGTTGATGAAAACCCTAGTTAAGTATTTTTTCCAAGGCATATTGGTGATGATGCCGTTAATCCTTACGGGCTATCTGATTTATGTGTTGTTTAGCTTCCTAAACGATGTGGTGTTTTCGTTCTTGGCTGAGACAATGCAGCGGATCGCTCCAGGGATGGAAGATGGTGGCATGCGCACGGCACTGGCGCTAGCGGTGACTATCGTCATGATCATTGTAGTTGGCATGGTTACGTCTCATTGGTTGGGTCGGAAGCTCCTGAAGGTCTTCGAGAATATTCTGGAAAGAATCCCTCTGGTGAAACTGCTTTATGGTTCCATTAGGGATTTGTTGGGCGCGTTGATCGGAGAGCAAAAAAGCTTCGATCAACCTGTTTATGTGGAAATAGATGCTGCTGGAGCCAAGTTATTGGGATTTGTGACCAGTGAAAATTTGGCGCAATTCGGTTTGGAAAATGACGTAGCGGTTTATCTGCCGCAATCTTATAATTTTGCCGGTAATCTGGTGCTGTTCCCAAGAGAGCGGGTGGTACCCATTAAGGCCACTAGTGCTGATGTAACCACCTTTGTTCTATCTGGCGGCGTATCGGGTTCGCGGCATGATTCCAAGGCTTAAAGAGGCTCTGATGAGTGCGGATGGCTAAGCGGGCTGGTTGTCGGGCGATGGTTGCTGAAAGTGGCAGGGAGCCTGTTCAAATGACTCCAGAATCACACAGACAGTACACTTATTTAATATGTGAATAGGGCCTGTAGTAGAACAGGCCTTATTCAGGTTGATTTAGCGGGCGCCTTTGCCAAAGAATATAACTTCACTGGTCTGTATCAGAATGATGGTGTCCAATAGCAGCGTGTAGTTCTTTATGTAGTAAAGATCATATTGAAGCTTTTCCAGTGCGTCTTCTTCGCTGCTTCCATAGGAATAGCAGATCTGCGCCCAGCCTGTAAGGCCTGGTTTCACCTGATGGCGGTCACCGTAATAAGGGATTGAGGCCGAGAGTTTATCGACGAACTCGGGACGCTCAGGACGAGGCCCGATAAAGCTCATGTCTCCTCGTAAAATATTGAATAGCTGCGGCAGTTCATCTACCCGGTATTTACGAATGAAGGCACCTACGGCAGTGACACGGTTATCATTCTGCATAGCCCAAACGGCGCCATCTTTCTCGGCATCTTCGCGCATACTACGGAACTTGTAGATACTGAACGGTTCACCATAACGTCCAACTCGAACCTGGGTATAAATTACAGCCGAGCGAGGGCCGCATTCGAGCTTAATCAGCAATGCGGTGATGACCATTATGGGCCAGGTAAATAATACAAATAGAGCGCCAACGAACATATCGAACAGACGCTTTATGCCGCGCGACAAAAGGCCAGTTTTGCGGTAACCATCACCATAAATAACCCAGCTTGGATACATCATCTTAAGTGGGATTTTTCCTGACTCCCGCTCTACGAATCCAGCGACATCGATAACATTGACGCCTGCGATTCGGCATCGATAAAGCGAATCCATGGGAAGTTTCCCGCGACGCTGATCAACAGCAACTACGACTTCATCAATTTGATAACGGGAGGCGTATTGGTCCAGATGTTCGAGGTCGATATGCAGTAAATGTTCCTCGCAGATAGAGGTGGAGTCATCATTCATATTGACATACCCCATTAGCCTAAAGCCTCGTCGGTCTGAGTCACGACGCATCTTATGATGGATAATACTGGCTAGTTCGCCAGCCCCTAGCACTAGCACGCGTTTTTTCAGCAAGCTGCTCTGATCCAGCCGCAAAAACATGTATCTAATGCCACAGACGGTAAAGAAGGACAGCAGTAGTGCGATTGCTATCGCTGTGGCTGAAATATTTAGATAGGGAACAAAGTAGAAGAGTAACGCCTGGACGATGGTAGCGAGACCAAAGCTAAGAAATATTCGAGCCACCAGTTCGGTGGTTTCACCGCGTAATCTTGCGTGATAGAGCCCCATCGCGGCCATGCTGATAAAAATAACAATGACGAAGGTAAGGCATTCGAGGCAGAAGAAATGATCGATAAAGGAGCCGTTATGGCCATAACCTGAATAGATGATGCCAATAAAAAGGCAGGACATTATTGCCACCGATTCTAGCAACGCTAGGACTATATACGACTTACGTACTGAGAATCTATTGAATCTAACCGTTGACATTCTTCCTGAACCTGGCGCTACGTACCTTAATGCAGATAAGGGACAATTTTATTGTTATGACGTGATAGTTACTACCACAGCTATTTACCGTCGTGGAAAACGAAAGTCAAAACAATAGCATTAGTTCAGTGAAATATCATGACTAAAACGTGGATGTCGTCTTTAGTGATAGTTGTGGCAGGCGGAGTCTGCAGGAACTGGTTAATGTGGCGTGGGAGAAGCGGTATCTGCCTGAGAAATTGTGAGCCAGGGACTTCATCTAGATGTATCCAAATGATGGATGAACGCCAAAACAACTAATATTGTTATCGTTTGCTTAGCACAGGATGGAAAGTGCTTGTTCTGTCAGTAATTTAAGCCACAATACCCGTTGAAAACACGGAGAGTAAAAATTACTGTTTTAAAACATTCAAAATCCCCTAGGATATAAAATATAGTTACCATTATGGATCTAGAGTGTTTATGGAGATTGCAGGCAATTGACTGTGCAGATATCTAGTTCAAAAAAGATGGTTCCGGTACTAGCTGGTGGAGGTACTCGGCTATCAGCCCACATCGGCGTTCTAGCCGCGATTGAAGAGTTGGGGATAGAGTTTTCCAATCTGGTCGGTGTATCCGGTGGAAGTGTCGTTGGTGCGCTTTATGCCAAGGGCTATTCTGTTCCCGAATGCCGAAAGATTGCAGAAGACACTGACTTCTCGCAGTTTCTATCCAGTTCATTATGGACCTTGTTAAGAACAGGCGGCTTATCGACCGGAGATCGTTTTGAGCGTTGGGTAGAGGATAAGCTGGGGGGGGCAACCTTCGCTGAATTGGATTACAATTTTC
The DNA here is from genome assembly GCA_036960175.1 of Motiliproteus sp. Taxonomy (GTDB): domain Bacteria; phylum Pseudomonadota; class Gammaproteobacteria; order Pseudomonadales; family Balneatricaceae; genus Motiliproteus. The sequence continues at coordinate 137,716 of JBALWH010000003.1, read as the reverse complement.
ATGTGGTTGCCACCGATGTGCGCTCTGGATTACCGGTGATTTTCGATAGAGATCGGACGCCCGATATGCCGGTATCTAAGGCAGTCCGCTTCTCAATGTCCATCCCTATCTTATTTAGTTTTCAAGAATATAAAGACTACCTGCTAGTCGACGGTAGTATCCTATCTGAGGATGCGTTACAGCGCGATTGGTCTAAAGATGGATCACCAGTAATCTGCTTCCGATTGCGTAGCCAGCAAGATGCAGCCAAGGTGAAGCGCTTACCTTTGTTCCCGTTAAAAAGCTATCTTGGACTGTTGATCAGAACCTTTATGACAACGATGTCCCGAGAGTATGTCAATGAGAGTTTTTGGCATTCTACGGTGATTATTCAAGGTGGATATATCTCACCTACAGAGTTTAAATTGACCCGTCAGGAAAAAGGTATTCTCTATAAGTCTGGATATGACACAGTCCGTCGTATTCTGCCAATGAAGCTTGCGAGTAAAGAAGCCCGGTTGGGTACGACAGAGAAACTGCAGCGGGTGAATGAAGATTTGTGATTGGTCACCTGGGCGTTGTCTCTGTGATACCCGCGTCTACAGGAAGTTTCTTATAGTAGTTTCATGGTAATCAACCTAGATACATCATTAGATTGTTTATTTTTTTTGAGTTGCTATGGCATAGTGCAAGCGTTTTCATCAGTCATGGTGCTCCTTAAGTCAATCAATTGTTAGGTCTGTTACATGTATAACTACGATGCTGCTGTGTCACGAAATATCGGCTGGGTTACGCGAGATGAGCAACAGGTGCTACGCAATAAACGAATCGCGATTGCTGGTCTCGGCGGGGTCGGGGGGGCACACCTTATTACCTTGGCAAGGCTGGGTATTTCCAAGTTTAATATCTCCGATTTTGATACCTTTGAAATTCATAATTTTAATCGCCAAGACGGAGCTTTTATGAGTACCGTTGATCGTGAGAAGTTAGAGGTATCGAAAGAAAGGGTGCTTGATATCAATCCTGAAGCGGATGTTAGGAGTTTTCCTGAAGGCATAAATGAGAACAATATAGACGCCTTTCTTGAAGGTGTTGATCTTTATGTTGATAGCTTGGATTTTTTTGCTTTAGAGGCGAGAAAACTGGTCTTTAAAAAGTGTGAAGAGAAGGGTATTCCTGCCATAACAGCCGCACCTTTAGGGCTTGGCTGTGCTTTTCTGGCATTTGTACCGGGCTCGATGAGCTTCGAGAACTACTTTAGGTTTAAAGGCCGATCTGAAAAGGATCAGCTCATAAAGTTTTTGGTGGGCTTGGCCCCAACAATGTGGCAGCGACATTATTTGGTGGATAAAAGCACAACCAATTTTGACGCAAAAAAAGGACCTTCAATGCCTATGTCGGTTGATCTCTGCGCCGGTATTATAGGTACGAATGCCCTTAAAATACTTCTCAACAGAGGGAAAGTTGTTAAGGCCCCACTTGGATTGCACTTTGATGCTTATTTAAACAAGTATACGACTACTCGCCGCTGGGGAGGGAATAATAATCCCCTGCAGCTGCTATCGTTTATGATTGCAAAAAAATATTGTCTAATCCTTAGTTTATGGAAATTGCAACAGTGTGGAATAACCCACTAGGTACCCCTATTGTCTTGTTTGGATCTTAGGTTCCTCGTGGGAAACTCCTCTTTTGGGATTTATTTTAAAGAGAAAATTGTGATGAAAGCGTTAGCAAGCATGGAATCGTTACGGTCAATAATGCTGGTTTTTATTTTGGCGACCGTTGGGCTATCTGGTTGTACTAAAGGTAAAAGTTCTGAAGAATATCTATCAGATGCTCAGCGAGAATTTGAACAGGGAAATCTAAAAACCGCCGTAATTCAGTTAAAAAATGCGCTTCAGGATGATGCAGACAACGGTGCTGCTCGTCTTCTGTTTGGAAAAATACTGAATAAAGTTGGTAAAGGTGTTGAAGCTGAAGCTGAGTTGAAGAAAGCAAAAAAACAAGGAGTTGATGAGACAGCTGTAAAATTGGAGCTAGCTCGCGCTTACCTGCTCCAAGGTCAGTTTAAGAGAATTCTGGATCAAATCGAGGTTACTTATGATGATTTAGGCCCGCTTGCAGCTAGTCTTCATGAGGTGCGGGGGAATGCATATTTTGCATCCAAGGATTTTGATAAGGCGAAAATGGAGTTTAACTACTCTCTGAAAAAAGATGAGAATTTTGTAGGTGGTTATTTAGGTTTGGCACAGCTTGCTGCCGTAGGGAACGACCTAAATGAAGCCTTCGAGTTAAACGAATTAGCCTTATCAAAAGACCCTGTTAGCACTAAAGCTTTGTTGTTAAAAGGGCATTTACATCGAGTTCAGGGTGCTCTGGAGCAGGCGCGAGAAGCGTATAACAAAGTGGTGAGTATCGATAAAGCTAATATGCATGGTTGGATCGGTTTGGCTACAAGCTACTTAGCTGAAGGCGACTACGGTGCTGCAAAGAAACAGTTGGATGCTGCCCAGGAAATATCCCCGGATGCTGTTTTAATTCAGTTTCTTCAAGGACTTATTCAGTTTCAAAAGTCTGAGTATAAGACAGCTAAAGATACTATCCAGCTGGTACTAAAGCAGGTGCCTGGTTATCCGCCTGCAGTTCGTTTGCATGGGGCTATTGCCTGGCGCTTGGGGAATTATGAATCCGCGTTAGATATACTAGAGCGATTTAGCGGTCGTTTTCCAGAAGATGCTTATGCCAGGCAGTTGTTGGCTGACACCTTGATTAAGTTGGGAGATTACTCTAAAGCACTAGTGACGCTGCAGCCATTGCTTGCTAGCAAAAAAGCCAGTGTGTCTGTTCTTGTGCTTGCGGCTGAAGCAGAGCAAAAAGCAAAAAATTATTCCAATGCGACCCGATATTTGGAAAGGGCTGTTGAAGCTAACCCTGATGTGGATCTGTTGAAAAACGAACTGGCTTTTTCCCGTTATGTCGGTGGCGATGCAGATAAGGCCGTTGATGAATTGGATGCTTTGTCTAGAAAGACAAAGGTGCCGAGTAAGGCCTCTTTTCTCCGCGTGGTTATACTTTTAAGAGAGCGGGAATATAACCGGGTCCTAGAAGTTGTTGCTGATATGGAGAAAAACAATGGAATCAATCCGGTCAGTCTAAATTTAAAGAGTTCAGCATTGCTGGGTAAACGGGACTTTGTAGCTGCAAGAAAGGTTCTAGAGAAGTTGTTAGTTCTGGAGCCTAGTAATTTTTCAGGTGCAGCCAGGCTATCACAAATGGATTGGCAAGAAGGCAAAAAAGCAGCGGCGAAAAAACGTTTTGAAGAGCTGCTCAGGCACGATGGTAATAGTACCCAGGCTATGATTTCTTTGGCAGGGCTTGCCAAGAAGGAGAATAATCCAGAAGAGTTTTTAGGCTGGATAGAAAAAGCAATTAAAACCCGTCCAGATTTATTACTCCCGCGCGTACATTTAACTAAGTATTACCTTTCAGTTAATAATCAAGAAAAGGCTCTTGAAACGGCTCGATCTGTTGTTACTGAATATCCAGAGAGTCCTGAAGGGCTGGGTTTGTTGGGTGAAACATTGTTGAACACGGGGAATCATAAAGCGGCGTTGGATACCTATTCGAAGCTAGTTGAACGCACTCCTGGTTTTCCATCGAGTATTGTGCAACTTGGTCTTGCTCAGGTTGCAGCGAAGGAAATAGAAGGTGCCAGAATATCGTTTAAAAAAGCATTAACGATTCAGCCGGATTTTGAAGCAGCACTGGATAACCTAATCAAGTTGGAAATCGAAAATGGGTATGTTGATGCAGCGCTAAAAATGGCAGTTTGGGTGCAACATAAAAAGCCTCGCTCGGCGATAGGATATGAGCGGGAAGCCTCTATTCTTATTTATCAGAAGCAGTACGCGGATGCTGCCAAAGCTTATCAGAAAGCATTGGATAATGGCTCTGGTTCGAAAAGTGTAGTCGGCTTGCATAAGTCGCTGCTTGCATCGGACGGGAATGATTTGGCCGATAAAATGCTAAAACGATTCCTGGTTAGCAATGGTGATGCCCCGGCCTTGCTTAATTATTCTGCAGCTTATTATATGCGGAATTTCCGTAATAAAGAGGCTGTTCTCTATTATGAAAAACTGCTGGATATAACTCCGAAAAATGCTCGGGCCATGAATAACTTAGCCAACTTGTACCAAGATACTGATATGAAAAAAGCGTTCTCTTATGCGGAGAGCGCCTATGCAATTGCGCCTTCGAATCCGGTTATTCAAGATACATTGGGTTGGATATTGGTGGAGAAAGGGATGATTGAAAAGGGGGTGGAATTAATTCGTTCGGCCCTTAGTGGTGCCCAAAACTCGGGTTCTATACGTTATCATTTGGCCTTGGCATTGGAGCGTATGGACAAGATCGATGATGCAAAAATAGAACTTCAGCTCGCATTAGAATCAGGGCAGCAGTTCCCAGAAAATGATGAGGCCCGACTATTGTTGGATAAATGGAACAGCGTTCAAAATTAGTAAGTTTGGTGTTTTGATTAAGACTCAGGTGATACCTGAGTCTTGTTATTTCGGGACTGTAGATAAAACTGTGTAACTGCTTATCATCATTGCCAGTAATGGCTGCTTAACCTCTACTTTTGGCGCCAGCTAAAAAAGGGAGGATTACCAGGTCACCATTGAGACTGATTCGCCCCACCATTTCTGGACACCGAACTAAGCGAGTAAAATCGCCTAACGAGGTGAACAATGAAACCCAAGGTAAAACGTAAGCAGTACTCGAAACCTCCCCCCCCTGAGTTCAGGTCAGAAGTCTTGAAGCCCGCTGATGGCCAGCGAAGGCGGGCTGTATGGCGGTAATTGAGCCGTTGTCGGTTGGTCGATGAATACATGCATGACGGTGGAGCTGACCTGTGATGCGCTGCATATGGCTCTGTGGATTTCCTAGCGATCAAGGCAGCCTGCACTGCTCCAGCGCGTATCGTACGATTATTGCCGATAACGAGCTGCGTCAGAGCATGAGAAGAAAAAGAAATTGTTAAGATAACGCCTGTGTCGAAAGTTTCTTTGGTTCGCTCAAGGTCGAGGCGATTCAGTACGATCATGGGTCGTGAAACGAAGCGCCCCAGGCCGTGTTCGAATACATTGATATTGATTACAACCAAACCAGGAGGTCAGTGCCTCTTGGCTATCTCAGCCCAGAAGCGTTTGAATCACAGAATGTCGCTTAGGTAGGTGTCCATCCTGGCTGGGGCAGATCAAATGCATTGAATCCTTGCAGTTGCCGCACGGACGTATCTAGATCATCACGTCTTCAGGGATCCTACAATACAAAAAAACCCGCTGAATAAGCGGGTTTTTTTAAGCTTGCCCTAGGCTTCAATGCCGGGGGCGCTTCGCTGGTATAGAGTTTAGGCTTTGCGACGACGCATGCTTAAACCCATGCCAAGGAAGCCTAGGCCGAGCAGGGCAAGAGAACCGGGCTCTGGAACAAACACAACGTCCATAGATCCAACCAGAGTTTGAGTGCCTGCTACGGTGAAGTCATCAAGCTGACCAGACTGGAAAGAGACTTCGTAGAACGGATCAGGAGCAACGAAGAAGGCTTCGCCATCGGTAGTCAGAGCAAAAGTGCTGCTGGTGCCGAAGCCGCCGCAGAAAATCCCCAGAACACACACATTGCTTAGAGGATCAATCGTGCCTTGTCCGCCAGTAGCGGTACCTGTAGCAAGCAGCAAATCATCTGCAGTTAAACCGGTGGCCCAGGCAAGATCTCCGGAAGCAGGAGCCCCAAAAGTCGTATCTTGATCAAGGTCAGCCCACATTTCCAGGGATCCAGATCCAGCCACTGTGGTAAATGTTGTTATCCCAGTTAGACCGTCAGTAGAGAACGAACCGCTGCCTTGATAAAGGGCATATAGGCCATACTCGCTATTAAGCTGTGTTTCGGTGGTCAGTGGGTCGGTGCCGTCTAGGGCGCTGAATTGGCCAGCTTCCCACTTGAGGGAAACATCAAATGAACCGGTGGTTGGGCTAGTAGGGGTAAACGTAATCACTTCTACATAACCGCCATTGACTAAGTCGGCTTCGAATGATCCTGCAGATCCTGCAACGCCTAACTCGTTAACAGTGAAATCGAAAAATGCTGCAGAGGCAACATTGGCGCCGAGGCCTAGTGTTGCAGCTAGTGCGGTAGTTGCTAATACTTTTTTAGTGAAGGACATTGGTCTTTTCTCCTAACTATTCCATTTGTTGTGGCTCGACTCGAAATGCCCGTGAGTCTTACTTAGTTAGAATAAAGCACGTGCCGTGCCAGTTTATAAATATATATATAAAACAGATTGTTATGAAATTCAGCGCTGATCTTTTTGGAGGGGGTGTAAAAAAAGCTGACGATTTTTCTAAGGGTTGAATAAGCGCCAGTGCACATATCTTACAGGGTGGGTTACGGCGATGCAGGAAAATTCGTATGATAGGCGCGGTTGTGCGTAATATTTCAGTAAATAAGGCTCAAGGAGGCGCGTTATGTCTAGTAAGAAAAGCCGTGATGAAATAGCTAAGGCTTATGACTCCCCACCCTGGTGGTACGATGTACGTGGGTTTTTTATTCTAACGTTTGCGTATAACAGTACATTGGGAAGCCAGATGCGACTTTTTGGCCCCAATTTTGGTGAAAAGCATATCGAAATCGCATGTGGCTCGGGATCCTTCCTTCGTTTGCTGTTGCAGTGGCGCAGTTGGAAGAAGTTGCCGGAAGTGGATATCGTTGGGATTGACTATGCAGAGGCTATGTTGGCGGGCGCCATTCATACTTTCAAAGATAATCCGAGAATAGCGCTTCATCATGCTGATGCGGCTGAGTTACCGTTTCCAGACGCTTCTTTCGATACTGCAAATATCGCTAACTCCATTCATTGTTTTCCAGATGTCGACGGGGCGCTAAAGGATATTCACCGTGTACTTAAGCCTGGTGGTATTCTTGCTGCCAACGTTTTGCTGTATCCCCGCACCGTCTGGCCATTGAATCGTATTGCGCAAAAAATTAATGACTGGGGGATCAAAAAGGGCATTCTCTATACGCCTTATGACCGAGAGGAGGTTCGTAATAAATTGGTGGCGGCTGGTTTTGATATTAAGGATGAGGAGGTTTCAGGTAACTGTTACAACATTGTATGTCTAAAGCCTGAAGTTTAATTGTATTCAAAAAGCCTATTCAGACTTGGGCTAGGTGTGTGTATTAAGCCTTAATGTATGCTTTTTATGTGATCGCAACACAATTTGGCCAGAGGGGAGTTCACTCGATGAAATTGGTCGTACGTTTCATAGTCGTTGTCTTGTGTGTGCCCCTTATTGGTATACCGGGTGGTCAACTGTCAGCGGCTGAGCTAGCCGATACTATTGAACAAGTAAAACCTTCGATCGTCGGTATCGGGACCTACATGCCGACTCGTCGCCCTCCCCATCGTTTACTGGGGACTGGTTTTGTTGTCGGTGAGGGACGCCTGGTGTTGACTAATAATCATGTGATTTCTCTTGATTTGGATGAAGCTAAAGGGGAAAGGCTTGCTGTTTTTGCGGGACATGGGAGAAATCCGCTGAGATTGTCTGCCAAGGTTGTAGCGAAAGATGAGGCTCATGATATTGCAGTATTGTCGATACCAGAGTCGCTTCCGGCACTTCAGTTGGCGACAAACAGCGGCATTCGTGAGGGGGATTTGGTAGCTTTTACGGGCTTTCCCATTGGCGCTGTTTTAGGTCTCTATCCTGTGACTCATCGAGGTATAATCGCCAGTATTACGCCGGTAGCTATACCTTCATCATCATCTAAATTGCTTAGCCCTCAGAAAATAAAACGTCTTAGGAAGCCGTTTCCTGTCTATCAGTTGGATGCCACTGCTTACCCAGGTAACAGTGGTAGCCCGCTTTTTTTGCCGGATAGCGGTGCAGTAATCGGGATTCTTAATATGGTGCACGTTAAGGCGACCAAAGAAGATGTGCTGAGTAAACCCAGTGGAATCAGTTTTGCGATACCTATCGAACATGCGGTTAATGCTATGAGTCGAGTTAAATAACCCATTGATTTGATGATTTTAGTGACTGAACACAGACTAGGTTTTTGGCAGGCTACGACGTAACAGACGTAAAAACTGATCTTCAACCCATGGAAGAATGCACCGAACATGTCTATAGCGATTAGTTACCTTCTAACCTCCCTTTCTTTTTTTGTTGTTTTGCTGCTGTCGCTGTTTATATGGCGTGGTCGGTTGCACGGTATATGGTTGATTCAAGTCCTGCTCGTCAGTGTTTTATGGGCTGGATTTCACGCGTTAAATGAACCCTTTTTGGGGACAGGTCTAGGCACCCAGGCTTTTGTCGAAATTCTGCGTGATTTCAGTTGGGCGGTTATGTTACTGAAATTCCATAGTTTGCAGCAGGGAATAGATAAATCTAACTTCTGGAAGTCGAAATCATTACGATATTTGGTATTCGGTACGTTATGCCTGCTGTTAGCGAACCTTATTCAGTTCTCGGAGACCCCCCTCAGGCATTGGATACCTGTTAATGTCATTCACTTCGGCCCCTTCGTTTTGGTTTTTTATACGCTGTATCTTTTAGAACAGTGGTACAGGAATATTGCGCGGGATCAACGCTGGTCGGTTAAGTTTTTTGCAATCGCTTTAGCGGTTATTTTTGGGTATGACTTTGTTTTGTATTCTGAAGCGCTGTTATACAACCATATAGATTCGACGCTTTGGTCTGTCAGAGGGTGGATAACTGTTTTAATGGTTCCCTTAATTGTTGTTTCGATCAAGCGTGCCAAAAGGTTAGACGATTCTGTGAGGCTATCTCATCGAGCTGCTTTTTATTCCACAGGTTTGCTGTTAGCCGGTATTTATTTGTTGGCCATGGCGATGGTCGGCTACTATTTGCGTTGGTTTGGAGGCAGTTGGGGAAGCGCGCTGCAAGTCGTTTTTATTGTTATCACGATATCTTCGTTGGCGTTGTTCCTTGCATCAGGAAAGTTACGAGCGCTTATTTCCGTCTGGATCAGTAAACATTTCTTTCCATATAAATATGATTATCGTGAAGAGTGGATACGTGCTAATCGGCGTTTTGCTGTCTCTCCGACTGAAGGAGATTATTATGATCAGATGCTGTCCGCATTCACGGCGCCCATCGATGCGAAAGGGGGGGTCTTATGGACCAAGAATAACAATGATTTTGTTGTTCGATCGGTATGGAACAGGCCAGATTTTCCGGCTATCACATCCTTAAGCGATAGTGATTTTTTAGAGTTTTGTAAAACTACCGGTTGGATTATTGAGCTTGAAGAATACCATCGTGATAGTTCCCTTTATAATAATGTAAAATTTCCTGACAGCTTGGCAGCCAAAGATGCCCTTTGGCTTTTGGTGCCGCTGCTCCATCAGGATGAACTCCAAGGTTTTGTCGGTCTTGCTCATCCCCGCGCTGCTCGCACGGTAAACTGGGAAGACAGAGATCTATTAAAAGCCCTTGGCGGACATCTAGCTGCATTGTTGGCTTTACGTTCTGCTAACGAGGCTTTGACGGAATCCCGTCAATTTGAAGCATTTAATCGTCTTTCAGCCTTTGTGGTACATGATTTAAAAAATGTCATTGCTCAGCTGTCGTTAGTCGTCACCAATGCTGAGCGGCATAAGCATAACCCGGAATTTATTGAGGATGCTCTGGATACCCTGGCTAATGCTGTCAATCGGATGAATCGTCTGTTGAGTCAATTGCGTCAGCAAAGCGAGCTCAATAAAAATTCAGAAGTGGTTGAGTCCATTGAAGTGATTAAGGGGGTAGAAAGGAATCAGCGTGAACAGCGTCCTTCATTGCAGCTTCGAGAAGGACTCGGCGGAAAAATTCAGGTCGAGCGAGAGCGCATGGTTTCAGTACTTTGCCACTTAGTCCAGAACGCCCAAGAAGCTACAGATGACGACGGTACGGTTGAACTGACAATTGAATCTGATGATCGGAACCTAATCTTCGTCGTTAGAGATACGGGTACCGGAATGGATGAGGATTTTATTCGAGATCGTTTGTTTAAGCCTTTTGATACCACTAAGGGGCGCGCTGGTATGGGAATTGGCGTCTATGAAGCTCAGCAAACGGTAATCGGCTGGGGAGGGCAGATTGATGTCAAAAGTAGGGTTGGAGAAGGTACTGTTTTCAAGGTAGTCTTACCCCTGTACCAATCGAAGTATGATCAACAAGGAAGCAATGGTGACGACTGATTTATCGGAGAAAAAAGAGCTGACACCGGAAGGCTCCAAGGCGAAAAAGGGAGCTGACCGAAAGACGTTGCTTGTTGTTGAAGATGATAAGGGGCTGCAAAAACAATTGCGATGGTGCTTTGAGCAATATGATTTAGTCTTTGCCGAAGATCATGAGTCTGCAATAACCCAGTTGCGTCGCTACCAACCTCAGGTTGTTACACTGGATTTAGGCTTACCGCCAGATCCAGCCAATGCTTCAGTTGGGCTGGGAGTTCTTCAAGAAATACTCGCGTTATCTCCTCATACCAAGGTCATCGTCGTTACTGGTAATGATGATAAAGCTAACGCTATAAAAGCGGTGGATCTTGGCGCGTACGACTACTATCAAAAACCAATTGAGCCCGAAATTCTTGGCCTTGTGGTAGAGCGCGCCTATAAACTCAGTGATCTTGAAAGAGAAAACCGCAAGCTATCTACATTGCGCCAAGATACTCCTCTAGAGGGACTGGTTGCTGCCTCCGATCAGATGCTCGAAATTTGCCGCACCATTGAAAAGATTGCTCCGGCGGACATAGGTACATTGCTTTTGGGTGAGAGCGGCACCGGTAAGGAAGTGCTTGCCCGGGCTATTCATCAGCTTAGCAACCGAGCAGATGCTCGATTTGTTGCTATAAACTGTGCATCGATTCCAGATAATCTCCTGGAAAGTGAACTTTTCGGTTATGAAAAAGGGGCGTTTACCGGGGCTGTCAAACAAACACCGGGTAAGATAGAAACTGCGCATAAAGGTACTCTGTTCCTTGATGAAATTGGTGATATGCCAATGCCATTACAAGCAAAAATGCTGCGTTTTCTTCAGGAAAAGAAAATTGAGCGAATCGGCGGGCGAGAAGAAATCTCTGTAGATGTTCGAATTGTTAGTGCCACCCACCAGAACCTTGAACAATTGATTCAGCAGTCATTGTTCAGAGAAGATCTGTATTACCGTTTAAGTGAATTTACTGTTGATATCCCGCCTTTACGGGAACGCCCTGGCGATGCGGTGGTGATAGCACGGGTCTTTTTAGGTCGCTTTGCTGCTCAGTTTGGTAAAGACCTTCGTGGCTTTTCTGAAGAGGCCATTAAGGCCATTGGCGCATTTCAGTGGCCAGGAAATATTCGAGAGCTAGAAAATCGAGTGAAGCGGGCAGCGGTGATGGCCGATAGCGGCCTTGTCTCGGTTAAGGATTTGGCTTTAAGCGTTGCTGATGATGCGGTGGAACAGTTCCCGTTTAATCTAAAAGAAGCTCGAGAGCAAATGGAGCGATCTTTGATCCTTCGCGCGATAAATTTTACTGAGAACAATATTACCAAGGCTTCTGAGTTGTTAGGTGTCACTCGCCCAACGCTCTATTCACTAATGAGTAAATACAGTATTCAGTTATCAGATGAAGGCTAGCAGCGAAAAGTGTCGGTGATAGACTGATCTCGGGACTGAAGGGGTATTTGCTTCTAGCGAACTACCAATGTGCTCTTTTCGAGAACAAAATCGAACCTGTTTTTCGAGCCAGGGATGGAATTTCACCAATAGTGTTGTGGCTGTTTAAAGAAATTCCATAAATATAATAATGAGCCCATTTTAACGAGTTAACCATTGAAATCATTAGCTATGCTACGGAACTCTGAACGTCAGTCTTTCTCTATTATTGGCCTTGTTGTTGCATTGGCCATTCCTGTCATTCTGTTTCTTGTTAACTGGGCGATCGTCCAAGATTTATGGCTCTATAGCTTTGATGATGGCACCTATTCCCACGCTTATTTAGTGCCGCTGGTGTTCCTCTATCTGATCTATGAGGCAGGGGTCAGGCAGAAACTGGTATTTGCAGACCGGTTATCAGTTATATGTCTTTTGGGTTTTGTACTGGTGTCTGTACTTTATTTAGCAACCTATACGGCCCAAATTGCGTTGCTTTACCGTGCGCTGTTTCCGCTATCTATTCTCCTGGCAATGTTTGTTGTGTTTCGTCCCAGTATCGCTGTTGCTATGCCTATCGTAGTGACCTGGTTCATTTTCCCTATTTGGGGCGTGCTGACGTCACCGTTACAGGAATTGTCGGTAAAAGCGACAAACCTTATGATGTCGTTTTCGAGCATTCCTACCTATGTCGAAGGGAATTTCGTTCATATCCCCGCAGGTGTTTTTGAAATTGCAGGTGGTTGCAGTGGCCTAAGATATTTTATTGTGTCTCTGCTTATTAGTATTTTGTTCGTGTATCTGAATATATCTCGGTTGCGACAGGCGACTATCTTTTTGGTTGTGGCGCTGGCAGGTGCACTAGTGGTGAACTGGATACGAATCGTAATTTTGATTTGCGTCGGCCACTTCACTGAAATGCAAAGTAGCATGATGGATGATCACAATGTCCTGGGTTGGTATCTATATGTTCCTTATATGATCGCGCTGATGAGCTTTGGACGTTGGCTGAGTGATCCTGGTGCTGGGCCTAATGATGAAAAGGTCTATCCATCAGAAATGCCAGGTCGATTTAGAATGCAAAATTTAATGGTTGTTATAGTTCTGGCTCTCATGTTTTCCAGTGCCAGCGTAAAAATCATTGCTGAGTCACAAGCAGGCCTGTTTGGTGCTACTACTACTACTCTGTCTTCTGAGTTTAGAAAGTCGGGTGGTGACTGGAGTGAAATTGATAGTCTCGATTTAACGCCAGCTATCGCAACCTATTCAAAAATATCGAGTTATAGTCACCCGTACGCCGATAGTGAGTTGTTGTATAGACGTTATTATTTTTCAGGGGCTTCAGAAGCCTTGAAAGCTACTTATTATTTGCATCAGCCACTGCCTCAGGCCGACTGGGATGAACTAAACACGGAGTATTCTACTCAGGCCATTTATGTTACTGCCAAAGGCCCGTTCGGAAAGAAGGCTATCGTCGCATACTGGTATCAATACGATGACTTCCACACGGGTAGTCGAAACCAGGTCAGGTTAGAGCGATTAAAAGGAGCTATTAATTTTAAACGCGAAACTTACTACCACTGGTTATGGATTCCTTGCCAATTGCTTTGTGAAGACGAGAGGTTAGTGTTGGAAGAGCAAGTATCTAAAATCCAAAACAATCCGCTAATTAGAAATCGGTGACTCACGGCTAATATGTTTTTTGGTGTTGAATTGGCGTTTGATTCGCCTGTTTACGGTCGATGGACGCTAATACCTTTCCAATCCAATAATTCTTCAACCAGCCAGGGCATATCGCTAGTGCTAGAATATTCCCAGCCGAACTTCCGCAGTGGTTTCAATGCTGCCTGTATAGTTTTCGGGCTTTTTACATGGTTTTTTCTACACCGTTCTGCAAATATTTCGAACAATTCCTTCATTGAAGCGTAGTCTTTCTTTTGCTGCTTTTTTAAGAAGGTGGCCTTGCCAACAAGGGCTGCGATATCACAATTATGTTGAAGATCTCTCCAACCATTAATTTCAATTGCTTTCGGGTTATCGGGAACCCAAAGGTACATTGAAAGTATTTGCCCTTTTAATTTTGGTTCTCGGGGATAATAGGTTCCGTCTTTTAGCACAAACTCACCAAATGCAATTATTAGTTCTTCTGCCTTTTGTGATTGAGTTAAATGGTAGAAACGCCACAAACTGTCAGCTAACAATGACATCATCCAAGGAGAACAGACAGCAGATTGGTCGCCTTTTCCTTCATGGGCTTTCAATGCGTGTTGAGGGCAATTTCGGTTAGACCACGCTGAATCAAATGTCATTGTGTAAGTAGCATCAACGATTTCATTAATTCTTTTTAGGGCTTTGGGATCGTTAGATGCTTCCCAGTATGCCAGCGCAGTGCTTAGGGCTGCAGCTTGATGGCGTTCTGTCCAGAACCCTCGTTCTAAGCTGTATACAGGGTTCCATTTCAGAGACGCTTGAAAAAGTCGTTTAAGAGCCTTGATAGATTCTGGATCACCATTGAGCATATAGCGAAATAACAGTCCGCGGCCGTTCAGATATTTGATGTCTCGGGGTTTGTGATCGAAATAACCAGTATCATCAATATGGTCTTGATAGTAGAGCGACATAAAATCGGCTTTGGGCTTCCACATGGGCTCCTGTGTCATGACATACAGTTGATATAGAGCTTGTGGACTATCATATAGCCACTGGCTGGCTTTGCTTAACGGGTAGTTTCTCTTGCTGAGAAGCTCCCGATCAGTGATATAAAGTGCGTATTTTCGTTGTGATCCCAGATACCATTCAGAGTAGTTTCCTTTGTTCTCTGGATGCAGTAACAGGCTGCGTGAAAGCCACCCTTGTTCTGCTGTCATCAATCCAAAAGAATTAGGCTGGTTGACTGGGCTTTCTGGCATGGGGTTGTTTTCACCCGACTGCCATTTTAGTTGATAACGACGTTCGATTGCTGGTGGTTGAGAGAAATGAATATTCAGTAATCTTATGTAATGTTTGTTCCCAGCGCTTATAGTGTTTTCTGGCCAAAGCAGCTGGGGGGAAACCCGAGCTGTTATCCGCTCACCCTTTCGAATTAGTTGAATAGTGGAACTAGAAGAAATAGTTTTGGGTGGTACGGCAAGTAAATAGTTACCACTTTGCACAGTTTGCTCAATTTCTACCGTGATTTCACCCGTATTATCTGCCTGCGCCAGTAGAGGGTATGTGGAGGCCAGAATGAAACAAAGATAACCAATAAGATACTGAAATAGTTTCATAGCGTCTGCCCCAGAACTGTCACAATCGGGCGGTGATCTCCGCCAAAATCTCCCAGCACTTTGGCTTCTTTCACCACGAAAGAATCGTTGAATAGTATATGATCAATTCTGATGCCGTGCCATTTAGTATATTTGGTATATCGTAGTCCCAATGATGAGTAATCTAATGCATTGCCAAGGTGTCCCAGGTAATGACGATAGATATTCTCGTTAACTGGCATATTGAAGTCACCAGCGATGATGAAGGGCTTGTTCTTTGTTAACCAATTGCTAACGACACTTGCCTGAATATTACGATTTTGTACGCTGTGCTCAGCGTCTGAAAAATCAATATTTAGATGAATTAAATTTTCTAGGACCGTGCGGGGGGTATCTAGATGAACATTAAGTAGTTGCACTGTTTGGCCAAAAATATCAGCTTCATATTTTGCCGCATAACTGCCCCAGCCGCCTAAACTGCGTCGATTCAAGTCACCGATTCGTTCTAGCGAAAACCTGCTGGCAATACACAAGGAGCCGGCACAATCTGTTATCCAATCATCATTAAATAGCCGGTCCATTGCGGGTTTTCTTGCTTCCTGTAGAAAAACGACATACGGCTGATTATCTTTGATTGCCTTCAGAAGTTTTTGTTGGTTAGTATTGTTGCCGATATTTACGGACATAATACGAACTTCCAGTCTTTCTGAGGTGCTCTCAGAAAAATGTGGAATCCATTGGACATCGGTGAAATTAATACAGATTAAGGTGATAGGTAAAATTGAAAATTGTTGCCAGCGGTTTAGGCGTCGGTAGGTTAGTAATAGTATGACTGGCAGGGCGAGTATCCACCAACGAGGAGCAAATAATAGCGCATAGCCACCTAAGGAAAAAAGCCGTGCCTCAGGCCAATATGGGAGTAGGGCGACGGCGGTCGCAATGCTAAGAATTATCAGATACAGCCAGCGCGAGATGCCGATGCAACTAGAGGACATATAGTTGTTCATATTTTTTTGCAGTTGCATCAATAGAGAATCTTAAAAGCGCTTTTTCGCGACCAGCAATCCCCATTCCATTTCTCAGAGCGGGCTCTGCCATAAGTTGTTTTATGCAGCCAGCAAGATGTTCGGGGTTATTGAACGCCGTCAGCCATCCATTTACATTGTCTTCAACTAACCGGGGATTGCCGCCAACATCTGTCGCAATGACACTTCGTTGGTATGTCATTGCTTCAATAATGGCGATAGACAGTCCTTCCGTTTCAGAGGTGACAACTAGTGTATCAAACGAGTTGTAGATCTGATCTCGATCCCTTTGCATGCCATGAAATTTAATAGTTACGTCATTAAGTCTGGCCTGATGGAATTGCTTGAGCTGTGGAGCGCATTCACCGTCGCCAAAAAAATGAACTTCGATTCCTTTTCTAGTGGTGGTATCAATGGAATCAATAGCCTGCAGCAAGCAGATTTGGTTTTTGAGCTCCACCATTCGTCCAACTGAGCCAAGCCTGACTTTTCCGACCTGATTTTCCGTTGGTATCGGTTTCAGGTTGTCTACGTTAACACCGTTATCGATCACGAAGCTTGGGGTGCTGTTCCAGTCGTGATCTAAATGGAAGTTTTTTGAGCTTTCTTCGGAAACAAAGCTGATAGCATTGATATAAGGGGCCGCGAATTGATGAAAGCGGGTCCACTTTTTTGATTTCAATGTGGCTGCGCCGTGGCGTGTATAAATGACTTTTTTTTTGCGAAATATGGGCAGCATTAAAGTCATAAATTTAAGAGAATGAGGGGAGTGGACGTGGATGACCTGTTGCTTCCTAAAACTTAAAAGCATTTGCAGCTGTTTGTAGGCTTTATTGCCGACTAAAACCTTCACAGGGATTTTTTGTTCGAGGGCTTCGGCAACTAGTAGGTCGTCTACTGCTCCCATGCTGATAATGCAAGGCGACATCGTTCGCTTCTGTTGGGCAATACATAAGTCGATCACAAACCGTTCCGCCCCCCCTATTTTTAGGCTGCTGACAACATGAGCTATCGTAATAGGTTTATTCATTTTCAGGGGGTACTATTCTTGTATACTGGCTGCCAGATTGTATTTCTAAGTACAGCATACTATCCCGGTTATAACTGATAAAACAGCGTTCTATGTTAGACCTCCATGGCTTGACCATATCTTGGCGTGTAATGGACGAATGTATGAGCTATGAACACCAGTGGATACTCAAGTAGATCGTTATTTGGGTTTGGTTCATCCTCGATTGGGGCATATTTTTTAGCAATGGAAATACGTGTATTAAGTCAGGGTGAACAGTTAGAGGAAATCGAATCCTGTTGGCGCCAGTTACACCTAAGCGCGATAAATCCTGAACTATGTAGTAGCTGGGAGTGGCTTTACAGCTGGTGGCTGACCTATCAAGAAAAAGATTGGCAGTTGCAGGTGATTTGCGTTTATGCGGGCCAACGTTTGATTGCTGTAGCCCCATACTATTATCGAGGAGAAAGGTCTTCTCGCACGCTTTGTCTTATGGGTAAAGGAGAACCAGAGGAACAGGAGGTTTGTTCCGAATTTGTAGATCTTATTGTTGCTACGGGATTTCAGGACGAGGTGATTCAGCTACTGGCAGCATACCAAGAGAAGGAATTTAGGTTTGTTAAGAAAATTGAATTGAAGCAAATAGAAGAGGATTCGTTGATAGCAAAATTATGGGTACTATCAGGCTTTAGAATATGTTCTAAGTCATGTGGAATCCGCTACCAATTACCACTTCAGTCTGACTTGAGGGACACATTAAAGTCTTTGCCTTCTAACAACCTCAAGAAAAAGACAATGAGACTGCTCAATCACCTAAGAAGTGAGCGTTACAATGTAAAAATATTTGATACTCCGGACCAGTTTGATGATGCTTGGTCAGTATTGGAGAACCTACATAGCGAACGATGGGCGAGTAAAGGAAAAAGCGGAGCTTTTATTAGTGATAAGTTCCGTCAGTTTCACAAGAAATACTTTCAGATGGCCTCCACCGCAGGGGAGGCCAAAATACTGACGATTAGCGGAGATAAAATTTCTGCCGCAATATACTGTTTTTATTTTAAAGATCGAATTTATTACTACCAATCTGGTTTTGACTCCAAGGAGTCTGGATCTTTGGGGATTATCGCCCATTTGGCTGTACTAGACGCCACTTCGACTGGCTTCAAAAAATATGACTTTATGTGTGGTGGCCATCAGAGTTATAAGTCAGGGTGGGCACGGGAACAGTCACGAGTCGTCAATGTAGACGCATATCCAAGGACGCTGATCGGTCAAATACGCTATTGGGGTTATCAACTCGTTGGCGGTCTGCGCGTAGTAAGATCATCATTCCTAAAATAGTATTGTGCGAGGGGCATTTTCTAGCCCACATAGAGCAGAATGCAGAGTAGAATTAGTCATTTTTCTGATAAGTAGAACTTTCCGTATTGTAAGACGGCATGGAGCATTCAACCTTGACGACGTTCAAACCGGGGTATCACCAGAAAGATTCTAGTGCAGCCTTCTTCTTTTTGTTGTTGTATACCGCCACCGTTCTTATCCGGCCTCATGAAATATGGGTTTCATTTCAAGACTGGATCATTATTAAAGTCTTTGCGATTCTGTGTTTTTTAATGACGCTGCTCTCTGTACGTCCTCTTAAATTGTACCCCCAGCATTGGATGCTTTTGGGATTGATACCCTTTATTGTGGTTTCCGCATTTTTAAATGGCTGGGGTATGTTCGGAATTGAGCAATCACAAAAATTGCTGGTTAGTTCGATTATCCCGCTGTTTCTTTTTAGTGCCTGCGTTAACAGCTACAAAAAACAGCACATCCTTATGTGGGTATGTATGGTTGCAGCAGTCTTGATGCTTCACAACGGCTATACACAGCGACAGGATCCGTATGCCTTCGGTTGGGCTGGTAATTCCCACTATGTAGGTGAAGGGCGTATCACGTATTTGGGTTTCTTTTCTGACCCAAATGACATGGGAATGCTGTTTGTAATGCTAATGCCGTTTGTGGTCTATTTTTATGCGATTGGAGGGGGAGTAAAAAAACTATTGATGTTAGGGGTGCTAGCCGGCTTGGGGTATGGCATCTATATGACGGATTCCCGAGGCACTTTGTTAGGCGCGATAGCGTTGATTTCTATGTATTTCTTAATATCTTACGGTGGCGCTCGTTTGATTTTAATATCCATTTTATCGGCACCGATTTTGGCCACATTACTGTCTTCGTTTCGTGGTATTTCCGCATCAGGATCGTCGGCTCAGGGGCGCTTGGATGCCTGGTATGATGGAATACAAATGCTAATTCACAATCCTCTCTTTGGTATAGGCATGGGTAATTTCGTCGATGTGCATGGTTTAACTGCACATAATTCTTATGTCTTGATCGCCGGTGAATTGGGCGTACCCGGGTATTCTCTTTGGGGAGGTGCTTTGGTTTTCACAGTGTATGTCAGCTATATGATATTGCAGTCTAGAAAAGCAAAGAAAAGTGAGGATAGCGATGAGCTTATTCAGCCACCGGAAGTCAGTGGCGAGTGTCTGCGAGAATTACTGTTGAATAAAACACTTTTTTATTCAATGGTCGGTTACATGATAACCGCATTTTTCTTAAGTCGAACTTATACTTTGCTGCTGTTCATCTTTATGGGGATGACTATTGCCTCCCACATCAGGCTGTTTAAACTTATACCAGAGTATCTTCAGTTCTATAATTGGGCGCTAGCATTTAAATGTATGGGGTATTCTTGGGCCATTATTGTGGCTGTATATTTAACTCTTAAAGTAGCCCTCTGACTTAGCGTGTAATAGGGATTTAAATACTAATTAATGAGTAATAACTCTAGGTGAATTTATGATTCTTGGATATACGACCGGTGTTTTTGACCTTTTCCACATTGGTCACGTTAATTTGCTTCGAAACGCTAAGGCGATGTGTGACAAGCTTGTTGTTGGTGTTACGACGGATGAACTTGTCAGCTACAAGAATAAGAAGGCTGTTATCTCTTTTGAAGAGCGTATGGAGGTGGTTCGAGCCTGCCGCTATGTAGATGCTGTTATTCCACAACAAGACATGGATAAGTTTACGCAGTGGGAGAAAGTAAAATTCGATCTTGTTTTTGTTGGTGATGATTGGTTTAAGACCGAAAAATGGCAAAGCATAGACGACAAATTTAAGGAGGTAGGAGTAAGAGTTGTCTATTTTCCATACTCTAAGGGAACTTCATCAACATTGATCAACAATGTCCTGTTGGATCTGCGTAACGAAAAATAGTACCTCTTAACCAGAGCCCATATTCGATAGGGATTTTTATGTGTGGAATTTTGGCCTGTATCGGGTGGGTAAATGATAGCGTTAGCCCCGAAGAGTTTTCACAGGCATTGAGCCTTTTATCCCATCGTGGGCCTGATGATGCGGGCTATGATGAGTTTTACGGCAACAAGCTGGGCCATACTCGGCTAAGTATCCAAGACTTGTCTGATGTGGCTCATCAGCCAATGTTTTCAGATGCAAAAGATGTGGCTGTTATCTTTAACGGCGAAATCTATAATTTCAAAGAGATTCGTCAGGAACTCGAATCCGCTGGGATCACCTTCAAAACGCAATCCGACACAGAAGTTCTTTTGAAAGCCTATGTGGAATATGGCATTGAGTGCATTAAGCAGTTTATAGGTATGTTTTCTATTGTTTTGGTCGATAATCGGCCTGAAAGAAACTGCACCTATGTGGTTAGAGACAGGCTAGGAATTAAACCGCTTTACTATTTCCGTAAAGATGGCGGATTCATTTTTTCGTCTGAAGTGAAATCCATTCTGTCTCTGGCGAAACAAAAGTTTAAATTGAATAAACGGACGGTCTCGTCCTACCTATCTTTCCGTTATTCCATTCTTGACGAGACCTTCTTTGAAGGTATTGAGTGCTTGAAGCCAGGGAGCTATCTTTGTATTTCAGAAGAGGGATGCGAAGAACACAGCTATTGGTCACTCGCTGATCACGTTGGCGCCAGCGAGGACCACGGTGAACAGTACTATCTAGACCGACTCGACGAGCTGCTGCGGTCATCTATCCAGTACCGAATGATTTCAGATGTGCCATTTGGGGCGTACTTGTCGGGAGGTGTTGATTCCAGCCTAATTACCGCTTTAATGTCTGAAGGTTCTGACAAACCGATTAAGACCTATACCATTGGTTTTAGTGAAAGTGGCTACAACGAATTTGCCTACGCAGATATTGTTGCCGAACAATACAAAACCGCCCATAAACAAATTTTGTTAAGTAGTGAGGGCTATTTTGATACTCTCGGTAAGCTTATTGAGTATAAAGACGCACCACTGTCTGTACCCAATGAGGTGCCTTTGTATTTGATGAGCGTGGAGCTTAAAAAGGATATTACCGTTGTCTTATCAGGTGAGGGCGCCGATGAGATTTTCGGGGGCTACGGACGAATATTTCGTTCTACCGATGATTATCGCCATCAAACCGCCCTACGGTCTGACTGTAAATCTTCAGATAACTACAACAGAAAATATAATGGACAGATTTTTAACACAGACGTTGAGCACTTTTACTACAACTACAGCTACACCAAGCCGGAGCTTAAAAGAAAGTTACTGTCAAAGCAGGTAGATTGGGCACCGACAGAAGCGCAACTGCTACAGAAATTCCGCGACAGCTTTGATGAAGTCGATACTGACGACTATCTAACCAAGATGATGTACACCTTCGAAACCGTTCATTTGCAGGGGTTGTTATACCGTGTCGATACAACAACCATGGCAGCCTCTGTAGAGGCTAGAGTCCCCTTTGTTGATCACCGCGTCGTAGAGTTTGCTTTCAGTATTCCTAATAAATATAAGCTCAAATGGAATTCTGAGGCTGATCAGAAGGAGGCTGTGGCTAAACTCTCTGATAGCGTTTCTGAGGTCCATGATACTCCCAAGTACATATTGAAGAAGGCTTCGGAACCTTATCTACCGGATGAAGTTTTATATCGAAAGAAGATGGGCTTTCCTGTTCCTTTGGATAAGTGGTTTGGAGGAGGGTTCGCAGATATGGCTCGGGATATCCTGTCAGATAAAACTAACGTTGCCAATCAAGTTATCGATGTTGACTATGTAATGGCAATGTTGAATGACAGTAATCTTTCCAATGATCACGGGCAGGCGATGAAGATCTGGATGGTTATAAATTTGTTTTTATTCTGTCGCCAATACGATAGTTACATTTCGCATTAGTTTACCGGGGCATTTAATGCTGCTATCAGACTTAACCAGTGATAAAAATAATAATTTTAGCTTGATACGAGTAATTTCGGCTATGGCGGTACTTGTTAGCCATAGTTTTGCTCTGGCTACTGGGGATCCGGGCAATGAACCACTAAGGGGCATTATTGGTATTACCCCAGGGCATATTGCTGTAGACGTTTTTTTTATTACCAGTGGTTTTTTGGTAACAAGAAGCTTGCTCTATAGAAAAGATGTGGTCGAGTTTGCAGTATCAAGAATGCTGAGAATATATCCTGGTCTTATAGTCGCAGTTTTGTTTTGCTTAGCTATTGGAGCGACGGAAAGTTCTGTGCCGGTAATAGCATTCATTACTGATAAGCAAACGTGGACATTTGCGGCTTACAATTCTTCTATATTTATCACTGATTACCAAGAGCTACCAGGTGTATTTGAGGGGCTACCTTTTGATAATAGTGTAAATGGCTCTTTATGGACCTTACCTTGGGAGATTAGGATGTATATTATCCTAGGTATCCTAGGAGGTTTATCATTTATTTCTAAGTTTATTTTTCGAATTAATTGGGTCCCATTTATAATTATTACTATTTTTTTATTTAGTTTGCTTCTGTTTTTTTATTTTAATTTTATGACTGATGTCAGAGGGCAGCCATACAAACTTTTCAGATTTTCTACGGTGTTCTTTTTTGGCGGTAGCCTCTATGTCCTTAGTAAATATATTTATCTTAATAAGCAAGTATTTCTTACTTGCGTTTTGTTTTTGGTTTTTTCATGTTTTAATCACGATTTTTTCTTTGTGATTTATACGCTGGTTTTGCCGTATGTTGTGCTGTATCTAGCTTATGTTCCTTCCGGAATCGTTAGAAAGTATAACGCTGTTGGTGACTATTCTTATGGGATATATATATATGCATGGCCAATTCAGCAGTTAGTAGTTTCTTATTTTGTTGATATATCATCAATTCAGTTGGTGTTTTTTTCAGGGATATGCACTCTATTTATGGCGTACCTTTCTTGGAATTTAATTGAAAGTCGGGCTATGAGAATGAAAAAATACTTTCGTTTATTGCCATCTATCCGGACTTTCTAATGCGGATCTATTTGGTTCTAATAATCTCTACCAATTCTGTTGTGGAAATAGATGGCGTTCTAGGTAGATATCTGACTTGGCATATGTCATTAAAGTCATCAAATTTACCGTCCCAATCATCCCCCATTACTAAAATATCTGCTTTATGTTCCAATATGTACTGACGTTTTAATTCTAGCGAGTGCTCAAAAAAAACAGAGTCGACACATTTTAGCTCTTTTACTATTTCCATTCTGCTATGCTGGCAACAAACGGGACTTTTTTGTTTTTTTGAAAAATTCAATTCATCTGTTGAGATTCCCACTGTAATGTGGTTTCCAAGAGCCTTGGCCCTTTTAATTATTTGTAAATGGCCTACGTGAAAAAGATCGAATGTACCAAAGGTGATGACTCTGCTCATTACTATGCCTCCTTGCTCATGTTGTTTATTTTTCTGACCGCTCTATATAGCTGGTTTGAAAATGGAAATTCTTTGATATATTGTTCCTCATGGAACTTGAGTTTTAGCTCCTTGTAGCATGAATCGTATTCTTTGGATATACCATTCTTCTTGATGTCTATGATTCTGTCAATGGTTTCGTCCCAATTCATGCAATATGGAGTTAGAGTAACATCTTTATAATTGTAGTAGAGTGATCGTTCGTTTTTCTTATAGTCTGTTAAGTCAAAAGGAGAGAATATTATTGGCTTGTTGGATAAAATGAAATCAAAATAAATACTAGAGTAATCAGTTATCAAGCAATCGTGGTTTATGATGGTTGTATAAATATCTTCAGATGAATCTATTTTTATGTGTGTTGAATTTTCGATTAGATTTTTTATTCGTTCAGGGGGTGTGTTGACAGGGTGCATTCTGAGAACTAAAAAAATATTTTCTTCTTTTAATTTTGCTTCAATGCTATTGACGTCAAAGCCATACATTTCAAATAAATCGCATTCAGTGCCTACACCGCCTCGTAATGTTGGCATGTATATGCAGGAATACTTTTTTGATGGCTCCGTTTTTTTCTTGAAAAAAACATCATTTCTAGGGAGCCCTGTAATTAGAGTCTGTTCGGGATTTACTCTAAATGCTTTAGTTAAGATTTTTTTTGTTTCTTCGTTGGTTGAAATAATATAGTCATTTCTTCTTTTTTCATATGGTGTGATATGATCAACGATAATTCCATTCATATTTTTTTTTGTTTTTCGTTCTTTAAAAGCATCATACATTATTTTTTTTAGCGGTATTCCGTGCCACAAATTGATGACTATAGTTTTTTTTCCTATGCTGGGGGCGTAAAGGTCGTCCTGTATTGCTTGGCAAACAAAGGCTGTGCTTGATATTAGTTGATACCAAATGCCTGGAAGAGTTTTATAATGATAGGCACGGTACCCTTGGTTTCTAATATTTTTTACAATTTCTATGTTTTTTGATATCCATATTGCCTTTTCGTCTTTATTGCTATTGTTTACGTATTCAAAGAATGCCTTGCTATTGTCACTATACTTTTCGCCATACCAAGCACCAAATACCCATATGTTTTTACTCTTAGGTATCAGGTTGCTTATTAAGTAAATTAAATAGTTTATTGTTAGTGATATAAGTTTTTTAATGTTTTTCATTGGTCAGATAACTGCTTCTTTGGTTTTTTTAAATTTCTTAATTGGGTGATACTGTCTTTATCAATAATAAAAGTCGTTGCCAGGAATACAGATGCACCGAGGGCAATGGATACTGAAAGCATTAAGACATCAATATTTTCAGAGAATGACTTTAGCGTGGTGACTGTCAGAAGCATTGCAATACCAGAGATTATAGGTGTTGTGAATATTTTTATATAATTCAAAGGCGCTATTGATAGCATGCGTATATTTCTATAGGTCGTTATAACATAAGCTACCGGAAAGCCTATACACCAGGCTAAAGCTATCCCGGTTGAACCATAGTCAACACCAATAAAAATAGCTGTAGACATTATTGCAATTAGAATAACTGCGTTGATTATCAGGTGCTTCACTTTTCTCAGGCTTTTCAAAGCAGGAGAAAACAGCTCATCACTAAACCGGAGAGGCATTATTAAGAGTATGAACATGGTTGGGATAATTGCGTTATTCCATTTTTCTCCTAAAACCAGAGGAATTATTAGATCAATTACAGATGCCAACCCCCAAAAAATCGGTATTGAAATCAGTAAGCTTAATTTCTGAGCTTTGAGAAGATAGTAAGATATTTTGCTGGGTTGATTTTGGAGTTTTGAAAATGCCGGAAATGCTACCTGTTTTATGAGGGGAATTATTTTCTTTTGGGGCATGGTTGATAGCTGAATTGCTACGGCCAGAAAACCAACCTCTGTAACATCAAGATACCGACCGGCAATGGCAACATCCATGTATAAAAATATATAAAACAGAATTGAGTGGACTGTAAACAAGGAGCCAAACTTTAAATGATCCTTTATTTCTGAAATTCCGAAACTTGGTAGGTGAAGGAAGGGCTTTATATAGAAGGTAATCGCGGTCAGCAAAGCTGCCAAAAAAAGTTCGCTAATAACTAAAGACCAGTAACCATAGCCCGCATAGGCAAGCGCCAGCGTAAGGAATGCCGCGACTATGTTGGCAACAGCCGTGGCTATGGATACTGACTTGAATTCCATGTCCCTTGCTAACATCGCAGAAGGAATTATCTGAAACGAATATATGATTAAACACCATGCACTGACTTGCAGGATGTCCATGACTTCATTGGAGTTGTAGTAAAGGCTTATAGGTTTAGCCAATGCTTGTTGTAACAAGAACAGAGACAGCTGAACAATAATAATCATGCCATACAGCTGTTTTAACGTGGATGTGGTTATGGTCTTGGCTTGGATTATTGTTGGTGTAAATAATGAACCGGCAAGAAGTATCAAAAACCAGAAAAATACGTTGGCCATTGCCACTATGCCGTAATCCTCTGGTGTCAAAAGGCGAATTACCCAAAAGGTAATTGCCCACCTGATGACTTGGGTAAACACTTTTCCAATGGTTACCCATTTCAGAGAATGTATTACCTGATGCTTAAGGTCGCTTTCTGCACTCATTTAAAAATGTAGCTCTTAGTTGATCTTGTAGGCCAAATTATCGTGCTATTCGACGCTTTTGGTTTTGTAGAAAGTGCAGCACGGGTGCCGGAAGTATGCGGTAGATTAACCATTTTATAAGTGCTGAAGGAGAGGGTTGTTCCCTATATGCCCGTTGATAGGTATCGGCAGCAAGTTTGAAATCTGAGGTGTATAAATAGGATTGTGCGTACTTGAGGTGTATGTTCCGCCTAATGCTATTCCAGTTGGGGCTGCGGCCTGACGTGATGGTTAGAGGAAAAATTTTGTCTAGGCATATGATCTCTGCATCATGCATCTTACCATCGTTAAGTGAGTAGTTATCACCATGAAATACGTGTGTGCAGAGGTGTTCCTCGACAAAGTCTGCTTTGCAGATCAGAGCCAATTTAAGCCATAGGTGCCAGTCATCGACCCCCATCAAACTCCGGTCGTCATCAAAGCCACCACATTGTTGCAGCATCGTTTTACGTGCAATGGCTGAACAGCAGGTGATCATATTCTGCTGTATTAATTGATCGAAAATGTCTCCGCGGTGTTTGCTTTCAAAACCAGGTTCGGATTTTTTGCCAAGGTTCGTGTGCTCAATAACAGCCCCACAATAGACCAGCCCGACCTGAGAGTCTTCAAATAGAGGGAGTTGTTTGGCCAGTTTCTCTGTGTGCCAAAGATCATCTTGGTCGCAAAAGGCTATGAACTCGCCGGTTGATTTTCCAATGCCATAGTTTCTTGCACAGGCGACACCACCATTTTCTTTATGGAAAACTTTGACTCTAGAATCTTCGGAGGAAAGACGTTCTAGCAATTTTTGGGATTCATCCTGTGAACCGTCGTTGATTAAAACTAATTCGAAATCTCTGAGGCTCTGCTTAAGAATGCTTTGAACTGTCTTTTCAAGGTAATCTACACCATTGTACACGGGCACAACGACAGATATGGTGGGTGATGTCACGAATTGCTCCTCGCGTGCATATAATGGTGCTCATTAATGAAGCTGTATTATGATTGTTTAGTAAGGCTTATGACTAGGATAAATTGCTAATCCTTAGGTGTTTTCTGGCCTTTTTCAGGAAAAATTAGAGTTGCTTGAGTGGTGCTTATAAGGCGGTGTGCTTGGTAGTCCCAACATGCTATCGTTATTGACATTTTCAGGACTTATGGAGACCAGCTTGTAGCTGCGCTTAGGGCATATGGATAGCTATTCTTTCTTTTTACGAAAAGCGCTCATGCCGATATATGAAATGGTTAAGGGAAAACCTCTTCTTCATTATCTGGATGAATATGAGAAACATCTGACGTGGCCTGCCGAGAAGCTGGAGGCATATCAATGGGAGCGATTGCAACAGCTTTTAAAACATTGTTACGAGACCTGTGAGTATTACCGTACAGCTTGGACAGCCCAAGGCGTTAGGGATATTCGGGATGTTACGTGTAGAGCCGATTTCGAAGCCTTACCAATATTAACCAAAGATATAGTCAACAATCATTACAAGGATTTGCTCTCCTCATCCTTTAATAACAATATTCGCAAATCTACCGGCGGCTCCACCGGTCAACCTTTCCGTTTTGAGTTGAATGTTGATAGTAATACCCGTCGAGAGGCTGTGATGTGGAGAGGTTATGGCTGGTTAGGTGCGGGCTTGGGCACTAAGAGTCTTTACTTGTGGGGCGCTGATCTGGGACCACCGACAATTCTCAAATCGCTTAAAACAGATCTATATCATCGTTTCTATAATCGGAAAATGCTCAACTGCTTTTCACTTAGTTCA
This sequence comes from Motiliproteus sp., assembly GCA_036960175.1. Taxonomy (GTDB): domain Bacteria; phylum Pseudomonadota; class Gammaproteobacteria; order Pseudomonadales; family Balneatricaceae; genus Motiliproteus. Next base: position 109,586 of record JBALWH010000003.1, on the reverse strand, counting down.
ATGAATATGCTGGAGCACATAAAGGATATTAATGACTACCAACCTAAAGCTATGGTTTGTTATACCAATCCGCTGTATGAGTTAGCCCGGTTTATCAATGAAGGTGGGTATGCTGTTTTTTCACCAGAGACTATTTTAAGCGCAGCTGAACCCTTAATGGATTTTCAGCGGGAGGAAATAGAAAAAGCTTTTAACTGTGCCGTACATGATACCTTTGGTTGTCGGGAGTTTATGCTAATTGCTGCAGAATGTTCGAGTCATGGGCGTCTGCATATTAATAATGACCATCTTGTCGTCGAAACAGTGAATGATAGTGGGAATCCTGTCGTAGGGCGCAGTGGGGATTTAGTAGTCACAGATCTCTTCAATTATGGAATGCCCCTTATTAGATATCAGAACGGTGACCGAGCGACATTGAGTTCAGATACCTGCAAATGTGGAAATCCTTTACCTTTAATGGAACGGGTAAATGGTCGAAAGTTAGATATCATAAAAACTTCTTCCGGCAAGAAAATACCTGGTGAGTTATTTCCACATATTTTCAAAGATTTTTCTGGGATAAAGAGATTTCAGGTCCAGCAGAAGTCTTTGTCTGAATTGATAATCAAGATTGTTGCCTCTGAAGAGTACAAGGCTGAAGACCAGCAATGTATAGCAGCCGAGATTAATAAGTACGCAAGCGGCGAATTGTTATTAATATTCGATTTGGTTGAAGACATTCCGTTGACAGCGGCTGGCAAGCATCGGGTAACTATTTGCGATGTCTGATTATAAAAAATCACTCGTCATACTAACCAATTTATATCCGTTACCTTGGGAACCTAATAGGGCCGTATTTAATCATCAGCAGTTTCAGTTGCTGCAAGACGAATACGATCTGTCAATATTGATTCCAGTGGCCTTCGGTGAATGGTTTAAAAACAGAAATCAGATAAAACAAACGGCGCACACCCGTTATGTTCCCTATTTTTACCTCCCAAAATTCGGCCGACGTTTTTACAGTTGGTTTATGTTGTTTTCGATATTGCTGCATTCTGGATTTTGGTTAAAACGTCGCCAGCCGGAGCTTATTCTTGCGAGTTGGGCGTATCCAGAAGGAGTAGCTGGTGCTTGGTTGAGCCGATTGCTCCGAGTTAGGTTCTTTTTCAAAGTACATGGGTCCGATGTTAATATTCATGGTCGGGTACCTGCCCGTGCCAAGCAGATTAGGTGGGCCTCCGAGCAGGCTACAGGGATACTATCAGTATCGAAGGCGTTGGCCGCTGAGCTTAAGAAAATCGGAGTAAACGGACATAAAATTCATACCATTTATAATGGTGTTGATCATAATAAATTTGGCTCTGGCAGCGGTTCAGAGGAATTGCCTTCGTATGTTCTTTTTGTCGGCAACTTGAAGCGGGAGAAGGGCGTTTTAGAGTTGTTGGAAGGTTTCGCTGCCATTACTAGTAGTTATCCCGATCTGCATCTGGTTTATGCTGGTGGTGGTGTAATGGCTGAGCAGCTAAAAAATCAGGCCCAGGAGTTTGGCATAGCAGACCGGGTGAAGTTATTAGGCAACGTTGATCACGATTGCTTGCCGCCATTGATGAGATCTGCCAGAGCGTTGGTGTTGCCCAGTTATAATGAGGGTGTTCCCAATGTTGTTCTCGAAGCAATGGCATGCGGAACACCAGTGCTGGCTACCCGTGTTGGAGGTATTCCAGAAGTTATGGAAGAAGGTGTCAGCGGCTTACTGATTAAGGAAAAAGATTCCGCCGAAGTGGCGCGGGGCTTAGGGGAATTATTGGACAAAACGTGGGATTCAAAAAAAATCCAGCAACATGCCTCTCAGTTTTCTTGGGAAATCAACAAACAGCAGCTATTGAATATGCTAAACGGCTAATTTTATTGTCATATGTCTTTTTAACTTGATGGGACAGTGTTATACGGGAAACTATTGATAATATAAGTGTTTTCTTGCTGCTAGTGTTTGCGTTGTAACTGCTGATTGGTAATATGAAGCGCTTTCATATAAGTAAGCGACAAGACCAGAAATATTATCACCATGGCTTGTTGAAAGGACCTGCGGCTATACCTTACGTAAGACTAGTTGCTGTTTTACTTGCTGTTCGCTTCCAAATCGAGGCGTCATTGTTAAACGCTACGCTGGGGATTTCATGTATTTTACTGTCGATGTGTCTATCCCGTTGTGGAAATATTAGGATTTTAAGTTTGGGGTTTTGTAAATAATAACTATGAATATTCTATTCCATCATCGGACTCGGGGAAGGGGCGCCGAAGGCGTTCATATACGAGGTGTTGTTAAAGGTCTGAGAGAGCTGGGTCATAAGGTATCGATTTTGTCCTTGCCTGGAGCTGATCCGGAAGAAGAGGAAAAGCCTCAGCAATCATCAGAAGCTAAGCAACCTGAAAGCAGCAAGGTGGCAAGTAAAGAATCAGCGACAACAAACCCATTACGCTGGTTGACCGACTTAACCAAGCATGTCCCTGAATTTGCGTTTGAACTTTTCGAGCTCGCCTATAATCTTGTGGCTTGGTTTCGAGTTCGAAAAACGGTATCTGCGTTAGATATCCAGATGATTTACGAACGTTATTCTTTGTTTATGTTTGCCACAGTATGGTGGTGTAAGCGCCATAATATTCCTATCGTTCTTGAAATAAATGATTCTGCATTGGTCGATCGTGTCCGTTCACTTTATTTTAGAAAGTTTGCCTGTCGAATTGAACGCTGGATCTTTAGTAATGCCACTGGGTTGGTCTTTATTTCGAGTCATTTTCAACAGGTAGCGACAGATGCTTATGGTGAAATCACCTCATCGGTAGTATCTCCCAACGCTGCAGACTTAGATAAATTCGTCCTTAATGATGCCGATGCTCAAGCGCTGCGGGTCGAACTTGGAATCGATGATAAGGTGGTGCTGGGTTATGTCGGCGCGTTCGTATATTGGCACGGCATTGATTGGTTTGTGGAGATGATTGCAGATCGATTGAAAGAAGTACCAAATTTGGTGCTACTTCTAGTGGGTGATGGTGTGTGCTACGAATCTATTCGAAATCGTGTATCTCAGGCTGGTGTGGAATCACAGGTGATCCTGCCAGGGCGGGTAGAGCATACCGATGTTGCTCGCTATCTATCAGCGATGGATTTCGGCATTTTGCCAGACTCAAATGACTATGGCTCTCCAATGAAGTTGTTTGAATTTATGGCTATGGCTAAGGGTATGGTAGCCCCTGATTTTTCACCGATCGCCGAGGTTGTGGAGGACGGGAAGACCAGTTGGCTATTTAAAGCCAATGATCGTAAAGCTTGTATTGATAAGGTCCTGCAACTCATTGATGATAGACAGGAACTTAAACAAGTAGGGGGTTTTGCCCGCGAATATATAGAACGTGAACGTCAATGGCGTCACAATGCGGAACAGATAATCAGCTTGGTGAGTCATGGATAAGCTAAGAGCGGATTTAAAGCGTAAGCAACAAATCTTTGAAGAAGACGGCGCTACAGTAAGCTTCCTTAGGATATTGATGTCTGATGGTACAACTGCGAATATTTTGTACCGCTGTATGCGCTGGTTTGCCGGTCATCGTCTTTCATTGGTTGCTTACCTATTTCAATATCTGAATAAGCTCCTTAATGGCTGCGTTATTGGTATTGGAGCTGAGTTTGGCCATGGGTTTGTCATTATGCACCCCGTGGGTATCGTTATTAACTCTAAGGTTCGCGGTGGTGTTAATGTGACTTTAGAAAGCGGTGTGGTAATTGGTGATGAAAAGGGTAAATCTCCAAAATTGCTCAATAATATATTTGTCGGCTCAGGGGCGAAAATTATCGGCCAGTTGTTGCTTGAGAATAACGTTAAAGTCGGTGCAAATGCTGTTGTGACTAAAGATGCAGCAGAGGGTTCAACATTGCTGGGAATTCCCGCGAAACCCTATCTCAATACAGATACAGGAGATACTCATTAAGTGGAACTACTGGTCTGGCTGAGTATCGGTCTTATTGCGTATACCTATTTTATCTATCCGATACTCCTTTTTATTTTAAGTGGTTTGAAGCAGTCGATGCGGGATACTAGTTATCTATGGCGTCGCCATCAGCGCAGATCCAAAGCACTTAATGAATTTCCGGCTGTATCTATTGTTATAGCCGCCTATAACGAGGAAGGTTGCATAGAACAGCGTGTTAAAAATCTTCTTGAGCTGGACTATCCCAAAGACAGATTAACCATTTATATAGGTTCCGATGGTAGCAGCGATACAACGGCAGAGATTTTAAGAAGTATTCACGATGATCGCTTGAATGCCCATATCTTCGATGTTAATCGCGGGAAAATGAGCGTTCTTAACGACCTTATGTCTGAGGTTCAAGACGAGATTGTGATTATGTCTGATGCTAATACTCATTTTGAGAAAGATGCTGTTTCCAAACTAGTAAGGCATTTTGATAGGCCGGAAATTGGTGCCGTTTGCGGAGAGCTTCACTTGGTTGACGCGGCTTCCGGTGAGAACAAAGATAGTGTTTATTGGCGCTATGAGCAGGTGCTTAAATTCCACGAGTCTCGTCTCGGTGCTCTTTTGGGTGCGAATGGCGCAATTTACGCAATACGTAAAGAGCTGTTTCGACCGCTGCCAGCTAATACGATCATTGATGATTATCAAATTGTAATGAATGTGGCGCAGCAGAATTTTAAGACTGTCTATGATCCAGAAGCGGTTGCTGTTGAGGAGGTTGCTCCCGGCCTTACCGCAGAGGAAGGTCGACGGATCCGCATTGGATTAGGAAACTACCAGGCATTTTTTTCCATGTACTGGGCTTTAAACCCTAGCTTGGGCTGGCGGTTTTTTACTTACGTCAGCCACAAGGTTATTCGTTGGTTTGTTCCTCATTTAATGATCGTGGCGCTTGTTTCCAATTTTCTGATGATTGGCGAGCCATTCTATGCGCTGCTGTTTTTACTCCAGCTTTTGTTTTATTGGATTGCATATCGTGGGATCGTTAAACAGAAAGCCAATCAGTCTCCGTCAACTATCGTGGCTTTATGCGCTTTTTTTGTATCGATGAATTTTTCTCTTTTGATCGGTTTTATTCGTTATTTTAATTCTAATGTTCAGGGTAGCTGGCAAAGGACATCCCGATAATGTACGTACTTATATTCGTTCTTATTTTGGCCGGTGCGCTTTATTTCATTTTGAAAAAGAAAAATATGCTGGAATGGATGCCTCAGTACGTATCCCAACGTTTATTTGCAGATAAGAATGTTAAAGGGCCTAAGCACATCGTTTTTTCCTTTGTTGATCATTTCGAGCCCCAATGGGGCCAGGTAACTGATGTTGAAATAGAACGGCAGCGGGTAGATCGCTGGTGTCAGGGTTACCCAAAAATGGCGGCAAAGCATAAGGATGCCGATGGCAATTACCCGCAACACACTTTTTTCTACCCTGAAGAAGAGTACCGGAAGGAGCATCTGGATAAGCTCGCGCAGTTGTGTGCTGATGGTTTTGGCGAGATAGAAGTTCATCTGCATCATGATGATGATACCTCCGGAAATTTGCGCAAAACCTTAACTCGGTTTTGCAAAATCTTACATGAAAATCATGGTGCTTTGAGCCGTTATCCTGATACGGGTGAGCTGGCCTACGGATTTATTCATGGTAATTGGACACTCGATAACTCAGGCCCAGAAGGCAGGTTATGTGGCGTTAATGACGAGCTAATAATCCTCAAGGAAACGGGCTGTTACGCTGACTTTACCTATCCTTCTGCACCTCATTCGACTCAGCCAAAAACGATTAACAGTATTTACTACGCCAAGGATGATCCGGATAAGCCAAAATCACACAATACCGGGCAGCATGCTGAAGTGGGGAGGCCGCCTTGGGGGGACCTTCTACTCGTGAATGGCCCGCTCATGTTGAATTGGAAAAAGCTGAAGAAGGGGATCTTTCCTCAGATTGAAAATTCAGATATTCGCCGGGGAATGGAGCCAACTAAAGACCGTGTTGACTTGTGGGTCGATGCTAATGTACACGTGAAGGGGCGGCCAGAATGGCTCTTTATCAAGGTACATACCCATGGAACTCAGGAGCGGGATATGGATGTACTGCTTGGTGAGCCTGTAGATGAAATGTTTAACTATTTGGAATCTGTATACAATGACGGATCTGAATACGTCCTTCATTACGTAAACTCCAGAGAAATGTTCAATATCATCCGTGCGGCTGAAGAAGGGCAAGTTGGTGATCCCAATGAATATCGGGATTATGTTCTTCAAAAACCCAGTTTTGTTGGGAAGTCATGATGGATATGACGACATTTATGCGGAATGTATTTATAAAATCTGGCCTGGGTAAGCTGTTATGGAAAAATCGCGTAAATGGACTTTATTGTTTTAATTTCCATCGTATTGGTGACTGGAAAAAGACGGAATTTGACCCTTGTGTTTACTCGTGCTCAGAAGAAGATCTGGTTAAATATATAGATTTGATCAAATCTAATTTCAGGGTCATTTCTATGGAGGAGCTAAAGGAGATAGTAGCCACAGGCGAACCCATAAGAGAACCTCTGGCTATGATTACATTTGATGATGGCTATCGAGATAATTTTGACATTGCATTTCCTATTCTTAAATCAGCAGCTATTCCTGCAACCTTTTTTATAACCACTAGCCTTATTGATTCGGGTATTGTTCCTTGGTGGGATGAAGTTGCCTGGCATATTCGTCAGCTGTCACAAGATAGTCTTCGTTTAGCGGGTTGGAACGATACGGTTAACATCACGCGTACAGAAAACTATAAGAATGATGTGAGGAAGATTTTAAAGCAGATGAAATCAAGTAGTTTCACTGTGGGCGAGCAATTAGAGCAGCTACGAGAAATAACCGGGAAAAAAATAGCTGTCACCTCCGGTGATTCGATGTTCATGACATGGGAGCAACTAAAAAAAATAACTGATTCAGGAATGAGTATAGGTGCACACTCTCATTCACATAAGATTTTCACCGAGCTGAACGAGGAGGAGCTAGATTTCGAGCTTTCCTACTCAAAATCATTACTGGAAGAAAAGCTTGGGATCGATGTGTGTGCGTTGTCTTACCCCGTTGGTGGGATTGATACATATGACTCGAAGATGTTTTCTAAAGTGAGAAGTCATGGGTATGAAATGGCATTTACTTTTGAATATTTTAAAAATAAAAATATCTCTGTAAATTGTTTCCGGTTGGGCCGGTTTTCGGTTGAAGGTGCATATAATGAAGAAATTTTTAAAATAAACTGTTTGTTGGCACGAAGCCTATAGAACACCAAGCTTATTAATGTTGCTGATTGTTAATGTGAAGGTGTTTGATGAAAAAAATCAATGTTTTGTTGATTAATTACTCTCTTGGTGTTGGTGGTATTGAAAAGCTATTGTTGGAGTTTTGTAAAAATTCACATAAAAACCATACTGAATACAAATTTCATATAGTTGTTTTTTCTTCTTTGAAAGGAATAGAGGAAGAGTTTTCTAAATATGATGTAAATATCATTTCTTTAAATAAGAAGCACGGTATCGATTTTGAGTTGATTTCTAAGTTAACAAAAGTAATAGAGGATCTGAATATCGATATTGTGCATTCGCATGCACAAAATACTTGGCTGTATGGGGTTTTAGCATCTAGGAAAACAAAAAAGCCAATAATTTCTACTATCCATTCTGGGACTTATAAATATGGATTTGTGAAAAGGTTTAGGTGGGATTTACTTTCTTTTTTGTTATCTATTTATACGGATAAGATAATAACAGTTGGTATGCATCTTAGGCAGGACCTGTTGCGGGTAGGAGTCCGAAAGAAGAAAGTTGTAAGTATTCATAATGGTGTCAACGTTGAAGATTTTAGCGGCGAGCATACGGCAGATGTTGAGAACTCATTGATTATCGTTGCAAGGCTGTGTTTCCAAAAAAATCACATGTTGCTTTTTGAAGCAATAAATATTGTGATGAGAGTGATTCCTGATATAAAGTTGTATGTTGTTGGAGATGGGGAGTTACGAAATATTTTGGAGGAGTATATTGCAGAGAATAAATTGGAAGATAATATTTTTATGCTAGGAAGGCGAGATGATATTTCCAATCTTTTGAATAAGAAAAGTATCTTTGTATTGCCATCTATAATAGAAGGTTTGCCAGTATCTTTGCTTGAAGCAATGAGTAGCAAAAAAGCAATAATAGCTTCTGACATACCAGCTAATAGGGAGGTTGTTTCAGATAATAGAAGTGCTCTATTTGTTGATCCAAAATCAAGCGCAGATATCGCTAATAAGATTATAAAGTTATATAAAGACAAAGATCTACAGGAGAAATTGTCTTCTCAAGCGTTTATTGATGTTAAGAAGAACTTTTCCTTTGACGTAATGACAGAAAGATATATCGACTTGTACAGAGATGTGCTCAGTTGATTAGAAAAGTTTAGATTGCTATTGTTATTCTGTAAGAGCCGGAATATTACTTTTTGGCGTGTTATCAATATGATAAGCGCCTCGTGAATGTGGCTTGTTCCGTTTATTACCCAATATGTCTGTTTTAAGAGTGTAGTTAGATACCGCTTTTGTATGAGTTAACGACCCGTTTTGTGGTTTACCATAGTAGTAAACAAGCCGTTCAAAAACTTCTCTTATAGTGAATGAACCGTCAGCAAATTTCCTTTTCTCTTCTATCCAGATAGGAATGCTCAACTTAGTATTATCTTTGAACATAGGGTCGGCTATTTCGATGCTGGCGTCATTAGAAGGGTTTATTTTATCTAGTAAAGAATGGGGGAGTGCGTTTCCGCCATTCCATATCAGATTGTCTTTAAATTCAAAATTATTTATTTCTGTAAAAATGGTATCCGAAAAATCGTTGCTGCTTTGATGCGGACTCGATCCCATTGTCCCATTAGGGTCAGACCAAATGTTATTCCGAATAAAAATATTGTCATTAATCGGATTATTTCCTTCTCTGTTTATACGCATAGAAAACGCATTACTGGGGAGGTCTCCTGTAATAGTGTTATTAAAAAAATGGATGTTTTTTGCGCCCTTTATTCCAAATGGTGAACGCATAGGTAGTGTGCTGTTACCTAAGAATAAATTGTTAAATATGAATACTTTGTTGGCTTCGTAATATTCTTTTCCGTCCTCACCGACTAATATAAATCCATGACCAATTGAACCTTGCCAATTTAAGAAAACATTTCTAGCTACCGTTATGTTTCTAGAACCTAAGAATTGATCTTTATTGGAATTGCTGTCTTTTATAACTATATAACTAGAAGATTTCGAAGTTATTTTTCTGTTTGAGCTTTCGAAAGAATTGAAGAAAATATTGTCACTGATTGAAATCCGTTCCGCGCTATTTACGTCTATATGCTCATCGGAATCGCCTTGGTTATAAAATAAATTGCACTTTATCTTTATGTAAGTAGCCCCATTGTTTACCTTTAATAAGTCGTTGTTGAAACTGTCATGAATGATGTTATTTGCAATTGTTATGTTTTGTAATTGGTCTTTCGCACCGCCATCTATGTGTATAACCAATGGTTTTGCATCTTGGTTGAAATGTGAGATGTTAAATCCTTGTATATGTATATTTGATGCGGCTCCCTTAAACTTTAGAACTCTAGAATTACTTCGTAAGATTGCTTCATATGGGTATTCCGACCTTATCAAAATACCTGTCTTGAAGTTTCGAGTAAGATTCGTAGTACCATCATAAATACCTGGTTTCACTATGAGGGTATTTCCGTCAGGTATTTTTTTTAGACCGTGGTTAATGCTATTCCATGGGTGTAGACGACTTCCGTTTCCTTTTTTGTCGTCGCCTTTTGCTGAAATGAAGTAACGTTTTCCTATATCCGGTTTTTTGCAGTTTTCAGGCTTTATATATTCCTTAGAATATGTGGAAATAGAGATAGAGCTTAGTATCGATAGGGGGACAATAAACATTGCTAAGCTTTTTGATACAGAGGATTTCTTCAACCCAAATGAAAACATGGTTTTTCACTATTGTGCGAGGCATAGGATTTTATTTGTTGTCGTTATGTGATCTTTATTTCATGTTGTCGTAATGTCTGTGATTTCTTTGCTAGTAGAGCCAATAGAAATATCGTGATTTTTTTAGGCGTCGGCTTTTTTATAAACACATAATTATTTTTAAATGCGAGATAACAATTATCTAGAAGAAAGCAGTGATAATTTTAAGTTATTCTTTTTTATTTACTGGCTGTGGTCTTGGCCGTTGTACATCTGGTTTATCATTCAAAACAGACTTTATCTTGCTGTTAAACTTCTTATCGATCACTTTCAGCATCTGGATTTTTTCTTCAAGCGATTCGTTGAAATAGTTGTTTAGCAGGTTGATTTTATCCTGCAAGGCATCCATATCTGGCAAGCCAGAATAGACAGGAGCTGACGGAGAGGCAGGAACTCCTGGCTGGTAGTTGGTCGATGGAGACACGACGGGTGCTCGGTGTGTTGCCACAGGAGCCATCTCATCCGCGAGCTCTTCTGCTACTGTGGCAACAGTCTCGCGAGTGACTGTTTTAACTTCTTCAAGAAAGCAAAAAAGCATTAGTCGGTCACAGAAAATATTGATTCGTCTGGGAACACCAGCGGTAAATTTGAAAATATCGGTAAACGCTTGGTCAGAAAATTTTGGGTTCTGAGTCCAGCCCGCAACTGTCAGCCGCCAAAGAATGTATTCTTTTAGTTCTTCTGCACCTAAGGGTTTTAGGTGACAGGAGGCGATGATTCGTTGGCGGAATTGCTCCATACTTGGATCTTGTATGATTGCCCGTAGTTCTGGTTGCCCTAGCAGAAAGCTTTGGAGTAGAGGGGCGTCTGTCAGCTGAAAGTTAGAGAGCATGCGCAGCTCTTCGATAGCGCTGGCAGGGAGGTTCTGTGCCTCATCGACGACTAACAGTACTCGTTTCTTGGCCTGATGGGCCGATCTCAAAAAACCTTCAAATTGTTGCAGCAGAATTGCTTTTGGCTTGTTCTCTGCTGGCAATCCAAAGGAGGCACATATCATCCGTAGTAGGTCATCTGCTTCTAGTTTTGTGGTTACCAGTTGCGCGGCAATAACGTTGTCACGGTTTACATTCTTCAGCAGGTTCCGCATCAATGTAGTCTTACCGGTTCCTACATCACCGGTAATAACGATAAAGCCTTCTCCTTGACCCAGACCGTACTGCAAGTAGGACAGTGCACGTTTATGGCCTTTACTCGAAAAGAAAAACTCAGGGTCTGGGCTTAGCTGGAAAGGTTTGGCTACCAGTCCAAAATATGATTCATACATGATTGCGAATCTGTACCTCTAAAAATTGTGCAACAAACTTACGCCTAAACTCTGTTCTGAAAACTCACGTGTCGAGTCAGGAGATGACCGGTCGCTGGCGCTGATAGAGGCTACGACCGTCGTTTTTCGACTTAGTTGCTTATCGTAATGGATGCTAATTGTGTTTTCAGTATCCTTCGCTAATCCACTTGGTTCTAGCTTAGACCAATCATAGGTGAAGGTGGTTGAACTGCTAGCATTCATTTGAATCGTCCAGCCCAGCGAGATACCTATATCTTCTTCTGAGTTGAGGCTACCTGATTGGAATTCTCTGTCTCGGCTATAAACCCCTAGGTTATAGGTGCTTTTCCCCTTGTTGATAACTAAATTGCTGGTGAGCTCTTTTGAAATGAATCTATCGTCGTTTAGCGTTGGTGTTAGCTCGAATATTCGGGTTACTATTTCTTGGTCGTCATCTAGGATTGGGTTCGTATCCCTAACGGCATTGCATATGCTTCGGTCACCATTACAAACGATTGATCCAATTTGAATTGACTGCAACAGTTCTTCTCTCGCGCTGCTTATACTTTCGGAATAATTTATCGTCCAGCTTCCGCTTTTTGTGCGATGAAAAAAGTTTAACCCATAGTCGTTTGACGTTTGTAAACGGGAATTATATGACGCTGATATCTCTGTGCGTGCACTAGGGTTCCACTGAGTGGATACTCCCCAGAAATCACCAGCATTAGCGTTAGAGTCGGTGGTGCTGCTTAGGTGGTTGTCGACGTAGCCGTAACTGAGTGAAACGTCCAGTTGAGAACTATGACGGTAGCCTAAGCTGGCGCTCATCTCATCACTCTCGATAGGCAGTTCATCGTCTGGTGTTGCACGGCTTTTATCTGCGGTCAGCCCCCAATGTAATTTGCTAACCGAAGGCTTCGAATCAATAAACAGATTGACGTCATAGCCATCGCTATCATTTCCGCCATTGCTGTCGAAGTTAACCTGGTTATAAGTAAAGCGGGCACCAGCATCCGTATGCGCATTAATACGCTGTTGCCAATAGGGGCTGATTTCAAAGGTGCTTGTATCGGTGGTGCTGCCTGCGGCATTAGTGTCGTTGCCAATGCTGGCGCTGCGGTTGGAGGTCCGCTGCTGAGACATGCTCGCCTGAGCATCAATAAAGAAATTATCGTCAATCAGTTCGGCATTTGTAGCCGCTGAAAGTTGATGATTAGTGGTGTCGTCCCCCTGGCTGGAAGAATAGTTTACATGTTGAAGGCTGTAGTCGACATTTACGTCAAGACCGCCACCTTTTTTATGCAGAGTGAAACCGGGTAGTACCTGAGTGATAAAACTGCTTTTCTCGTTAGACTCAGTCAGGTCCAGGTTGTTGGTGAAATCTTCTTTTATTTCGATGTTAGGACTAAAATTCCAATCGCCAGCGGATGCTTGGCTGACTCCAACCGCACATATAAGGGCTACCAGCTCGCGCTTAAACCGCACCGGTTTACTTACTGTTTGCATAGTAGTAGCCATAGTATTCCTTTCGACTCTTTTTGGACTTATTGAGTACTAATCCAACTGCCATTTCGGGGTTTAGCAGGCTAAGGGATCGCTCTAGCTGCCCGTGAGTGGTTCTTTCCTCTTCTACGACAATAACTCCCTGTCCTGTCATTTGCGATAGAACATTCGTTTCACTGGCTCCGAGAATAGGGGATGTGTCAAATATGCAAATCCGGTCTTTATAGCGAGTGGATAGCTCCGACATTAGGTTGGCCATCTTTGCACTGGCCAATAATTCGTTAGACTGGTGGGACCGGTTTCCTGCTGTTATCAGTTTCAGGTTGGGTATATTGGTGTCTGAAATAATGTCTTGTACTGATGCTTCGCCCTTCAGGTAATTCAGAAGTCCTGTTCGCTCAGATAATCCTAAGCGATTACAGACATTGGGGTTGATGACGTCAGCATCGATCAGCATAACCTTTCTGTCTTGTTCCATGGCGATACTGATGGCGAGGTTGATCGCGGTAAAGGTTTTTCCTTCTCCTGGAAAGGAGCTGGAAACCATTATCAGGTTAGGGTGCTTTAGTGATGAGGACAAATCCCCAAAGGCGTTATTAAGTAGCGGGCGTTTAATATAACGATATTCCTCCTTGATGGAGGAGAAGGCTTCTGTGGGAGTTACCATGCCCATTTCATCAAGTCTTTTTATATCGATATTAAATACAGATTTTGAGTCCTGTATTTGTTTGATCTGTGATTTTTCGGTATTTGTCTCAGACTGTCTTACTTTGTTATGACTAAGCGCTGATGCAGTAGTGTTAAGGTGCGGGCTGTGAGCGAGCTCAATGGGTGACGACATCTCCGGATTAACCGAATTAGGGTTTACACCATTGAGCGCTGTGGTTTGCTCAGGTGCACTGTTAAACAACTGGTCTCGTTCTGATTGCGCATCCAGTTGTCGTTGTTTTTCTAGCGCTCGTTCAATTGTATTTTTCATAGCACTAAAGCATGCTCTTTAGCTTAAGCAAAATTGGGTCGATATAGGGTGATACCGCCCCTGAAATATCGGGAATATGGTTGATCAATTTTTGATTTAAGGCAGGGTTTATTTGTAACCCTAGAATCACACCATAGAGCCCGACTAACGAAACGCCGAAAAAAACAAATAGAAAGCCATTTCGACGGGTACGGCTGATGACCTCAACTGAATGCAGCTTGGAAACCGAGCCGAGTACGGTTAATCCCGTAATTTGATTTAATTGTCTGCTGCTGAAAAATACTGGACGTGCTTGGCCGAGTAAAAAAGCAAGACCAAGACCAATCACTAATCCTCCTGCCAAAACGGCGGAATGGAGTAAAATTCTTTTAGGCCCTGTTGCCTTTGAAGGCACGCGAGGTGGCTCCACTACGCGGAATTGAAAGGAGTCTGAGGTTACTTCGGCACTTTGCGATAGCTGAACTGACTCTCGACGGCTGATAAGTTCATTATATTTTTCCAGAGTGATCTCATAATCTCGGTTTAACGCTGTAAGTTCTGCTTCAATTTCTGGAATAGTATGTATTTTCTGTTCAAGCTCTAGCAGTCGAGCTTTATGGCTATCAGCTCTTACTCGTAATGAGCGCGTTGCTGCTTGGGCCTCTGCAGTGGCAAACTTTAGCTCTTGATAGCCTACCGTGCGGTTTACACCGGTTGTTTTTATTTCGGTAATGATACGCTCCAATTCCTGCTTGCGTTTCTCTACCAAGTCTTCCAGAACACGGGTGGTTTCACGAATGTCAGGGTGGCGATCTGTGTACTTCAGCTTTAATTGATCAAGGTCGCCTTCCATTTGCTCGATTCTGGAATCGTAGCTGGTCTTAATGTTTGAGTCCGCTTGGTTGTAGGTAAGGGAGTCAGCGGCATCTCTTTCTTCTTTCAACTGGTTATTAAGAGATTGGTAGCGAATATCGGACTCTTTCAGTTGCAACTCGACATCTCTCAATGCCAGCTTCGTTCTCTCTAACCGTGAATAGTAATCGCCTTGTTCTCCAGGCATAACCCCTATGTTTCGGCGTTTGAACTCTTTCAGCTGATTCTCAGCTTCAACCAATCTTTGCTCGTACTCATCAATTTGGCGGTCTAAAAATTCATGGGCAGAATCTGAATCTTCTCGTTTGTCTCCCAGTGTGTTTTCCACCAAGGTGCTCAACGTTGACTGCACGACATTTTTTGCAAGTATAGGGTCATAACTAGAATAAGAAAAAGTGAAGAGATTTTGGTTTTGGTTACGGCCTCGCTTCTCAGTGGACGCGCTTTTGATTGCAATTTCGGATTTAAGATCCTCCAATAACCTATCGAATTGTTCTGGAGTCTGAGCCTTAAGGTCAAGATCCGTAAGTCTGGCTATCTTCTCCAAGTTTGGTCGGCTCAGCAGAGTCCTAACCATCAGAGCTACCTGCTGCTGCGGATTGGTTTCTAATGCAATGCCTTTTAATAAGGGCTTCAGTAAAGAATCCGTGTCTACATAGACCTGTGCCGAGGATTCAAAGGTATCTGGTAGCTTCATTACTACTGGCCAGCCCACAATACAGACCAGCCAGGCAACAAGGATGACTATCCACTTTCTGATCCATATGCCTTTGGCATAAGTTAGAAGTTGGTCAAAGATATCTTGCATTTAATACAGACTCCGGCCCGACTAGAACCAAGCTTCTGGGATGATAACGATATCCCCTGGCAGAATGTCGGCATTGGCGCTGATATCGCCATCCTTGATCAGGTCTTCGATGCGTACGCCAAACTGTTGTTGTGCCCCGTCTACAACCCGGACAACACTGGCATGGTTGCCGTCAGCAAATTCAGTCAGGCCGCCTACAGAAATCATTACATCTAATAGGCTCATATCTTTACGATAGGGTATAGCCTGAGGTTGGCCGGCTTCACCGATGATTCGGACCTGCTCAGAATAAGGGCCTTGGAAGCCTTCAACCAATACTGTAACGATCGGCTCTTTGATGTAAACGCCGAGAGCTTCTTCCAGTTTTCTGGCTACTTCTGTAGGAGTTTTTCCGCTGACTTTGAGGTCTTCTACCAGAGGTGTGGTGACCATGCCGTCTGGGCGGACGGTAACTTCCTGCGATACTTCAGGATTACGCCACACAAAGATATCCAGTTGGTCTCCGGCGCCGATAAGGTAGTTATATGCCGAAGGGTCTGTAGTAACGGGCTGCTTTTGGGCTTTCGGGGGTAGAGGGGCGAATTCTGTGCTGGCACAGCCCGCGATGCTTAGCAGCAGGGCTATCCCTGAAACACGAACAACCAATGTTTTTAGCTTGCCGTTCATCTTCATTGTTCTCCTGAATCAACGTGATGGCTTATTATTGGTTCTATTAAGCATAATTAGCGGCAAAAACTCAATTGATAATTAAGGAATATTGAGGTTCCTAATACAATTGATGCACTAGCAGCAGGGGATTCTGTTTTGGAGGGAGCAATCCTTTGAGCTACTATCCATATATGCACATTAACGGGTAACACGTTCACATGATGGAAAGGGATTATATACAAGGCAGCGCCAAGGTCCAGGCCGCATTGGTTTTATTGTTGGTCTTGTCTATAGGGCTGTTTTTTTACCTGTCTTCGATAATTAGTCAGGTGCTGGTCGATATACAGGTGCTTGCGGGTAGTCAGCCTGAGTTGGCTATTAGGATGGCGGGACGTTTGCTGCTGTGGCTGGTGTTTTTCAGTGGCAGCATTTCGGTGGCGATTGCGGGTTATCTGTTTGTTTTGGTGGCTAAGGTTAAACAATCGCACATATATCCGCCGCCAGGAATGCCAGTGGCATTTAAAACGCGAATCAAAAAAGATGCGGATGCGGCCAAGATGCAAAAAGGTTGTTGCCTGATGGCGCTGGTGTTGCTGCTACAGCCCCTGGTGGGGCTGTATATCTGGTATTCCGTGACTGGAGCCGCGTGGTAGAGGGTTGTGGCTAGGGTGTAGTTATCTGTTTAGCGGACTCTCATGCCTGGTTTGGCGCCAGCATGGGGTTCTAGCAACCATAGTTCTGTTCCCCCTGGGCCTGCGGCTAGTACCATTCCTTCTGAAATACCAAATTTCATCTTTCGCGGTGCGAGATTAGCAACCATTACTGTGTGCTTGCCTTCCAGTTGTTCTGGTTTATAGGCGGTTTTGATGCCGGCAAAGACCTGGCGCGTTTCGCCACCTAGATCCAGTTCCAGGCGTAGCAGTTTATCGGCACCTTCTACGGCTTCAGCTTTTTTGATTAGCGCAATGCGCAGATCCAGCTTGGCAAAATCTGGATATTCGATTTCACTTTCGATCGGCTCTTGTGTCAGCGGGCTGTCGGGAGTGGCGGTGGCTTTCTGTTCTTGTGCCTGCGCTTCCGTTGAGGATTCCACCATGGCGCTGACCTTGTCTTGCTCGACGCGAGTCATCAATGGCTTGAATTTGTTGATTTTATGGTCGGTCAGAATTCTGTCCAGCGCTGACCAGTCCAGCTCATCATTCAGGAACTGCTCTGCTTTAGTGGACATTTCTGGCAAAACTGGCTTCAGGTAGATCATCAGCAAACGGAACAGGTTGATACCGACAGAGCAGACCTCTTGGACCTGTTGTTCGGCGCCTTCTTGTTTGGCTAGAACCCAGGGCTTTTTATCATCGATGTATTGGTTTGCCTTATCAGCCAGTGCCATTATTTCCTTTATGGCTTTGCCAAACTCACGGCCCTCATAGTACTTGGCGATCTGCTCGCTGGCTGCGGTAAACGCATTGATCAGTTCGGGTTCGGTGCAGTTGGCAGACAAGGTTCCGTCAAACTTCTTGGTGATAAAGCCGGCGCTACGGCTGGCAATATTGACGACTTTTCCAACGAGGTCGGAGTTGACACGTTGGCTGAAATCTTCCAGGTTTAAGTCAAGGTCTTCGACGCGATTATTCAACTTAGCGGCAAAGTAATAGCGTAGGTATTCGGGGTTTAGGTGATCCAGATAGGTGCGAGCCTTGATGAAGGTGCCGCGGGATTTGGACATTTTTTTGCCATTAACGGTAAGGAATCCGTGGGCGAAAACTGCTGTTGGGGTTCTGAAGTCGGAGCAGCTCAGCATGGCAGGCCAGAACAAGGCGTGGAAGTTTATAATGTCCTTGCCGATAAAGTGATACAGCTCGGTCTCGGAATCTTTACCCCAGTAGTCATCAAACTCCAGCCCCTCGGTGCGCTCACAGAGGTTTTTGAAACTGGCCATATAGCCAATGGGGGCATCTAGCCAGACGTAGAAAAACTTGTCTTTTTCCCCGGGGATCTCGAATCCGAAGTAGGGTGCGTCGCGGCTGATATCCCATTCTTGTAGCCCTGAATCTAGCCATTCAGCGAGTTTATTCGCAACTTCTTCTTGCAGTGTTCCGCTGCGGGTCCATCGCTTCAGCATCTGTTCGAAGTCTGGCAATTTGAAGAAGAAGTGTGTTGATTCTTTTTCGATTGGTGTGGCGCCAGAAATCGCGGAGGTAGGGTCGATTAGATCCGCTGGGCTGTAAGTGGCACCGCAGGCTTCACAGTTGTCGCCGTATTGGTCTTCAGCCTTGCACTTGGGGCAGGTGCCTTTGATAAACCGGTCGGCCAGGAATAGTTTCTTTTCCGGGTCGAATGCCTGCTTGATAGTGCGGCTGGAAATATGCCCCGCTTCTTTGCAGCAGTTGTAGATGTGGGCGGACAACTCGCGGTTTTCTTCCGAGTGGGTAGAGTAATAATTATCAAATTCGATGTTGAAATCAGCAAAATCAGCCTGATGCTCGGCACTTACGTCCGCGATCAATTGCTCCGGCGTGATTCCCTGTTCTTCTGCTTTGAGCATGATCGCTGTGCCGTGGGCGTCGTCTGCACACACATAGTTACAGGTTTCCCCCCGCATTTTCTGAAAACGGACCCAGATATCGGTCTGAATATATTCCAATAAATGTCCCAGATGGATTGAGCCATTGGCATAAGGAAGGGCGCTGGTAACGAGAATTTTGCGTGGTGCTTTCGACATGGAGGTAAAATTCCAAAGGCTGATCAGGAGCAAACAGGCTTGCGAGGGAATGGCATGCCAATTTTTGAATAGGCGATTGTATCCTATCGGCGAAAGTTACAAAACTGCGTTCGTATATTGATCATCTTATTGCTCTTGAAAGAAGTAAATTCTGCTAGAATATTTGGCCTCTAATTTCCGTTCACTAATGAAGTCCGATACATGAAGACACATACGGGATCCGTCTATCCTGACAAATACACTCAGCTGCTAGAATCCAAAGCGGCTGATGTGCAGCAGATGTTTGCAGAGTTTAATCCTCCGGCAGTGGAGGTTTTTAGTTCATCCAAGCAGCATTATCGATTACGGGCTGAATTTCGAATCTGGCACCAGGATGATGATCTGTTCTATGCCATGTTTGAGCCTGGCAATAACAGAATGCCAATCCGCATTGATGAGTGCCCCATGGTTTCCGAGAGAATCCATGATGTCATGTTCGAGCTGTTAGGCGATATTCGCCAGCTGCCAGAGCTGCGTCGCAAGCTTTTTCAAGTGGATTTTTTAAGCACGCTTAGCGGCGAGCTGCTGGTGACGTTGCTTTACCATCGTGCTTTAGCAGAGGATTGGCCGCAGTTGGTTGAGCCGCTAAGGGAAAAATTCCATATCGATATTGTCGGGCGCAGTCGTAAAACCAAGCTGCTGGTTGAGCGTGACTTTGTTATGGAATCAATGAATGTAGACGGACGAGAGCTGGTCTACAAACAGGTAGAAAACAGTTTCACCCAGCCTAATGGTGGTGTGGCTGAGAAAATGCTGCGCTGGGCGTTGGATGTATCTGCAGGGGCGGGGGACGACCTGCTTGAGCTGTATTGCGGAAACGCTAATTTCACCATTGCTCTGGCGCCTAACTTTAGGCAGGTATTGGCGACCGAAATTTCCAAGACTTCAGTCTATGCGGCGCAGTTTAATATCGAAGCCAATAAAGTTGATAATGTCACCGTAGCTCGGCTGTCCAGTGAAGAGTTCACGCAAGCCATGAATAAGGAGCGAGAGTTCCGACGTCTTCAGGGTATCGATCTGGATGCTTATCAATTTTCGACCGTACTGGTTGATCCTCCACGGGCAGGGTTGGATGAGGGGACTGAGCGGTTGGTGCAAAAGTTTGATCGCATCCTTTATGTTTCCTGCAATCCCGATACCTTAAAACAAAATTTGCTGGGGCTATGCGAGACTCACAAAATCGAGCGTTTGGCGTTGTTTGATCAGTTTCCATACACCGATCATAAAGAATGCGGCGTCTGGCTGGTAAAGCGTAACGATTAGAGCGGAATCAAGTTTAAGAAATTAAAGTTGACTAAAATGCTTGGTTTTTGTTGTGCGGGCCTTATCATAGCGTTAGGTTTTTATTATATAGCGGGCATTTTGGCCTGAAGCTTAAATATCACTGCAGGAGATTATTATGACAAGCAGCGCCCATGATGCTGTCGAGCAGTTGCTGGTTGCCTACAAGCCACCTTATCTGAATCAAACCCTGGCTGATGCCCGCGCGGTTAAACGGTTGGATATCAATGATGGCCGCGTAGAAATTGATATTGAGCTTGGCTATCCGGTAGCATCAGTGGCTGTGCAAATAAAATCTGATCTGCAGCCGCAGTTACTTGCTGTAGAAGGGGTTGACCAGGTTGCTATTAATGTGACCTCTAAAGTCATTGCTCATCAAAGCCAAAACAATATGAAGAGTATGGCCAATGTGCGCAATATTGTCGCTGTGGCATCAGGTAAGGGTGGGGTGGGTAAATCCACGACTACGGTTAACCTGGCTCTAGCGATGGCGGCGGAAGGTGCCAAGGTCGGTATTCTTGATGCCGATATCTATGGTCCGAGTCAGGGGAAAATGTTGGGCATTCCGGCAGGTCAGCGGCCTCAACCGGCTGACAAGGGCATGTACCCTATTAGCGCTCATGGCGTCCAAGCGATGTCTATTGCATTTCTGGTGGATGAAGATCAGCCCATGGTATGGCGAGGGCCGATGGTGAGTGGCGCACTACAGCAGCTGTTGACGGACACTCAGTGGGAAGATCTCGATTACTTGTTTGTGGATATGCCTCCGGGTACCGGTGATATTCAGCTGACGTTATCCCAGAAAGTGCCTGTCACCGGTGCGCTGATAGTGACTACGCCTCAGGATATCGCCCTACTGGATGCTAAGAAGGGTATAGAAATGTTCCGTAAGGTGGAGATTCCTGTTTTTGGCATCATCGAGAACATGAGTACTCATACCTGTAGCAACTGTGGTCATAACGAAGCGATCTTCGGCGAGGGTGGTGGTGAACGTATCGCTGAGCAATATGACACCGATCTGTTAGGCCGCTTACCTTTGACTATGGGTATTCGTCAGCAAGCCGATTGCGGAGAACCTACAGTGGTTGCCAAGCCGGAGTCAGAAGAGGCCGCTATCTATCGTGATATCGTGCTTAAGCTAGCCGGATCTTTAGCAGCGAAGGGTAAGAATTACGCTAATGTCTTCCCAGAAATCGTGGTACAAAACGACTAGCTCGCTGATTCTTCTGTAAACAAACCGCATTGCTAATAAATGCGGATTTTTTTGTACTCTTCGGGTATGATTGCGCGTTTTGTTTGAGTGCTGTCATTGAGTCCGGCGCTGCTTAAAAGTATCAGTTTAAAATAGTTGGTAGGGATATGGGGATTAAGTCTGATAAGTGGATCCGTCGGATGGCGGAAGAGCACGATATGATTTCGCCGTTTGTGGCAGGTCAGATGCGTGCAGATGATGAAGGAAACCGCATCGTATCCTATGGAACTTCGAGCTACGGCTACGACGTGCGTTGTGCCAATGAGTTCAAGATTTTTACCAACATCAACTCAACGATCGTAGATCCTAAAGATTTTGACCATCAGAGCTTTGTGGATGTGCAGTCTGATGTCTGTATTATTCCGCCCAACTCATTCGCTCTCGCTAGAACAGTGGAATACTTTAAAATTCCTCGGGACGTACTGGTTATCTGTTTAGGGAAGAGTACGTATGCCCGTTGCGGCATTATCGTTAATGTCACTCCCTTGGAACCAGAGTGGGAAGGTCATGTAACCTTGGAGTTTTCCAATACCACGCCGTTGCCAGCCAAAATCCACGCCAACGAAGGTGTTGCGCAGATGCTGTTTATCGGTGCTGATGAAGTCTGTGAAACATCTTATAAGGATCGCAACGGCAAATATATGGGACAGACCGGAGTCGTCGTTCCCAGAACTTAGTCGACCCATTGGTATGACTACAGCACAGCTCTAGAGTTGTGCTGCATCTTCGCTCTAGCACAGGAGTCAGGCGGGGACAGTACAGTGTATCCGATCTTAATCTACCCTTGCAGGCCGTAACGATAGTGAACTTTCCAAATTTTGAAAAAATAACCTCCTTTTGGTGCGAGGTGACAAGCACTATCGACCATCTTTTGGACGAAACTGATGAGATCAATGCTCATGAGATGATGATGCATTATGAGGAGGCTCTTAAGGGCATCGATCAGAATCTGACATTTCATTTTGAGCGAGACGAGCAGGAACAGCAGGTCGAAATGGTATTTGGTTGTGATGGTTATACCCAGTCAATCGCCTCGGTGCTGAGTCTTGTAGATGCTGCCCCTACCATCGATGGTGTGGATATCATCGCCTTTAATCATCGGCATGATCCCTTGCCGGTCAGCATTAAAGTCTGTGATGAGGAATACCCTTTGGATCAGTTTTGGTTCTCCAGCCGTATTGAGAAGGGCGAATTCCATCTTTCGGTATTTGTCGATGGCTATGATGGGCAGGAGGAGAGTGCAGCGGTAGAAGCGGTGATGATATACCTGGATGCTTTGCTAGGGGAGTTTGATTTGATGACCCGGGTAGCGACCCTGAGTTGGTATCCGCAGCCGCAAGAACCCATGGACCATGGTTTGAAGCCTTTGGCCACCTTGCGCGATGAATTTGACCGATCTCGCTCAAAAGTTCAGCTTATCGGGGCCACCGTTCACTAATTGCGCTGCGTTACGGAGTTACCTTTCAGTAGCCAGTAGCCAGTAGCGCTTATGCTTTCCGGTAGACCTTTCATTCTCCGTTGCTAATTATTTGAACGAACCGCTTCTTTTTCTTCGTCCTGATCCTGGCTGTTATGTTGCATAACCCATCCCCTTCCTACTAAGTCTTTATCTGAATATCGGGCACACAATTGTAATTGTTGCCTTAGATCAGTTGTCGGGTAATTGGCCCAATACTTTAGTTGTGGGCCGTTAGTATTTAACGTATGTTATTTCGCGACCTAAAATATTGTGAATAAACAGTTTTGTAGGTAGCAGACGGTATCCGAATCGATGTCTATACTTTTCAGATATCAATAGATTCAATAAAGTATTTCAGCCCTCTAGTCCCCAGCGTTGTGGTATAGAAGGGCGATGAAAACAATAATAATTATAGGGGAGCAGATAATGGTCCAGCGACTTGGTCAGCTGAATATTGGTCAGAAACTCGTGCTGTGTTTTCTGACCCTGGGTGTACTGCCTGCCTTGGTTATAGGCTTATTAAGCCTGAAAGAGGCTAGTCAGGGGCTGGAGAGCCTCTCTTTTAACTCTCTCGAAGCGGTTCGAGAAATTAAAAAGGCGCAGTTAGAAAACTACTTTCAAGCCCGCAAGCAGGACATGGATGTGCTGACTAAAGTGGGTGGCACTCTAAGGCAACAAGCCCTAGAGAAGCTGTCGGCAGTACGGGAAGTAAAAAAGAAGTCCGTTGAGAACTATTTCAAAGACGTTAAACGCCAGGTACAAACCTTCTCTGAAAATCAGATGATCAAGGAGTCGATGGTCAACTTTAGTGACCGTATTGATACCTTTCGCGACTTCAACGATATTGATGAAGCAACGCTGCTGGAGTTGCGGGCCGCATTAAAAACGTTCTATCTGGAAGATTTTTCCAACGAGTATAAGTCTGCCAATGATGGCAAGAGTCCTGCCGATGTAGAAAAAATCATCGATGAGCTCAGTGACGATGCCGTTGCCCTGCAGTACTACTACATAAAGGCAAACGAAAATCCCATCGGTTCCAAGCAGGATATGCCCCGGGCCAGCGATCTTTCGAGCTACACTCGCGCCCATGCATACGTCCACCCAACCATTCAGAGTTTTCAGCAAAAATTCGGTTTTGCGGATATTTATCTGGTGGATGCAAAAACGGGGAGTATCAATTATTCGGTTATGAAGGAGCTGGATTACGGCACTTCCCTGGTTGACGGCCCCTACGCCAATAGCGGGCTGTCGAAGGTCTTCAATGCCGCCAAAGGCGCGTTCTTTAAGGATGCCGTATTTTACTCGGATTTCGCCACCTACTATCCAGCCTATGAAGCGCCCTCCATGTTTATCTCGTCACCCATTATGGATGGCACTGAAGTGGCAGGTGTTGCCATCTTTCAGTTAAAAATTGATCGCTTGAACCTGATTATGGCGGAGCGCACCGGGCTGGGCAGCACCGGGGAAACCTACTTAGTGGGCGGTGATCGACTGATGCGATCGGATTCCAATGCTGATTACGATCGTTCGGTAGAGAACTCTCTTAAAAATCCGGATACGACTCAGGCAAAGTCTTTAGCCATTGATAACGCTTTGAAAGGGCAGTCTGGGTTTGGTGTTGTGGTTAACTATTTGGATAAGCCCGTGTTGTCTTCCTGGGTTCCTGTCCGAGTAGGTAGTTTTAGTTGGGCGCTGTTGGCAGAAATTGATGTCACGGAAGCCCTTAGCCCGGTGGATGAAGCGGGTGTTCCTTTCTATCAAAAATACGCCAACTCCTATGGTTATGAGGACCTGTTATTAATAAACCCGGATGGCTATGCTTTTTATACGGTGGAAAGTGGCAAGGAGTCCCGTACCAACCTGTTGACAGGGCCTTATAAAGACACGCGTCTGGCGTCTCTGGTTAAGCGTGTGAGTGAAACCGGAGAATTTGGCTTTGCCGATTTTTCCCAGTATGCCCCCAGTGACAATGCTCCCGCATCATTTATTGCCCAACCGTTAATGAATGAAGGTAAAGCTGAGTTGATTGTTGCGTTGCGACTACCGCTGCAGGGGGTCAATAATATTATGGCCATTCGTGACGGTATGGGTGAAAGCGGTGAGTCTTATTTGGTCGGTCCAGATAAACGCATGCGTTCAGACTCCTTCAGTGACCCGCAAAATCGTTCAGTGTCAGCCTCATTTGCCGGAAATGTTGCCAATAATGGTATCGATTCCCAGGCCGTAAATTCAGCGTTAGGCGGTAGCAGTGGCACTGAGGTTATCGTTAATCATCAGGGTAAGTCTGTATTAACAGCTTACGCCCCGCTAACTGTTGGTGATCAAACCTGGGCGATGATCGCCGAGGTGGATGAAGCCGAAGCTTTTGCTTCAAGAGCCTCTTTGCAGTGGCTGACGGTGATCGTACTGGTCGTTGCTGTGGTTCTTATTGTCTTTGTCGGTGTGTTTCTTGCGCGCCGTATCAGTGAGCCTCTTGCTAGTGCTAGTCGCCTGGCGCAATTGGTATCAGCCGGTGATCTGACTACCAAAATTGAAGTCAAAAGTACGGATGAAATTGGCCAGCTGCAGGGTGCGCTAAAAGAAATGACGGAAGGTTTGAGAGACATGGTCTCCCAGATCGGTTCCTCGGCAGATCAACAAGCGTCTGCGGCAGAGCAGTTATCCTCAATTACCGATCAGACCCGTGATCATGTGCAGGAACAGAACACCAGTACCGAACTGGTGGCGGCGGCCATTACTCAAATGAGTGCCACTGTTGTCGAAGTATCCCGCAATACGTCTGATGCAGCCCAAGCTGCGGCTGTAGCCAAAGAAGAAGTGGAGCATGGTAATAGAGAGGTTAAAGCCGTTATCGACGCAATCCATACCTTCGCCAGCGAAGTTGATATGATGGCCGGAAACCTTAAGGATGTTGAAGACGGGGCTGAGAATATAGGCGGTATCATTGGTGTGATTAACGGCATTGCAGACCAAACCAACCTATTGGCTCTTAATGCGGCAATTGAAGCGGCTCGTGCCGGAGACCAGGGTAGAGGCTTTGCAGTGGTCGCCGATGAAGTGCGTTCTTTGGCTCAGAGCACTCAAGACTCTACCAAGCAGATAGAAAAGATGATTTACCAACTGCAAGAAGGGGCTAAAGCCTCGGCGCAGGCCATGAATCGGGGTAAAGACCAAATGGAGCAAGTGGTCCTGCAGGCAGAAAGCACAGGCAGTGCGTTGCAAAAGATCAATGATTCCGTCGATCGAATCAGTGAGATGAGTATGCAGATTGCCAGTGCAGCCGATCAGCAAAGTGTTGTTGCCGAAGATATCAATCAGAATGTAAATCACATCAGTGAGCTCTCTCAGCAGACCGGATCTGATGCGGAGCAGATATCAGTAGCCAGTGAAGAGCTGGCCAGGCTAGCTGCGGATCTTCAGTCCCAAACTCGTCGCTTTAAGATGTAATAAAGCTTGTAAAAAAAGCCGCGCAAATGCGCGGCTTTTTTTTATCTGGTATCTACTGGCTTCTTTTGCCTTCAGTAGGATCTAATCTGCGTGAAATCGAGTTAAGGAAACGTTTTATAATCACAGCGAGTCTATTGTGGAGGATCAGTTAAAACGATAAGCTTTTGTCATCTTTCTATTAGAATTCCTGAGTTATCTTACAAATTATAATGCGAGTATATATGCGTCTTCGCGCCGGAGTTACATCCCTTATACTGATTGCCGCGCTCTATCCATTTGCGGCTAATTCGAAGAGTGAAAAAGTTGATCCTGCGTCGCTTTATGAAGATGCGTTAATGCAGTTTCATAAGGGTGATACTGAAACAAGCATCCATTTTCTGAAAGATGCATTAGAAGCAGACCCCTATTTTCTATCGGGACATATTCTTCTAGGACGGTCTTACCTGGCGCAAGGCTATGCAGGGTTTGCCGAAAAAGAGTTTAAAGTTGCAGAGCGTCTCGGGGCTGATCGTTCTTTGTTTATTGTCGATCTAGCTAAGTCTTATCATCTTCAGCTCAAATACCGGGAGCTCTTGGATGACGTCTACACCGACAATTACCCCAATGCTTTGAATGCGCAGATCCTGGTCGCTCGGGGTAATGCATTTTTGCAACTAGGGCTACGTGACGAGGCAAAGCAAGAATTTTTCGATGCTATCAAGTTAGAGCCTAATCAAGCTGATCCGTATTTGGGGCAAGCGACTATTCTTCTTAGCCAAAAGAAATTTCCTGAAAGCTTAGCGCAAGTCCATAAGGCTAAAAAATTAGGTCAGGATAATCCCAATATCTGGTATGCGGAAGGGGCTATTGAGCATGCCCAAGGGCGAGTAAAAAACGCAATGGGGTTTTATCAGAAGGCGCTGAAGCTAGATGGTAAGCATTATTCCGCTAGGCTGGCCATCGCCGGAATATATATGGCCCAGGGTGACTTGGAAGGGGCAGCCGCGGAATTAAGCGCGCTTTTTGAAAAGCATCCAGAGAATCCTCAGCTGCCCTATATGTTGGCTATAGTGGCGGCCAAAAAGGGTGATGTCGTCAAAGCAAGGGAGCGCATTGTTGAATCCAAGGTTCTTCTTGATAGATTGCCAAAGTCGGCTATTCGTAGCCATGGGCCAACATTGTTTTTATCCGGTCTGGTTAACTACGACCAAAAAGACTATGAATCAGCTGTCGCTGACCTGACAGAGTATGTTGGCCGTTACTCTCAGCAATCAAGAGCCCGAAAACTACTGGCCATTATCTATCTAAGAGAAGACGCCACCGGAAAGGCCATTGATGTTCTAGAAGAGGGGCTAATTCATAGCCCAGAAGATGCGCAGATGCTGGTTCAGCTCGGTGATGCTTATATGCGCAGAGGGCAGCATTTTAAGGCCATGGAATTGTTTAATCGGGCCGGTGAAGTCGAACCTTTGACATCGGGTGTGCAAACGAAGCTCGGTATTAGCCAAATGCTGGTGGGCGAAAATGCACTGGGCTTAGATACGCTATCTGGCGTAGTAGAGAAAAATTCCGAGGTGGGGTCAGCTGGCGTGATTTTGGTAGTTTCTGCCTTGCAGGATGGCAGGGCTGAAGAGGCGCTTAGAGTGGCCAAGATTCTAGCGGAGAAGGCACCAGAGAATCCAACCGTGGCTAATCTTCTTTCCATTGCTTATGTGGCTAATGGTGACAGAGATGGCGCCAGAGCCAGTTACCAGCGCATTCTCGAAACGAATCCACAGTTTTATACTGCTCGCTTGAATATCGCAAAATTGGATTTTGCTGAAGGCAGTTTCGAGAAGGCCAGAGAGCAAATTAAGGGGTTGTTGGAAGAACTGTCTGATAGCGCGACTTTAATGGCTGAGCTGGCAAAGGTTGAGATTGCTTTGGAGAATATTGATACGGCCCGTGTGTTGTTGGAAAAAGCCCATGCGCTTGATATTGAATCGGTTCCGGTTGGTCAGCTGCTGGTGGATTTATATATTCGGACCGGCAACGCTAAAAAGGCTTATAACGTTGCCAAGGAAATTAAAGAAAAAAATGAGAATAATGCAGATGCGTTGATCGCCCTGGGTCGTGCAAATCTCGCCCTGCAGGAAGCCAGTAAGGCTCAAATAGCTTTTAAGAAAGCCTCTCAATTCGCGGGCTATAAGGCGAAAAAGTTGGATGAGATAGCCTCCTATCAAATTGAATCTGGTGATTTAGACGGTGCCTCTTATACGCTCACTAAGTCAAAGCAAGCAGATGATGGGCATTCGGCAACGCGAATGATCCTGGCCGAGTTGAATATCAGGCGGGGCTTGTGGGATCTGGCATCCATTGAAACCGGCTGGCTGAGGGAGCAGGGTTATACTGCAGCTGCCGATCGCCTAGAGGGTGATATGAAAGCAAAGCAGGGCGATACTGATAGCGCTCTGGTTTATTATCATCATTCTATTAAAGCGGCCCCAGATAATGCCGTTGCTATGCGTATATTTCGTTCTTATCTAGTCAAGAATCAGGAGTCAAAGGCTCTGGAGTTTGTTGAGGGTTGGGTGCAGCGGCAGCCTGATGATGAAGTGATGCAAGAAATCCTTGCTCAAGGATATATGCGTCAGGGAGACCTCAGCAAAGCACGGCTTGGGTTTGAGCGGCTCTTTGACAAAGGTATAAAAAAACCAGCTATATATAACAATCTAGCATTGATCTATTTTAGTGAAGGGGATGCCAAGGCGGTGGAGTTCGCTGAGTCTGCACATCGTCTCGCCCCTGAGGTCGCCGAAATCAACGATACCCTGGGCTGGATACTGGTCAACTATGGGCAGGCATCCAAGGGCCTGCGGTATCTTCGAAATGCCTATGCACGCTCTGCTAATAACCCAGAAATACGTTATCATATCGCTTATGCACTTAATCGTTTGGAGCGTTATCAAGAAGCCTTGGGTGAAGTTAGTAAAGTGCTGGAATACGGTGGTTTTGAGGATCTTGATAAGGCCAGGCTGCTTAAGCAACGTATAGAAAAAAGGTTGTCTAGATAGGTTGTGGGAGGGTCTCTAGTACAGTCGGATGGAAGTGTCAGGTTTATTTACAACTGGCTGGTTTTTTTTGCCGTTGTTTTTTCTAAAGTATTGTATTTATAGCTTTTGTTTGTTTTGGAATGTTTCTTGCTTTGTTATTAGTCAAGTAAATGAAGTACGTATTAAATTTTTTTATTGGGGGTAGATAGAGTCGTGAACATTAAAACAGCTTTTGCGATTGCAGCGATCTCCTTGGGAATGGGTGGCTTTTCAGGTGCGGCTAGTGCCGCCGAGTTGACCTACGACACATGGACGACTAACGAAGGTGAGTCGGGTAACTATATACTTACCGTTGACGATAACACCGTCGGAGAATTTAATTTTAGCCTGACTGTTGATCCATGGAACGCAGAGGCTCTAGGGTTATTCATTGATCTTGGCAGCAACGATATCGGTGTCCCAGTGGTGATTACTAACGTTGCTACCTTACCTGTGGCTTCTACGGTGGATCTGGTGGCTACAGACACAGCTAGCGACTCCTGTGGGCCGGGCTGTAACCTTAATGGTTTGTCTATTGGCTCTATTGGAGATGGTGAGTGGGAATTGGTATTTCGCCTCGGTGATCAAGGTTGGGATGGTGTTCAGTCCTTCTCTTTCACTACAAACAATTTTGGATTGGCGTTAAGTGATTTTGGCCTCGTAGGGATTCGCGCCCAGCAGCTTTGTACAGGTGACGACACGCTCCCTAGTGATCAGAGCCAGTGCAACGGCAGCGATAAATCAGTAGGTTCTTCAGGTCCTAATCCTCCTCCACCAGATGTTATCGTCCCCGAGCCTGGCACTATTGCCCTGGCAGCCATCGGTCTTCTTGGCTTAGGTGGTATTCGTCGCAAGGCTCAAGCATAAAGTTACATTAAAAATTCTAAACCTTAAAAAGCCCCGATCGTAATGATCGGGGCTTTTTTGTGGTCGAAATAATCATATGTTCTAGAGTCGTATTAAAACCTCAATATTTCTCTTCTTCCTTCAGGCATACCGTTTTATTAAGCCACCTTTGCACACCGGCTAATGTTGTCCTATCGGTTCGGTAGGGGTTTATAGAGAGAGATCCATAGGATTTATAATTATCAATTTTTAAATTATTGAATTTTTGGAATTGTTTGGGATTCTTGAAATCTTTGGAAGTTTTGAAATCTTTGGAATCTTTGGAATCTTTGGAATCTTTGTAATATTTGTCCTGATTGTCCTGATTGTTCTCTATTAAAATGGGAGGGTTTGCAGCGAAATCGCTGCAGGGGCTGAACGATGAGTAACTGGAACCGTATTTACCGTACTTATTGAAAATACTGGTGAGTGAATACGCTGATCCGTAGGGGCTGTATTCGTTATGGACCGATTCCTGGCTGTGTTGAGGGCAGCTGTAGCAGCCTAAATAGACACTGTTTTCAGGCCCACCATAGATCTCAATCTTGGTCTCTGCAGCAACGGTTTGTGATGCGCACAGTGTTAGTACAATCAGGTTTGCTAGTCTCATATTTATGCTACAAATTATCGTGGAAAAATTTGGCGGGTATCGGCAAGTGATAGTTAACCGAGTACCTCGGTAAAAGGATATGTGTTTTTAGGGGTAAACGCTAAAGCAATATTACTGAAGACAAAGATTTTCCGATTTCTTATAAACACTTAAGCTTTGAGTGTTTTCAAATCAGGCCGGATAACTTGTCATCTATCCGGCCTGTAATCTTCTCTAAACTTTCTAACTCCGAACCATCTATTTAGAACACCACATTCTTAGTGCTTGAGCACTGTGAAGTTCCTTTATTGCAGACCTTGTAGCTAAAGGTCGCGCCACCTTTGGTGCCGGGGCTGTCGGTGTAACTGCTGCCATTGATATTGGCAATAATGTTGCCGTCCCGATAAATATCCATATCCCCACTAGGGCTCCAGCTAATATCTATTTTGTGACTGCCCTTGGATTTGTAACCTCGTACCGACAGGGTTGCACCGGTGCTAGGTTGGGTCGTCGCGGAAACAGCATTGCTATCCAGTGAGCTACCTGAGCTGTTGAACGCTTTGAGGCTGTATTGGTAACTGCTTGAGGAAGCTAGGCCGCTGTTGGTGTAGCTGGAGGATGAAGCGTTCAGTGTGTCTACTAAATTTCCATTACGGAAGACGTAGGTTCCGCTACGGCTGGTACGGTCATCATTAATCCAGCTTAATTGCACACTGTTAGATGAAGAACCCATCACAGCCAAGCTGCCGGGTGGATAGGGAGGGTCACCTAGTACATTTTCTGTCAACACCACCAGTTGATCCACTGTTAGGGTGTCGTAACTTTTGTTTCCAGCAGTCGCATCGGTATCCCTCGCCATAATATAGAGAGGCCCCATGTAACCCGCTGGCAGCAAGGCTTGGTATTCACCAGAGTCTCCTGCGTTTATTACAAAGGCGTGGGTGTAATTAACGGCATTGGTAGAGAATAAGATCTGATAATTGTCGTTACTGCTGGAGGTGCTGGCGCTGCCTACAAGTTTCAGCGTATGGGCATTACCTGACTGGAGGTTGAACTGCCAGATATGCTGAAGTACGCCGGTGCGATTTCTGGGTTTGCCACCGGAACTCGCTTCTGTGAGGCGTTGAGTATAGTTATCTGCTAGGCGCAAGGCGCTGTAATTACCGCTGACTGTTCCTTTGTCAGACTGTTCTGATGCTACGTGCTGTTCAAAGGCGGAGGGTGCTGCTTCAGTGGTGGCGGATACTGTTGTTGTATAAGCGGAGGTGCCAGCGCCATTGTATGCGTTTAACCGATAGCTATAAGAACTGCTGGGAGAGAGTGGGGAGTCCGTAAAACCATTGTTATTGGACGCGGTGGTTGCGGCTACTTGCCAGCCGGTACCGCCATCGGACCTTTCCAGCGTAAAGCCGGTTTCGTCACTGGATGTATCACTCCAGCTCAGAGCGATTTCATTACTGGACAGAACGGTTGCGCTTAGGCCAGCCGGTGTTGCCGGAGGGCTGGTCGGAACGGGGGCGCGCCAAGACATGACATTGGCAACCGTGCCATTTAGAGCGCGAGCGTTGTCTGCTGAGTTATAGGGGTCCAAATCATGATCAATACCGGTGGCCATGCCGTTGTAATCATTTAGCGGGTTGGAAAAGAACTGACGTCGTGTGCAGCCAGAGGTACAGTTGTAGGCCATAACTGATCTGAAAGTACGGGTTGCGTCGTCTTTGAAACCAAAGGCGTAAGGGAAGGCGCCACCGCCACTGGTATCTTGTCGTGCATGGGTGACCCCCATATTGTGCCCAAGTTCATGGCCGAAGCTGTAATAGCCTGTTGCGCAGCTGTAATTCACCACGCTAAAGGCGTTGGCAGAGAAGTTTGACGTGGGGCTCCCCATCAGCCAGGCCATACCACAATAATCTGATCGATTAACAAGCAGGCTGACCATATCTGCACCGTAGGTATCTCGGTAACTGTGAATGGCATCCATGTAGCCATCGTTACCGTTCGTGAGATTGCTGAGGTCGGTTTGCATTGAGCTGGATTCGACGTAATTAACTGCAGCGGTATGGACCAGATTCAGTTGAGCGTTGATCCCACTACTGATGTAAGCCTGATTGGTTTCTTCTACCGCTAGAAGAATCAGCGATTCTATATTGCTTGTGGCTGCGTTGGCCGCAGGCGTATAGACCACCATGACGTCGATCACTGAGCCATTGGTAATGTCGGCTGTTGCTATGCTGCTGATGGCTGTATCACTGAGGGTATCTGCCATTGGTATTCCAGCATTGGGATCAAGTTCAGGGTAGGGAGGAGCACCATCGACCTGAACAAT
The DNA here is from genome assembly GCA_036960175.1 of Motiliproteus sp. Lineage (GTDB taxonomy): Bacteria > Pseudomonadota > Gammaproteobacteria > Pseudomonadales > Balneatricaceae > Motiliproteus. The sequence continues at coordinate 76,438 of JBALWH010000003.1, read as the reverse complement.
CACGTGACTTTTGCCTTTACCGGGCAGGATCTTGTAGAGGTCATCACCTATTTGTATAGTGCCGTGAATGGAATCGCCGACCCTGGCTAGGGTTATCTGGCTATCTGCTTTGTTGGAGACTTTACCGATCCAGACTTCGCCTTTGTCTTTATAGTCTACATGGCGGCTTCTGACTGCCTCGATGGTTAAATCATCAAACAGGTTAAGTTGTAATTTTGCGGATCGTAATTGCCCGTAATTGATCTTTACCGACCTTACCCGCTTCTTTTTTGCCTTAGGCGGTAGTTCGCCTACGGATGCTGTGTCATGGCTGAAAAGCGGCGCCTTGGCTGCAGCATAAACGCTTGTGGGTAGAGTAAAGCTAAGAATTAAGGCGGAGATCGCCAAGCTTTTAGTAATAGATCGCATAGGAATAACCCTCTGAACAAAGACCACTTGTCACGTAGAGCTATCATAGCAACCACCGGCAAGGGAAAGGCGACGGGTAGGAGTCTATCTGGTTATGTTTTGACCATTAGCAACAGTATAGTCGTTACTGCTTTTCTTCGATGCTGAATTACTTGAAATTATTGTCTGAGTAGGATAGAGCGTTTTGAACGCTTGAATGAAAACAGAATCAGAACTCCGTTTCGTCTTATTGTGGTTTTTAACATATCGAAAAGTAAGGCTTAAGTTTGAAATGGGTGGTTTTTGATCAAGAGGCTATTATTGGTTATGAAGGCGCTACTAGTCGGCTGACCTGGACCAAATTGGGTGGTTATAAAAGGCTAAATTAAAGAATTTAGCCTTTTATAACAATTAGATACTTTTACTTGAATACCGCCATTTTAGTTGCAGAGCATTGCGAAGTCCCTTTAATGCAAACTTGGTAGCTAAAGGTTGCTGCTCCTTTGGTTCCAGGCCGGTCTCCGAAGCTGCGTCCATTGACTGTGGCAATGAGGCTGCCGTCACGATAGATATCCATTTCGGCAGCTGGGGTCCATCTCAGTACTGTTCGGTGACTTCCTCTGGCGGAGTATGCTCTCAGGGATAAGGTCACCGCAATATATTGCTCCGTAGCTGCCGTGGCTGAATTACTGTCAACCGAACTACCCGCGCTGTTAAACGACTTGAGAGAGTATTGGTAGCTAGTCGCAGAATCTAGGCCGCTGTCGCTGTAGCTGGTGGCTGATAGGTTGAGGGTCTCTATCAGGCTCCCATCCCGGAACACATAGGTTCCGCTACGATTAATGCGACTATCGTTAATCCAGTTTAACTGCGCACTGTCAGATGTTACCCCCGTAGCAGTCAGGTCGAGGGGAGGATAGGGAGGGTCACCCAATATGTTTTCCGTCAGTACTAGTAGTTGATCGACGGTGAGGGTGTCGTTGCTAGTATCTTCGCTACTCGAGTTGGTATCCCTAGCCATTGTATAAAGTGAGCCACTGTAGCCTGGAGTCAGCACGGATTGGAACTCTCCGGCATCTCCTGCGTTGACCACAAAGCTATGGGTATAGTTGATACCATCGGTCGAATGTAGAATTTGAAAGTTGTCACTGCTGGTACTGGCAACACTGCCGACAAATTTAAGCGTATGGGCGTTGCCGGGCTGTAACTCGAACTGCCATACATGTTGCAGTGTTTTGCTTCCTGCCAAACTCACCTCGGTGAGTTTTTCGGTAAAGCTGTCTGCCATACGCAGGGCGCTGTAGCTGCCACTTGCTGAACCTGTAGTGGATTGTTCAGAGGTGATTTGTTGTTCAAATGAGCTTGGTAGGGGCTTGGTGGTGGCAGTAACGGCAGCGCTATAGTTTGAGCCGCCAGCACTATTGAATGCATTGACCCGATAACTGTAGCTGCGATTGGGTGTCAAACCGGAGTCGGTATATCCGTTGCCATTGGCCGCAGTGGTAGCCGTAACCAGCCAGTTAGTGCCATTTTCAGAACGTTCCAATGAAAACCCCGTTTCATCGTCGGACAGATCATTCCAGCTTAAAGCAATTTCGTCGCTGGATAGAACCGCTGCAGCTAGCCCGGTAGGGGACACGGGAGGATTGTTCTGTATCGCTGCACGCCATGACATCACATTTGAGACTGTGCCATTCAAGGCGCGGGAATTATCCGCCGAGTTAAAGGGATCGATGTTGTGGTCAGCTCCAGTTGCCAAGCCATTGTAATCGGTGTTTGGGTTTGAGAAGAACGGACGTCGGGTGCAATTCGATGTGCAGTTATAGGCCATGATAGTTCTGAAGGTTCTAGTCGCTTCATCTTTGAACCCGAAACTGTAAGGAAAGGCACCACCACCGCTGGTATCCTGGCGTGCATGGGTTATACCCATATTGTGGCCAAGCTCATGGCCAAAGCTGAAATAGCCAGTAGCACAGCTGTAGTTAACGACACTAAAAGCACTGGAAGAGAAGTTAACGGTTGGGCTGTTCATCAGCCATGCCATGCCGCAATAGTCAGAGCGTTTGACGATGAGGCTGACCATGTCTGCGCCGTAGGTATTGCGGTAGGCGTGGATGGCATCCATAAAACCGTCATTGTTATAGGTCAGATTAGAGAGGTCGGCTTGCATTGAGGCGGCTTCGGTATAGTTGACTACCGCCGTATGTACCAGATTAAGTTGAGCATCGATGCCGCTGCTGAGGTAGGCCTGGTTGGTTTCTTCTATTGCCAACAGAATTAAAGATTCCATGTTGCTGGTGGCAGCGTTGGCAGCGGGTGTATAGACCACCATTACATCAATGACTGCGCCGTTACTGGTGTCGGGGACTGGAAGGCTACTGCTTGATGATTGGTCAACGCCGGTGTCAGCCAGCGGAATTCCGGGTCTGGGGTCTAGTTCGGGAAAGGGCAGCTTGCCGTCCATCTTTTCGATAACGTGGCTTTTCCCCTTGTCCGGCCGGATTTTGTAGAGGTCATTGCCGATTTGGATGGTGCCGTGAACAGAGTCCCCAACTCTGGCCAGAGTGATGCGACTGTCGGGTTTTTTGGATACTTTTCCGTGCCAGACTTCGCCTCTGTTCTTATATTTAAAGTGACGCTTTTTGACGCCTTCCACCGTTAAATTATCAAATAAATTTATTTGTAATTTGTCGGATTTAAGTTGGTCATATCTGATCTTGATGTATCTTTCCCGTCTGTTTTTATATTTTTCCTTCAGTTTGGCGGACAGCTGTCTCTTAGGTTTCTTCTTGGCAGATTGTTGAACGGGGGGGGGGCGGCATCCTCACTGAATAACGGTTCTTTGGCCCCGGCAATAGCATTGGTTGCTATTGAAAAGCTGAGGATTAAGGTAGAAATAGCCAGGCTTTTAATAATGGCTAGCATGAGATTAGCCCTCCGAACAAAAACCGCTTGTCACGCAGAGCTCCGACAGCAGCTACCGGCAAGGGATGGGTGGTTCTATTTAGTGTCTGGTTATATTTTGATCATTAGGAGAAGTGTAGTCGTCAGCACCTTAGCTGTGGCCGGCCCAGCGTGAATTTAATTGTGAAATAAACGATTTTTTATGAACAGTTTCATGTAAACAGAGTCAGCTATTGGTATCGTTCTTTCCCTTGGGGAAACCCGCTTTAACGCAGTAACTTTTATATGACCCGAAAGATCATCCATTGCGATTGCGATTGCTTCTATGCCGCAGTGGAAATGCGAGACAACCCTGCATTGCGTCACATTCCTTTGGCTATCGGCGGTGATGCCAATAGACGTGGTGTGATTGCAACTTGCAACTATTCCGCCCGTGAATTTGGTGTGCGTTCGGCGATGGCGTCGGCTCAGGCCAAAAAACTCTGCCCGAACCTCACCATCATCCCCGGCAATATGGAAAAGTACCGGCAGGCTTCGGCTCAGATCCAGGAGATTTTTCAGGATTACACCGAGCTGATCGAGCCCTTATCCCTGGATGAAGCCTACCTTGATGTAACCGACAGCGATGCCTGTCATGGCAGTGCAACCTTGATCGCCGAAGAGATCCGTCAGCGGGTCCGTCAATCGGTGGGAATTACTATTTCTGCGGGGATTGCTCCCAATAAGTTTCTTGCCAAGGTTGCCAGTGATTGGAATAAACCTGATGGTATTTTTGTGGTTTTGCCAGAACAGGTTGAAGACTTTGTGATGCAGCTTCCGGTTTCACTCCTGTTTGGCGTTGGACCGGCAACCTTACGGAAATTACATCAGCATGATATTCATCTCTGCGGTGATTTGAGACGTTTTGAAGAATTGCAGCTGGTGCAATTGCTGGGGCAATTTGGACAACGTCTGTATCAGCTCTGCCGCGGTATTGATGAGCGGCCCGTGGTCACATCACGGCGGCGTAAATCCCTCAGTGTTGAACATACCTATGACCAGGATCTGCCTGATCTGCAAAGTTGTTATCAAAAGCTGCCGGCTTTGATAGATGAGTTGCAGAGGCGGCTGCAAAAAATTGATGACAGTTACGAGATCGTCGGTGCGGTGGTGAAGGTGAAATTTGATGATTTCGTGCAAACCACCGTTGAGCACCGCGCCTTATCAGTAGATCAGCCGATTTATCATCAGCTGATGCGCCAAGGTTACGAAAGGGCCAAAAGGCCGGTACGATTGTTAGGTGTTGGAGTACGCCTGAAAGACCTCACGTTCGACAGTCAGTATCAACAGATGAGTTTATTTGAGGACTGACCTTAGGTCTTGCGTTAACGGCTAGTCTCTGGTTCTTGGCTTAGCCACCGCTTCAGTTTTTGCCGGAGAGCACCCGGGATCTGCTTTAGGTTCTCAACCATCATCAATAAAGACGGAACCAACAGCAAAATCAGCATTGTTCCGAATGCCAATCCAAACACGATGGCCGTGGCCATGGGTATCAGAAACTGCGCCTGTAATGAGGTTTCAAATAGAATTGGGCTAAGTCCGGCGATGGTCGTCAGAGAAGTCAGCAGCACGGCGCGTAAACGCTGGCAGGCAGCTTCGACGATGGCTTGTTCCGCTGCCATGCCCTGGTCCCGTAGCTTCTTATAGAAGGTGATCAGTACGATAGAGTCGTTGATGACAATGCCGGAAAGACCAAAAAGGCCAAACAACGACAGTATGGTGAGGGCCTGGCCCATGGCTAGGTGACCAAGAATAGCGCCGGTTAAGCCCAGCGGAATAGCCGCCATCACTGCTAACGGCCATAGGTAGGACGAGAATACCCAGGCGAGAATAATATAGATCAGGCAGACGGCGATCATGCCACCGGTTTTCATATCTGACAGAGTTTCATTTTCATCGGCTTTTTTGCCTTCGAAACTGTAATGAATACCATACTTGTCGACTAGTTGTTGCAGTGGGCCGGACGCAAGGGATTCGATGATTTCATTGGCATTGGCCACCTTGTCATCGACATCGGCGGTGATCATTAGGGCTAGCTGACCATCGACCCGCTGTAGGGAATCCAGTCCCCGCTTGGCCTTAAATTGAACCACATTGGACAGCGGCGTTGATTCGCCATTGGGTAACAGCACGGGTAGTTTCTCTAGGGTGCTGAGGCGGTCACGTTCGGAATCTGGCAAGGTGACCCGGACTTCAATTTCATCATCGTTGTCATGGAATATCTGAACTAAGTCACCATCCAGGGCGGCACGCAGGCGACGACCCACGATGTCGAGAGTTAATCCCACGGCTTTACCGGTATTGCTCAGCTCATAGATCCACTGCTCTTTGCCGTAGGGTAGATCATCGTCAATATTGCTGACGCCGGTGTATCCTTTCAGCGCTTCCTGAAGGTCTAGGGATGCCTGTTTTAGGGTATCCACTTCACCGCCACTGAGCTTTACTTCAATCGGTTTGCCCGGAGGTCCTCCGGTGCGTTGGGAGATGTTTAGGCGCTCGATTCCAGCGGGCTGCTTGACCTTGTCTCGCCAAGTTCTGAGAAATACTTCGTTCGGCAGCGTGCGTTTTTCACCGTTCACCAGCTGCACAAAGAGAGCGCCATATTCATCACCAATGGAACCGGCGGCGTTGTTCTTGGAAAATAGGGCCTGACGTTGGTATTGGATTACCGCGTCTATCAGGTTGCCTCCCAGTTCCTGCTCTGTTTCTTGCAAAGTAGCTTCTAGATGATCGAGAAAGCGATTGACTGTGTTGGGGTGGGTGCCTGCACTAAATTGCACGCTGGCAGTCACTTCGTCGCCATCGACCACGGGGAAGAAAGTGAACTTTATCCGGCCACCGGCGACCAGACCGACGGCGATAATTAGCGCAGCCAGGGCACAGCTGAGGGTGACCCAGCGAAATTTCACCGCCAGGGTTACCAGGCGGCGAAATTGATGATCTTTGAAGTGATTAAACCAGCCGTCTAATTTAATGCGCATCCTGCCGGGTTTGTTTTCATGATGACTTTTTAGGCTATGGTGCAGATGGCCGGGCAGGATCAAGAAACATTCCACTAGGGAGGCGATAATCACGCAGATCACTACGGTGGGAATATCGATGAGAATGTTGCCGATATAGCCGCCAATAATCAGCAGCGGTATAAAGGCCGAGATGGTGGTCAAAGAGGAGGCTAGCACCGGCGCCAGCATGCGGTTGGCGCCACCTATAGAAGCTTGTGAGCCCGCTTCTCCTTGTTGGAAGTGGGTGAGGGCATCTTCCCCCACCACGATGGCGTCATCGACGATTATGCCCAACGCCATGATCATCCCGAATAGGCTGATCATATTGATACTGCCGCCGATCACTTCCAGAATAGCCAGGGTGGCCAGAAACGAGATCGGAATGCCTGCTGTCACCCAGAATGCGACTTTCACATTAAGGAACAGGAACAGCATGCCAATAACCAGAATCAGGCCGCCTAAACCGTTGCGTAGCAATAGATCGATACGATCTTCCAGGAAGCGCCAGCGCTCGTTATAGACGGTGACTTCTAACCCTTGTGGCAATGCCGGGCGCACATCTTTGAGCCATTGATCGAGAATGGCCGCCGCCTGCAAGGTGTCATCACTTTCTGAGCGTTTTAACGCCAGTTGGATAGCGGGACGATTGTTGTATTCCAGATAGGACTGATTATCTTGGGGCCGCTCATCTATCTGTGCCACATCGCCCAGTCGCACCAGTCGGCCATCTTCCTGAGTGATCAGCGGTAATTGTTCAAATCCTTTGACGTTGCGCTGCTGGCTGAGGCTGCGGATTTGCCGGGAACCATCGCTGCGCCCGGCGGTACCCGCGGGAAGGTCCCGGCTTCTTTTAGCCACCGTATCGGAAATTTCGTTGAGACTCATGCCCAGTTCATGGAGCTGCTGAGCGGGTATCTGGATGGCTATCTCTTTCTCCGGCATGCCGCTGATATCTATTTTGCGGATGCCGCGTTCCAGCAGTTGCCGTTCATAGCCTCTAACCAAAGGCCGCATCTCTTCCAGGTCACCTTGGCTGGTGATGAGCACTCGGGCAATCTCTTCGTAGCGAATGATTTCCTGGATAATGGCTTCTTCGGCGTCGGTGGGCAGATTACGAATGCCATCTACGTGTTGTTTAACGTCATCGACGACCTTGCCGACATCGGCGCCTTCTTCAACCACGACCCTTATTGATGACCTCCCTTGCTGGGAGGTAGAGAGAATTTCATCAACGTTATGGAGGCCTTTCAGTTCTTGCTCAATAGGAATAGTGATATTACGTTCAACATCTTCTGCTGCCGCGCCACTCCAGTTGACCTGTACCGACACCACATCCAGCTCAAAGGTTGGGAAAAACTGCGTGTTGAGTTTTTTTAGCGCCCAAAGTCCTGCGATAATCATCAAGAACATCAATAGGTTGGCTGCGACCTTGTGGGTCGCAAAGGTACGGATAGTGGCATTGCCAGGGGTTGTTGAAGTGTTCATGATTAGCTGCCCACAACCTGAACTTTCAGACCGGTGATGGCGTTAGGAAGCTGAGTGGTGACTATCTGGTCGCCGGGCTTGACCTTGTCGCTCTTGATTAAAATCTTAGCTTCGCCGTTGATGACAACCTCTCCCACACGTTTGATTGTCAGGCCCCTGAGGCGGCTATCTTCGACAATATAAATGCGGTTGGTGCCGTAAAGGGATTGTGTCGGTAGCACCAGTAAATCGGGCTGCTCCGGCAGTTGCAGTTGGATTTCCAGGGCTCGCCCCAGCTCCAGGTTATTGCTGTCGGATGTCACTTGAAGCAAAGCATCCACTCCGGCACGACCATCTACTACCTCTGAGGATAGGCGTTGCAGCCGCAGCTTGATTGATTCTCCGTCCAGTTCCCCCAGCGCTTTTAGCTCATGCTTCTGTTCCAGGGATTTACGGATTGACTGCAAATAGCGAGACGGAATTTGCGCACGAACTTCCATGCTTTCGGTGTTGTACATTCTTAACAGTGGATCACCACTGCGGACACGGTCTCCGGGTGCTACGGATACATAGGATATCCTGCCATCAAAGGGCGCTGTAATCAGGGTGCGTTCAAGGTCCAGCAGAGTTGAATCTCTGAGTGCCTGCAATTGGTTTTTTTGAGCCTGTAACTGGGCGCGCCGGTTTTCGTGATCGTTGATGTTCAACTGCCGGTTATTAATATTCAAAGCCTGTTGCTGGTAACTGCGGCGGGCATCATCGAGCTGAGTATCGGTACCGACTTTACGGCCTTTCAGTTCTTTGAAGCGCTCCACTGAACGCTGGGCCAGGCTTAGCAGTTTTCTCTCTATGACTAGGGCCTTCAGGTCCGATTGATAACGGGTGATTTCAGCGTTGATGCGCGCGTCAATATCGCTGAGATCTGCTTCTCGTTGGGCCAAGTTGAGGCGCACGTCTCTGGGGTCTAGGACCAATAAGATATCGCCTTTGTGGATCCGAGTCCCTTCATCAACCTTTCGCTCCTGGACGAACGCGGTTACGGCTGCCGTTATGGCGCTGCTGCGAGGAGATTCCAGGCGGCCATAAAGGGTAAGACTGGGTGCTATGGCCTGCGGGCGGGCGGCGGTGGATGCTACGGTCCAGGTTTTCTCAGTGATGACTTTGTCGGCAGCTTGGGGTTTTGTGGATATCAGCAAATAGAAAATGCCCGCCGCGGCTCCTAGTACGATAAATACGAGGAAAAATGGCAGAAGTTTACGACTGAAAGAAGGGGCTGCGGTCATAGGATTCCGTGTTTAGTTTCCCAACCCCATATAAAGGGTTTGAATGAGTCTACCAGAATAATTTATAGATCAGAGCTTAGCGAATAAATTCAACAAAATCCGTTGTCTTACTCTACCTTTACAATTCTTTACCCAAGCCATCGTTCAAGTTACATTGGCCTTGGATACTGAACAGGTCAGGGGGTGGTATGCGTACAGAAAGCTTTATGGCTCTTAATCCGAAAGGCTTCCACCGGGTTGTCTATCGTGAATGGGGTTCTGCCGAAAACCAGCGTGTACTGGTCTGTGTACATGGTTTGGCCAGGAACAGTAGGGACTTTGATGACATCGCCCATGCGCTGGCCAGAAACTATCGGGTGATCTGTCCGGATATTGTCGGTCGTGGGGAAAGTGACAGGCTGCCAGAAGGCTGTCCCTATGAAATCGGTCAGTATCTGAATGATATGACGGCGTTGATTGCCCGTCTGGGTGTGGACAAGGTCGACTGGTTGGGTACCTCGATGGGCGGCATGATTGGTATGTGTTTGGCGGCGATGCCTAACACTCCGATTCGGTCGCTGATCCTTAACGATATCGGGCCATTCATCAGCAAGTCCGCATTACAGCGTATCGGCACTTATGTAGGCAAAGCACCGATGTTCTGGAGCCATCAGGAGGTTGAAGACTACGTCCGCTCGGTCTATCCAGCTTATAACGGTATTACTGATGAGCAGTGGCACCGTCTAGCGGTCCATGGCTCTAAAAAGCAGGATGACAATTACCAGGGAGAGAGCGGTTTTGTACTTCATTATGACCCCGTGATCGGCGATTACACCCGAGCCTCTGCCGATAATGATATCGATTTATGGGCTCTTTGGCGTTGTGTGACTTGTCCCCAGTTAGTGATATGGGGACAGGATTCAGATGTACTGACTGCCGATACCGTGGCGACTATGGAAACAGAAAATGAGGGCCTTGCGGTTAGCCGTTGGCTAGGCATTGCCCATCCCCCCTCGTTGATGGTGCCTGAGCAGATTCAGGTCGTGGTGGATTGGTTAAGGGCGTTGCCGGGCCAGTTGGATAACCCCTAGCTGCGGTTATCCACCAAGGCAGGTGACAAAGAGCGCTAACAAACGAGCACCCATAAGAGAGCATTGAGATATGAGCATTCTTGCCTCCTGGCCAAGAGAACACCTTTGCCTGACCCATCAGCAACGCCAAGAGGCGTCAGCGCGGGTAGAAGCGGAGTTTTCGTCGACGCTTAAATCTTTAAAAGTAGATATTGGTCTGGTGGAAATGTTGGAGGCTGTTTATGTGCCTCTGGGTGCCTGGATCTACGAAAAGAAACGGCAGAGATCCGGCCCTCTAATTGTCGGTATTAACGGCGCACAAGGGGCGGGAAAATCCACCTTGTTTACCTTGCTGGAGGTAACTCTGGCCGAAGGTTTTGGCCAGCGGGTTGTTGGTTTCTCTCTGGATGATATCTATAAGACCCGAGCCGATCGCCTGAAGATGGCGGAAGATGTACATCCGTTGTTTGCTACCCGCGGGGTGCCTGGCACTCATGATGTTGATCTGGGCTTAAACCTGCTGCACCAGCTGCGCCTCGCCGGCGGCGATAAAATCACTAAGATTCCTGTGTTCGATAAATCGATTGATGACCGTTGCCCGGAGTCAGTCTGGCAGGAGTGGATAGGGGCTACGGATATCGTGATTCTGGATGGTTGGTGCCTGGGGGCTCAACCGCAATCAGAAGAAGCCTTGCAACAACCCATTAACACCCTGGAACAACAGGAAGATCCGGATGGGATCTGGCGTCGTTTCGTCAATGAGCAGCTAAAAGGCAACTACAGTCGTCTTTTTAATATGGTGGATGTATTGCTGATGCTGAAAGTACCTAGCATGGAAAGCGTGTTTGAATGGCGCACATTGCAGGAAAAAAAGTTAGCGGAGCGCGTTGATCAATCAGAAAAAAGTAACCGTGAACCGCTGCGTATTATGGGTGAGACGGAAATTCGTCATTTCATCATGCACTATGAACGCTTGACCCGGGAAATGTTGGTACAGATGCCAGAGCGTGCCGCTGCTACCCTGCATCTGAACGAGAATCATAAGATCGATCAGATCCAGATCAACTAGGTTAAAAGTCTCGGATCTAGGCTAAAATCCTATAGGTAACAGTGTGCTGGATGCGACGCCATGAAACACGGTGTTGATGGCCCTAGCCGTTTTCCCCGATACGATTTTTGCCATCATGTCCTGCAGGCTGATCATTTTTCCGAACAGGCGCTCGAAACTTAGATTAGCGATGCCATTCTGGTAACCATTACTGAGCAGGAACAGGGAATCATCTGTTTGGCGGTGGTTATTCAGACGCCAGGCGATAATTTCCAGATTGCGGGCGCTGTTATATAGCTTTTGTTGGTCCAGATCATCCAGCAGGAAAAACTCTGTCTTTTTACCGTAAGAAGCATGCTGCATGCTGCGAATACCCACCATTAATGCAAAGACCCGATCACCTTCAAATTCTTCATCAAAGGCTAACCTTAGAGCATCATTGCCGCGCAGCTTGTTGAGTTCTGTAAACCGAAAATCTGTGCTATCCATGGCGAGTTGTTTGAGCCTAGATTCCACCGTGGCTCCGTTTTGTTTAGCCAGCTCCTTGGGGTTGCGCTTGTAGAGCTTGACCATTAAATCTCGGCTATAAATATAGAGCTGTTGAATATGGGCATCGGCGACCATGTCCACATCGCTCTTGGCGAGGTTTTTGAGGTTGAAGGGTTTACCCGCGCAGCCGCTGACAATCAGTAGTACAGCAACGGCAAAGGGCAGGCGAAATGAACGAAAAAAATGGCGGATGATTAAATTCATCCGCCGATTCTATCGACTCCGGTCGGCAATTAAAATGTTAATGATAAAGCCATTGAGATGAATCAGCTGAAGTAGGCCTGCAACTCGTCGGCTCCACCGATATGCTGTCCATCGATGTAAATTTGTGGCACCGTCTGGCGGCCAGTGACGGATTTTATCCACGGTGATATACATCTCTACCCGAAGCGCTGGAGGAGGTTCAGAAACTGTATGAGGGTAAATAACAAACTAAAGGCACAGACGGCAAAGTAGTTTCGAAGTACGAAAGGGGCATAAAAGGAGAGAGGACAACAGGGTCGTCGGCCTCTCGATCCATTTAATGGTTAGCGTTTCTTTAGATAGTTCATCATGGTGTCAGCATCGGATACTTCAAAAGGGTCTGTTGGACAATTGTCTTCGAACCCAGATTCAGAAAAAAGTTGTTTGATCTCGCCATTTTCCACATACATCGAATAGCGCCAGCTTCGTTGTCCAAATCCAAGATTATCTTTATTAACCAGCATTCCCATTTTACGGGTGAATTCTCCATTACCATCAGGCAGCAAAAAAACGTTTTCTGAGTTTTGACTTTTACCCCACTGGTACATAACGAATGCATCATTCACTGATACACAAACCACCGCGTCAACCCCTAGTGTTTTGAACTCTTCATAGAGTTTTTCATAGCGAGGCAGGTGGGAAGTGGAGCAGGTGGGCGTGAAAGCTCCTGGGAGAGAGAATACAATGACATTCTTACCTTTGAATATGTCATCACTGCTAAGGTCTTTCCATTCAAAAGGATTTGGGCCGCCTAATGTTTCGTTACGTACACGAGTCTTAAAAACGACATTTGGTATTTGGTTGCGCATATCTTTTCTCCATTGATGTTTTAGAGGTTTGAGTTAATAGTTCGTATATAAAACGGGCGGAGGGCTGCCTGGTCCGCTGGCGTTTTCTCTTTCACCCAGCGTGTAATGTTCTTTAAGCAATTCTTCGATATGTACAAATTGGTGCTTGTATGTACATGTTTACTATCTAGGTGATATACACAGCTTAATTCTAGCAAAGCTCGACGCATCGGACTTTTTTCAATCGTTGTTTCCTTTGGTGTCCTGAACGTTGTGTATTCCTTGGAAGCTAATCTAACGGGACTGGTTGATTAGGTATATTTAATCATATAAATAACGCCAATAGCTTTTTGCTATAGATGTTGTGCAAGAAGGGTATGGAGCAATTGATTGTCCCTGAATCAGACCCTATAGTGGCGCGTCTGATATAACAGGTATGGGTGATTCGAGCGCGCATTGGCGTTTACGATGATCGAGTTTTCTTGGGTATTATAGAGCTGAACGATTACATGACTACAGGCAAGGACCTGACGGCCATCCGCAGAGAATATATCGCCGAAGCGATGCATCTGTCCGAGATGGAAGCGGACCCCATTATACAATTTGGAAGTTGGTATCAGCAGGCCGCTGAAATTGATGCGGATGATGCGACCTCGATGGTGTTAGCAACGGCGTCGACCGACGGTTGCCCTGCGGCCAGAATTGTTCTTCTTAAACACTATGATGATGCTGGGTTCTGTTGGTATAGCGATTACCGCAGCCAAAAAGGCCGTGAGTTAGTAGAAAACCCGCAGGCAGAAATACTGTTTTACTGGCGCGCCTTGGAACGTCAGGTGCGAATATGGGGGCAGGTCGAACGCCTTTCCAGAACTGATGCCGAAAACTATTTTGCCATGCGTCCCCGCGGAAGTCAGCTAAGTGCAGTGGCCTCTGAGCAAAGCTCCGTGGTGTCTGATCGAGCGCAACTGGAACAACAGGTACAGCAGCTAGCTGTTCGCTATCCCCAAGGGGAAAGCATTCCCTGTCCGGATACTTGGGGTGGCTATCGTCTGATCCCCGAGCGGTTTGAATTCTGGCAAGGACGGGAGAGCCGTCTTCATGACCGTATTGTCTACAGCAAGCAACTTGAAGGCTGGCACCGGGTAAGGCTGGCACCCTGACACTTCCTTTCTATCGACCCTTATGACCCAATCCCTAGGAATCAATCCCTATGAATCAACCTCTGACTTGCGTCGAACTAAACCCTGCAGAACAAGCCGTAGCAACTGTGATTTGGCTGCATGGGCTGGGGGCGGACGGCAACGATTTTGTCCCTATTGTCCCTGAGTTAAAGCTACCAGATACGCTGCCAGTTCGGTTTGTTTTCCCTCACGCACCGATTCGTCCTGTTACCATCAATGCCGGTATGTCGATGCGGGCCTGGTATGACATTCTGTCCATGGGTGCCAGTCGGGAAGTGGATGAGCAACAGCTGGATGAAGTCTGTGAGCAGATTGCGCAACTGATCCGGCAGGAGAATGAACGTGGCATTCCCTGCGAGAAAATTTTATTGGTAGGTTTTTCACAGGGCGGGGCAGTCGCTTATCAGACGGCGCTAAAACACCCTCAGCCGCTAGCCGGACTGGCCTGTATGTCAACGTACAGAATCAAGCCGGAATTGCCTAAAAACCGCTGTCATGACGCCAATATCAAGCTGCCAGTCTGGGTCGCCCATGGCGAGTTTGACCCAGTGGTGCCCATTGGACTGGGAAGAGAAGGCTATGAGTCTCTTGCCCCAGAGGGGTTGCAAGCCAGTTGGCAGAGCTATCCGATGGACCATGAGGTCTGCCTTGAAGAAGTTCTCGAGCTGGGGCGCTGGATGATGGCTCAGCTTAGTGCGCCGTCCGCTGTAGCAAGCTAGTAACCCGGTGGGTTAATGGATGATGCGGACAAATAGCTCAGGAAGCTTATTTGTCCTCCAGGTCCATAGTCTGCCTAACCGGCTATTGCGTCTGACTTGCACGCAGTTGTTGTACTAAAGGTCCAAACCCGCCGCCGTTAAATAGCTTGCCGTATCCGGCTTTTACCAACGTTGCTTCGGCAATGCCAGCACGCTGTCCGCTACGGCAATATAATACGATCTGTCGGTCTTTTCTTAGTTCTAAATTCTGTAGCTGGTTAGCAATTCGCTGGTAAGGAATGTGCAGCGAGTCTTGCAAATGACCCTGGGCATATTCTTCAGTGGTCCGGACATCAATAACAACGGCTCCTTGCTTGATGTATTCCCAGGCTTGGGCTTCGCGCTCACCTGCAGCAAGATTAAAGCTGATCAGCAGCAGTGTGAAGCTGAATATAATGGATAGTCCTTTCATTGAGGTTTCCTTTATCAGGTAATAAATAACCCAGATATTAATTGAAATTGGTTTATTAACTTTCGAGTCTGTTTTTCAGCCAGGAGTTCAATTCAGTCGTCAGTATATCAGTGCTTATGAATGTTTTCTGAAAGTAGAACGTCAGAGAAGTAGATATTTTAAAAATGAAAAACGAGGGAGGGGATACGTTCAGAGGAAAGAGTCGCGGCAGCGGCCGCAACTCTTAGGGTTTTGATGGGAAATGCAGATCAGAGTCCTGCAACATCCTCAGCCTGTAGGCCTTTAGGGGTTTGAGTCAATCCGTACTCAACCACTTGGCCTTCTAACAGGCTTTTGTGCCCGTCACCACGGATCTGGCGATAGTGTACAAAGACATCTTCGCCGCCGGTCCGCGTAATAAATCCGAATCCTTTTGCGTCGTTAAACCACTTTACCGTTCCATTTTCCCGTTCAGACATTACTACCACCTTTCATTATTGTTATTAAAAAACCTTACAATAATAGTGCTTTTTATTTTCCAATCCTAGTATTCACTAAGGGAAAATAAAAAAATATCAGCCAATCCGTTGATAAATATCACTTAATGTGGGCTGTGGAAGAATAAGTGGTTTTGATGGTGTTTTTTGAGGCAAAAAAAAGCCCGCCGAGAGGCGGGCGACATCAAAATAAAGATGAAAAGAAAGGAGACAATGAAACAAGGTATCCAAATAGGAGTTTCCGCTTCAAAGATTGGGACTGGCGATAAATTGAAAAGTTCCCAGTGGGGCCCCTTAGGCTATCTGTTTTTTTCAGGGCTCAGGCATCGGACGAACTGATCGCTTAGTTTCTTCATAAAAAAGACAAAGCCATCGGCGCTTAGGGGGGCCGATGCCGCCAATGGATCAAGCTCACCCTGATTGATATTGATTCCATTAATAAGGGATTCGAGTATTGCCGGCTTGAATTGGGGTTCTGAAAAGACGCAAACAGCTTGGCTGTTTTCTAGTTGTGTTCTGATTTCCTGCAGGTGTCTGGCGCCAGGTCGACGACTGGGATCTAGAACAAAGGCTCCCAGGTGTTTTAACTGGTAATGTTGTTCGAAATGGCTATAAGCGTCATGGAATACGTAGTACCCGCGTTGCCTCAATGGCAGCAGTCGGCTATTGATATCCTTGTCCAGAGTCGCCAGGGCCTGTTTGAATTTTGTAAGATTTCGGGCATAGTGGGCAGCATTGTCGGGGTCTTTAGCGCTGAGTGTATGAGCCATCTGCGTCGCTATTTGTTGGGCAATTGTGGGCGATAGCCAAATGTGTGGGTTGTTGCCATGGTGGTCATGATGGTCTTGTTGCTGGCCAGCGCTACCTTTGTCTTCCGCAGTGTTCTTTTCATCGTGTTCTTCATCTTCCCCTGCCTTGACTAAAGGCATCAGCGCGATGGTCTCTCTGTTGCCGGTTAGACTCCCCAGAACTTTTTGCAGAAAATATTCCAGCTCTGGCCCAACCCAGAAAATAACATCTGCGTTATCAAGTTTGCGCAGGTCAGATGGGCGCAGTTGATAATCGTGGGGAGAGCTGTTCCCTGGTAATAATAATGTTGGCTCACCAACGCCCTGCATAATGGCGGCAGCCAGTAATTGCAGGGGTTTGACGGAGGTGACGACTTCGGTCGCGGCAGCGGGCTGGGTGGTAGCGAGCAATAGGGCCGTGAAAAATAGGGTGCGAAAAGACATCTGTACTGAGTATCCGGTTTATGTAATGTTATATAATAACATCAAGTGCTAACTAGGCAATTTTTTAGTTAATATGGATAGAAAATTTTCCCCATCAATCTTCGTCGCTGTTTATTCAATGTCTCTTTGTTAAAAACAATGATCAGCCGCTATAATGTGGGCCTAATTTTATGCAGAAACGGATAAGCCCTCGTCATGACAGTTCGCACGCGTATAGCGCCTTCACCCACCGGTGATCCCCATGTAGGTACTGCTTACATTGCTTTGTTCAATCTGGCATTTGCCCGTCAGCACGGCGGACAGTTTATTTTACGCATTGAAGATACTGATCAGACCCGCAGCACGCCTGAATCTGAGCAAGCTATTCTTGATTCTATGCGTTGGTTGGGACTGGAATGGGATGAAGGTCCTGATGTCGGTGGGCCTCATGGTCCTTATCGCCAGAGCGAGAGAAAAGACAGCTACAAAGATTTTGCCATGAAGTTGGTCGAGGAAGGTAAGGCCTTTCTTTGTTACCGTACCTCTGAGGAACTAAACGAACTTCGCGCCGCGCGCCGCGCTGCTGGCATACAGACCGCGCTGAAGCAGAGTGATCTGGCACTTCCGCCGGAAGAAGTTGATCGCCGTATGGCCGCCGGTGAGCCATATGTGGTGCGCATGAAAGTTCCCGAAGAGGGAACCTGTGTGATCGATGATATGTTACGCGGCGCTATCGAGATGGATTGGGCTCAGGTCGATTGTCAGATTCTGCTGAAATCAGACGGCATGCCCACTTATCACCTTGCCAACGTGGTGGATGACCATCTGATGGAAATCACCCATGTTATTCGTGGCGAGGAGTGGATCTCATCAGCACCGAAGCATCGTCTGCTGTATCAATACTTCGATTGGGATATGCCGAAACTGTGTCATATGCCGCTGCTGCGTAACCCGGATAAGTCAAAACTGTCCAAGCGCAAGAACCCAACGGGTATTACTTATTATCAACGCATGGGTTATTTGCCAGAAGCGCTACTCAATTATCTGGCAAGAATGGGCTGGTCAATGCCCGATGAAAGCGAAAAATTTACCCGCCAGCAGATGTTTGATAATTTCGATATTCAGCGTGTATCTTTGGGCGGCCCGATCTTTGATCTGGAAAAACTAAGCTGGCTCAACGGCATGTGGATTCGTGAAGAACTGGATGCCCCGGCATTTGCCGAAAAGTTCCAGCAGTGGGCCCTGAACTCTGATTATCTGATGCCTATTATTCCGCTGATTCAGCCGCGGGTCGAAAAATTCAGTGATGTGGTTCCCCTAGCCGGATTCTTCATGTCGGGTAATCTGGATTTAAATGAAGCACTGTTTGAACACAAGACCCTGGATAAAGAACAGATCCGCCGTGTCCTGCAGTTCTCTCTATGGCAAATGGAATCAGAGCGCCATTGGGATAAAGATCACCTGTACACGGGTTTGAGTGGCTTGAGTAAAGCCATGGATCTGAAAATCCGTGACTTCCTGTTCCCACTATTTGTGGCTATCTCTGGTACGCCTTCTTCAGTATCTGTGTTCGAATCTATGGCCTTGTTAGGGCCGGATATGAGTCGTGCCCGTGTTCGCTCCGCTTTGAATCTGATGGGAGCTGCTTCGAAAAAAGAGGCTAAGCGTTGGGAGAAAGAATTCAGTACATTGCAGCAAGCGATTGATAGCTGATTCAGGACGACTGATTAGCGATAACTAAAGGGCTCTGCGAAAGCGGGGCCCTTTTTTATTGGGGCCCTTTATTATTGGGAATTGTTTTTATTGATAGCTTTTGCCCTGATGCTTTAACCAGCCGCCCTGGTGTTGTCTTTTTGGATCATGATGAGTCCAATGGATGACACCACCTTTAGCAGTCCACTCATATTCCCCAAAAAACTCGACGTTATCGCCAGCTCTTAATAGGGATATTTTCGGTGCCAGATCGATATTGTGAGCCACGAGCAGAGTCTGTCCACTGGCTAGGCGCAGGAGAAAACGCTGATGGCGGCTACCTTTAAGGTCATCGTTCAGCAGTTTGATAACCTCACCGCTGCCATTTACCTGCAGGTCCTGTTGACGGGTTTCAAAGGCCAGTTGCAGTAATCGATCTGTATCTGAGTCTGGTTGATTAAAAGCCGTGGAAATAGGCGCGGAGTACTGATATATGCCGTAGGTGCTGAAAGCCAGTATCAGTATCAACAGCAGTTTTTTTATCATAATAATGTCCGTATTTGTCGAGTTTAATGCTAATTTTTTATAGCCACAGCGGCGCTTATGGTGATGGGGTTTTGCTGTCGAGCCTTGCTATCTGGGACATTTTCTATGAGAAGCAGATAGCTATCTATACTTACATCAATTTTCTCTATATGAATGCGCAGGGCATTGTAATACTTTAGTGTTAATTTATCGGAAGCGTATATGAGATGCAGTGAGTGAGATCATTTTTGAATTGGTTTAATTATCGCTCCATTAAAGCCGAAATAGCACTGGGCTTTGTTGGCCTGTTGTTGTTTTCGGTAGTATTAGCCGGTGTTGGCTGGAACAGTCTGGACCGCTTTGCCAAGGGGGTCTCTCAGAGTGAAGTTCTGAATTCTTGGGCCAATACTCTGATCAGGCTGCGTCGCTATGAGCGGGAATACAAGATTTATCTGAATCCTGATCAGCTAATATTAATGCGTACCGAAATTTCCAATCTGCAAGCTAAAATCAATAATGACCGAAAAAGCTTTATTGAAGAAGATGATACCGCCTTCCTGGACGGTATTTTTTCGGTCACTAATAAATACCAGGGTAGTTTTGAGAACTACGTAGAGCAGCAGCAATCCATGAGCCAAGTCCTGCAGCAGCTGAGTGGCGTGATGGATGGCATAGAATCTGATACCAGCCTGTTTGCTACTAATAACGGTCTTCATTCCCACTTTCTTAAACAGCAAATGGAAGATCACTGGGAGCTGTTTTTGAGTGATCTGGATGAGGCTGAGTTGCTGGAGTCTTATCGCCGTTCTGCTGTAGAACTAGAGCGCCAAAACCTTGGCAAGGCGGAAACGCAGAACGCGCAGCAATCTTCGAACGTCGAAATCAGCGCTTATCTGGCCGGGATCGCAGAGTCACTGCTGCAATCTTCCGTCAATCATGGTGCTCCCGAAGTTTATCAGCAGCTGTTAAGCCACAGTCGCAGGATTCAGGGATTGATTCAGAAAACTAAAGGTGCGCGCCGAAAAGAACTCGATGAAAGCTATGCTGCATTGCGCGTTATGCTTAAAAAACGCCAGGATCAACTGGAGCGTCAGGCCTTTATTCATCGGCTTCAATATGATGTGGCGCAAGGGCAGTTTAGTCGTGCCACTATAATGACTGAGGCGGCCAAACAACTGCAGATCTGGACCGGGCGCTTACAACAGCAGGAGAAAGAATATCTGCTGGATTCTACGCCTGCTAATGTTGATCTTGTGCGTGAGCGTATCCATCAGATCATCTTGGCTGCTGAAGATATGCTGTCGGGTATGATCGATGATGAAAACAAGACCCGTCTGTTGGTCGTCGTCGGTCAGATTAAAAAATATACAGAGGGTTTCGAGCGACTTCAGCAGAGTGTCTCCGAGCGTATACGGGCAGATCAGGCAATGGGGAATGCTATCGCCGAGCTGCAAGCGATCAGTCGTAATGCGGCAATTCAGCGTCAAAGTAAGCTGAACAGCTGGCATACCGAGGCTAGCCGTCAGATGCTGATTGGCTCCATCGTGACGTTCACTGCGGCGGTGATATTGGCGTTGATAATTGGCCGCCGTCTGAGTGGTTCAATCAGTGCCATAACCAGTGCTATCACTCGGGTCGCAAAAGGGGAGCATGATGTTGAAACCCCGGGGCTACAGCGAAAAGATGAAATCGGTAAAATGGCCGCTGCGGTGGAGGTGTTCAAGCAAACGCTGGTCAAAGCCATCGATCTTCAGCAACAGCAAGCAGAAGAAAACCTAGCCAGGCGCCGCGCAGAAGCTGAAGTGCGCGCATTGAACGCAGACCTGGAATCACGCGTGTTGCAACGCACTAACCAGCTGCAGCAGACCAACATTGAACTAGAAAAAACCTTGGAAACCTTAACTCAGGCTCAACAGCAGCTGGTTGAGTCGGAAAAAATGGCAGCACTTAGCGGCCTGGTTTCGGGTGTCGCTCACGAGCTGAATACGCCTCTGGGTAACAGTATTACCGCCATTAGTCACATGAAGGATCAATTGCTGGACGTAAGCCAAGCGTTTAAAAGAGGTGAATTATCTCGTACCCATATGGAGGAGTATTTTGCTAGTGGAGATGAGGTTTTCGAGTTGGCGACCGACAATCTTAATCGTGCTGCAAAACTGATTAAAGCATTCAAAACCTTGGCAATGGATGCAGATGAATCAAAGCCTGAGGACTATGATTTGGGCCGCATTGTAGAGGATTCTTTTTTTAGCCTGAATCATCTTATCGAACAAGCCGGCCTCAAGGTTGAGTGCGAATGCGTTGCAGATATTATCTTGCGGGGCTACCCCAGTGATCTGTTTCAGATTATCAGTCATCTGGTGAACAACTCTATTACACATGCCTATACCCGAGGGGATCATGGCGTCTTGCGTTTTCAAGCGCAGTTAACGGACGATGGTGTCTGTCTGCGCTATTCCGATGATGGCCGCGGAATGAGCGAAGAGCAACAGGAAAAAGTTTTCGAACCTTTTTATACGACTAGTCGCGGCCAAGGTGGTACAGGGTTGGGAATGCATATGGTGTATAACCTGATCAGTCAGCGCCTGAAGGGCAATATTCACTGCTACAGTGTGCCGTCTGAGGGAACGGAGTTTGTTATTAATATCCCCATGCCCGGTATGAATTCTTAGAATCTAATTTAAAGGTTTGAAAAACTTGCATCTGCAATGAGATCCATTAGTATTCGAACGATTCTGAGACCAATGGACTGGTGACTTCATTTTTACTGCTCCGTTGCCTACTTATGTCTGAATTAATTCAAAGCCTGCTTGAAAAGTCCCATTTAGATCACGTCAGTCAATCACTATCTATCAGCCAGCTTGAGTCTGCGTTAGAGGTTATCCGACAGCTGATTGAAGAGAAGCGCGAGTTTGCTCAGGGCCGTGAATTGCACCGTAAGGGCGAGCGGGTCCTGGGTGATATGCGTGGCTTAATGGCTAAGGCTGGCGTGTCTATGGCTGACTTTCAAAACGCCCTCAACGACCTATAAACTACGCTGGCGATAATTTGATCCCTTTACCTCCTAGGCTGTGATTTACGGGCTGAAGGATGACAATTATTGATATTTGCTGAAATGGTTCAGGAGTTCATCATTATCAGTGCCCGCCTATATGAATTGGTCCATAGCTGTCTGTGCTTAAGTCCCCGGTGGAAACTGCAGTTGCCTTAGATCAGATTCTTACCGTCGAAGATATCGCAGTCTAACTTCGATGTGTCAACTCCCTCCAGGCAACCAATATTTACTCGATACTGCCCGGGCATTCGCATGGTTTCATGGAACGGATAGATGCCGCAGTGACGACAGAAAAAGTGTTTAGCCTTATTGGTACCGAACTGATAAAGCGATAGGGCGCCTTTATCAGTTTCAATGTTTAGATCCGCCTCTGGGATTCCAAAGGCCGTCATTATTGCGCCTTTCCGGGCGCAGATAGAGCACGTGCATCGCAGGCCTTTATCAATGGGGTCGCTGTTAAAAGAAAACTTTACCGCACCACAGTGGCAGCTGCCTTTATATTCAGCCATAACATTTACCTCGTTATTTTTATTCGTCAAAGTTTAGCAGTCCATTGTGGGTGCAGCGAAGGCGTATGCATTTAAATCAATTTCTGGCGTCTTATACATGTCTTTGATTTCTGCATATTCCACCTCTCTCTGCTGCTTATCAATCAAGATTAAGCCACGGCGTTGTAGTTGCATCGAATGCCGAAGCGGGAAATTTATACCGTTATCTATTTAAGGGCTTTAACCAGCAATAGCAATCTTTTTAATCAAATGAGAGCCCTTAATCTTGGTTCGGTCTCTCGCCAGTTAGTGTTTATCCAGACAGTTAGTCTCTGCGTTATCGAAGCAGAATTTCTTGGTCTGTCTTGGATTGTTACCGACATCGATACTCTGCGTGGTTTGCTTCTGCGCTGGACTATTCTGTGCTGGACTATGATTTGCTATAACCACAGCGAGGGCCACGATAGCGAACCCGAGCCAGTCAACGGCTGACGGGACCTGACCGAATAAAGGCCAGGCGACCAATGCCGCAGCAACTGGAACACCATAGAATACCGATGCCACTTGCGTGGATGACTGTTGCCTGATCATCAGGTAGAGCAGGCTTAAGGCGCCAATGGATACGCCGATAGACATCCACAGCAGTGCGATAATAAATTCATTGTTCCAGTTAACGGACATGGACTCGAACAGATAGCCATATAGGCCCATAACTAATGCTGCGGATAAAGTTTGGAAAGCTCCGCCGCTGAGTAAATCCATATCCGCACAATAACGTTTTTGTAACAGTTGACCGAAAGTCAGCCCCAATAGTCCGAGTAATGCCCAGCTCAGATTTAGAATCGTAATGCTATTGGTTGCCAGTCCATCGATAACCACTATGGCGACTCCGAGTAATCCCAGAAACAGACCAAACCAACGCTTAGGGGGAACTGTTTCTGCAAGAAAAAAAGCCGACAGAACAGCAACTAGCAGAGGTTGTAGGGCGATGATCAGTGCCGATACGGCGGGGGTCATTCCCAAGTACAACGCATAGAATACCCCCACAGAGAAAACTCCCTGCAACAGTAGGCCACTTAAAAACATCCAGCCAAGATGAACAGGTTTGGTTTTTTTTAGCAGTAACGCTGCTAGCAATAAAATTGCCCCCGCCAGAGCGAACCTCAGCGCTAGAAACGTAAAAGGCTCGCTATGGGGTAAGCCCAGTTTGGCGCCGACAAAGCCAGAGCCGTAGACCGTGACGAATAATAGCGGTAGCAGTAGAGGAATCAGGTTGTTCATAATCGGATACTCGTTAATGTATTATAATGTACATACCAGTAGGTACATTATTCAGATAAAAAAGAGCAGCTATTGCTCTCCTTAAGTCGACTGTGATTGTTGTTTTAGTATCGCCATCAGCCCCTGGCATGCGGTATTGACCATGTCGCGGTCGTTCAGAGCCCGGCTAATAACAAAACCACCTTGCAATACACTGATAATGGCAACGGAGAGTTGCTGCGGGTTTAGCGTCTGACTCAGTTGTCCTGCGTTTTGGGCGTCTCGCAGCAACTGCTGCAAGCCTTGCTGGGCGTGATTGAAGTAGCGCTTCATAGGTACGCGAAGCAAGGCGTCTTCCATGGAGGGGTCCTGTGCAATCCGTCCCATGCGGCAGCCTTTAAGCCCATCTCTGGACATTAATAGATACTGTTCGAGTTTATTCAGCCATGGGGCATTGCCAGAAAAAATCAGTTCAAACTCTTCAATCAATTCATCAGCACGGGCATCCATGGCGGCAATGGCTAACTCTTTTTTGCCTTTAAAATGATGATAGAAGCTACCTTTTCCAGCGCCACTGCGTTCCAGCACTAAGTTCGGGCTGGTGGCATCGTAGCCGCGTTCCCAAAGCAGGTCCTTCATACTGTCGATCAATAGCTGTCGGGTGCTGTTCATGGAGACTCCATAATCTGACTTAATAGAAAACATACTAGTAGGTACACAAAAGCGATGCAAACGTTTTTTACACGAATAGAGTCTGCAGCCTGTAAGGGATTTGATTGATCGGGGATATGCAGATGAGGTGCTCCCTAGCAAAGATCAGGGAGCATCATAGCGGTTGTTGTAACCCTCGCTGTTGTTGTAATCATCGTTGTTGCTGTAACCAGGGCTGATTACCCAGCAGAGGTGTTGGGTTTTGACCGGCGTTTTTTCATACGGTGGCCTAGGCCCCCTAAGGCGGCAATCAATAGTAGAGCGGCTGAACTAGGTTCTGGAACCTGTGAAATACGTATTTCTGCCAGTTCTACCAATCCGGCACTACGGGAAAAATCTGCCAGCAATGGATCAAAAGTAAAGCCTGCGCCATTGGTTCCACCGAGGATACTGCCACCAGGGAACGGAATGAAACCGCTATGTCGGGCGATGACTTGTGCGGTGCTTAATCCTTGGTTAGGACCTGACTGATTGAGGAAAGCTGCATCTGTTTCGGTATTGGCCTCGGTACCGGCATCATAGATATCCAAGCCCAGAATGGTGATAGTCAGATCGCCGACAAAATTGCCCCCTGCACCAAATAGCTCTAAGGGGATATCGTTACCAAAAAAGGCATCGTTGGACGGGATCAGCATGGAAGCATAATTTAGATAGCGATGTGTGCTTGAGTCGAGGTCAAATACGGCGCTAGCCGTTTCTCCCGGATCAAACACGGGTGCTCCGCCAAAGCCCGCTGGGGCAAGTACAACGGCGCCGATGGCGTCGGCCTGAGTGGCCGTGAGTGAGGTCCCTAAAAACGAAGCATCGCCATCTTCGGCAAGCCGTTCCAGAGCAGATGATGCCGTACTTCCGGAATTGAATGTATCAAAGCTGCCGTCGTGAAAACCTAACCATACCGGAGTAAAGAACAGTCCATCGGTCGGCGATTTATTTTCGATTTCTATTTGTATCAGCGCAGCATTGGCCTGGGGTATATAAACCCCGAGCAGAGCCACTAACGATAAGGCTGTTATTCGACAAGAATGCATTTGCATCACTCCTTTTGTTTTTTACGATCATCCTGCCCACAAAATCAGGGCTCCATAAACAACTACGCAGCGGTTGGCGTAATGGATTCAAAAAAATGGCGGATAGATAAAAAACCCATGAATGAATGAGAAGAGCCGGTTGGCAAAGGCATTAGTTGGTTATTGCTGCTTTCAACAGATTTTTTCTAAAGGATTAAATATCAGTATCTTTTGCTACAATTCGATCCTTGTTGAATAACCCAGTATCCGGGAGTTTTTTTTGACTCAGTTTCGACCATGTATCGATCTACACCAGGGCAAGGTAAAGCAGATTGTCGGCGGCAGCCTGAATGATAAGGGTGCCGATACTAACTATGTTAGTTCCTATGACGCGGCCTATTATGCGGACCTTTATCGACAACACGCGCTTACCGGTGGGCACGTCATAGCCCTGGGTCCGGGTAACAAAGATGAAGCGTTGAAAGCATTGTCTACCTGGCCTCAGGGATTGCAGTTTGGTGGCGGAGTGAATGCCGATAATGCCGCCGAATTTCTGCAAGCGGGTGCGTCTCATGTAATCGTTACGTCCTATCTTTTTGCAGACGGCCAGTTTAGCTGGCAACGGCTAGAAAGGATCAAGGCGGAGACTGGTAAGCAAAGGCTGATACTGGATTTAAGCTGTCGTCGTACTGAGAGCGGCTGGAATATCGCGACCGATCGCTGGCAGACAGTGACAGACACGCCGGTTAGTGCGCAGACGCTGGACGAGTTGGGTAAGCACTGCGCTGAATTTCTGATTCATGCTGCCGATGTCGAAGGCTTGCAGGGCGGGATCGATCAGGATCTGGTGAAATTGTTGGGAGAAAACTGCTCGATACCTGTTACCTATGCCGGCGGCGCTCGATCCCTTGAAGATTTGCAGCTGGTCGACCAGTTGTCTAAGGGGAAAGTGGACCTCACCATTGGCAGTGCCTTGGATATCTTTGGCGGTAAGGGGGTTACCTTGCAGGAGTGCATTCGCTGGAATTTACAACAGAGCAGAAGTGGGCGTTAGGCTCTAAAAGGCGGGCTTTATTTTTAGTCCTGACCTAGAAAATGACAAGATATTAGCTTACTCTCATATTAGCTGGTCTAAACAAGGATGATAGAGAGAGAATCGCTAGTATGCGCCCCATTATTTGTACTCGGATTGCGATAGTTGTAGCGCTTTTAAGCGTGTTTGGCTGCAGCGCCCAGACACTAGACTCCAATTCATCGACCTCAGTCCATGATGAGCGCAAGCAAAGGCAACTGTCGATGCGCGAAGCCTGGATCGGCAAGAGCACTATCGAACTGATTAGAGCTTGTGGCCAACCTTCCTCAATGTTAGTACTGCCTCCGAAGAATGAGATGGTTAACTCTGCTTATGTTTATGAAAGTAAGGGAGCTGACGGCTGTATGGACGCTTTTGTCGTGCAGGAAGAAAGCGGCATTATTACCGACTATTTTTGTCGTTAACAGATCACTAATTTACTCTTATCTTCAGCTAAAAGCGGGGGTGTTGTCTATTTCTGCTGTTTCGCATAGTGGTCGAATGCCTCGATGACTGTCTTTCTCAGTGTTTGGTCATTCCAGGGTTTGCTTAGATAACAGAACACTTCTTTTTCATTATCCGCCGAAGCCTGATTTTCTGGCGTATCGTATCCGGTCAGCATTATGTTGATCGCTTCTGGGCGAATCTTACGGGCCTGTTGCAGAAACTCGGTACCCTCCATTTGCGGCATACATTGATCCACAATAATGACGCCAATATCGGTGCATTTAAGCATTTCGATGGCATCAAAAGGCCGGCTAAAAGTATGAATTTCGTAGTTATCCTTGGATAGCAAACGGACCAAAGATTTGAGCACATTGGGCTCGTCGTCGAGCAATAGTAACTGTTTTTTGGCAGAACTCTGATTCATCGTAATCACCGCTATCTATCCTTGGATTTATTATCAAAGAATAGACGCCGTTGCTGTGCTCACAAGTTTGATGTGGACTGCTGTTGATCTGAAGCAATGCTAGCTTGGCAGAATGATCAACGAATCTGCAGTACCGGTAACCAGCGCTTGTCATTATCACTTTCATCCAGCTCGCCTTCACCAATAGGTGGTGTGGTGAGATCATCAGGCGGGGACGCCAGGAAATTCAGATCGACAGCGTTGGCCTCGCCATCAATGCCCTGGTCAGTGATCTGCAAGCGGTAATAGATGCCGTTCCAGAAATTGGCGCCGAATTCTTTATTTCGTTTGAACAAGAACAGCAGGTCATGTTCCAGCCAGCGCAGATCGTTCACCGATACTTGGCGTGAATTAGCGTAAGGGTAGGGGATTCGACACCATAGTTCCGGGCCTTCCAGACACTTCATCTCTTTCATGGACAGGAAGTGATCGGTAAATTTGTGGTGATCCAGATGCACTTCAAAATCGGCCAGCTTAGAATTGGGAAGTGGAGAAAAGAGGATTTGGCCGATAGTAATAGCCTCCCCTTTCTTATCCAGCAGGATGATGTCGCGCTTACCTGAAAGGATGTCGCTAGCCGCGAATCCTTCCACGAGGATAAAAAAGCTGAGTAGACAGCTTATCGCCATGGCGGAAAATCGAAGAGTGGAGCCTGTCATCGTTAAG
The DNA here is from genome assembly GCA_036960175.1 of Motiliproteus sp. Lineage (GTDB taxonomy): Bacteria > Pseudomonadota > Gammaproteobacteria > Pseudomonadales > Balneatricaceae > Motiliproteus. The sequence goes on along the minus strand of JBALWH010000003.1, from coordinate 48,258 downwards.
TCTCCTGAGTCGATAGCAGTTTAGGTTGATTCAGCTGCTGGCAACATCGTGACGGGAATCGCCTCTGCCGCAGACTGCTGCTGTTTACGTAATTGTTTTTGTTGTTGCAGGGAGACTACGCACTGATCTTCGTCATTGAGGATAACAATGCATTCCAGACATTGAATGCATTCATCATAGTCTATGCTGCCATCTTGCTTGATGGCGTTGATTTCACAGCGGCGTTTACATAGCTGACAGGGCGAGCCACATTGTTCTATCCGTGACAACCAATTGAACAAACGCAACCGGCCTAATATCGCCAGTCCTGCACCCAGAGGACATAGATAGCGACAGAAGAATTTGTGAACAAAAAGTCCAACCACCAGCAAGGCAATGGCATAAAGCACGAAGGGCCAAGAGCGCACGAACACGAGAGTGATGCTGGTTTTAAAGGGTTCCACTTCGGCAAGCTGTTCGGCTAGCGTTAAGGAATAAAACGACAGCCCTAGCAGGGCTAGCAATATGGGGTATTTCAGCAAAATAAGACGACGGTGCCAGAATTCAGGGATTTTCCACTGCCGTAAGTTCAGTTTTTTCGCTAGCCATGAAACCATCTCCTGCATCGCGCCGAAGGGGCAAAGCCAGCCGCAGAATAGTCCCCGGCCCCAGAGGAACAGACTAATAAAGGTATAAATCCAGAGGATGAAAATAACCGGGTCAAGCAGAAAAACCTGGATATTGAAGCCTTCGTAGAGGGATAGAAAAAGGGTGTAGATATTGACGACACTAAGTTGTCCTTGGGCATAGTAGCCAAGGAACAGCAGGGTGAACCATAGATAGCCCCAGCGGAATGCATGGAACCATTTCTTTTGGCTCAGCTGGTGCTGATAGATAAACGCATAGGTCAGCACCATCAGCGAGAGCAAGACAATAACGATCTGGGGGATGCGATCTTGCCAGAGCATCAGCCACAATGGAGCTTTCTCTTCTTCCTCGATATCGACAATTTCGAATAGCTTTCCCGGCAATTGATAAGAGGAGCTGAATTCGGCCATATCGCGTATCAGATGGTTTCTTTTAAGATCAATGTTGAGCTTCAACGATGCTTCAGAACCGGGGTCGAACCCAGCATGGCCTTTAACTCGGAACAGGTGTGCATTGGCAAGTTTCGGGGTGCCTTCGGCAATAATGGATATTTCTTCCCCTAAAGTGTTCAAATCACGTAATTCGACAGACAGCTTGTTTTGTTCCAGGGCGATTCGACCGGGTACGGTGCCCGGCTTAAAATCCTTAGGGACATGAGGGTAGAGCCCCTGTGACATCACCATAAACGCCTGCTCGCCGGTTTTAAGGCTGTTCAATAGACGCTCGAATCCCTGTTCGCCAAGTAGATTACGGCCAATCGTCGGGGCGTTGAGATAGGCATAATAAATGTCAGAAAAGGCAGAGTCAGGTTGGTTTTCTGCGTCTAATTCAAGGTAGCTGTCCAGGGTCTGGCCCAGCTCATTTCCCACTGTTTCAGCATCCAGCCGCCAGTGTTGGATATACCCCTGGTCCACCAGCTGCTGCCAGTTCAGTGGTTGGTAGACGTTCATGCGGGGGCGGGCAGCGGCTTGCTGGGCAAAGCCTTCCAGTTTTTTTCGTGCGACCTGAAGGGCCGTGGACAAAATGGTGTCGTTCATAATGATCACGGACACTGTGGCCTTGGTGACACCATCAATGTAGACCGGGCCGTTACCCTCAGGGTCGTTAGTTTTATTACTATCGATAACCAGATGTTCGGTGAGGGAGCGTCCTTGGTATTGAGCGATAAAATCGAACAGAGGCTTTTGTCCAAGGCCGTGCAGGAATACCGGTTCGTGGTGCTCCAGCACGCGTATATCGGTAAAGCGGCCTTTGGTGTCAAGGCCAATCAGTAGCTTGATGGGCTTGCCAGAAAAACCAGGCAGATCATTGAGATCGTTGGATTGGTAGGCATAACCAATCAGTTCACTAAGCTGATAAACCGGTATGACGGGGAAGTCTTGCAGTTGCTCATCAATACGGGTGGCCTTGGGGAATAACTCTTCAATCAACTCTTGATAGGGCGGTGCGCTCTGTGCGGAGGTAGGAAAGACCAGCACCAAAGTGAGTAGTAGATAGGCAAGCAAGGACACGAACTTCCTCGCTGAGGAATTGGAAAAGACATTGTCCATTGGTTTTGCCCTAGCATCCTGACTAACAGATCCGCTGAAATTTTTGTTATAGCCAGTGCGGAATTGATTTTTATCATGCTAAAGATATCGGTGGGAGTCGGCCATGGCACTTCAGAACCAAAAAATTAGATGGTTCTAATACCATAGGAGGTGTTTTAGCCGTTGGCTAATATAAGCATATGAATGGTAAGGATATAAAAACCCGGTGGCCGAAACCACCGGGAAGAGTATCAACGCTGAGAAGGACGGGAGAGAGGTATTTCAGCGTTCAACAAAAGCACGTTCAATGACGTAGTGGCCAAGATCACCTTGGCGGGCTTCGACAAAGCCCATTTGGTCCAGAATTTCGCAGCTTTCTTTCAGCATACTGGGACCGCCGCAGATCATAAAACGATCATTTTCAGGATTTAAATCAGGTAAACCCAGGTCTTGGGCCAGTTTGCCGCTGCGCATCAGGTCCGTCAGTCGGCCTTGGTTGCGGAACTCTTCGCGGGTTACTGTGGGATAGTAAAGCAACTTGTCAGCCACCATATCGCCAAAGTATTCGTTAGTTGGCAGATGATCACGAATCAGATCGGAGTAGGCCAGATCAGAGACCTCTCGCACCCCATGGGTGAGAATAACCTTATCGTACTGTTCGTAGATCTCCGGATCTTTGATGATACTCATAAAAGGTGCCAGGCCGGTACCGGTGCTGAGCAGATACAAGTGACGCCCAGGCAGCAAGTTATCATTGATCAGTGTGCCTGTGGGTTTGCGGCTGATCAGAATCTGGTCGCCCACCTGTATCTTTTGCAGCTTCGAGGTCAGTGGACCATCGGCTACCTTGATACTGAAAAATTCCAGCTGTTCTTCATAGTTGGCGCTGGCAATGCTGTAGGCGCGCATCAATGGGCGGCCTTCGTGCTCAATACCGATCATGGTGAAATGCCCATTCTTAAACCGAAAACCGGGATCTCGGCTGGTGGTGAAGCTGAATAGTGTGTCGTTCCAGTGATGGACGCTGAGCACGGTTTCGTTACCAATGGTGGACATGTCTTATTACCTTCGTATATTCCATAAAGTTCTAAAAATAGCAACAGTCTGTCGATAAATGAATATTATTTTACTTCTGGTTATCGGTAAAATGGGTAATAACGAATATGCATATCGGAAATACAGATAATGAAATACAGTCTTCGTCAGCTCGAAGTGTTTCTCGCCGTGGCTCATTTCGACAATATTAGCCGTGCCGCTGAAAGCCTTTCGATGTCTCAGTCTGCCGCCAGTGGTGCTCTATCAGATCTGGAACGGCAATATGATATCCGCTTGTTTGATCGCATTGGCAAACGGCTGAAGATCAACGAATTAGGTCGTTTACTGAGGCCTCGAGCCGAGGCTTTGCTGGAGCGCGCCCAGGCGCTGGAATTAGACCTGCAACGTCACCAGTCAGTGGGCCAGTTGAAGATAGGTGCGACCCTGACCATCGGTAACTACTTGGTAGTCGGTTTGATGGTGGAGTATATGAACGCTAATCCTGGTGCCAAGTTAAACCTCGAAGTGGCTAATACCACGGCGATTGCCGCGCGGGTGGTTAACTTCGATCTGGACGTGGGGTTGATTGAGGGTGAAATTCAGCATTCTGAACTGGAGATCATGCCCTGGCGGCAGGATGAGCTGGTGGTATTCTGTGCCCCCGAGCACCCTCTAGCTAAGAAAAAATCAATCAGTGACACCGATCTGCAGGGCGCTACCTGGATACTTAGGGAACAGGGTTCAGGCACGCGTCAGACCTTTGATCGTGCTATGCATGGCTTGCTGTCGAATCTGAATGTATTGTTGGAGCTGGAGAATACTGGGGCAATCAAACGCTCGGTGGAAGCTGGGTTTGGCATTGGTTGCCTGTCCCGTATTGCGTTAGCCGAAGCGTTTAAACAGGGTTCATTAGTGCCTCTCGAAGTTTCAGGACGGGATTTCTATCGTAATCTGTATCTGATTATTAATCGTCACAAGTACCGCAGTGCCGGTATCGAACGCTGGTTAGAGCTTTGCCTCTAAAAGAATTCACAGGGAAGAATAGATGAGCGATACACAATCGAGCAATGATGCCAGAGACCTCCATATCACTAACGGTGATTGCACCGGTGAAATGCTAAAAGCCATCGAAACTATCAAGGGTGAGATACTCTGTTGGCGGGATTTGCTCCACGATGGACCGGTAAAGGATCTGCCCTTTGATCAGTATGCAGCCCTGCGAGCGCAGTTTTTGTGGCAAGCGGTGACGGCCACTGAACCTGATACAGAACTAAGTTACGACTCGGTGCGGCAAGATTTTCAGCAGCGAAAGCAGGTGTTTGACAGGTTGGCTGAATTCGACCAGATAACCTTGTGGTTCGAGCATGACCTCTATGACCAGCTGCAGCTGATTGAAATTCTTAACGCTCTTGGTCAATGCCCGGATCTGCCGCCTGTGTATCTAATCTGTATTGATCAGCATACCGAGGTTCCGCATTTTCATGGTTTGGGTGATTTGAACCTTGAGCAGTTACAGGGGCTCTATCCATTACGGCAACCTGTTCAGGCAGAACAACGACAGACTGCCGCAGGACTATGGCAGATGTTAACGTCTGATACTCCTGAGATGCTGGCTAGTGTCATTAAACAAGAGGTTCCGGGGTTTGCCTTTATGCAAGGAGCGTTAAAACGACTGGCGGAGGAATATCCGTTCAAACGTCATGGTTTGACCAAGACCCAGTGGTGGTTGTTGCGTTCAGTCCACCAGCCTTTGGCAGAGTTGCCGGTTCATAAACAACGACTGATCGATTTGGACTCCCAGGGGAGCTTGCCGGAGGGCGCCAGTGCCGGACAGAATTATCAGAGGTTGCTCAAAGGACCGATGAACTTTTTACGCATATTTCTGAGTTTGCAAGAATTGGAAGAGGCTCCCTTTATGGGAGATTTGTGGGTGCAAAAGGAACTCGATCTGCTGTGTACCATGGATTACCCATTGTTAACCCGGGAATCTGTGCCGAATTCGAAAAACCCAAGAGAGTCCACCGCATATCAACTTACATCCAGGGCAATTGACCTGATGCAGAGACAAGGCCACTGGCGTGATCATAATAGCTATGATTTGTGGCGCGGAGGTGTTCATATCAATGCCGATGCTTGTTGGTATTGGGATGATCAAAGCAATGATTTTTGTCTTGGGCAGCAAGGCGTATTCTGAAGCAGCCGATGCCATCGGCTAAAAGCGACTAATTGAAATATTGAGGAAGTTTATTGATGGGTTGGATTAAGATTTTGGCGGCGGTTGCGGCTGTACTGATATTGCTACTGTTGATAGTTGTCGCAGGTTTGTTTTTCTATAAAGGCCACGTATCCCGTGCAGGGAGCTCTCCAGGTTTAGTTGATGGACGGTTGCAAGCTTGCCCGTCAACACCCAACTGCATCAGCAGTGAAGCGGCAGAGAATAGCGCTCATCGTGTTGAAATGTTAACAGTGAAACCCTTAGACGACCACAGCCAGATACAAAGAATACAAGCCGCTATTGTTGCTATGGGCGGCACTATCTTGCAGGCAGATGAACAGTACCTGGCAGCCACTTTTACCTCATCGGTATTTGGTTTTGTTGATGACCTAGAGGTGCGCAAGGCGGAGGGCGAAAATCAATATTATATCCGTTCCGCATCTCGTGTCGGCCATAGCGATATGAACGCTAACCGCAACCGGGTGGAAAATATTCGTAGCCGGTTGCAGTAGAATTCAAATCAATAATTGACGTTTTTTGAGAAACGTAGTTTCCCCTAAGCCTCGATTGCCGCCGCAGCGCTGATTCCTTTCACTTCGATGGTGATATGGCGAACATTCGGTGCTTGCTGTTGCAGTTCTGTTTCTAGCTCTTGGATAATCTGCTCCGTTCGCGCCAGGGTGGCCTCGACGGCTGCTCTGGAATCGATGTATTCATTCAGCGCTAGATCCCTCTCCCTTGATGCCGGAACGGTACTTAACAGCGCTTCTTTTCTCTCGCTGATCTGTTGCAGCAGTCCGCTCACTATCGCCTCTTCTCGTAATTCAATTTCTGCTACCAGCAGGGTATAAGACTCGTCGACGATGATGGAGCGGATATCATGGCAGCTTTCCACTTCCGTATGACTGGCGGCTAGCGCAGCGAATGCCTTTTCCGCTTTACTATCACGCATGTCCGCCAGATATCTCATATTCATGTAGCCCAGATAAAAGGCTATAAAGCCCAGCATCAGGGCGATGGCACCGGAGAACAAAATATCCCACAGTGGATCGCCAGTCACTTCAGACAGGATAATTCCGCAGGCGGCCATCACTAGTCCGATCATCGCTACCGAATCTTCCAGTACCACCGCTACCAGAGTCGGGTCATCCGATTGCAGCAGGTAGCGAAAGGGATTCGACAGGCCTTCCGCGCGCATCCGTAGCCAGAACTCTTTGGCGGCGACAACGAAAGAGTAGCCTTCCAGCAAGGTGGCAATAAAGAGCACCACCAAGCTCAGCCAGAAAGCGGAAATAAAACCTAAAATAAGTGTCTCTTCCACTGCTTCGACGGCATGCATATCATGCAGGCTATGCCAGCTATGGGCCAAACCTAGGCCGCAACCGATGGAGAACAGTCCAATAGCGCTCCAGAGATTCCATAGATACTTTTTTTGGCCATGGCCAAAGGCATACTGTTGGTCAGCCGGTTGTTCAGCCACCACTAGGCCGGTGAGCAGGAAGCCTTGGTTTAAGGTATCCATTAAACTGTGAACGGCTTCGTTCATCATCGATGCCGAGCCACCTACTGCAGCGGCAGCAAACTTGATTACGGTGACAATACTGTTTGCTACGATGGCCGTTACCACCGCCTTCCTTGAGCCATGCGCCATCTTCGGTCTCCAATGATTAGCCGCGTATAATTCGAGTATCTATCCGTGATAGAGGATCAGATTCTACCGGTTTGCGTTGATTCGTCGCAACCGAATAGGTCTTCAATTGATGGGTAGCTTTCAGAACAAGGAATAACGCGGATAGATAAGACTGTTGCTGGTTCAGTTCTGCTCGTTGCTGTTAACCTGTTAGGGCTAAATCCTGGAATGCACCGCCACCTATTCAGTGTTGTAAAACAGCTGTTTAGCATTGATACTTGGGACCGATACCGGACTGAATAGTTAACAATGGCAGCGTCAGGAATGTCTCACCGAGTGGATGGACAAGTTCAATGACAGCAAAATGGGCAGTGCTATTTAGCGCCATCCTGTTGGGAGGCTGTGTTTTCACATCCGCCAAAAAACCACTCGTAGATGCGCCAGAAGTAAATACTCCAGAAAACTGGCAGCAATTATCCAACCCCGCAGACCTGAGCGATCAGGGCTGGTTGCAGGATTTCGCCGACGCCAGTCTCAAACAGCTGATCGCTGAGGCCATTAGTCATAACCCTGATCTACAAAGTACTCGCGCTCGCTTGCTGGCGGGTCTCGCTGAGGCCGAAGTGGCGGGTGCGGATCTAAAACCGCAAGTGGATGCCGAACTGGGCGCTAGTCGCAGTCGGCGCTCCAGTAACGGCCGTCACAGTATCTCTGATAACGTCGATGGCCGGCTGGCATTCTCCTGGGAGTTGGATCTGTGGAATAAGCTCTCCGATAGTCAGCAGGGAGCGGCGCTGGCCGCTGGCGCCTTACGGCAAGACCTTACTGCGGCCCGTCTGTCCTTAGCCGCCAACACCGCCAAAGCTTGGTTTACAGGGGTAGAGGCGAGTATCCAGTTGCGCTTGAGTGAAGAGCTGGTCGCCAATCTTGAGAAAAATCTAGGGGTGCTGGAAGAAGGTTATGGCTCCGGCATTATTGATGCTTTAGATATTCATTTGGCCCGAGCCAATCTGGCGGCTGAACAAGGTCGATTGGCGGTCCGTAAGCAGGCCGTGGGAGACAGTAGCCGTGACCTGGAATTGCTGCTGGGGCGATACCCCGCAGGCCAGGTGAATTCTGCTACCGAGCTGCCCTCATTACCTGCGCCAGTCCCCGCAGGTCTGCCATCTGCGCTGTTAGAACGGCGCCCAGACATTCGGGCCGCAGCGCTGCGTTTTGATCGTTCCTTGGCGCTCTTATCACGGGCCCATAAAGATCGTTTCCCGAGCCTGCGGTTGAGCGGTGATGTTGGCATCAATAGTGACAACTTGGCCGACTTCCTTAAGGGCAATAGCTTGATCTGGACTGCTTTGGCCTCACTGACGCAGCCGTTGTTTGATGGCGGCCGCCTGGAAGCATTGGAAAAGCGCACTGTTGCCGAGGCAGAGGAAGCGCGCGCTAAATATCTCAGCGTCGTGCTCCAGGCTTTTTCTGAGGTAGAATCGGCGTTACAACAGGAGCAACAATTGCTATTGGAAGTAGCCGCGCTGAACCTGGCTTCAGAGCAGTCTGACTTCGCGGAAAGCCTGGCTTTTGAACAGTATCTGTCTGGGCTTGTCGACTATATTACAGTACTAGAAGCACAGCGACGGGCCTTCAATGCCCGGAGTACTTATTTGAATTCTAGAAATCTGCTACTGCAAAACCGAATTAACCTTTATCTTGCCTTAGGTGGCGACTTTATGGCTCAACAAACTAACACTGACTTGGATAGCACAAGTGTCGATGCAGAATCTGCTGGGCAAGCGCTGCAGGGTAGAGGGAGTCAGTCGCAATGAAGGGACTAAGATGGTTTCTTCCGCTGCTGGTTCTGGCGGTTAGTGGCTACGGTGTTTATTACATTTTGAACCATCAGCCCGAAACAAAGCGCGCTCATCAGCGCAGCCAACAGTTCGTTAGCGTAGAAGGGACGCGCTTGTTGCCACGAGATTTCCAAGTTCAGTTGGATTCCTACGGCGTGGTCCGTCCTAGAACCCAGAGTCAGCTGATCTCTCAGGTGGCTGGAAAAATAGTAGAAATATCAGATAAGTTCCGTGAAGGTTCTTTCTTTGAAGCCGGTGAAGAATTAGTTCGAATTGATGCACGGGATTATCAGGCCGAATTGAATATCGCTAAGGCAGAGCTAGTGCAGGCGCAGCTAGGGCTCAAACAGGAACGGGCCAGGGCAGAGCAGGCCTTGCGTGACTGGAAGCGTTTAGGCAAAGGTATTGCCGGTGAACTGGTTCTGCGTAAGCCTCAAGTTGCCGCAGCCGAGGCGACCATCGCGTCGGCACAAGCGCGCTTGGTGTCGGCAAAATTGAATATGGAGCGTACTCGCATCACGGCTCCCTATAGTGGGCGTGTTCTCACTAAACAGGTGGATCTGGGGCAGGTGGTTGCATCGGGCACGCCTTTGGCAGACCTGTTTGCTGTCGATTACGTAGAGGTGCGGTTGCCGCTGAACAGCCGCCAGCTGGAGTACATCCAGTTACCGGAACAATACCGGGGCGGGGAGTTAAGTCACGATAATTTGCCTGAAGTGTCCCTCGAAGCTCGGATCGGTCGCCATCGCTATCATTGGTCCGGTAAGGTCATCCGGGTTGAAGGCGCCATCGATGAGGACAGCCGCCAGCTGTTTGTAGTGGCGCAGATAGAAGATCCTTATAGCCTTAATCCTCAGGGTAATCCGCCGCTAAAAATTGGCCAGTTTGTTAAAGCCAGAATCAAAGGGCGCTTGTTAAAGGATGTGTTTGTCTTCTCCCGTATTGCTCTCAGCCAGGATAACTCGATATTGCTGATCCATAATGGTCAGCTGCAGCACAGGCTAATACAACCGGTATGGATGGATAAAGATTCAGTGGTGGTGCGTGAAGGTATTGAGCCTGGAAGTCTATTGAATCTCACTCCCATGGGGACCGGCGCGAATGGCATAGCCGTGCGGGCTATTATTGATGGCGAACCTATCGCTGGTCAGAGTGGGCCGTCAAACCGCATCGATAAAACACCGACCCCTAACACGAAGGATAGGGTGAAACCCGATGGCGCACAGCGGCAACCGGAAGTCGTCAGGTCTCAGGCAATAGCAGGCTAACTATGCAGTACTCCGATCACCAATCGACTCACTGCCCTGGCATGCAGCTATGAAAGGCATGATCGCTTGGTTTGCCAAAAATCCGGTTGCCGCCAATCTGTTAATGGTGGTGATCTTGTTGTTGGGGGCCAATGCTCTCAATGGCCGTATTCCGTTGGAAGTTTTTCCCTCAGGAGAGCTGGATGTGATTGTGGTGCGGGTTATGTATCCCGGCGCCACCCCACGGGAAGCAGAAGAAGGAATTACTATTCGAGTCGAGGAGGCGATTCAGGATCTGGAAGGCATTGAAGAGATGAAGTCCGGCTCCGGCGAAGGGGCTTCTGTGGTGCAGGTTGAAGTGGCCGACGGCTATGAAACTCGGGACCTGATGGATGATATTAAATCTCGTGTGGATGCCATCAGTACCTTCCCCAATGACGCCGAACGGCCCATTGTCAGCGTTAAAACACGTCGCCATGGGGTGATCAGCACCGTGGTCTATGGTGACCGTTCCGAGATGGAATTGCGCCGTCTGGCGGAGCAGATTCGCGATGATCTGTCGGCACTTCCTGACGTGACACAGGTGGCTCTGGATAGCCTCAGGGATTATGAACTCGCTATCGAGGTCTCTGAGGATATTCTGCGGGAATATGGCCTGACCCTGGCCCAGGTGGCGGAAGCGGTGAGAAGCGGTTCTATCGATTTGTCCGCTGGGAATATACGTACCGAGGGAGCGGATATCCTGATCCGTACGAAGGGACAGGCCTATAGCATCGACGACTTTAAGCGGATTCCTATTGTCAGCCGCAGTGATGGTTCACGCATAGAGTTGGGGGATATCGCTACTATTGTTGATGGTTTCGAAGATAATCCGGTGAAAATTCGCTTTAACGGTCTTCCTGCTATGGCGGTGGATATTTACCGGGTGGGGGAACAAAACTCCATTATTGTCGCTGGAGCCGTCAGAACCTATATCGAAGCGAAACGGCAGCAGCTACCTAAAGGCGTGCAGTTGGATTTTTGGCGGGATCGCTCAAAAATTGTCAAAGCACGATTACAGACCCTGACCAATAGCGCCCTTCAGGGAGGAGTTTTGGTGCTGATCTTGTTAGCGCTGTTTCTGCGCCCAAAGGTCGCATTTTGGGTTTGTGCAGGAATTCCGGTCAGTTTTATGGGTGGCTTCCTGATGATGGCGGAACTGTCGGTATCGCTCAATATCGCCAGTCTGTTCGCTTTTATTCTTGTGCTTGGCATCGTGGTGGATGACGCCATAGTCACCGGAGAGAATATCTATAGTCACTTTAGTCGTGGTGAGGACGGTCTTACTGCCGCTATCAATGGGACCCACGAGGTGGCCGTTCCCGTAACCTTCGGTATTCTCACTACGATTGCTGCTTTTATTCCGTTATTGATGGTGGAAGGGCGTCGGGCCGTCATGTTTGAACAGATTCCACTGGTGGTGATACCGGTGCTGATTTTTTCTCTGGTCGAATCAAAACTGGTTTTGCCGTCTCATCTACGGTACTTGAAACCCCCTTCCGATGATAATTGGTTATCCCGAGCCCAGCAAACCATTGCTCGAGGGCTGGAGATAGCCATTCACCGCTTCTACAGCCCGTTTCTTAATCGGGTGCTAAAACATCGCTATCTAGCGCTGTCGATTATTTTCGGATTCAGTCTGCTGGTGTTTGCCACGGTGGTCAGTGGATGGACTAAATTTTTGTTTTTTCCAAGGGTGCAAAGTGAATTGGCCCGTGCCACCTTGACTATGCCAGCCGGTACGCCCTTTGCTATTACTGATCGTTATGTGGAACAGATCACTCTGGCCGCTAAAAAACTGCAGGACAGGTATCGCGAAGAAGACACCGGAGACAGTCTTATCACTCATGTACTATCGACCTCCGGCTCCGCGGGATCTTCGGCTGCGGGTCATCTGGGGCGAGTTATTTTTGAGATTGTGCCGCCAGAACATCGTCGTTTGGAAATCACCAGTTCGGAGCTGGTACGAGAGTGGCGCAAAATGATCGGTACTATCCCCGGAGCAGAGAGCATCAACTACCGGGCTGAGATTGGCCGCTATAGTGATCCCATTGATATTCAGCTTAACGGTAATGATTTTGACCAGCTCAAGCGTTTTGCGACCGAGTTGAAACAGCGGTTAGCGACCTATCCTGAAGTCTTTGATATCGCTGATACACTATCCAACGGTAAACAGGAATTACAGATCCGCTTAAAGCCTGAGGGGGCGCTGCTGGGCGTCGATTTGATTAATATTGCCCGGCAAGTGCGTCAGGCCTTTTTTGGTTTTGAAATCCAGCGCATTCAGCGCGGCCGTGACGATGTCAAAGTGTTAGTGCGTTACCCTGCCGATGAGCGTAACTCGCTGCAGACGCTGGATACCATGATGATCCGCACCGATAGTGGGGTGGAAGTGCCGTTTCGGGAGGTGGCTGAGGTCAGTGCTGATCGCAGCCCCTCGTCTATTAGCCGTATCGACCGTCGTCGTACCGTTAACATCAGTGCCGATGTGAATAAAGATACAGCGGATGTGCCGGCGATTAACCGCGATCTAGCCGCCTTCGTGCAACAGCGTATTGTTGATTATCCTGGTATCAGCTCTAGCTTTGAGGGCGAAGCCAAAGAGCAGCGGGATTCTTTCAGTGGTCTATTCTGGGGGGTGATCTTCGTACTTTTTGTTATCTATGCCTTGTTGGCGATCCCCTTTAAGTCTTATGTTCAGCCTTTTATCGTAATGTCGGTGATTCCTTTCGGGGTTGTCGGGGCCATTATCGGGCATTGGGTGATGGGGATGAATCTGACCATTATGAGTCTGATGGGAATGTTGGCGCTGTCGGGGGTGGTGGTGAATGATTCACTGGTACTGGTGGATTATATTAACCGTCATCGCCAGCAAGGGGAGAGCCTCCATCGCACCGTCAGGATGGCGGGTGTGGCTCGCTTCCGTCCGGTGTTGCTGACCTCGTTGACGACCTTTGCTGGACTCATGCCGCTGATCTTTGAAAAGAGCACCCAGGCGCAATTTCTGATCCCTATGGCGGTGTCTCTGGGCTTCGGTATTTTATTTGCGACCCTGGTCACCCTGCTAGTGGTACCGATTAACTATCTTGTTCTCGAGGATCTGGCCTGCCTTTATGGTATGCAGCGTAAAGACTCCGATCAGGGATCGACAGTGGCCTCTGAAGACAGCCATTAATATTTAAGGAAATAGCGCGCTATGGACAATAATCGCTTACTGCTGGAAATCGACAAGCACATCCGTGATATCAACCGGGAAGTGATCAACCCGGTGATACCCGAACTGTCGCTGCAAGATATAACGCCAGTCACTAAAATGGTGGCCGGTGTTCGCGCCAGTTATCTGAAAGAGTTGTTTGATATCGCCGCTATCTCAGCAGGGGAGAAGCCTTCAGTGGATCAGATTCGACGTCTGTCCGAGCTGAGACATAGCTACGATGAACTGGTGCTGGCAGCGCAGGCGCTGGAAGGGGCGATTCAGCGGGGTTATCTGGATGTTAAAGGCCCGGCGGCTATGGGTGATAAAGGTGCTAATGAGTAGCGTCGACGACACCAACGCGAATATTTCTGTTTTTAGCGAATGCCAAAAGTAGCGATTAAGCCGTTATCAGTAGTGGCTTGCCAATGCTGTTAATGATGCTTTTTTGGTCGTTTTCTCTTCGAATGGTTTTTTTTCGGCAGCGCTGTTCGTTTTGGCATGGGATTGCTTCTTCGCAGTTGGTAGTAGCCGAGAAGCAGAACCAGTAATAAGACCATGAAAGACAGAATCTGATTTAGCCTCATTGTTTCCAAGGCAGTTTGCCAGGCTACCAGGGCGGCGGCTGACCAGGCTAGGACAGCCCAGAGATTGCGCCCCTTCATTCGTTGTCCTAGCGCCGCCCAGTTGTAGACACAAAAGGCGGCCAAAACCACCATAACCAAGATCCAGATAAACATGTCCTTTACTCCCTGTCGTCATTAGACCTTTGCTGGGGTGTTATTTTTAACTGCAATTGGGGATGCAGGCTTTGATCTTTTATTAATGCATTGCCCAACGATCGTGGAATGAAAATCGCGCAGTTCAATCCTAGCCCGTAATGACCGATTTTGGCTAGCATTAGTCAGCTTGGAGTCTGGCACTCTGAGGTTTAAACACTTTCTCTGACTTTTCTATGACTGCCGGTTGGTAATCCTCCCTTTTTTATCGGGCGCCAAAAGTAGAGGTTAAGCCGCCATTAGCGGAGACCTGACAGGGGAAGAGCAGGAAACGGCGCTGAGTTCTACCAAGGAAACCTTCAAGCAAACCGCATCGGAAGACGGCCTGATCAATGTAACCGCTTAAGTCGCGAACAGGGTGGGTTGGTAAAGGGAGAGCGGATGACTGTCCAGAAGAATACTAAAAATATTGAAATACGGGGATTCATAGAATAAGTGCGACAATGAGGCTATGGAACGTAAATGTTGATTGTCTAATGTATATGGTTGGAACCACTACACGCGATCCGTGGAATCAAGGATAAGGGGGGCAGCTCCTGTCGGACGGCTAACATGCGTTACACTTTGTAGCGTTCTTAATCGGGTGAGAAGGCTATCGGTTATGGGTTTTAGGGTATAAAAATCAGTTGGCTATAGATTACCTTGTGGGGCAGGCAGAGTGTTTGGATTCCTTGGAAGTAAGAAGCAGATTGTTTTAATCGCTTTACAGCCTCCCCTCCCGCCATTTCCTGATGGATCCTGGGTAATTTACCGCCAAAAAAAAGAAATGGCTCAATGATGAGTCGGGTCCAAGTTGTAACAATTGAGTATCAGTGGCCGCATATGGATTGGCCGGAAGGGGGGGGGGTTAACGCTAGAGTGGTTTTGATGCGGGGGAGGGTACTGAGTGAAGTCAGGCTGGGCTGTTATAGAAGCAAAATACGCAGGACTTGAGCCTCTAGCGATAATCACCTGCTTCAATGAAAAACTTCCCGGCATTGCTGCGGGAGGTCTCAATATAACTAACCTTATGCTACTGGATTAGGCCTTTTTAAAACGGCGCATGCCTAATCCGGCTAAGCCAATAATGCTAAGCATTAAAGTACCAGGTTCTGGCACTGAAACCTGTGGAGTTGTTAGTTCGATATTGTCCACTAGTAGAGCGGTCTCGACGATATCATCAGGCGTCCCATCCAAAAAACCTTCATCACCTACGAAAAACTCCAGAGTATGTGCACCAGCAGTCAATGGCCCTGATAAAAAGGAGGCCCAGCCTAAGCGGCCGTCAAAGAAGCTTGATCCATCCGGGCCGACAATTTCTACATCGCTAAATCCCACCACACTCGGAAAGGTCCCGTTATCAAAGCCGATAGCGCCAGCAAGGATAGTCGCCCCATCCAGCAGAATCTCGAAAGGGTCGGGTACCCCGCCAGAAATTTCTTCTGTCAACAGGTCCCAGTCGAAGGACACCATATCGCCGGCTGCAGCAGCAAAACCAACAGTCATGATGGCAACATCACTCTCAGCAGCGCCATCACCAGTGCGATCAACCCCAGAGTCGCCCGCTCCGGTCGCACCAGGACCATTGGTTAAATAGGCAAACTGAGCCCCGTGGGTTGCCATCACAGTGGTAGTGGGGGACCCGCCAAAACCGTCTAGAAAGCCGGAGCCTGTTTCAACGGTTACATTGCCCGATACTACGATGGCTGGGGGGAGTGGAGCAGCCCCCACTGCATTGGGTGCTTCGAAACTGTCGATAATTACCGCAGCAGCTTGATTGCTGAAAGCTACAAGAGCGACAACCGCAATGGCTTGCCCAATTGGAAGCAACGAGTTTTTTGTGGTCATATTTATCACCCTTTATTGGGGATTTATCAGGGGTCTAGATAGTTGGTTTATATCAATTTTGTTTTACGGGTATGCACGCATAAAGCGAACCGGTATATTTTGTTGGTTGTTTTTCAAGCAGTTTTGGGGTTTGTATAAGATGGAGGCCGGTGCTAGCCGGACAATATGTAAAAAAAGCTGACGTAGCTGAGTTATTGAATTCAATCAAATAATAAGCATTTTTGCTTGTTTTCGGGGGGATTACCGGACTTGCTGATGAGTTCAGATAGTGCTGCTTAGAAAGAAGGGTTTAGTAAGTAGGGCGCGTTAACTGATAGCGTAGCGCGCTCTTGTCAGTTTTACTTGACCACGGCAACCTCGTGAATATGGAGGTACCGTGCTGGCTTTAACTATTAGAAATCTTTAACCAGTTCGCTGGCATTATCACTGAGTTCATGGGCCTTATTCATGGCTAATTCATGAAGTACCGCACCGGTGCGCTGCAGGCAAACGGCGACCATCTGTTCCATGGCAATGGGATTTGCGGCTTCTAAGACCTTCTGGGTGATTTCCTGACCCTGCTGGTAGGAGGTAGAGTCCTTGGCTACGTAATCCATTACTGTTTGCATATGGAAGTATCCGCCTAGATTCCGAGGTGGCTCAGCCTTATTCAAGGTATCAACCATTGCCTGGCAACGGTTTACGCCTTTAAGCAGTTCTGCATCGTCTTTCACTTTCGTGAGTACAATGCCGTCAGCCCAGGCGCCGCTCGCGCTAATTAGTCCAAATACTGCTGCTACGGTCACTATTTTTTTCATGCAGATATTTCCTTAAATTTGGGGGGATTGAATATGGTGAAAAATCATATCGTAACTATGTGTTTATTTGTTATTGCTCAACATTGGAATTGGCAGGAGCCGGATCATCCTAAAAGCCTGGTTGTTCATAAGGATTTCCGGCAGTGAAGAGGCCTTCTTTTTGGCTGTCGAAGGGCCTCATTCCCCGGGGGGGATGCTGACCAGTTGTTTTTACTCTCAGTTGGTTGTATCTCTCTGTACTGCTATTTACCAGCCTTTCAAAACCACTGCAGAAATTGGATGTTTTCGGGCAGCCATCGTAGATGTTGGCTTTGATCTCCACCCAGGCCGCATCCATTTCGACCGTTGATAGTTGCTGCTCTTCTATACGGTTAAAAAAACAAGATAGATCGTTCTTAACAGATTCTAGATATCCTGCACACATAAAAATCCCCTGCCTTAATGCTCAGCGCTTGTTATATTTAGTAGGACAACAGGTTGATTCTTATCGGATTGTACAGATAAATCGAGCTTTATACATACAAAGTGTAGTGTTATTTTGGAGGCGCCAAATTGATACTCGGATGCTGCTTGGCGAATTCAATTTCCAGTGCTTGATTCCATTGTTGCAGCATACCGGCCAGGTGCATGGCCTGTTGATGGTAGAACTTTAGCTCTTCCAGAGTCTCTGTTTTACCTGTATAGGGATCAGGGGTTAGGGACTGGTGGGTGAATTCGTGCTCTGGGTGGTCAATCTGATAACAGATCAGACGCTTATAGGTGACCCTCAAGGCGCGTTTATAAAAAATTAATTTGGTATGCAGGGCGATGCGGCTGAAATCGTCCAGTTCTCCGAATGGTGAAAAATCAGAGCCAAAGAGGATAATCTGTTTGCTGTTTTCATCTCCGCTGACAGTGGCACTGCGAGCGGTTTCCAGAATAACGGCCAACTCTCCGAACATTTCCCCCGGTGCTATATAGTCGACTACAGTGTCAGGATTGCCGCTGTCATCGGGGGAAACTCGTAACAGTCCTTTGACGACGCTGTAGATCCAGAAATCTATCTCTCCTTTTTTGATAATGGTTTCACCGGGTTCCAGATAGATGATTTTTGAGTGTTGCAGCATGAACTGCAGTTGCCCGCAATTTCTGGCGTAAACGTCGCGGTAAAAGGGGATCTTTTGAAGGATTTTAACCAGGTTGTGAAAGGGGAGTTCACTTAGGGGGATCTCCTTCATTTTATCTGCTTCCTTGGCAATGTATTAGGGGGGTTAACAGTTTGTTAATTTTAGCCGAAATGTAACAGCTGACCCCTATTGATGTCAGTGCTAGGAGTTAAAATAGCGACAACGGATAGATTAAATCAGCAGGAGCCTATCAATGAGTCATCCTTACATCACCCCGGCGACGATCAATTTTCTTTATGAATTGGCCGCTAATAATAACCGTGAATGGTTTGCAGAAAACAAACCCCGCTATGAAGGTCTGGTGAGGGAACCGTCGCTACGTTTGATTGAGGATTCGGCACCGCTGCTGCGCCAGATCTCTGAGCACTTTGTTGCTAGCCCCAAGAAAGTCGGCGGCTCATTAATGCGGGTTTATCGGGATACCCGTTTTGCCCGTGATAAGACGCCCTATAAAACCAATATTGGCATCCAATTTCGGCACTATCAGGGTAAGGATGTTCATGCGCCAGGCTTCTATCTACATGTGGGGCTGGATGAGGTCTTTATTGGGGTTGGAATCTGGCGTCCTGATAGCACCGCCTTGAGTGCCATTCGTACCGCCATCGATGAACAGGGTAAAGGATGGAAAGTAGCGCTGCGCAGTCTTAATCATGGTTTGGGTGGGGAGCAGGGGTTTCAATTGCACGGGGACAGTCTTAAGCGACCACCGCGTGGGTTTGATAAAGACCATCCTCTGCTTGAGGATCTTAAGCGTAAAGATTTTATTGCTATTCAACATCTGAGTTATGAACAGCTGCTGGCCGATGATTATCTGGATCAGGTGTTTGCAGCGTTTACTGCTAGCCGACCTTTTATGGCGTATTTATGTAAGGCCTTGGACTTACCCTTCTAAACGCCAATAAAGGCTTCGAAATAATAGACTTAGTTTTCTTGTGATATCGAATAGCCGGCGTAAATAAACAAACTGGAAACTATCCCCGTGGAAATGGCCTAAACTTTTAAATAAAAGCTAATGTCAGGAGGGCGTAGCGATGCGTGTATTTGCGCCTTGTTGGTTGAGTGTATTGCTGTTGGTGTCGGCCTATTCAGCCTCTGCTACGGAGGCAGAGGATAGCCGCAACGTCTTTCAGGATCATCTGCTCCGCGGTGGTCCCTGTATCTACTGCCCTAAGTTGGTGATTCTGCCGCGCGGACGTTTCATGATGGGGGCATTCCCCTGGGAAGGGCAGGATGACGAACGAGGGCCTGACAATAAACCCTTCCGTGTTTACCTCATACAGCCGCTGGCACTCTCGGTGACAGAGGTCACCCGTAAACAGTACCAGGTATTTTCCGAGGCCAATCCCAGTTACCAGCTTGGTGGGGACTGTTCCGGTGTGGTTGAGGGCACCTTTATGGCTCGTATCGAGAAGGGTTGGTTGCAACCGGGTTTTAAACAGTCTTTAGATCATCCCGTGGTGTGTATTACCTGGCATCAGGCGCAAGCGTATGCCCAATGGCTGAGTAAGATAACAGGCCAGCGTTATCGTTTGCCCACCGAGGCGGAATGGGAGTATGCCGCCCGCGCTGGTAGTTTGACCCGATACTGGTGGGGTGATCGTATCGGTGTTGGTTATGCCAACTGTCTACAGTCTGTATGTGGCGAGGAGTATGCCGCTACGGCACCGGTGTCATCAATGAAACCCAATCGGTTCGGACTGTACCATATGCTGGGTAATGTCTGGGAATGGGTAGCTGATTGCTATCAGCCAGATGCTTATCAGGGTCATGCCGAAGATTACCCTAAGGCGGTTACGGGACCGGATAACTGCAAGCGGGTTATTCGCGGAGGTTCCTGGACGGAAGGCGGCTGGGGTCTGCGGACTGCTAACCGAGAGCCTTGGATTGCCAACCGAGGGCTGAATGATATCGGTTTCAGAGTGGTGCGAGAGGGCAGTGACCTGCCCTTATAGCGTTCCGATTTAATGCACAGAGTTAGCGTTCAGAGTGATTCCTAGGGTTTAAGAAACCACGTACTGCAGAATCTCGACGATCTGCTCCGGTGTGCGGGCCGTGGCGTTGGCGGCGGCATCCACTTCTTTCAGGGCATGATCGGTTTCTTCATCGTGCAGGGTAATCAGAGATTTTCCCAGCGCCGCTGCATAACCGGCATCGAATGCCGCATTCCACTGTTTGTATTTAGGACCAAAGCGAACCACTACGAGATCGGCCTGGCTGATTAGGTTGTTGCTGCGAATGGCATTGATGCCGGCACTTTTTCGATCCTGCCAGAAACTCTTTTCCTCTTCGCCGAGAATCTTTACGCCACACAGGTCGCTGCTGTCGTGGTCGGTGATCGGTGCGCTAAAGCGTACCGGTAGTTTCAGCTCAGCACAGCCATCAATGATGCGCTCGCGCCAGTCAGAATGAATTTCACCGCTTAGATAGATGACCCAGTTTTTATGATGCATAGCGCTGTCTCTTAATGAATAGATTAGAAAACCTGAAAACTGGTGCTTAGACTCGACCGCCACTGACATCGATAAAACTGCCGGTGGTGTAGCTGGCTTCATCACAGAGCAACCAAAGGATGGCATGGGCTACTTCTTCGGCTTCTCCGCCTCGGCCCATGGGCACGCTGTCTTTCATCCGCTCTACCCGACCCGGTTCACCGCCACTGGCATGAATGTCGGTAGCGATGATGCCTGGTCTGACAGCATTGACGCGAATGCCTTGTCCCGCCAGTTCTTTGGCCAGACCAACGGTAAAGCTTTCGATCGCACCTTTAGAGGCGGCATAGTCGACGTATTCATTGGGGGCGCCAAGACTGGCCGCGATGGATGAGAGGTTGACGATAGCGCCTCCCTGACCACCACTGGTGGTGGACATTCGCTTAATAGCTTCACGGGCGCAGATAAAACTGCCCATGACATTGATGTTAAAAATACGTTGCCAGCGTTCCAGCGTCATCTGCTGAAAAGAGGCCTGATGGTCGAGAATGCCGGCATTGTTTACCAGGGCGGTTAGGGGCCCCAGCTCATTATCAATCCGGGTAAACATCGCCAGCACTTCTGCTTCAACGCTAACATCCGCCTGCACTGCGATGGCGTTGGCACCGGCTTGCTGTAACTCTCGCAGCAAGGTTTCAGCCGCCTTAGCCTGGGAGCAATAGTTGATGGCGATAGCATAGCCCTGCTGGGCTGCCAATCTTGCGGTGGCCGCCCCGATACCACGGCCACCACCGGTAATCAGAATGACTTTGTTCATGGTTGCTTAACTCACACTAGCAGTCGAGAGGGTAAATAAATCTGAGCTCAATAAATTCAGGACTGTTTGTCCAGCAGGCGAATGCCGTCGGCTTCGATGCTGATCAGCTGCTTCTTGTAGAGTCCGCCGATGGCCATCTTGAATTTGCGCTTACTCACGCCGAATGTACGCGATATGACTTCTGCATCGCTCTTATCGGACAGCGGTGAAACGCCGTTGTTAAGCTTGAGATGTGCGAGGATTTTAACTGACAGCGCATCCAGAGCTCCGATGCCGGGCTGCTGGTGCAGCAGGTTTATTTTTCCATCCGGACGTACATCTTTGATAAAGCCGTCGATGCATTGGCCATAGCGCAGAGGCTGGAAAATATCGGCACCGAAAATCATCCCCCAGTGACTGTTGTTAACCACCGCTTTGAGCCCCAGGTCGGTACGATCAGCAATCACCAAGTCTACTTTTTGCCGAGGTTTGTATTTAGGCGGGGTTTTATCGAGGTAGCGGTTCAGCTTGCTACTGGCACAGATACGGTTGCTGTTGTCGATATAGGCGTATACGACCACCGACTCACCTTCGATAACCGGGTTTTGTTGTTCGTTAAACGGCAGTAACAGATCTTTTTTCAGGCCCCAATCCAGAAAAGCACCGACGGGACTGTTGGCAACCACCTTCAGACAGGCAACTTGTCCCACCTGCACCTTGGGCGTTTCGGTGGTTGCAATGAGCAAATCTTCGGAATCCAGGTAGACCATGACGTCAATTTCGTCGTTAACCTGGCAATCGGGGGGCACTACGCTTTTGGGAAGCAGGATTTCGCCCAGTTGTTCGCCATCCAGATAGACGCCAAAATCCCGCTCTTTAATCACCTTTAAGCGGTTAATCATGCCAAGTTTTGTCATCTGCTTATTCCTGAATCCCAATTGTTAAGTCGAATCTGTTGAAGCTGCTCTACGACGGTATATGTGTCGGACCGCTATTGTGCCTGATCTCTTGGTTGGATACCTCAATCAGATTGCCATCAGGGTCCCGAAAATAGAAAGAAGTGATAGGCCCCAGCGCGCCCGTGCGGGTAACCGGGCCTTCAATAATATTCACATCAAGGCTGGCAACCTGGTCCATGGCGGTTTCTAAATCGGTCTCGGTGATAAAACACAGATCGGCAGAGCCGGGCATTGCCCGCTGAGCTTTAGGTTCAAACTCCTGACCTTGTTGATGCAGATTGATCTTTTGCTGACCAAAAGCGAGAGCAATGCGATCGGCGCCAAAGACAATCTTTTCCATCCCCAGTACGCGACAATAGAAGGCTACACTGCGGTCAATATTAGCGACGGTCAGAACCAAGTGGTCGAGTTTTAGTACATTCATAGGGGTAGTGATCTGCCGGATTTGATATATATCAACTCTAGCAGCAGATGCACTCTATATCATATCTTAACGCTAGGTTATTAATTGTGTTTCCAAGGTAAATCGATTCAGTCATGCAACCAACGACTCCTGATAAACCCCATGCTGATGCGGCTGTATTAGCAGATTGCCCTCCGGTAGATAACAGAGTACCGGGAAACGGTGCGGTGTGGGTAGGCATCTTCGCCGAAATGAGCGAATTTGCGCTGATGTTTTTGGTCTACTTTATTGCCAAGGTGCATTATCCAGAGCTGTTCGATCAGGGCCCGCTAAAGCTCAACACTACTGCCGGTGTGCTGAATACGCTGTCGTTATTGACCAGCAGCTATTTTGTTGCCAAGGCGATGAAATCGGTACGCATGGGTCGCATAAAGCAGGCCATACGTTGGCTCTGGGGCACGGTATCTGCAGCGGTCGTTTATCTGATCATCAAAGCCTGGGAATATTACTGGAATGCTGATAACGGTATCGATGTCGACACCAACCTGTTCTTTACAGTTTATTACTACATGACTTTCAACCATTTTCTCCATGTGTTCTGGGGCGGTGGAGCGATTCTATGGGCCATCATGAGATTGAAACAAGGCCACTATACCGCTGATAACCATGAAGGCATGGAAGCGATTGCCTGTTACTGGCATATGATCGACCTAGTGTGGATCATTATCTTTCCACTGCTGTATGTTTTAAGGTGATTAACCGATGAAAACCGAGATGATTAGGTTGCCGGCCATGTCGAGCTATAAAATTTTGGATTACGTCTGGTTGGCGCTGATGGCTATGACCTTAGGCAGCGCCTTTTTGGCGGAATCAGCCGAGCCGAGTTTGCTGGTGACGCTGCTGATTGCGGTGACGGTTGGCCTCAAAGGACGGCTGGTGGTGGACCGTTTTATGGAGCTAAAAAACGCTCACCCCTATATTCGCTTCGCAATGAATTTTTATTTCTATATGCTGCCGCTAGTGATACTGCTGGTGTTCTTGTTCCCGGAATTTATTGCCGATATTACCCGCCTTAAACACTAGCAGCGGTCCTTGGATTAACGGAAGTTGCTGGGCAGGCGGCTGAGATATTTGGTCATATCCTGATCTTTTTTCAGCACGTGATCCAACACCCATTCCCGCATTAACTGCACGATTTCTTTCTCGGTGGCCTTGCTGAGTTTCTTTTTCAGTGATTTGACCTCGTCTGAGTTTTCACCGCTGCTTTCGGTCTTTTGCGTTAGCTGTTCTTTCAGCACCTGCAGGTTCTCAAGAATTTGCAGGTGTTCTATTCGATGCTCGTGATGGCGGGGGTACTTCATTTTGATCTGAATCTTTTCTTCATGATCAAAATGGAGCTGGGTGTAATCGATCAACTGGTCGATAACCTGGCCTAAGGTTTCCTCTTCGCCTTCCAGCTTAAGGCTGAGTTCTACAGTATTGATCAGACAAAAAAGGTATTTATGCTCATCGTCGATTTGCTCATTAGCGACCGACATTTTATCTTGCCAGAAAATAGGCATGTGATTGCGTTCCCCTGCATTTTTTTGCCATTAGATCGATACGTTCGGGATAGGTCAATTGTAAAAAAGTTTGATTTTACAGGGAGGTGAGTTTAGGGCTGTTGTCGCAGTTTAAAGCTTGCCGCCCATCTGCACCCAGTACACAGCGCTGCTGACCAGAAAATAGAGAGCCAGTAATTCAATGCTTAAACAGAACAGGTAATAGCCTAGTTTCCGAAAGGCAGGTATAGGTAACAGCGTGGTGATCGCTACTAGAGTTAACAGGCCGATGGAAATAAAGGTGAAGTAATAACCCTGCGCTACCAACCCGGTGAGAAAGAACATACTGATGTTGAGAATCACCATCAGGTTGTTGACCCGCAGCAGGTTGGACCAGTAGATGGACAGATCCTGCAGATAGGCCACTTCCATGCGTTGCAATAGTGGCGTTTTATCGCTACCACGGGTCTTCATTTTTTGCTCCTCTGCAGGCCTTATCCTTTGTATAAAGCCAGTGCTACTGGGCTTTCATGGCACCATCCGCCATTAATCTGCAATCAAACCAACGCCGTAGCCAATGATCGACCGATAGCGGTCCTGATCCCATCATCAGCGTAACTAGTAACATCAGTCCCCATAGCTGGTGATCCAGAAATCCTTGTTCCCAGAGAACCGGGTAGGAGATAACGGCCATCGCGTTGAAACCAAAGAGTACTAGGGCCAGGGGGCGGCTGAATAACCCCAGTGCCAGTAGTGGTGGTAAACATAGCTCGACCGCAGTGGCCAATAATGCCGCTACTTCAAAGGGTAGGATCGGCACCTGATATTCGTATTCAAACAAGAACAGGGTGCTGTCCCAGTTGGCTATCTTCACCTGACCGGCCTTAAAAAATGCCTCGGCGGCCAGTAGTCGTACCATCAACAATAGTAATGGCATTAGCCAACGCTGCAACTGCTCGGTAGCAGAGTCATAGTAGTTCAATAGTCGGCTAATCATGTTTGATCTCCTCGGTAATCAGTTCAAAACCAGAAATTATTCCAGCGCTTATCCACCCGCTGAGCAGCTCCTGAAAGTCTGGCGGCAGTGTGAGTTCGGATAGCGGTTGCTTGTCTCTAAAAGCCGCCAGCAATCTAAATTGGGGTTCAGATAGCAGGACCAACTCGGCGCTTTCTACTGGCCTGGGAACAATAATCAGACGTTCACTCTGGCCCATATCCAGGCCTTCAAACTGTTGTTGCTGAACGGCCTTCCAGATGGAAAAGACGGGGAATTCTGAATGCATGAATTGGCTGCCGGTCGCCAGGGTAAAGCTGATGCTGGACTGCAATGTTTGGGGAACTTCGCTGAGTTGCTGGAAAGGGAAATTTTCCTTCAACGTACAGGCCTTCGCTTGTTCTAGGTTCCATTCCAACTGGGCCATAGCTGATAGGTAGGGCAGGGAGTCGGTTTGCGGGCAGTTGTCGATAAAGTCGGGGAAGCCTTGCCCGTAAGATTCGATAGCGGCCTGTCGTAACGGACAGGCTAAAATATAGGCCTTTGAGAGTTGCAGAAAAAACTCTTCCCCCACCAGCCGTTTAGTAACAGGGAACACCGCCTCCAGCATTTCAGTGAGACTGATCACAAAATTATTGCGATACAGCTGCAGTAATTGTTGCGCCGGGGCAGGCCCGCTGATGGCCAAGTTGATCGGTGAGGTGCTGCCGCCTAGTAGGCTGCGGGAAAACTCGGCCTGTGTCTGCGCAAGGTTCATGCACTTACCCTCTGCCAGTCAGAGCTCATCTGCTGATACTCGCGCGCCTTATCGGCTTCTTCCATTAGTACCGATAGCGCCGGGATATCAGTATCCCATTCAATTAAAGCGGGAGCCTGGCAGCGCTGGCGGTATGCGCAGAATAGGCTCCATACCGGATCGGATACGCGGCTGCCATGGGTGTCGATCAGAATCTCGCCGCTATCTAGCTGTTGGCGGGTAAATCCAGCGAGATGAATCTCTTTAACCGCAGCAACGGGAATTGTTTCCAGATAGTTACTAAGGTTCATGCCGAGGTTAATGCTATTGACGTAGATATTGTTGAGATCCAGCAGTAAGTCACAACCACTGCGATGCTGTAGCTCGGCCAGAAACTCAGCTTCGGTAAATTCACTATGGTCAAAACTCAGATAGGCAGTCGGGTTTTCTATCAGCAGGTTTCTGCCCAGATAATCCTGTACCTGTTTGACCCGGTCGCTGAAATGCAAAAGGCTCTCGCTGGTATAGGGGATAGGCAGTAGATCGTTAAAATATTGTCCACTCACCGAACTCCAGCTTAAATGTTCAGATATAAGAGCCGGGCTGTAGCAGTCAACTAGCGCCTTCAGTTGCTTTAGGTGGTCACTATTGAGCGGGTCTGTCGAACCCAATGACAGGCCGATACCGTGAAAACTGAGAGGGTACTGAGGGGCTATCTGATCAAGAATAAGTCGTTGCGCGCTTGCAGGATTGAAGAAATTCTCACTGTGAATCTCGAGCCAATCCGCATCAGGGTGTTGCTCTAGCACTTGCTGGAAGTGAGGCGAACGAAGTCCAATGCCGATGGCTTGTGGGAGGATTGTTTGTGTGTCGCTCATAAGATGCCTTCACCGAAAAGTTGGAGGTTGCAAGAATCAGTTGCTAGAAGAATCGGATAGAGTTAATAGTCGAGAGAGCAGATTAAGGGTGTGGCTTAAAGCGGTTGCTCGATCTATTCGAACGAGGCAACCGCTGCCCACCAGCAGGGATTAAGACTTAGGCGTCAGACTGCCGCCAGCCAGCTTTCCACACATGCCCTTAGGAACGGCCAGGAAGGCATCTGCCTGATGGTCCATCTTAGAGGTGCCGGCACAGGAACCCATCTTAGTCGCACAATCGTTCTTACCGGCAGCAGCGACGCCGTAGCATTTTTCCTTGTCACCCGCAGCCAGGGCAGGAGCAGTGATCAGTGAAGCGCCCATAGCGATGATTCCGGAGATGACGGCAGCGGTTGCAATGTTTTGTTTTTTCATGATTTTCACCTGTATATAGTGTCAGTTTGGTTTTTTAAGACGCGGTAAATATCGCGTTCAGGAATCTATACGCAGGCAATTTCGAGGCGGATTCAAAATAATTATCATAAAGCTATGATTCTTAGTCGGATTGGTATTTAACTGATTGTAATTATTGGAATTAAATTTATATAAATATTTTAAGATGCAAACCAGCTAGTCGCTCTGGTGTCGGGTTTATGACGATGAGTGGATGAGTTTTCGCTGGCCATGATTCGCCTTAAGTCGCGCCTTACCATGGTAACGGCACTCGGGGATTAGTGCTTATCGTGTTCTAATGGCAGTAGCACAGGGCATATCGTTATGACTGAAAGAGTGAAAACAATTGAAGAAAACGGTCAAGTCAGCGCCGGAAGCGTTGACCAAAAAACATAAAGATCTGGTGCATTCGGACGAGCGCCGCGTGACATCTCATGTACAACGGGAGTCTGGTGACTGGTTTACCAATACTCTGATGATTGAAGGCTGCGACGTGCCCTTTAAATACCGTCGCAAACAGCTCTACAAAAACTTGAAAGGTCAGCGAGTGAACCTGACCTATTACAGCGGTACAGAGCTAGTAGCCGGGTTTGAGATGGAAGTCATGAATATCGTACGGGTCAAAGTATCCTGATATGACGTTGTAACAGCAGTCACTATGTCAATATAAATACCCCGCGCTGGGTTGTTTCTATGCGCGTTTGAATTGTCATTTCATTGGCCGTGATGCTCTGGACTTGGGCTTGATACTCTGGACTTGAGTTAGAGGCATCAGGATACTTGTGCGTGCACCTAAAAATAATAACAAGGCATCTAAATGCATGTTCTAGATCTGATCGGACTGGCTGCTTACTTCGTGCTACTGGTCGTTATCGGTTACTTGAGTTCGCGACAGGTTAAGTCTAGCGATGACTTCGCCGTTGCCGGTAACCGCATCACTTGGCCCATTTTATTTGCCACACTATCGGCTTCTTTTCTGGGTGGTGGTGCTTCTATAGGACGAGCAGGCAAGTCTTTCACCGAAGGCTATGTCTTTATGTTTGCGGCCAGTGCCTTTCCTTTAGCGACAGTTCTGGCTGGGCTATATATTGCGCCTAAGCTAAAACGCTATATTGGTGCCCACACCGTGGGGGATATTATGGCCCACCACTTTGGCGCCCCCGCGCGGTTGTTTACCGGACTGTTCTCACTGATTTACTGCATCGGCATACTGGGCGCACAGGCGCTGGCTATAGGCACGGTATTTAATGCTATTACCGGCATCGATGTCAGCACCGGCATCATGCTCGGTATGGCCGTGGTACTGCTGTACTCCACTCTTGGTGGCATGTGGGCGGTGATCCAGACCGATGTTTTACAATTTATTATGTTGGCGCTATTTATCCCCCTGACCTTGATGATCGGTGTACAACAGGTGGGCGGCGCCGAAGCCTTGATCCAACGCTTACCCGATGCCCATTTCAGCATGATGGGGGACTACAGCATCGGTCTGTTTATCAGTATCTTTATCGCCTACCTGCTGGGGGAAACCCTGGTCCCTCCCTATACTCAGCGCGCACTGGCTGCGCCAGATTCCCGTCACGCCAAAATCGGCTACACCCTAGCGGGTGGTTTTGGTTTCGTCTTTTATTTTATCAGCGCCACTATTGGTTTGGTTGCGCTGGTGTTGTTCCCCGATATCAGCCCCGATAGAGCGTTGCCGGAATTGATCCGCAGTGCCTTACCCATTGGTATTACCGGGTTGGTATTGGCCACGTTG
Source organism: Motiliproteus sp. (assembly GCA_036960175.1). Taxonomy (GTDB): domain Bacteria; phylum Pseudomonadota; class Gammaproteobacteria; order Pseudomonadales; family Balneatricaceae; genus Motiliproteus. The sequence goes on along the minus strand of JBALWH010000003.1, from coordinate 19,406 downwards.
CTGGCCGTGGTTATGTCGACCGCAGACTCATACCTGAACTCATCTGCTGTTGTTTTCGTCCGGGACATCTACCAGAGTTTTATCAATCCTGATGTCGAAGAGCGACAGCGCTTATGGATTGAACGGGTAGTGACGCTTGTTATTGGTGCCGGCGCGGTGGTTTTTGCGCTCTATGCCACCTCGATTATTGATGCCTTGCTGCTCAGTTATGCACTCTGGGCGCCCACGGTGCTGATACCTTTCCTGCTGGCGGTACTGTTTGACCTAAGCTGCAGTCGAGCTGCTTTATGGGCCATGTTGGCTGGCGCGCTGGTGACGATTTTTTGGAAATGGGGGCCTCTGGAGCTACAACAACTGACCGGACTATCGGCATTAATTGCCGGGGTGATTACCAATCTGCTGGTATTTACGACAGTCTACCGGTTGTTTCCGAAACCCCTGTTGCAAGCAACTGCTGAGGGAGGCTGAGGGGATGCATTGGTATGAGCTGGCAATCTACGGGATATCCTTTTTATCTATCTTCAGCGCATTTGCTGTGGCCGTTCTGGCCTATGACTTTTTCCGCAAATCCTAACCAGGGCAAAGCGTTTGTTAGGAAATCTGCGCGCCCCGTGGGGCGCTGTAAGGGATCTTTAAAAACGCTCAATGCTGTAGGGACTCAGATCGATTTCGCTATTGCCACTACTCACGAGTTCAGCCACTAATTGGCCGGTTTTTGGACCCATGGTTAGCCCCATATGTTGATGACCAAACGCGTAGTAAACCGAGTCATGGTTCGGAGAGCGATCGATGACCGGTAACGAATCCGGTAGTGAAGGCCGATGCCCCATCCATTCCTTATAATCACGGGTGTCAATTTCAGGGAACAGCTTTTTGGCATGGTGCAGCAGCCGGCTGGCAAAGCGTGTATTGGGCTCTGCCTCTAGACCTCCGAACTCAACCAGACCCGCAAAGCGTATGCCACCAGTCATCGGCGTTGCGACTAGTTTGCCTTCGGCGAACATCACGGGACTGTTGAGTTTAATTCCGGGGGCACTGACCTCTATGTGATAGCCCCGTTCTGACTGCAGAGGCACTTCTCGATCCAGTTTTGCGGCAAGCTGGCGTGACCATACGCCAGCCGCAATCACTAGTTTGTCGATGGGCAGACGTTCTTTATGGGTGATTAACGCAGAAGGGCGGCCATTGTGGAATTCGATATCCCGCACTTCGCGTAACAAAATTTCACCGCCTTTTTCCTGGAAGGATTTAGCCAAGGCTTTTACCAGCTGCTCGGGATTTCTGGCGAAGCCGTGGTTGTGTAGCGAAGCCATGAATTTAAATTCGTTGGAGATGGCCGGTTCTACCTCATGCACCTGTTCGTTTTCCAACAGGTCATAACTCACTCCGCGCTTAGTGCGTGCCTCCCATGCCACGGCATCGCCATCGAAGTGTTGGCGATTGCGATAAAGATAGTAGTAGGGAGAGGCGGTTAGCCATTGTTCAGCACCGGCTTCTTTTGCCTGTTGCAGATGTAACTGGGTGGCGTCTTTTAGCAGGGCACTGAGCCCATCGGCGACTTTTTCAAATTTACTGCGACGGCTATTCCAGACAAAGGAAAGTCCCCATGGGGCCGCCTTGAGTAGGTAGTTTCCGGGTATCGAAAGTGGCCCTGTGGGGTCCAACATCAGTTTCGGAATCTGCCAGGCGAACCCTGGCAGGTTAACCGGTACACAACCGCACTCGGCGAAGATTCCGGCATTTCCGAAAGACGTCCCTTCCCCCGGTGGCAGGCGATCGACTACTCGTACCGTTAAACCTTTTTTCTGCAATTGCAGGGCGCAGGAAATGCCGATAATGCCGGCGCCGATCACCGTGACATCGATAGTTTTTGTTTCAGTATCCATGTTATTACCTCTAATCACAGACGCCGGATCGCTCCGCCATCTGCAGTGTTTGTGTCGCAGGCCCGCTTCGGGCGGGCCGTAATGATTATTAGCTGGACGGTCCCTGGCTCATGTTTTCCGGCAGATAGGTAGCCAGATCAGGGAACATAATCAGGATTCCCACCATCACCACCATAATCAGGAACATCGGGAAGGCCGCTCGGGCGATATAGCCGATGGGTTTGCGGGTCATGCCCTGCATCACAAACAGGTTGAAGCCGATGGGCGGAGTGATCTGTGCCATCTCCACCACCACCACGATAAAGATACCGAACCAGAGCAGGTCGATACCGGCCTGACGCACCATGGGTTCTACCACCGCCATGGTCAGTACCACCGAGGAAATGCCATCGAGGAAACATCCCAGCACGATATAAAACAGCATCAGCGCGAGAATCAGCGATAAGGTCGACAGCTCCAATGAGGCGATGAATTCTGCGGCGACTGCTGGTAATCCGGTAAAGCCCATCGCTAGGGCCAGGAATGCGGCGCCCGCCAAAATCAGCGCGATCATGCAAGAGGTGCGGGTCGCTCCCAGCAGACTCTGTACAAAGGTATCTATTTTCAGCGAACCCTGGAACGCGGCCAACGTTAGTGCTCCGACGACACCAAAGGCGGCAGATTCAGTGGCTGTTGCAGTACCGGTATAGATGGAGCCGATGACCACCATGATCAGCAATATCACGGGGATAAGAAAACGCGATTCCTGTATCCGTTCCATCAAGGTCATGGATGGTTCGGGATCAGGGACTTGGTCTTTTCGGAAGAAAGACCACGCTGCAACATAGCCCATAAACAGCAGTGCTAGGGTCATCCCCGGCAAGATACCGGCCATAAACAGCTTGGAGATCGACTCATTGATGGTCACGCCGTAAACGATCAGGGTTAGTGAGGGTGGAATCATCAATCCCAGAGTGGCAGAGCCCACCAGGGTGCCTAAGATCATAAAATCGGGATAACCGCGCTTGCGCAGCTCCGGGATAGACATTTTCCCCACGGTGGTCAAGGTGGCGGCGGAAGAACCAGATACTGCCGCAAAGATGGTGCTGCCGACAACATTAGTATGCAGTAGACCCCCGGGTAACGCCGACATCCAGGGGGCTAGCCCCCGGAACATATCTTCCGATAACCGGGTTCGATAGAGAATCTCTCCCATCCAGATAAATAACGGCAGAGCCGTCAGCGACCAACCGGAAGAAGCGGCCCAGATGGTGGTGATCATGGCATCTCCCACCGGGCGGACGGTGAACAGTTCCATGCCGACGTAGGCGACGCCTAATAGCGCTAGGCCGATCCAGACGCCACTGCCGAGTAGGAAGAACAGGGTAAATATGAAGATGCCTGTGGCGATAAATTCGTTCATCAGAAATCCTCTCCATCACTGTGAATAATCGGATCGAAATCGTGATCCTTGCTGTACAAGGTACGCACCCAGTGATCAGCTAGTGAGATTGCAAAAACCACTGATCCTGCTGCCACTGACAGCTGTGGTATCCACAAGGGCGTAGCGTCTTGTCCTTGGGATATATCGTGAATAAGTTGCGAGATATAAACGTTCTTACAGGCGTAGTAGGCCAGGTATCCCGCCAGATAAAGGGCAACACTCAGGCACCATAAATCTGCAATTCGGCGACTCCGTCTGCCTAATTTGGAGATAAATAAGGTGACCCGGATATGGGTGTTTTTATTGAGGGTGTAGGCCAGGCCAAAGAAGGATGATGCGGCCATGCAGTAGCCGGCATAGGCGGTTGAGCCCGGAAACTGTAGTCCGGCCCAGCGGCATATCATCTGCGCGACAATGACCGCGAGAATCGCCAGCAGGAATAACGCCGCCAGATAGCCACAGGCCAGATAGAGCGCATCCAGTGATTTACGTAGTATTCCGGCAAGTCGCATAGTGGCAGATAGCTGCGGTAGCGGTTGGTCCAGAATCGGATTATTGCTATTCATAATAGAGACTCCCGGGCGTAGCTGTCCTCTGGAGGTCAGCTAGCAGCCACACGGGTATTAACAAAGGGAAAAAGACGGGGGCTGATGCCCCCGCATAAAGCAGGCTAAAACCTTGGAAGCACTAACCTGAGAGACAGTTACAGACTGGCCTTGTAAGCCTCGATAATGCGTTTACCGGCATCACCCGTCTTGGCTAACCATTCTTTCGTCATGGTGTCGCCTACCTTCTTGAAGTCAGCCTTAAGCTCGTCGCCGGCACCGATAACGGTCATGCCGTTAGCGGCCAGCTGCTCCAGATACCAGCCAGCCAGTTGTTCAGATCGGGCAGCACCGGCTTTTTCAGCCATCAAGGAAATACCGCGAACGATGTTTTTAGTCTCGTCATCCAGTTCGTTCCATGATTGCTTGTTCACAAACACGTAGTTGCGAGGCAGCCAGACGTTGACCACGTAGTGATGGGACAGCTGTTCCCATACTTTACGGTCGTAACCGGTAGCGCCGGATGACATAAAGGATTCTGCGACACCGGTAGACAGAGCCTGACTTAATTCAGAGGCTTCTACCTGCACTGGGACTGCGCCTGCCAATTCTGCGAAACGGGCAGTGGCATTGTTATAGGAGCGGAACTTGAGCCCCTGCAAATCGCCTATGTTGTTCAGTGGTTTGTTGGCGTAGATGCCACCGGGAGGCCATGGCACAGAGTAGAGCAGCACCAGGTTGTGCTTATCCATCATCTTTTCAAGCTCCGGACGAGCTGCCTGCCATAGCTTATCGGACTCTTCAAAAGAGCTGGCTAAGAAAGGTACGGAGTCGAAACCGAACAATTCATCCTCGTTAGCATGACTTGACAGGATCCGCTCGCCGATAGGGGCCTGGCCGGTCTGTACAGCACGCTTGATCTCGCTACCTTTGAACAGGGAGCCACCGCCGTGGACTTTTACATCCAGCTTGCCGCTGGTGGCCAGGTTAATCGCCGCTGCAAAGGATTTGCCGTTTTGGGTGTGAAAGTTGGAGTCGGTGTAGGCCATTGGCATGTCCCACTTCTCCGTCGCCATGGCTAAGGATCCGGCTGCCACTAGTGTCACCGATGCAAGGCCTGTAATCAGCTTGCGTTTATTGATCAACGAATTGAATCCCATGGGGTTATTCCTCATCTATTTATTGTTGTGATTTAAGTAAGTACAGGTTCTTTCAGCGGTTAAATCGCCGCGACGACGGACATTTCTACCCGTAGTTCAGGGCGTGCCATCTTGGCCTCAACACAGGCGCGAGCCGGTGCTTGTCCGGGCTCAACCCAGGCATCCCAAACTGCATTCATCGCGGCAAAATCAACCATGTCGGCAACGTAAATGGTGACCGACAAAATCTTGCTTTTATTGCTACCTATCTGCGCCAGCAGCTCTTCCACCTTTTCCAAGACGGTGATGGTCTGAGCGCTGATATCGGCGGACTCATCCTTAGCCACTTGGCCGCAGAGGTAGGCAGTGTGGTTGTGGATTACAACCCGGCTCATGCGGGAACCGCTGTCAATACGATCGATCGCCATAAACTGTTCTCTCAGTGCTCTTTCGGTTATATCTCAATATTGTTTGGGAATTCCGTTTCCCCGTTCTCTTGGAAATAATTATGTTTGAAAACCACCTATAATATCCAATACAATGTTTTGATCTCTCTATCACAAAAGCTGATAGGTAGTGGCTAAGTATTTGAAATTATGGGATGAGGGAAGGTCGATGAATGCCAAACAGCTCAATGCATTTAGGGCAGTCATGCTGTCTGGCAGTATGGTGGGGGCGGCAAAGATGCTTTATGTATCCCAGCCAGCAGTGACTCGGCTAATTAAGGACTTGGAAGAAAGTTGTGGTTTTGACCTGTTTGAACGACGTAATAGCCGCTTGTTTGCCACCCCAGAGGGCAACGCCCTTTATCAAGAGGTAAAGCGGCATTTTATCGGCCTCGATAACCTCTCGCAGATGGCCGGGCAGATACGCATGAACAAGACCGGCCGGTTGCGTATCGCCGCGATGCCCGCTCTGGCTCACAGCATAATACCCAGCACCTTGAGCCGTTTTCTAGAGTCTTGTCCTGAGGTCTCTACTACCCTTGCCCCCAGCAGTTCGATAGAGGTCACTAAGCTGGTCGCGGCGCAGCAGTTTGATCTGGGGGTGGTTATGCTGCCAATTGACAGCAGTGAAGTGCGTTTCGGTCCCTGCTACCAGGTAGATTGTCGGGTAGTCATTCCGGCGGGACATCCATTAGCGTCCAAAGAGGTGATAGAGGCAAAGGACCTGGATGATCAGCCCTTCGTCGCCATCGGCCATGAAAATACCCTGACTCGTTTCCGCATTGATGCCACTTTTGCCAACCAACAGGTGAAGCCGCGCGCCCATATAGAGACATCGTTGTTTATTACCGCCCAGGCGCTGGTAAGCCAGGGGCAGGGGGCGTCAATCATCGATCCCTACACCGCCAAATTGCACGAGGATCAAGGCGGCGTGTCGCGGCCTTTTAAACCAGCGATTCCGTTCTACTTTGGCTTTATCTTTCCGCTGCATCGACAGCCGTCTGCTCTGGCCGAACAGTTTATCGACACCTTTGTTGAGCAGAGCAACGCCTTGCTGGCGTTGAATCCTATTGCCCCTGAAGATATCGACCTGCGCTAGTTTCAAGCGTATGCATGGACACGTGGAAATACCGTTCGGGCTATTCGAGTTCGATCACAGGCGTAGTTATGATGGCGCTTATCTCTCTGTGCTGCTAAATCTCCTTCTCTCTTTTTCTTGTTGTTAGAGAGGATTCGAGAGGTGTCATCGACATTAAAACAAAGCCTGTTAGGAAGCTTGTTTGGCATTTTTGTGGCGCTATTTTGCGGCCGATAACGGCTCGATGCGCTGGCCCTGTTTGAACTGGATAGCGACGGTAGCTGGAGTGAGATTCGCAGCGCCTACCGACGCCGGGCGGCGATCTACCATCCGGATCGGGGCGGCGATGCTGAGCAGTTTTGTCGGGTGCGGGATGCTTATGAGTTGCTGGCTTGCTACCAGGGTTAGTCGGGTTTAAGGAAAAACGAGATGTTTTTCCTGGTGGCGTGGTGCCAGTGAGAACTGACCTATAAGTAGTGAGTTAATTAGATGTTGCGCATGCTCTAGAATGTGAGTTATGTCATTTTAATTGATGTATAGTGCGTGGTTTATTGATGCTTGGATTAGTCCAAGAAGATGCTTTTTTTGGGGTGAATGATGAATATCAAGCGCAAAGTTACTTTGGCGGCAATCGCAATCGCGACCATTCCGTTGCTGCTGGCCTCACTCACCCTTGGTAAAATAGCCTCTGACCAGTCCAGCGAGGCGTTGGAACAGGCTGCCAGAAATCAGCTGGTCTCGATCCGAGAAACCAAGAAAACCCAGATTGAGGATTACTTCGGCACTATCCGCAATCAGGTGCTGACTTTTTCCAATGATGAAATGGTGATCTCCGCCATGGAGGAGATGAGTGTTGCGTTTCGACAGCTGCCAGCGTCGGTTGACAAAGACAAACTGCGCCAGCGCCTTAAGCCCTACTACAGCAACCAGTTTGCAGCCGAATACAGCAACCTGAATGGCGGCCAGTCAGTCGACACGGCGGCGCTGATCAATCAACTCGATACCGAGGCACTGTATTGGCAGACGCAGTATATCCAGGAAAACGCCAATCCTCTGGGTTCCAAACACCAGCTCGAGCAGGCGGCAGATGGCTCCGAATACAGCCGCGTACATCAAAAATATCACCCGCATATCCGTGATTTCCTGGAGAAGTTTGAATATTACGATGTATTTCTGGTTGAACCTGATAGTGGCCATATCGTCTATTCAGTGTTTAAAGAGTTGGACTTTGCTACCTCCCTTAAGAGCGGCCCCTATGCCAATTCGGGGATCGCCCAGGCCTTTGATGAAGCGCTGAAGGGCAATAGTCAGGAGACGGTGGCGCTGGTCGATTTCAAACCCTATCTGCCCTCCTACCAGGCCCAGGCGTCCTTTATAGCCTCGCCCATCTTCAATGACGACAAGCGGCTGGTGGGGGTGTTGATCTTTCAGATGCCGATCGGCCGCATCAACCAGATCATGACCAGCGACGCCAAGTGGCAGCAGATTGGTCTGGGGGCATCGGGCGAGACCTACCTGGTGGGGGCTGACTACAAGGCACGCAGTCTGAGTCGTTTTTTGGTTGAAGATAAGCCGGGCTATTTGAAGATGATGCGCGACCTGGGTTTGTCGCAGGATGTGCTCGGCCAGATCGATCAAAAAGATAGCAATATCGGCCTGCAACCGATCGAAACTGTGGGCACCCGCGCCGCCGTGGGCGGGGCCACCGGCTTCGAGATATTTCCCGATTACCGTGATGTGGCGGTGCTGTCGGCCTATGCGCCGCTGCAGATTCCTGGCCTATCGTGGGTGCTGATGAGCGAGATCGACGAGGAGGAAGCTTTTGCCAGCGCGCGGGCGTTGACGCAGGACATCGCTTTAATCGCTACGGGGTTGTTCGTCGTGATTGCCCTGATCGCAATCGCGATCGGATATCTGGCTGCCCGCAACTTGACTACGCCTATTATCCGCTTGAGCCAGTTGATAGGCGAGGTGGAGGTGAACAACGACCTGCGGTTGCGCAGTGATATTCAATCCAAGGACGAGATCGGCCAGATGTCACGGGGATTTAACGGTATGTTGTCCAAGTTTGAAACCGTGATTAGGGATGTATCGGACTCTACCCACCTGGTCGCCTCAGCCTCGGAACAACTCACCGCAGCCGCCAATGAGAACGCTCATAATGTCGAGGTGCAACGATCCGAGACCGAACAGATCGCGACAGCGATGCAGGAGATGGCGATGACGGTACAGGATGTGGCCAAGAGTACCGTAGAGGCCGCAGAGGCCACTTCAACGTCGTCGGAACAGGCGATAAACGGTCAGCAAGTGGTGGCGAGCACCACTGCCGCGATCCAGAGCCTGGCGACCAATATCGAACGAGCCGCGCAAGTGATCGAGCGACTTGCTAGCGAAAGTACCAATATCGGTTCGGTAAGTGACGTCATTAAGGGGATTGCCGGCCAGACCAACCTGTTGGCGCTCAACGCCGCCATCGAAGCTGCCCGGGCCGGAGAACAGGGGCGTGGTTTTGCCGTTGTGGCCGATGAGGTTCGCAGCTTGGCGCAACGAACCCAGCAGTCTACCAAGGAGATAGAGGAAACGGTTACGCGTCTACAGCTCGGTGCAGCCGAGGCGGTGGCGGTGATGCAGGACTCTAAACAAGATGCCGAGAAAGGGGTCGGCTTGGCGGATGAGACAGCTGCGGCGCTGCAGCTTATCGTGGCATCGGTTGCTAGTATCAATGATCTCAATATGCAGGTAGCCAGTGCAGCTGAGCAGCAGAGTTCAACGGCCGAAGAGATGAATAGAAACGTGAATAATATCAGTCAGGTGGCAGAGCAGACCGCCGCCAGTACAGAGCAGAGTGCGGCTTCCTCGAATGAGTTGGCGCAGCTGGCCGTTAAGCTGCAAACATTGATCTCTCAGTTCAAAGTAGGCGGATAGTTCACTTACTTGGCGTTTTATAGCATTGAGACCAGGGGGTGAAATCAGACCATCGCTAGTGGCGGCTTAACCTCTACTTTTGGCGCCAGCTAAAAAAGGGAGGATTACCGGCAACTATAGGCCTGCTGCTAATGTTTGTTAGCCCCCAGAAACGACGTTGATTACCTCACTTTATGTCCCCATGGCCTGTCAGCGGTTATCGATTAAACCGGCCTTGAGAGCCAGTTCAGGGTTCTGAAAGATAGCCATAGCAGTGTTCATGCGCTGAAATCCAAGTTTTTTATAGAAAGGCTCTTTTCCCGGATTAGCGTAGAGGATGATTTTCTTATGATCTTTCGATAGCGCAGTCAGCTTGTTAATAATGCTTTTACCCAAGCCGGTGCCCAGGCGGTCAGGATGCACCGCGACATCGCAGATGTATGAGCAGTCAACGCCATCAGCCAGCGCCCGACCCACCGCTACTAACCTTGGGCCATCATAAACAAAGCACTTAAACATGCTGTTACTAAAGGCTTTTTGAAGGTCGTTGGGCTGTTTATCACCCAAGGGCGCGATTTTGTAGAGAGTCGACAATTCATTCCAGTCGACGCTTTCCTGCTCGTACTTCCAGGTTAAGTCCAACCTCGACTCCTCAGTAAATACAGCCAGTGGCTTTAGGCTAAGCGGATCTTGAGTTTCACATCGTGGAACTCGATGATGTCACCGGCAACAATCTTTTTGCGTTTTCTGGTTTCTACTTCGCCATTGACTAGCACCATCCCCTCAGCGATGACCGATTTTGCTTCACCGCCACTTTCACAAATTCCTTCGAACTTAAGTATTTTGTATAGCTCGACGGGTTCTTTCGTAATTTCCACTTCGTTCATTGATAGACCGCTTGTTGAAGGCAATAGGGATAACGTCAGTATATGACTGAGCGCTGAGCAGGGTATTGTGAGCGTCATTGGTGTCTATGGCCAATCATTTGAACAGAGCCCTTTTATTCAGGCTCTGAGGGCTGTTTCAATAGGTTGTCTAGGATCACTGAAATGCTTTAATACGTTCTGCTGTGATGGGGTGGGTCGATAAGTATTGGCGCCACTGTATGGCGTCATCGGCTTTAGCATCGGACTCTGTTTTTTCAGCGTTGGATTTTTCTCGACGGCTGGCCTCCAGCCTTAACATCAGATCGGCAAAGCGATGGGGAGCAATGTCACGGGCTTGCAGAAACCCCATAGCGTAGTTATCAGCCTCAGTTTCATAGGCGCGAGAATAGGCCAGTTCAGCGAACAGCACCGGTAACCCCAGCACTACTTCAGAGGTGCCCGATACATCACCGGAAATCATCGACAGTAGGAAAATATACAGCGAGTTCTGCACCAGACGGCGCATGCTATGACGGTATTTAACATGGCCTATTTCGTGACCCAGGATTGCCAGCAACTCATCATCATGAGCGGCCAGGGCGACAATACCGTCGGTGAAAATAATATGTCCATTGGGCAGCGCGAAGGCGTTGGCGCCCATCGTTTCACTGCTGCGGAAATCCACTTGGATACGCAGATCCTGGTGGCTCGCCAGCGCTTCGGCAAAGTGCTGGCGTAGCTGTTGCTGGCGCTCAATACTGAGCTTGCTGGGCTGCAGCCAGTATTGCTCTAGTAGTAATAGAGTCTCATCCGAGGCGCGATCCAGCAGTTCTGCCGGCAATGCTTTCGCCACCGCCTGGGATGCAGCGGGTACCCCGTATTGGGCGGTGCCCCATACCACTGCGATAACCAGCAACAATGTCAGTGCGACAAACTTAAGGTTAGATTCCAGTCTATGTACCAAGCTGGCAAAGAAACCCGGGCGGAAGTCACTGATCCACTGGTCGACGCAATCGTTATCCAGGGTTTCTACCGATTGGCCATCGGCTAAATTCAGGTAACGAGGACTATTGGCTAAGCGTGAGGAAACGTTAATCAGTTGTTGATCGGCACAGTGCACTAAGGCGCCACTGTGCCGATCAAAAATGCTTAACAGACCATCCTGGGCAAGCTCCAAGCGGACTTCTGTCTTGCTAGAGCCTCCGCCATCGTACCATTGGCCAGTAAACTGCAACATCTATGTGAACTCCCTGCGACGATCGATTAAATACCGAATTCCATATCGAAAACGTCACCCATCTCTTCGCCGAATGCAGATACGTTTGCCGCTTCTCCTGCCACAAATCCATTCAGATCGGTTTCAGCATTGAGTTCTAAACGTTCCGCTTTATAGGTTGCGGTGCGCACCATGGCCCAGGGGTAATAAAAACCCAGTGTCAGTAACGTGAACAGGCTGTTGATAAACAGTAGCTTTAAATAGGAGCCATCGGTCCAGGTACTGCTAAAGCTAAAATCACCATCACGTAGAATGCTGTTATTGAAAATCAGATTGGCAGAACGAACAGAGATAAATACAAATAGGTAAAGATAGGCGACGACCCAGACGATGCCGCCAATTGCTGGTAGCAGCAGGGTAGCCGACCAACCGATTATCCCGGCCAGTAGCATCATGCCAGCGGCGCTAACGAAGATCATATAGAAGTCTTTAGTGCAGGGGTTTAGCTCGAATCGGGCGGTGCCATAACAGCTGTTGTTGATGATGAATTCGTTCTGTTTGTACATTGCCAGCGGCATTAATAGACCAATCGTTATGAGGCCGGCCAGTGGCCACAGGATAAAAACCTGCGCGGCGGGCCAGGTTTGACCATCGAAATTAAAGCGAATGTTTCGCCACGCCGTCATTCGCCGATTGAAGCGTAGCGAGCGCACGGCAATCCAGGGCAGGGCTATGATCAGCAGTAATGACATCACCAGACCGGCAGCAGGAGATAAGTTCGATACCAGGGAATAGATGACGAAAAGTACTACCGCAATAATGCGGCCTTTTAAGATAGTCAGCGGTTTAGCAAGGTAGGCAAAGCGACTGCCGGCGACTTCAGTATGACCATAAAAGTATTGAGCGTTACGCACTTTTGCCCAGGCACTGTAGATCCCCAGGGTCAAAATAGTCAGCAGGATATTTACAATCCAGATACGGAAGTATTCAGAACCATCGCCGTGGAATACAAAAGGTTCGGTGGAGGGTTGTGATAACTCTGCCGCAGCCGTTTTTTCTGCCCTGATAGGAGCCGCCGCATCTTTAGGTGCTTCATTCTCCGATGTGATCGCAGGACTTTCAGCCGCGCTGCTTGTTTGTTTCGCCAGGGGCTCTAACTGAGGCCCAGTGGCAACTTCTTCATCCTTTAAAGGCAGCAAATGTGCAGCCGCGCCTATACGTTCCAGGGCGGCAATAAACTGATGGGCAGTGGCTTTGGCAATATTTTTTTTGATGACCACATTGCCCTTGCTAAACATCCGCTCAGTCTTGGCCTCTGCCAGCGAAAATAACTTGGCGAACTCCTCCTTGACCTGGCTAAGTTCAAATCCCTCCAATGCGGATCCACTGAGAACAACGTTATAACGAGCTTCCGACATATTAATTCTTCCCTGATATTGGTGTTTCTTAAATGGAATCTGAGCCTAGGCTAGCGCATGAAATGAGCTTTCATTTATTCGCCGTCATCACCAAGCCTATCAAAATCAATGACAATTCGTCCTTTGGCTCGGTGAGTAGTCAATAAACGCATTGCACTCTTCACCGCATCTATCTGAAAAGGTATTGTCCGTTCAATGGGCATACGCAAACCATGGCTCACGGCTTGATCTAGCGCCGCATTGATCGAGTTACGTGGGAGTGACCCAACAAACCTATAGCGTGGCCCGCGAAATAGGGTAATGAGCATCCGCTTCAGAACATAGCCTACGACTTTCAACAAAGAGTACCACGACAGTTTGTGCTCCCCGATATAGCGCATCGGGCCTACTACAGTGACGTAAACTCCATTTTGTTTCAACACCTTGAAGCCATCGCGCTCGATATCTCGCCCGCCGACGCAATCAAAGACGCAGTCATACGAAATGCCGAAGCGTTTTGCTTCATCAGCAAAATTCTGTCCGGTGTAATCTACTAGAGTGTCTGCACCTTTGCTTCCCACAAACTCCGCATTCTTGCCGCTGCACACCGCAGTGACTTTGCATCCGAGCGAGCGAAGATACTGAAGAACCATCACGCCGATGGACCCTGATGCACCGACGACGATACAGTGATCCCCCGCTTTGGCTTTGCTGGATCTAATAGCCCCCCATGCCACACAGGCAGCCATTGTCATCGCGGCCGCTTCGACATGAGACAGCTTAGACGGCTTGAGCATAACTCTTTCTTGTGGGACACATCTGTATTCAGCCCAGGATCCTGTTTCCATTTGGTGATGGGGAATCGCGATCACTTCATCACCGAGCGAGAATCGATCAACGCCACTGCCAAGGCCAACCACAGTACCTGCAACGGAGGAGCCAAGTACATGCGGTGCGTTGGGTGTGGCGACTTTGGGGCCATAGAATCGGCCTAACGCCGTCCCTTGAGCGGCATACACCTCATCGATATGCATGGAGGAAGCTCGCAAACGAATCGCAACGTCGTTAGACGTCGGCCTTACGACAGGAATGCTCAACATTTCAACGGTGTCAGCAACGGATCCTGGATCAGGGCATTGGGTTAACCCGATCGCGTTCATGAACTGAGTATCGTTGTAAGCAGCTATCATCGGCATTTAGTCATGAAATGGTCCGGTCGTTAAACATATTTCTGCGAATTTACATTGCCATTCAGCCCACTGATTTTGTGGGAGTTTTTTCATGGACTTGTTATATCTGTTTCGATTATTTTTTTGACTGCCAAAGGTGACTTAACGTGAGGTCGCTTGTTAACTGCCCTATCTCGATTCGGCAGGTTTATGAAATTCGATGACATTTTCATCCGGATCTCTTATGAAAAAGAATTTCGCTCCTTCAAATTCTACTTTTTCTGTAATAGCGATTCCATGGCTTAAAAGCTGTTCCTCGACAGCATTGGCATTTGTAATTTCTAAAGCGATATGAGTGTAACCCGTGTGTTTCTCTGGAATATCCATCAAGACATTACTAGGTGTTTCATCCGTAGAATTTAGAATAAAATTGATATTTACACCCGATGGATGTTCCATTATTGCAACAGGCTCCGGGCCAACAGGTCCGACAAGAAATTTGAAACCTAACTTTTCATAAAACCGTCTGGACGTTTGAAGGTCCTTTACTCTCAGCCCAATGTGGTTAATTCGGATAATTTCTTTCATAAATACTTCCTATTGTTTGAAGGCAGCTAACGCTTTTCTCAACGGAAAATTAGGAGCGTAGTTCCCAGCCCACGCAGTAGGCGGTCCTAGCCAGCTTGCTGGCGATCGGTGATTGGTTTTTTATGTGCTTTATACAAAGACATATTTACGTTGTAGGTTTTTCAAGTTCTTGAATCGAGTAGCTAAGCTCGTCCACCTTCTCCGAAAATAAAGTGTTCGCATCAGATAAACCACGATTATAAAAGTAAGGCCCGATCTCCTTCGCGAAGAAATCGATCAGAAACTCTGCTTCGAAACCACCTATATCTTGGTCAAGCTCATCATTGAAGTAGCCTTTAACTTTACTTACGACTCGATCGACTTCTTCTTTCGAAAATTTAATATCACTCATGAGTTTTCTCGATGCACACATAACGCAGCATTAACGGACTGGCGCTGCGCAGCAGGGCTGAAGTTGAATGCCTTGATTAGGCATTAGCTCAGACTTTAAACACAATATTTTTTTTACCTTCCCATAGAGTAGAAACGCCAATGTCTCTCAGCTTTTCAAGGTCAGAGGTAATAGTTGCAAAATGATTACCGGCCAGGGTGCCAGCTTTTGAAGCAAATTGAACACAACCATATGCGATCAATATTTCAGTTTCGCTTTTTCCTTTAGGGTATAAAAGTACCTGGCCAGGTGCTGGGTATGACGTGGCATCTTCATACTCTACAGAAAAATCCTTGTCACCAAGAGGAATCCACATCCCTTCACCACTCCAACGAACATGGACGATCTCTCCTTCAAACGGCATCGCCTTGCGAAAAACCTTGCAGGTTTTTGGTGATTTGCTTTCTTCAAACACGGCATCAAACTTATGTCCGTCTATTTCGATAATCATCTTTGCCTCGATGGTTTATATTAGAGACGCTTTACGCTTTGCTAAGGGGCGCCTGCGTAGCGGGGGCTCTGCGGGCCGGAGTGAACTTGAGCAACTTGTTATCTATTTCCAACTGAGAAGTACTCTTCTCTGACAATTTTTTTGTTCTTCCAGGTTTGAACATGCTTACCTGTGAAGTCTATTAAAGTTGAATCAGCTCCAGTCATTTTGTAGTGAAAGGTGAGTTCAGATACATTACCGGTAACTATTTTTGACACCAGCTTCACATCAAACTCCATGATAGAACCAACGAACCCTTTTTGCTTGTCATACGCCTCGCGCATTGACTCAGCGAACAGAGTGCCATTATTGAGCATGACAACATTTTCATCGTAGTGCTTCTCGCACAACTCTAAGACGAGACCCGCTTGGTTCATTTCGATAAAGTCATCTACCAACTCATGCACTACTTTTTATCCTCGCTTGAAAAATAACGTCCGACGTAAGGGGACGACGGCTGCGCAGCAAACGGAGTTCCCCGCCTGCGTAGCAGGCGACCCTTGACGTATTTATTATGACCTCAACCACGACTGATAAATGGGGTTTTGATCTTTCACGTCCAGATATAACCAAACCATTCTATCAACGAACCATGCTTTGGAAATCATTAACCACACTGTGCCCAACACCAAAGACCATAGGTTCAAGCTATACAAACCATATAGCCAAATGGGAAGCCCTAAAACTTGTAATGCGAGCAACACACGACAGGCTCTCATATGATGGCTTGGTATACTTTCGCTTTTCCTGTTTAGGTAAATACGCTCACCAAATGTGCCCATAGAAGCCCAATTATTCGTTGAAACTGGAACACCGAATATTCGAGGGTTTAGCCACACCCAAACGACTGCAATTATTATTGGGATAAGTGCGTAAAACTCGAGGAATTCTCTTGACCAAAAAGCCAATGAAATCAATGGTAATGTAGTGAATCGAGAATAAACGCTTAAAGGGTTTGAGTGTCGCTGCCATGCCCTCTCATCCATAGACATGAGCTTTTCTGAAAATTTCAGCAAGTCCATGAAGTTACCCTTGAGTCATAACGGTCGTGTTTACCCGCGCGTAAAGCAAGGCGCGTCGGGTGCAACACGGGGTTAGGCTGCTTCATGGTGTGATCCACCTTGTGCCTAGGTTGTTACCCATCCAGGTCACTAGCTAGGGCTTTTCTCCACCCATAATATCGTAATACTGATGGTCGATGCTTAGATCCGAATTCAGGCTCGTGAAGATGAGGCAGGCGGTGCCGTTACCGAGCACGTCGGCAAAACTGAACTGGCTGGTACTCTGCCATGGGTAGGGCAGCAGAATGGAAATCGGGTCGCCAAAATCTTTGCCGAACTTGTTTAAGTAGAGGTCCACGTGATCAATGTAAGCATAAACTAAGCCGGTGCTACCCGAGCCATCAATATCTATGAGGTACAGCTGTGCTGCGTCCATCTCATCGCCGAAGTAGGGCGCATTGGCCATCTCAACTTTCGGCCCGAAACGTCCGTTGCCGAGTTTGGGCCAGCACTCTATGCTGCCATTGCGAATACGCATGAGATAAATTTTCCCATCACCGAACAAATTGGCAAAGTAAATCGCTTCGCGGGTATCGTCTGTCGGGGTTGGAAGCGGCGGGTTTTCATACGCGGGGTCGGTATAGAGGTTGCCGGAAAGCTTCACCAGGAGGCGGTCGACTTTTTCATTCAAGTAATCGTCGAAGCTACAACCGGCCTCCAGCTTCAGCCATTTGAAGCGTTTCACTGGCGTGGGTTCGGTAACCATAAAGATGTGTTGTTACTCCTTTGGCAAGGGGTCGAGTGAGTCATACCAACGCCGTGCACACAGGCTGAATTTAGTGAGGTCCAGTACGATTGCGTGCGAAGTGCCGCATCTTGCATACCTAGACTATGCAAAACTCTTTACCATAGTTCTCTGGGTATATTACGGTGTATTCTTCACAATCAAAATCTCTGTACGCAGCAACCATTTCATTTATATTGGTATTGCCCAATAATTGTTTCGATAAATCAAATGCTTTTTCAGGTTTATCAGTGTGAATAAATATGTTTATTCCACCCGAACCAAAATCATGACCATCAACAATATGCTCATGTCCAAGACTTATGCCAAGATCTAGTTCGAACTTAAGTAGTTCATCAAAGTCTTCTATGGTAGAACCGTCAAATTGAAGTACTAACTGATATTTCATGTCGTTTTCATTCTTTATTGGGTATAACTCCGCCATGATTTTCCGCCTGAAGCGCAGCGTAAATCGGTCAAATTGATGGCTTTGTTATGATTCTAAACTGTTACCGTTTGGTCGTAATTGACATTGAATACCCAGTAAAAAATTTTGAAGAGTTGTGTCTTTACACTCTCGATAATGCTTATTATCAGGCTTGCGGAAAAACGCACTTAATTCATGCTTACTTAAACGGATATCTACAAGTTGTAAAACTTCTAAAATATCTTCAGCCTTTAAATTAAGAGCAATTCGTAGTTTCTGGAATACCATATTATTATTCAAATGATCTTCTTGCTTTGGTTTCCCTCCATCACGCTTACCACGCTTTAGATTAATAAAACCATTAAGAAACAGTGCTAATTCTGTGTCATTAAGCTTGATAAAAGTATCATCGTCTTCTTTTTTTAACCAATTAGTAACTTGCTCTTCCGTTGCATTAAAATCTGCCAAAGAGAAGACTTCTATTACGGCACTGTCATTTAAATCAAATGTACTAAGTATAAGGTGAAAAATATCATTATTGGTCAAAATAGATCCTAGTCTTAGGTAAACCCAGCACAATCAACACGATTACTGGAGAGCTAGATTTTACCAGAATTTGGGCCTACCCCCTATCAATTGCTGCTACGGAGCACTTGCACCACACCCCTCGAATTCACAACCGGCGTCGCAGCCTACCTGAATGAGAAAATCTACCCACTTCAATAGCTGTTCCTTTGACCAAGTGATAGGGCCTGAGTTACCAGTGATGGTGAACGGCTTTTTAAAGAGTCTCTTGCTACTTACTTTAATAGGATAATCAAGCAACTCAGATTTGAGGGCTTCAACGGCAGCCTTAGCATTGGTGCTAAATTGAAAGTCAAAATCTAGTTTAGACTCTTCGGTTGCGCCAAGTTCTATGAGCGGCTTCCAAACCACAGCAGTTCTTACCAGATGTCCCATTCTGTAGTCTTCGAGTTTCGCTGATCCTTCGCAATGTAACGCTTAAGATAAAGGGCCGAAGCGTAGCGACGGTGCAAGCCACACTTTGTGGGCGCCCCTTGACCTGTTTGTTAACGGGCATCAGGCACGGCCTCGCAGATGACGAAACAGCTGAACCCAGAAAGATGAAGAAACTACCATAAATACCCCAATGAGCAGTTGGAGTTTCAAGCCCGCGCATTGACTATGAAATAGAAGCCACCGATTTGTAGTAGAGATTTTTGATCATCGAGGCTCAGGGTGTTAGCCGACTCCGGTGCTCCCATGGGAAGGATCTTTCCTGCCACGCGGTATATCACGTAGGCGGATACGAAACCTGCCAACAGAATGGCAGACATAAACTCAAGATAGACAAAAATCGGAATTTCTTGCTGATGATAGGACTCAACGCTGGCAAGAAGCATGATGACACTGGGAAAATTGAGAACCAACTGCACGACAAGCACATTGAGAAGATTCGAAGTGCAATGGCTGTGATTTGCTGCGTAGTCATGATTGCCCTTGAACACCGTTGTAACCGGTTGCCTAAACGCGCAGCGGTTTGGCAATCCGCATTGACAACATTGTGTACGCCCGGCATGGGCATGAACTTATGGGGTGAAAGTCCCCTGTAGGAGA
>JBALWH010000002.1:0-216248 GCA_036960175.1 Motiliproteus sp. | reverse complement strand
ATGAAGCAGGACTACCATTTTCAAGCCATTACAAAGATGCCTATTTCTCCTTGGCTAATGGCCTCGAAGAAACCCGTTATGTATTTCTGCAGAACAACCAACTACCTCAACGCTGGCAACAACTGACCGAACAACAATGTTTTACCATCGCCGAAACGGGGTTTGGAACGGGTCTTAATTTTCTGACTACCTGGTTATGCTGGCGAGAAAGCGCTCCAAAAAACGCCCGCCTGCATTTTCTATCGGTGGAAAAACACCCGCTAACTATTGAAGACCTGCAACAATCACTAAAGTTATGGCCTCAACTTTCCGAGCTGTCCGCTCAACTGATAGAAAGCTATCCTCACCTTTGTCCAGGTCACCACCGCATCAGTTTCGATGATGGCCGCGTGCAGCTGACGTTAATGCTGGGTGACGCTGAGCAGATGTATGAAAGCTTGCAGGGACGTGTCGATGCCTGGTATTTGGATGGGTTTTCTCCAGCGAAGAATCCACAGATGTGGAGCGAACGACTATTTGCTGCCATGGCGGCCCATAGCCATGACCACACGACCTTTAGTACCTTTACCGCCGCGAGCGTGGTCAGCAAAGCGGCGACAGCTCAGGGGTTCAACATTGAAAAGGCAGCTGGCTTCGGTAACAAAAGGGAAATGCTAAAAGGCGTGTTTCGCTATTCACAAACACCAGCCATTGAGAGAAAACCCTGGTTCTCCTTACCCCCAACAGCCACAGTCAGTCAGCAAAAAGCCCTAGTCATAGGCGCAGGGATTGCTGGCTGCTCCAGCGCCCGAGCGCTCGCCAATCGCGGCTGGGAAGTTGAACTAATTGACCGTCATAAAGCCATTGCCCAAGAAGCCTCAGGCAATGACCAAGGAGTACTTTACGCCAAGCTACCGGCGGTACCAACGCTACAAAGCCGAATCCATCTGAGTGGCTACATGTACAGCCTGCGACTGCTGCAACGACTGCTGCCAGAGCAAGAAAGCTGGGATTCCTGTGGCGTCTTGCAGCTAGCTCTTAACCCTCAAGAGCAGAAAAAACAGCAGAAACTACTGGATCTGAATCACTACCCAAGACAACTAGTTACAGCTGTAGATAGTACAAGAGCCAGTCAGATTGCAGGCGTTCAAGTGCCTCATCCGGGGCTCTACTTCCCAGACTCTGGCTGGATCAACCCTCCCAGCCTATGCAGAGCACTCACTGAGCATAAAAAAATAAAACTATCTCTAGGGCAGAGTATCAAAACGCTACAGCAAAAGCCTGATAGCAAGATATGGCAAGCACTAGACGCTGCGGGCGCGGTTATCGCGGAAGCTCCGATCGTTATTGTTGCCACTGCACGAGAGGCGACCGACTTCCCCGAGCTGCAACAGCTACCGCTAAAATCCATTCGCGGACAGGTCAGCAGCTTGCCACAACCGCTAGAGACTCAACTAAACTGCGTAGTCTGTGGCAACAGCTATATTTCCCCGCCACACAATGGTCGCTTCTGTTTTGGCGCCACCTTTGATCTCCATAGCAAAAACCAACAGCTGTGCTTGAATGATCACCAAGAGAACCTTAGCAACACCCTAAAATTGATCCCAGAACTAGCTCAGCAGCTACAACCTAGCGATAGTACCCAATGGCAGGGACGGGTAGGGTTTCGTTGCACCAGCCCCGACTATCTACCATTAATAGGCCCAGCGGCTAATCATCAGGCCTTTGTCGAGAGCTACGCTGAGTTACGAAATAACGCAAAGGCAATAATCCCCAGCTCCCCTCAACACCACGATGGACTCTATGTCAGCCTTGGCCACGGCTCCAAGGGCATGATTACGGCCCCACTGGCAGCCGAAATACTGGCTAGCCAAATCAGCGGCGACCCACTCCCCATAGAGCGAGAGTTACTGGATGCGCTCAACCCCAGTCGATTTATTATCAAGGATTTGATACGCCGGGCGATATAACAAGGGAGCCCCGCAAACACTCCGGGGTCTATTGATGCCAGCACTCTATTGATTTTTGATTGTCTGAATAT
Source organism: Motiliproteus sp. (assembly GCA_036960175.1). Classification (GTDB taxonomy): domain Bacteria; phylum Pseudomonadota; class Gammaproteobacteria; order Pseudomonadales; family Balneatricaceae; genus Motiliproteus. Next base: position 214,228 of record JBALWH010000002.1, on the reverse strand, counting down.
CATAACGCAACCCTAACACCTGTATTTTTGAATTATGTCAGGAGGAAATATTATGGCTTTGGTGGTCTACGATCATGGATATCGTATCCAGACACCCATAGCGTCGCTGCTGCCCAATCGGACGGTAGAGCAGCTGACGGAGATAAACAGCAGCCGTGGCATCCCCTCCAGTGAACATCAGGTCACCTCTCCAGAGGCAAGTGTTCCTGGCCAAAAGAGAGGGAAACCACAAGGGGAAAAAGCCCAGCAAGCCTATAAGGACACCGAAAAACTAAAACGACGCCAGGGCGACAGCCCCAACTTCCTGGTGAATAAAATCATGACTCGACCGGTGATTAGTGTCCGAGCCGACGCACCTGCAACTGAAGCTTGGGACCTGATGAGCAGGTACCAGATCCAACATTTGGCGGTTATCAGCGTGGATGGCAGACTGATGGGGGTACTCACTGAACGGGATTTATTGCGCAGAAACGCCCCTCTACCTCATGCCGGTCCGGTGAAATTTCGAAATGATATCGACGGTGGTTACTCAACCCAACTAGTCGTCGCCAGTCCCGACACTCTTGTTCGCCAAGCCGCTCTAGTCATGTTTGACCGAAAAGTCAGCTGCATACCTATAGTGGAAGCCAATGGCTCTTTAGTAGGAATGGTGACACGAAGCGACTTACTGCCGCTGGTCATTAACGATCGTCGTTTCGAACAATGGGTCTAATAACCAGCGACTAGCGGGAATCAATGCCGTCGGTATTGGAACCCGCCGATAGTTTCTGCGGGGTTTCCAGTGCCGGCTCTGAAGACTTTCCCCCAAACAGCCCCGCCAAAAACCCGAAGACTCTGCGCACACCTCGCCAAATTTTAGGCAACAACCAGATTAATAGCAGAATAAACACGACTAAAAGCACTAAAAAGGCATAAGGATGCTGCATCGCAGCCCAGATACCGGCAATAACAACGATATCCTCGCCAATAGACGCAAACCAGTTGCTCAACGGTTCCGGTGACGTATTGATCATCACTCGACTACCGGCCTTTGCCGCATGGCTACCGGCTGCCAAGCCACCACCTACGATTGCCGCAGCCACTTCAATCGCAATATTCATATCACCAACGGCACCAGCCGCCAGGGCAGCACCTGCGGGAATGCGAATAAAGGTATGTATAGTGTCCCAGCCGGTATCAACCCCCGGAACTTTATCGGCAAAGAACTCTACCGCGTACATAAATCCTGCGGCGGCAATCACCATAGGGTTAGCTAACACTTCCAGATCTGGTGGCAATACGATATTGCCGGTATTGGCCATGAAACCCAGCATTAACAAGGTAGCGTAGAGATTAATGCCACTGGCCCAACCCACACCCATAGTTAATGCGATGATGCCGATTACCGAGTCTAGTTGATCCATATTGGGGTCCTAGTCTATAAAACCAGCCTTTATTATCTGTGCTGAGACCTTAACGAACACTGAACCTGATCACTCTGGGATCGATGAAAAAAAGCATCAGCTGTCAGATTTCATGCAGGCATGATCTGCCCTAGAGATGATATTGCAGTTCTGCATATAACTATCATAAAGAATAATAGCCTCACCGGACTGTAATTGCCTAAACACGGTCGCGACTTTGCTTTCCAGACTGTGATCGCTATGACCGTAATCTGTACCTTCGCGAGTCACATACTCTTCGATGAGAGCTTGCAAGGCATCATTACTGAGCTGTTGATAGGGAATTTCCACCTGTTTAAATTACTCCTTGCTCAAGCAGAAAATCGAGCAATTGCTGTTCATCAATCACCTTAACTCCCAGGCTCTGAGCTTTCGTCAACTTCGACCCTGCGCCAGGCCCTGCTACCACTACACTGGTTTTCTTCGAAACACTGCCACTAACTTTAGCCCCCAAGGCTTCCAATTTTTCCTTAGCATCATCCCTGGACAGTTTTTCTAATGAGCCCGTCAGCACATAGGTTGCTCCCAACAGCGGCTGTTGATGCTCAGGCTTTTGCTCTTCCTCGGGCCAATCGACACCGGCAGCAACGAGCGCATCAAGAGAATCCTGGTTATGAGGCTGCTGAAAGAAAACCGCGAGATGGCGCGCCACGACAGGTCCCACATCCGGCACTTGTTGCAACTCCTCCTGGCCAGCCTGCCGGACCGCCTCCAAATTACCGAAAAAACGCGCCAGACTCTTAGCCGTAGCCTCTCCGACTTCTCTGATTCCCAGCCCATAGATAAAACGCGCCAAGGTCGTTGTTTTACTTTTAGCTATCGCCTGCAATAGGTTTTCGGCGGATTTATCGCCCATCCGCTCCAAGCCCGCAACTCGCGCATGCTGCAAGGAATAAAGGTCTGCCAGCTGACTAATCTGACCGTTATCCACCAGCATTTCGACCAGGCGGTCGCCAAGACCATCGATATCCATAGCCTTACGCGAGGCATAATGCTTAATCGCCTCTTTGCGCTGAGCACCACAACTAAGACCCCCACTGCAGCGTGCGGCAGCCTCGCCTTCGTCCCGTTCGACCTGTGCCCCACATACTGGACAGTGTTCAGGCAATACCACTGGAGAAGCGCTGGCTGGCCGTTTATCTAGAATGACCCGCACCACCTGAGGAATAACATCCCCTGCCCGACGAATAATCACCCAGTCACCCACACGAATATCAAGGCGAACCACTTCATCCATATTGTGCAGCGTGGCATTGCTGACCGTAACACCACCGACAAACACCGGTCTCAATCTGGCTACTGGCGTCACTGCTCCGGTACGGCCTACCTGAAACTCGACGTCCAGCAGCTCGGTCATTTCCTCTTGAGCAGGAAATTTATGTGCGATTGCCCAGCGCGGTGCTCGGGAGATAAAACCCAGCTGCTGCTGTAACTCAGTAGCATCAACCTTAAAAACAATACCATCAATCTCATAAGCCAAGGAATTACGCTTCTCGGCTAAGCGCTGATAGTAATCCAGGCATTGCTCAAGCCCTGATACCACGGACATCTCAGGATTTATTTTTAACCCCCAGTGATTTAACTGCTGTAGAATTTCTGAATGACAGCGGGGCAAGCTGCCACCCTCCACCAACCCTACACCGTAAGCGCACATCTCTAGCGGCCGCGTAGCAGTAATGCGAGGATCCAACTGCCGGAGGCTACCCGCTGCCGCATTACGAGGGTTCACAAAAGGTTTATCTCCCTTTTCCACGGCATTGCGATTGAGCGCCTCAAAACCGGCCTTGGGCATATATATCTCGCCCCGGACTTCCAGCACCTCCGGCCAGCCATCACCCAGTAAGCGCAAAGGAATACTCGGAATGGTCCGCACATTTAAAGAGATGTTCTCTCCGGTACTACCGTCACCTCGTGTCGCACCGCGCTCTAATACACCCCTGCGATAAAGCAGACTGACGGCAATGCCGTCTAATTTAGGCTCACAAGCATAAGTCACCGCTTGCCCGTCAGGCATCTGCAAACGGTCACGAACACGACGATCAAAATCCGCCATATCCTCTTCATTGAAAGCATTATCCAATGACAGCATAGGTATTTCGTGACTAATTTGAGTGAAACCATCAAGGGGTTTAGCTCCTACCCGCTGGGTAGGTGAATCCGCACTGACCAACTGCGGGTATTGCCGCTCCAGCTGCTCTAACTGTCCGAACAAACGATCATATTCTGCATCAGGAATACTAGAGTCATCCAGCACATAATAACGATGATTATGCAGCTGCAGGAGAGATCTAAGCTGCACTATCTCCTGCTTGGCGGAGCTATCAGTCATGGTTTAACACTACTCTGTGTCGGTTTAGAAGAAATTCAGGAGGCCGTAGAGTAACAGCCTCGGCTGTTATGCCCGTTTTGCCATGCGTCGACGCTCAAAGTCACGGATTTTTCCACGGTAGTGCTCAATCGTCTGTGAAAGCAACACACTGCGATTCTCGTCTTTCATTACACCATCGAGATTTTCAGACACTGCCTGAGCTGTACCTAGCATACATTCGAAGGCATTCATTAGATCCCGAGGCTGGGACATCTCCAGGAAAAAGGTAACCGCTGGAGTGGAAAAAGTTTCTTTCTCATCGAGATTAAAACATCCAGGCTTAATAGCATTGGCCATACTGAACTGCACAGCACCCTGGCTAGGACCATCTTCATAACGGTGGAAAATTTTCATCTCACTGAATTCCATGCCGCAAGCCTCAACCAACTTAAACAACACCTTTCCGCCCAGCGGTTGCCGACCGGCGACGCTGATAACTAGCACTGGGCTATCTTCGGGCTCTTCGCTACTGGTCGCTGAGGGTTTAGCAGGCTCAGTCTTTGCGGCATTCTTTTTAGCAAGACGCTTCGATTGTTTCTTTTGAGAAGCTGATGCTGCAGCCTCTAAATCAATATCGGGCACAGGCGCCAGCTCTGGATCCATGTCAAAAAAACTGGCCTGAATTTCATCACGCAAGCGCCGCATACGAGACTTCTTCGGAGCTGTCTTTTTAACGGGGGGTTTTACTGCAGTTTTATCAATACTGCGTTGATGGCCATGTTCATCTTCATCAAAACTACTGGACAGAGCACCCAGCTCAGCTTCAATTGCAACCTGTTCTGGGTCAGGCTGAGCCACCATAGACAGCTCATCGGTGGGATTTTCACCCTGGCCCTCCAAGGGCTCATCGACCTCTACTCCAACACCCATCGACTCGTTGGCGTGATCCTGGGCCTTCATCTGATCCAAAAGCACCGTCACTGGTTGACTAAGATCCAAGGAAGCTTCATCAGCCAAAGCGACTTTAGGACGGCTATCTTTATTAGCCAATTGAGATAATCCATGACTTTCAGTAGCGGTAGTCAGCTGCTGCTCCTGCAACGAAGGTCGATCCACCGCGCGAGTGTCAGGTTTTGGCTCCGAAACTGCCGACTCTGGAACAACGTCTTGCTGCAATTTCCGCACGCGTACTGGGCTGACAATACCGTCCCAAGAACCCTCGTCCAGACTACCGGCATCCGTACCCATAACAGCAACATCTGCAAGCGAATCCTGCGAGCTTTCCGCTATTAGAGCTGTTTTTTCCAGCAAATCGATCTCTGAGATGCTGGGCTCTACACGCGTAACCTCTTGTTCTTGCGTTACATCACCAGGATCAACGGACAGCTCTACATCGCTAGGTAGCTCACCGCTATCCTTAACCGGTTGCTTTGATGGGAGGGGGTCAAGACGGTCAACAGTTTCTGCCGCACCCTCAAGCCAGCGATCGGCACCGTCACCGACCCCTTGCAAACCAGCGTCCAACAACAGATCTATATCGTCCCGGTCTTTAGCCGCGGACTCAGCAGGCACAGGCTGCGTGGTTTCAGTGATAGTCGTCGCTGGGGATATTCTTTGTTTACCTGGGCTCAAGGAACCCTGGCCAGAAGCACAGACCCGAGCACCTCCGCTGGGCAGCTCACCATGAAAATCTTCTTCCGGCAAATTTTCGAATTGTTTATCGATATCAAACCGTAGTTTATTGCGATTTCGGGTCCGTCGAATTCCATCCGCCAGAATACCAATCAGTGCTACCACCCCGGCAACAATCAACCAATCACGTAAACTCATATTCTAACCATTATGCCTTAGCTCGATACCCTGTTAATGCCTACCATTAGCATACAATGCTAACTATCCCGCTAATCATCCCCTAGCAAACGCTTTAGCCGTTCTTCTTCATTATCGGCCAGCGCTGAATCTGGTTTCCTATCCACGACGGCCTTGCGCCTTCTGGAAATCAGCACCACCACGGTGAGCCCAAAAACTAATAAAACGATGGGGCCATACCAGAGTATTGCCGTTGAGCTATCACGCTTTGGGCGATAGCGCACAAAATCCCCATAGCGAGCCACCATAAAATCGACCACCTGTTGACTACTCTGCCCTTCCTCTACCATACGATGTATCTCGCGACGCATATCAAAAGCGATGGGGGAATTAGAGTCCGCCAAATTCTGGTTCTGACATTTCGGGCAACGCAATTCCTCGGTCAGCACTTTGAACTGCTCACGATTTTCGGGATTCGCAAATTTATAGGTATCAATAGCAGCATAAGTCGTTGAGAAGAAGCCCATCAGCAGCGCGCATAAAGCTACTTGAGTGATAGCCGATAATCCTTTGCTCATAACACAATTCCTCTCAGCTATTGTTGTCTGAAATACGACGTTCACGTTTCAGGCGACGAGACAATTCATTAATGAACTGCTTCTTTGCCATTAGCGGACTAACGATATTGAAAACTAAAATAGTCAGTGCAATGCCGTAACAGGCCCAGACATAAAGCCCGTGACCTCCCATGTCGATCAACTCGCTGAAAGAATTAAAATACATGTTATTTTTCCTCAACCAACTGCCGCACCCAACCGGTGCGTTTTTCACGCTGTAGAATTTCAGTCCGTGTGCGCAGCATCAGCGCCACTGCAAAAAAGCAATAGAAGCCCAACACCATAACGGCCAGGGGCATCCACATTTCTGGCGCCATTTTAGGCTTTTCTATCACCGAAAAAGTGGCTGGCTGATGCAGTGTATTCCACCAGTCCACGGAATATTTAATGATCGGAATATTGACCAGACCAACCAGTGCCAATATCGCGCCTGCCTGGCCCGCATTGATATCATTCTCGATAGAGCTATACAGGGTATAAACACCGATATAAAGAAATAACAATATCAGCATCGACGTCAGACGCGCATCCCAGACCCACCAAGCACCCCAGATCGGCTTGCCCCAAATAGCACCTGTTGCTAACGCCAATACCGCTATAGTTGCGCCAATAGGGGCACAACTTTTGGCGATCATATCCGCAACTTTCATTTTCCAAATCAAATTAACGGCTCCTGCCATAGCCATTAGGATATAGCAGGATTGAGCAAGAATCGCTGCCGGAACATGGATGTAGATAATCCTGAAACTATTGCCTTGCTGATAGTCCGGTGGCGCAAACGCCAACCCCCAAACAGCACCAACAACCAGTAACAGAGCCGCAGCTATAGCAAAGCCGGGAAGTAATCGACTACTGATATCATAGAACCAGCGGGGAGATCCCATCTGGTAAAACCATTTCGGCATTTTCCAAGTTATAGCCATAGTCTTGCTCGTTCCAGTGTTTCCAGTTAACTACTTACGCTGATTCTCAGGCTTGCGGCGACGGCAATCGGAGCCAATACAATTCCTAACGCTAGAATAGCACCCAATATCGCCAAATACCCTGCAATGGGCAAACCACTTGAGGCTGCCTGTACCGCACCGGTGCCGAAAATAAGCACCGGAATGTAAAGAGGTAAAACCAGTAGCGTAATCAGCACCCCGCCTTTACGTAAGCCTACCGTCAAACCCGCACCAATGGCACCAATCAGACTGAGAGTCGGAGTCCCGATCAACAAGGTAATAATTAATGGCCCCATGCCTTCATTCGGTAAAAACAGCATCACACCCAACAGCGGCGACATAATGGTCAAGGGCAAGCCACTGATCATCCAGTGCGCGCAGATCTTAGCAAAAACCAATAATGCCAGTGGCTGAGGGCTAAGCAGCATCTGCTCCAGCGAGCCATCATCAAAATCGGTCCGAAATAAACTATCCATCGATAACAAAGTAGATAATAACGCCGCTACCCAGACCACACCGGCGGCCACTTCAGATAAAAATTTAGGTTCTGGACTGACACCCAATGGGAACAGAGTGGCTACCATCAGGAAAAAAACCAGAGGACTGACCAGGTCATTACGACGACGGTAAGACAGCAATAAATCCCGTTTCAAGGTCATCCAGAAAACACGGCCAAGACCCAAATCAGAGTCCGATTGGTTAGTCACTGTGGACCTCCCGAAGTTCCTGTGCTGCTACTGCACCCAGGTGAATCTGACGCAGGTTTTTTATGCTAAGTTCATGATGGGTTGTCAGGATAACACTCCCCCCTTTAAGTCCATGAGCTTCGATCAACGCTTCCTTAGCGGCAACGCCTTTCTTGTCAATGGCAGTAAAAGGCTCATCCAGAATCCACAAGGGGGCGTGACTGAGGTATAGACGAGCCAGACTAACACGACGATTTTGACCCGCTGATAAAGAATGACAGGGGACATCTTCGTATCCATACAGACCGACGTTCGACAACGCTTCGAGGATGCGCTCCTGGATACTATCAGTTTCGGGATGCAAGGCCGCGTACCAGCGCAGGTTTTCTTCTGGGGTCAGCGTCGCCTTAACACCAGGAAGATGACCAAAATAAAGCAATGACTGCAGAAAATCATCGCGAACATTTGAGATCGGCTCGCCCTTCCAGAACAGCTCACCTTCGAAGGCCTGGGACAAGCCACTGAGAAGGCGTAACAAGGTGGTTTTGCCGCTGCCGTTAGGCCCTTCTACCTGAAGTACCTCTCCGGCGTTCAGACTAAAATTCAGACCATCAAACAGAATCCGTTCATCCCGCTCACAGAACAGTCCTCTTGCCTCTAACAGGGGGGTCGACAAATTCCAGCTCCCTCTAACCTTTAGAATTTCAGAATATTGGCGCTAATATAATAGAGAAGCCGAACTTCCTATACGCTCTAAATCAGCGCATTATATATGAATATTCCGGTTCTTGGGCAGATTCTTGGACCATTATTGCCCGTAAAAAAACACGTCGATGATAGATTTTCCTAAGCTGGTTGCAATCAGAAAATCCACCATGATTTCGAGGCTCGGGAGATAGTTATTTGATCGACCAACTGAACAGTTCCAACGTGCAAAAGTTACAAGCCGAACTAGCCGCCGGTCGACTTGATTCTCTGCTGCGCATCGGCCAAACCCTGGTTGCAAAAGTTATCGAAGTCATACCCCAGCCTTCAGGGCAAACCAGCAACCAAAGCAATCCTGCCCGACCTATCCAGCCCCCCACAGCTACAACCGTGAATAGCAGCAACCGCCCGCAATCCAACCAGACAGCCGGTAACCCAACGCCTACGCCTCCACCCAGCCAGGGATCTCAGACCTCAGGCCGAGGCAACGAAACAGCAATCGCCAGCAACCAAAGAACCGGTTCCAATCAGCAACATGCCAACAATAGAAGCCCTATTGCCCCGCAAAGCGATACCCGAATCGCTCAAGGCAACCCAACGAAAGTCTCTCAACCCCCAGCCACAGCAACTTCAAATACATCTACATCTACATCTACATCTACATCTGCATCACAAAACACCGGTGACAATGTCGCTTATAGAGCAAAACTCAACATTCAGGGGCGCTTGTTTGAAGTCATAACACCCAGAGCACTAACCCCCGGAAGCGAAATCCAGATCACTCGTGGCAGTGACAATCGAATCACCCTCAACGTAACGCCAAACCCAAGCCAGGAAACGACCTCAAAAACCACCACCGAAGGCCGACAACCCCTCTCTAGTTCCACACAGACAGGCGCTCCCACTGCCGACAGACCAACACCAAGCAACGAAATTCTAGCCCGGCCAGGTGAACGCGTGACGGCCCTTGTCCTCAAGGTGACACAAGAAACCAACCCTCAAGCCAGTACAAGATCAACCACCACGAACCAAACACCCTTAGCCACAGCCGACCGACAACTAGCAACACCACAGAATTTGACGGCCAGCACCGCCAAACCGACAACGACACTTCAGACCAGCTCACCTGCGGTACCGACCAATACAGCGCCAGCAACACCACAACCATTGTCTCGTGGCGCCAGCGCTTACCAGTCGGCAGCACCCACGCCGTCACAACCTTTATCAGCACCACCAACAACAGCCTCATCTCCGGCTCAAACAACGACTCCACTACAGAACTCCGCGCATGCATCACAAACTGCCGCTAGCACAGCAACCCCGCAATTCAGGATCAGTCTCGACCTTCAGGGCCGCGCGATCGATGTACTGGCACCACGCCCGATACCCGTGGGCACTGAAGTGCAGGTACAGCAGGACCAAGCCGGACGAGTCACTGTTAACGTTCCAAGCAATCAGACCCAGGCCATAGAAAACTTATTGCGCCAACACCTACCGCAGCAGCAGCCTCCTACCCAGTTGTTGAATTTACTGTCAGAACCGCAAAGCATGGTGCAGCTAGCAAAGGCGGATCCGTTGCTACAGGGAATAATTCAGTTATTGCTAGGAAAGGCATTAGCATCTCCCCAAAAAACCGATGCCGCTAGCGTTCAGCAACAGCTGCAAAACAGCGGAACTCTGCTGGAAAACCGCCTTGCCCGAGGAGATACGCAAGCGCTGCAAACAGACCAGAAAGCACTCCTGCTCAAGCTCGAACAAAACCTGGCAGGCACCAATGCCAAAAATATCAGCCAGCCTCTGGGTCAACAGGTAACTCAGATGACTCAGCAAGCCATCAGCCGAGTGCTGTTTAACCAAGTGTCCAGTCTTGTTCAGCAACCCCAGGACCAAGGCAGCGAGCAACTCCGCCATCTGGCGCTGGACATCCCTGTGCTCTGGCAAGGGCGCAACGAGAACATCCAAATGAGGATCAGCGCCGAAGAAGGAGCAAATACGGACGACACCGAGTACATAAGACGCTGGCAGGTACAGCTAAGATTTGAAATGGAAGACATGCCACCCATGGCAGCCGACCTGATTCTGGAAGGCGAGGGAATCAGCGTCTTGTGGTTTGGTGACAACCAGACCCGCAAACTGATCGAACCTAATCTATCAGAACTTCAGCAACTACTGGAGGGCATTGGTCTTGAGGTAAACACCTTAGCCGTGCGAGAAAAAGAACCTCCGAAAATGGATATTCAAGCTCCTCGAAAACAATTAATTGACGTAAGAACCTGATGGAAGAAAAGCCGCCAAAACCAGCCATTGCCGTAGCCTTGACCTACGACGAAGAGCGACCGCCCCACGTTTCTGCAACGGGAAGAGGCCTAATTGCCGAAGAGATCATTCGCATTGCCAAAGAGCATGGAGTACTAATACATGAGGACCCAGCGTTGGTGGAATCATTAATCCACCTGGATCTAGGACAAGAAATACCGGAAAACCTCTACAAAGCGATTGCGGAGGTAATCAGCTTTGCCTACAGCCTTAGAGGGCCTGAACAGCAAAAAACTCTCAGCGAGCGTCTTCTAGGGCAGGAGAGGCCTTAACCTCCCTGTGAAGCAGCGCCATCAGCTCCGCTTCAGGCCTGGCAATTCCACAGCTGGAAACCAGATCATCCACATCAGCGCCCATTTCCATTAACTTAGCCGCCTGGTTGTAGGCCAGAGTTCCTGGATCCTTATTTTCAAGTTCCTGTTGCTTTTCGGCGGTAATATTAAGCTTCGCCTCAACCTGTTTCAGGCGTCGTCCAACACCTATAGAGCCGCTGTTCATCACTCGAATTTCATTGCGGATGACATTAACCAAGGCATGGTAGCGCTGCTCACTCATCTGCAGCTGCCGATAGACCTTAACAGCCAACAGCAGCGCAGCCACAGCGACTAGCGCCACAGCAGCCAAACAAATCCATAACATTAGCGGGGTCATAGCCAAAAGAAAATATTGATCTGTCGCCTAGATCATGGCGATATCAGACCATTCCTCCTCGGTCATCATTTTATCCAGTTCTACCAAAATCAACAGACGGTCATCTTTATGGCATACACCCTGGATAAACTTGGCACTCTCATCAGTACCGACATTAGGAGCAGATTCGATTTCAGATTGATTCAGATACACCACTTCGGACACAGCGTCCACGAGAATTCCAAGCACTTGCTTGTCGACTTCAATGATAACGATACGGGTATTATCAGTAGCATCAGCAGTCCGCAATCCAAAGCGCTGACGGGTATCAATGACAGTAACCACATTACCGCGGAGATTGATAATCCCCAGGACATAACTGGGAGCACCAGGCACAGGAGCGATTTCAGTATACCGAAGCACTTCCTGGACCTGCATCACGTTGACACCGTAGGTTTCATCTTCGAGACGAAATGTTACCCACTGAATGACTGGATCATCGCTACCACCAGCGGTATTAATATCCATGAATTTTCCTCTATGAGAAGCGGTTGCTAACTAGCGCTATGCTGCTTAGTCCACTGCGGTGCTTTGATTTTCAAGCTGTCAGCACTCAGCAATTCTACTAGCGCAGATACGTCCATTATGGCACACATATGTTCAACCACCGTCCCTGCCAACCAAGGGCGGCGACTGCGCTCACTGCGCCATTTTACCTGATGTGGCTCAAGACTGATGGCTTCTGCCACTTCATGGCAAGCCATACCCCAACCCGTACCTTCCATCAGAATCACATACTTCAACCCGTCACGGGACAATTCCGTATATTTTTCTGGCATAACCCAACGTGCTGTATCGATAGTCTTGACTGTACCTGCGGTTTTTGAAGGCAGCAACCCCAGGAACCAGTCTGGCTGACCAAACAATGGATTCAGATCAGCATCCATTGTCAAAACCCCACCTAACTCCTTAAGCGGAACGGCTAGCGTCAATCCAGAGACACTAAACAGCAGACATTCAAATTTTTCTTGCGCCCAGGCAGGTCGACCGTCTTTCCAAACACCAACTTCATGCTTTGGTTCTGCAACGACGGCAGCCGCCGTCTGCTGATCAACAGCAGTCACCGTCTCAACGGCTACTACAGGCTCAACGACTGCAACTTCTACCGCAACTTCCACGACCTCAGCTTCAGGTTGAGCCAACATCACTTCGGGCTCACCGTGAGCCTGGGCCGTGGCATCCTGCAACAAGGCGTCCAGATATTCCTGAACGGCCTGCTGCGGCGCCAAAACCCGAGTCGCCACATTACCTTCGGTCTGGACTTTAGCTTCTGATCTGCGATTAATATCCAAGCCCTATCAACCTCTTATGACTGCTCTGGAGATTGTTTTTGTTCGTTCTTTTCGATCGATAACAACGAGCGCATTAGCATCCCGTACGCCCGCACACCATGAGTACTCGGATCAAGCGCCGAGGGCACGATACCTTTGGTACTCGCGTTCCTGAATTTAGTATCAATGGGAACGACCGCCTCGGCAATTTCATTGGGATAGTTTTTCTTGATCAAACGTAAGCTCTGTAATGAGGCCTGGGTGCGGCGGTCGAAAAACGTGGGCAGTATATAGTAGTTAAGTTTTCGGGTCCTGGCTTTGTTGATCATGCTCAATGTACGGACCATACGCTCCAGCCCCTTGATCGCCAGAAACTCAGTCTGTACCGGCACGATAAGCCGCTCACAGGCGGCCAATGCATTAACCATCAGCACACCCAGCACGGGAGGACTATCAATCAGCACATAATCAAAGCGATCCCAGAGATGAGCCAAGGATCGTGACACCACCAAGCCCATGCCATCACTACCGATAGCCCGGCGCTCCAATGTTGCCATGGCCGTTGACGCAGGTATCAAATTAATCCGATCGTGACTGGTGTTAAGTAGCAGGCTGGCTGGCAAATCGGCTGGCACTTGCCCTTCATTCTGAAATAAGTCGTAGCCACTATGCTCTAAACTGTCAGGATCATAGCGAAAATAACTGCTCAGAGACCCATGAGGATCCAAGTCCAGCAACAGCACATCAAAGCCCTGATCAGCTAGCAGACCGGCAAGGGTAACCACCGTTGTGGTTTTACCGACCCCACCTTTCTGATTTGCGACAGCCCATATATGCACTGTTATTTACTCCACACTTTATATTCCACTAACGTTCAGGCTCCTGAGTAAACAAGACTCCCTGTTCGGTCTCAATTTCTTGTACAACACCCGGAGTTTGCGGGTCAATTCTTTCCTGCAGAATAGTCTCCACGACTTCGTCACTGACATAATCACTACCATAACTAGTCAACGCTCGCCGTACCCGCTCATCCCTGGAAACGATAATTTTAACACGCCGGTTAATACTCTTGCCGCGCACCGAAAGATTGCTAACTTTAGGCTGATACTCGCCAAACCCCACTGCGGCCATGCGCTCTGGTGCTACACCGAAATGACTGAGCATTCGCACTACCCCCGCCGACCTGGCTGCGGATAATTCCCAATTAGAAGGAAACTGACTACTCTGTATTGGCTGATTATCGGTAAAACCTTCAACATGTACAGGGTTATCATAGTTCTTTAGAATCAGCGCTAGGGCTTCCAGAATCGGGTCAGCATCCAGACTCGGCAAGGCACTCCCACTGGCAAACAGCAAACTGGACTGAATCTCGATCTCAAGCCAAAGTCGATTAGATGAAATCGACAGTTCACCGTCAGCAATTAACTCCTGAAAACGCTTTGTCGCATCGCTTTCAATCTGTTTTAGCTCAACCGCTTCCTTATCTCCCAGCGTTAACTGAACGTTACTGGCATCAACGGAGGGAGCCTGATCGATCAAGCCTATATCCCGACGGTCACGACGAGATTTAACATCACCTATCTGTAGGGGATCAAAAGTGTGATCAGCGCCTCGAAAAATCCCTTCGAAAGACTGAGAAAGTGCACGATACTTACCTTCGTTAACGGACGAAATGGAATACATCACCACGAAAAACGCTAGCAGCAAAGTAATAAAGTCGGCATAGGAAACCACCCAACGGTCGGTATGCTGCTCATTACGGGTTCTTCGACGCCTAGCCATCAGAACCTCTACTCATTACTTGAGATAACCTTCAAGTTTTACTCTGATCGCCGCCGGATTATGGCCCTGAGCGATAGAAAGCAACCCCTCCAGCATCATCTCACGGTACTGATACCCTGAGGAGACGATGGAGCGTAACTTACTGGACACCGGCAGCAGAAACAAATTTGCAATAGCTACACCATAGATGGTCGCCACGAAAGCCGTCGCTATTCCACTACCAAGAGAAGAAGGATCCGCCAAGTTGCTCATTACGTGGATCAACCCCATGACGGCACCAATGATACCGATAGTGGGGGCATAACCGCCCATGCTTTCAAAAAACCTGGCTGCCTGAAGATCACGCTGCTCGCGAACGTTAAGCTCAACATCCATAATCTCTCGAATGACCTCCAGCTCTCCTCCATCAGCAATTAACTGCAGACCTTTACGAAGAAAATCATCACTTTCGACCTCTGCCTGCTTCTCCAAACCAAGCAGGCCATATCGGCGAGCATGCATACTCCAACCAACAACCTTTTCAACGCCTTGATTGAAGTCCAAATCAGGAGGAATAAAAACCCAGGGAAAGATATTAAACGCTCGACGGATATCAGCCGCAGAAGTCTGCAACAACCCCGCACCCAAAGTACCACCAAAAACGATAACCGCAGCGGCACCATTGATGAGGGTATCAACTTCACCTCCCTCAATATAATTACCCCCGAATATAGCCGCTAGAGCGAATATTGCACCTACTAGGCTAAGGCGATCCATTACGCTCCCAACGCCGCCATCAAGGTATCACTGACTTCACTCAGGTCCAAAATCTGGTCCGCCAGCTGCGCCTGCACTATTGCTTGAGGCATGCCATAGATTACACAACTGGCTTCGTTCTGAGCCCAGACGGAAGAACCCGAGTTTTTCAACATACGCGCACCTTCGCGCCCATCGGCGCCCATGCCAGTTAACACAATCCCCAGCACTTTCCCCGGATATTGTTTTGCTGCTGAACCAAAGGTGATATCAACGCTGGGCTTGTAATTCAAGCGTTCATCACCTTCGATAATGCGAACCTGACCACCATTTCGGTTCTCTACCATCATCTGCTCGCCACCAGGCGCAAGCAATGCCAGACCAGGCTGCAGACGATCACCGTCTTTGGCTTCTCTCACTGACACTTTACACTGCTGATTCAAGCGTTCCGCAAAAGCGCCGGTAAATGCCTTGGGCATATGCTGAACGATAAGAATTGGCAGCGGGAAGTTTGCAGGAAGCTGAGTAAGAACTTTCTGAATGGCAACAGGCCCGCCAGTGGACGTCCCAAAAACAACCAGAGAACACTTCCCTGCTAGCTTAGGGACCTTGCTCGGAACACGAGACCCAGCTGGTTTTCTAACCACAGCAGGCTGTATTGACTGCCTAGCAGGCTGACCCTGCCGCAGAGATGAGCCGGGGGTTAGTCCGGCTCTGGGCTCTGGTGCAGAAGACTGAGACGCCGATGGTCTCGCCGCCATAAGACTATTTTTAGTTTTAGCAACGGCAAGAATACGCTCAATAAGCACCGCCTCTAGACGCCCCTTGCCTGGAGTCATCTGCTCATAACTTTTAGGCAAGAAGTCTACGGCACCCGCATCGAGGGCTTCCAACGTAATTCGAGCGCCCTCATAAGTGAGGGATGAAAACATCAGCACCGGCGTCGGACAACTCCGCATGATTTCGGAGAGTGCAGCGATACCATTCATTACCGGCATCTCATAGTCCATGGTAATGACGTCCGGCTTAAGTTGCTTGGCCTTTTCAATGGCCACCTGACCATTCTCAGCCGTCCCAATAACCGTCACTCGAGGGTCGGAGTTAAGGATGCTACTCACACGCTGCCGGAAAAAAGCGGAATCGTCGACAACCAACACGGTTACCGCCATAAATAAACTCCTGCCATCACTCTCATGTTCTACCTATTCTTATTGCAGCTCTAGCCCGCTAGGACGTGTATCTTTTTAGCAAGTTAGGTATATCTAGTATTAACGCTATCCGCCCATCACCGGTAATAGTGGCTCCGGCCATTCCTGGAGTACCTAATAGCATCTTGCCCAAAGGCTTAATGACCACTTCTTCCTGGCCAACCAATTGATCGACAATAAAGCCAATCCGCTTGGTGCCGATGGAAACAATCACCACGTGACCATTCTCAGGCAAAGGCTCGTGACTGCAACCTTCTACCAACCAGCGCTTAAGGTGGAACAGTGGCAGCGCCTTTTCCCGCACCACAATCGCTTCCTGCCCGTCGACCACGTTAGTTTGGGTAAGATCAAGATGGAATATCTCATTCACATTAACCAGTGGTAACGCAAAAGCCTGATCACCCAACATAACCATCAACGTTGGCATAATTGCCAAAGTCAGCGGCACCTTGATTTCTATCCGGGAGCCTCGCCCAAGAACCGAGTCTATATTCAGAGAGCCATTAAGCTGAGCGATTTTCGTTTTTACCACATCCATGCCAACGCCACGGCCGGACACATCAGAGATTTCCTTCTTGGTGGAAAAACCCGGTGCAAAAATCAGATTGAAACATTCGTTATCACTTAGCCTATCCGCGCCATCTTGATCAAACAGACCTTTTTCAACAGCGATGCCTCGCAGTAAATTAGCATCCATGCCGGCACCATCGTCGTCTATAGACAACAGAATATGGTCCCCTTCCTGCTCGGCTGCCAGCACTACTTGCCCAATCCGAGGCTTACCGGCAGCTTCTCGAGTCTCAGGATCCTCGATTCCATGATCAACTGCGTTTCGGACTAAGTGAACCAGCGGATCAGCAAGTGCTTCAACGAGATTTTTGTCCAGATCGGTGTCTTCACCCTGAAGCACCAAATTCACTTCTTTTCTCAAGGCGCGAGCCAAGTCTCGAACAACCCGCGGGAAACGCCCAAACACCTTCTTGATAGGCTGCATTCGGGTTTTCATAACGGACATCTGCAGATCCGCGGTCACCATATCCAAACTACCAACCGCCTTAGTAACCTCTTCATCGCCCACTTTGTGGCTAAGTCGAACCATGCGGTTTCTGACCAACACCAACTCGCCGACCATATTCATAATTTCATCAAGCCGCTGGGTATCTACACGTACAGTGGTTTCAGCCACCATCGCTTTTTCAGCTTTAGGCTTTTTCACCACGGCAGGCTGTGCCGGCGCCGGTGCAGATACAACGGCTTGAGGAGAGGGTTTAGCAATGGGTGCTGGGGCTACTGGTGGCGCAACAGCCTGCTGCTCAACGCTATCGGCGGCTGCGACTGACCCGGTATCGGCAGAAAACGCACCCTTGCCCTGGGACTGCAACTCATCCAGCAGCTTTTCAAATTCATCTTCAGTAATAGCGTCGTCATCCACAGCCGTAGCTTGCGGAGCAACCGGCTCAGGGGCAGAGGGCTCCGGAGCTACACTTGCTGGTGCGGAACCGCCATGTTGTCCGGCGCCATGCAACTGATCCAATAAGGCTTCGAATTCTTCTGGCGTAATCTCGTCGTCATCTACTCCGATTGGCACTTGCGGAGACTCAACCACTGGAGCAACCACTTCAGTTTCGGTTTTCAGGGAGCTGAGCATTTCATCAAACTCAGCGTCTGCCTGATCCCCTCCCGCTGTTGCCGTTACCTCTGAAGCAACAGAAACCGGCTCGCCAGGTGCAGCCTCTCCACGAGCGATCGCGCCCAACGCTTCCAAAATCTGAGGGTCTGCAGGTTCTGGTTCATCCCCCGCTCGCACTGCGTCAAACATTTCATTGACGCTATCGAGAGACTGAAGAACCACATCCATTAAATGGGTATTAACCTGCAACTCATGGTTACGCAACTTATCAAATACATTTTCCGCAATATGGCAACAATCCACCAGAGGTGTTAGCTGCAGAAAACCAGCTCCGCCTTTGACCGTATGAAAGCCGCGAAATATCGAATTTAATAGCTCGGTGTCTTCAGGCTTGTTCTCAAGGTCGACTAACTGCTCCGACAGCTGCTCTAGAATTTCACCGGCTTCTACTAGAAAGTCCTGTAGTATCTCTTCATCTACTTCCAGACTCATGCATTTAGCTCCCTAAAAACCTAGACTTGATAGGAGATCGTCGACCTCGTCCTGATCGGCAACCACATCCGTAGCTTCTTCGGTATGCAACTGCGGACCATGACCCTTAACTAACTTTTCTTCTGCTTGCATCGCCGCATCTGCATCCGAAACAAAAGCTGACTCTTCCTGCTTTCTTCCGGCAATGCTATCAACCTTACCCGCAACCGCGACAAGATTGACGAGACTAGACTCGACTTCATTGACCAACCCAATCACACGGGTAATCAACTGACCGGTAATATCCTGAAAGCCCTGAGCCAACAGAATTTCGGTAAAATTTTTGTGGAGCGTATTGGAGCCGTTTTCGATTTCGATTAGAAAAGCTTCTGTACTGCGACCCAGATCCTTGAGCTCATCCATACTGCTCTTAGAATCAGCCATGCGCTTCCAATCTTCCCGCAACAGACGCGCCTGCTCACCAATCTCTTCGGCAACAGGCATGCTAGCATCCACCATATCCATAGTGGTATTAGCCGCACCCTCGGTCAGTTCCAGAACATAATTGAGGCGCTCGTTAGCGTTTGCCACTTCACTGACCTCAGCCCCCGATGCCGAGGTATGAAAAGCAGTGCTATTCTCGACATCGATATTAAATGCCTTGATCGCCTCATGGAGGCCTCGAGTCAAGCGCCCTACCTCCTGATAAAGCACGCGATTTCTTGCCTCACTGAGCTCCGCAAGTCGTTGCATTGCAGCGCTGAGGTCACCTTTAGCTAGAAGCTCCGAGAGCTCCTGGACCTTTTCCTGCATATGCCTTTCAAAGCTTTGCAGGTCACTAAACTCTTCCAGACCAGCCATAAATGCCCCTTAGCCTATGCGCTCGAAGATTTTCTCAATCTTCTCTTTCAGGACAGCAGCCGTGAACGGCTTAACTACATAGCCATTAACACCCGCCTGGGCCGCCCGAATAATTTGCTCACGCTTTGCTTCTGCGGTGACCATTAACACCGGGAGCTTACATAAAGAAGGGTCAGCCCGAACCTGTTCCAGCAATTCAAGACCAGACATACCAGGCATGTTCCAATCGGTTACCAGAAAATCAATACCTCCGTTCTTTAGCACCGGCAATGCTGTAGAGCCATCATCAGCCTCAACAGTATTGTTAAACCCGAGGTCTCGAAGCAGGTTTTTGATAATCCGTCGCATCGTTGAAAAATCATCAACAATAAGGATCTTCATGTTTTTATCCAAGGCGACCTCCGTCTAGCCTGTATATATTTCAAAAATAATACCTAACTAGTTATTTTCTACCAACTTAATAGACAGATCCAGATCAACAAACAGTGCCAATATACTACGCAGCCCGCCAACTTGCTAAACGAGAACGCAACCTCAACGCTGCCTGACTATGAATCTGGCTGATCCGAGATTCGCTGACACCCAATATTTGACCAATTTCCTTCAGGTTTAGCTCTTCATCATAGTAGAGCGAAAGCACCAACTGCTCTCGTTCCGGTAAAGTTTTTATCGCGTCTGCCAATGCCCGCTGGAAAGCACCATCTTCGTGCTCATCATCCGGAGATGGACCATTATGAGAAACCCCCTCACCCAGAGAGTCATCCCGGCCTTCCAATACCTCGTCGAAACTAAATAGACGGCTGCTGGAGGAATCCTTAAGCAACACATAATATTCGTCGAGACTAACACCCATATCCCGCGCCACATCGACATCCTGAGCATCCCGACCAGTCCGTGCTTCCACGGCCTGAATACTGCTGGATATTCGACGCCCATTACGATGGACAGAGCGAGGAGTCCAATCACCTTTACGAACTTCATCGATGATTGCGCCACGGATCCGAATCCCGGCATAGGTCTCAAAACTCGCCCCTTTACTAGCGTCATATCTTTTTGAGGCTTCCAGCAAACCGATCATTCCCGACTGAACAAGATCCTCTAGAATCACACTGGAAGGCAAACGAGCTAGCATATGGTGCGCAATACGCTTAACCAAAGGGGCATGTCGTTCGATCATTTCCGTCTGAGAATCTGCTTCTAACAGGTTGTACATATAACCTTCAGTCGTCAACGTTGATTGGAAACCCTAACCAAACGCTCTACAAAAAACTCCAGATGCCCCCGCGCAGTAGACAGCACCGGCCAGGTCAAAACTTTCTGCGCTAACTGGGCAAAAGCCACCGACGATTTACTGCGGGGAAATGCTCTAAAAACAGGCAGTTGCTTCTTAACCGCTTTACGCATCGATTCATCATAAGGTATCGAACCAACATATTGAAGCGCCACGTCCAAGAAGCGATCACTTACCGTAGTTAGCTTAGTAAACATATTTCGCCCTTCCTGCTCAGATCGAACCATATTCGCCAACACCCGAAAACGATTCATGCCGAAATCACGATTGAGCAACTTAATCAAAGCGTAGGCATCAGTGATAGATGTAGGCTCATCACAAACCACGACCAACACCTCCTGGGCTGCTCGAACAAAATGAACCACCGACTCCGATATACCGGCGGCAGTATCAATCACCAGCACATCCATCTGATCTTCTATACCCGTAAAAGCATGCACCAACTCAGCGTGCTCATGAGCACTCAAAGACACCAAGGACTGCGTACCAGATGACGCTGGCACAACCTTCAGGCCTCCAGGACATTCCACCAATATATCTTCAAGACTGCATTTGCCCGCTAACATATCTGCAATATTGCGTCGCGGCCGAATGCCTAACAATACGTCCACGTTGGCAAGCCCCAAGTCTGCGTCCATAAGCACAACTCGCCGACCCGCATCGACCAGCGCCGTGCTCAAATTCACCGACACATTGGTTTTACCGACTCCGCCTTTTCCACCAGTCACCGCAATGACTTGGACGGGATGCGCTGATTTCATCTTTACCACCTGCGCTCCCATCAACCCGTATTGCTGGCATGAGCATATGCCGGCGATTGCGAGCCATCAGGCTCAGTTAGACTTCGATTTTTATAAGCTCGCGCCTGCTCTTCCGCCAAAACCACCGCACGACTAACAATCGTATTAGCCCGAGCAACTTCAATATCATCAGGAATCTTCTGACCATCACCCAGATAAGCCACAGGCAGTCGCTGCTCGACTATAGTACTGATCGCTTCACCAAGACTGACAGACTCGTCAACCTTACTGAGCACCGCGCCATTCAACCCTAAGCTTTTAAAATGCTCGCAAGCCATCTGCAGCACCTGGTATTGCGCGGTACAGGGCAGCACCAAATACTTTTTGATGCGATAGGAGCTAGAGCTAAGCATATCCAGCTGCTCCTGGCGCTGCCCGGAGGACATACTCAAGCCGGAAGTATCCACCAACACCAAACGTTTATCTCTTAACGAATGCAAGGCGTCATCAAGACTACGACTCTCGTCCACCACCCGCACCGGTATATCCAAAATACGCCCAAAGGTACGAAGCTGCTCATGAGCAGCAATTCGATAGGTATCGGTCGTCACCAACGCAACACTAGAGCTGCCATGCTTAAGAACATACTGAGCTGCAAGCTTGCCTATGGTCGTTGTTTTACCAACACCGGTAGCCCCCACAAAGGCCAACACTCCACCCCGATCTGCGATATTCTCACCGACAGTCGGCAACGCATCAGCCAAACGAGACAATGCGATTTTCCAAGCCCGATCAACCTCTGTATCTGCTTCGATTGCCTGAACCAGGCGCTCAGCGAGAGAATCAACCACCCCTATACGCAGCAAACGCTTATAAATCCGATTGCGCAACGAACCATGACCACGACCCTCAACGACTGCTGGTGCTGGCGCTAGTACTGGTGGTGCGGGTGCCGCCGCCTCAACACTAACACGAGACTGCAGAAGCGACTTTAACTCATCAATTTCACTACGCATTTGCCGCAAAGACTGCTCATGAGAACTAACTTCAGCGGAACGAGCGCTTACCGCAGAGGGCTCAGCAGAAGTCAAATCGACATTTTCTTGACGCCCAACGGATGGCATTTTTCTTGAATCGTTACGCTTTCTGGCGACAGCCCCGCCCTGAGACGGGAGCGGAGAAACCCTGTCTTTCACAGAACGCTTTTTCTGGTCCAGCGAGGCCAGCACGTCATCCCATACGGCATCATCTAGACCCAACTGCTGATCTTTTTTTGCCTTTAGATAAGGAAGCTGGTCTGCCTCCTGATTTTGCTGACTGGAAGCCAAGGCCGTGCGGGTTCGCCCTAGCTCTGACTGCAAGCGGGCAGGCTTGCGTTTACCCACCAAAGCAGCGACCGACTTTTCTTTCCTGCTAGCACTAGACACAGGATTCAAGCGAGGCCGGACCACTTCGCTGTACTCTAGCGCAACAACAACCTCAACCCCGCCAGCAACGCTGTTATTGGAAAGAATAACCGCATCCGGCCCCACCTCATCTCGCACCAAACGCATAGCGCTACTCATATCAGGCGCAAAAAAGCGTTTTATCTTCACAGACTTCTCCCTTTGCCCAAGACCACGAGTAAACGCATTAACACCCTACCTTGACGCTCAACCATCCACTTACACATCAAGAAGCCCCACCTACAGTGGATACGATTGTTATCTGCTTATTTTCTGGAATTTCCTGATAGGAAAGCACATGTATCTGCTGCGTCCCATACCTTACAAACTTCGCCATCAAAGGTCGCACCGGCGCTGCAACCAGCAACACCGAAGGCTTTCCGGCAGCTTCTTGCCGCTGCGCCGCCTCATTCAATGATTTTTGCAAGCGCTCCGCCATACCCGGCTCCAGCATCAAGCCTTCAGAAGCGCCAGTTTGTTGACTCTGCTGATAAGACTTAAGCAATATCTGTTCCAACTGCGGATCCAAGGTCATCACCGGAAGCTCCGGCTCATTACCATTTATCTCTTGAATAATCATTCGCGACAAGGCGATACGCACGGCCCCGGTCAACACAACCACATCCTGACTCGTCACCGACACGTCCGCCAGCGTCTCAGCTATAGTACGAACATCTCGTATCGGCACCTGCTCCGACAACAAATTCTGTAAAACCTTTAGCAGCAGACTCACTGACAGCTTTGCCGGCAGTGCTTCTGCCAACTTAGGAGAAGCCTTGCCCAGCAGCTCCAGCAACTGCTCCACCTCCTCATGCCCCAACAGCTCGTTAGCATGCTGAGACATCACCTGATTCAGGTGGGTCGCCACCACCGTACTGGGATCAACCACCGTAAAGCCTAAAGTCTGAGCATGCTCTCTTTGCCCCACCTCAATCCACACGGCCTCAAGACCGAAAGCAGGATCGCGAGTCTCTATGCCTTTTAGCTTGCCAAAAACCTGACCCGGATTGATCGCCAGCTCACGATCTGGATACACCTCAGACTCACCTACAGACACACCCATCAAAGTAATACGGTAAGCACTAGGCATAAGATCCAGATTGTCTCTAATATGCACCGCTGGCACCAAAAACCCAAGATCCTGCGACAGTTTCTTACGCACCCCTCGAATACGCCCAAGCAACTGACCACCTTGAGCCTTATCCACCATAGGTATCAGGCGATACCCCACTTCCAGACCAATCATATCCACCGGCGACACATCATCCCAGCCCAAATCCTTGGACTCAACTTCCTGAGCAGGAGCCTCCTCTTGCTGCTGATCCAGCTGCTGCAAATCAAGTATTTTCTGCTCATTCTTGCGATAAATCAGATAAGCACCACCGGCGCATATCGAACCCAATCCAAGAAAAGCCACGTGAGGCATCCCCGGAACCAACCCCATCACAATCAAAATACTCGTAGCTACAATAAGTGCCCGAGGAGAGGCGAACAGCTGCGCCAGAATCTGACCACCCATGTCTTCCGACGTATTAACCCGGGTAACCATGATAGCGGCGGCTGTAGACAGCAATAGCGAAGGTATCTGCGCCACAAGACCATCACCAATAGTAAGCAGCGAATAGTTCCGAACAGCGTCCGCAAACGCCAAATCATGCTGCGCAATACCAATACCAAGACCGCCAAAGATATTAATAACCAGAATCAAGATACCGGCAACAGCGTCACCCCGAACAAATTTACTAGCACCATCCATGGAACCATAGAAATCAGCCTCTTGCGTCACCTCAAGCCGACGCTCCTTGGCAGACTCCTGATCGATCATGCCCGCGTTCAAATCGGCATCAATCGCCATTTGCTTACCAGGCATCGCGTCCAAGGTAAAACGCGCGCTAACTTCAGAGATACGGCCGGCACCCTTAGTTACCACTACGAAGTTAATAATTACCAGAATGGCGAATACCACCAGACCAACGACGTAGTTACCCCCAATGACCACTTCGCCAAAGGCTTCGATAACCTTACCGGCCGCATCCCCACCCACATGCCCTTCCAGCAACACCACTCGAGTAGAGGCCACGTTCAAGGCCAACCGAAGCAAGGTCGCCACCAGCAAAATAGTGGGGAAAACGGCAAAATCCAGCGGCCGCATGCTATACACAGCCACTAACAGAACAACCAAAGAAAGAGCGATATTAAAGGTAAAAAGCACATCCAATAGAAACGGAGGCATCGGCAAAGTCACCATCGCCAACACAAGCAGCAACAGCACCGGAATCCCCAGACTCCCCCGACTCAGGCTTCGAAGCCCGCTGTCCACCAACGTCCTATCCACTCAACACCTTAATCAGAAACCAATATCGTCAAAATAATAGCGGTAAAGACAAAAACAGGCATAAAACATAGCCTCACCACTAAAACGTCAATTTTTTGTTACATAATAGCACTTCACCAGGAGACTCATGCAAGAACCTCTCCAGAAAACCTTACAAACAGGCATGGAACGTTAAAAAAATGACATCTTCGGGCACTGACAGGAATGGCGCAAACAGAGGCTAGATCAATAGAAAGGAAGCGGTGTATAGGCACGGGAATACCGCACAGAACAGCAAACTGAGTTAATCGTGCCTTAGCTCCTCTGGGATCGGATAGTCTTCATCGATATCCGGAACCCGCCCAGTAGCCGCCTTCATCTGATAAACATGAGCAAGAACCTGAGCGACAGCTACGTACAGACCTTCTGGAATTTCCTCTTCCAGCTCAGTATTAAAGTAAATAGCACGAGCCAGAGCGGGAGCCGCCAGAATAGGGATCTTATATTCGTTGGCAATTTCACGAATTTTTATGGCCATATGATCCGCGCCCTTCGCCACCAACATTGGAGCCCCCACCGTGTTCTGGTCATATTTTATGGCCACCGAGTAATGAGTAGGGTTGGTAATAACAACATCGGCTTCTGGCACTTCGCCCATCATCCGGCGCTGAGACATTTCATACTGCAACTGACGCATCCGCCCTTTCACCTCAGGCTTGCCCTCAGTGTTTTTCATTTCATCTTTAACTTCCTGCATCGTCATCTTCAGTTTTTTATTGTGGTCGTAGAGCTGATAAGGAACATCGACCGCTGCGATCAGTATCATCGTTGAGCACATCAACAGAAAAGCCCAACTCAACACATCAAGCCCATGCTCCATAGCGGACTGAATGGCCTCATTACCGATACTCAGCAGGGATTTCTCCTGCATCAGCAGGATAATTACCGATAGAGACGCTACCACCAGAAACTTAGCAACCCCCTTAAACAATTCCACGACGGACTTTAATGAGAACATCCGCTTGATCCCCTCCAGCGGATTAAGCCTGCTGAATTTCGGAGCCATGGCCGAAGCACTAAAATTCCAGCCACCCAGAGCAATAGGACCAATCACAGCAGCTGCCGCTAATACCAAGAAAAACAGGCTCAGAGATTTCAGCATGCTAAGCACTGAATCTCCAAGATGATGAAACATAAGGGAGGGATCGAATATATCCTGTCGCGTGAGCTGAAAATTAAATTTCATCATCGACGCCAGATCGCCTGCTATCTGGGCGCCAAATATCAACAAGCCAGCCGCCGCCGTCAGCAACAAAACCGTAGTGTTCAGCTCTTTAGAGCGGGCAATATCACCCTTTTTAAGGGCATCCTCAAGCCGTTTCGCCGTGGGTTCTTCTGATTTTTCCTGACCCGTTTCTTCAGCCATATATCAACCCGCTATCAGCAGATGGGTAATCATATCCATCGCCTCTTCAGCGATGCGCTGATACTGCCCAAGAAAACCTGACAGACTAACCCAGACAATAAAAATACCGAACAACATAGTAAACGGAAAACCGATCGCGAAAATATTCAACTGCGGCGCAGCCTTGGTCATGATACCAAAGGCAAAGTTTACAATTAACACCGCAAATACTGCAGGCAAAGCCATCAACAGACCCGCCGCAAACAACCAGCTACCAGCAGCGACAATCCGCCATAGGGAGAAAGAGCTGATACCACCGCCAGAGATCGGAATCACACGAAAGCTATCCACAATTACGTCGATCAATACCAGATGACCATCCATACTCAAAAAAACGAGCATGGTCAGCATCAGATAAAACTGACTTAAGACCACCACCGAAACACCGTTGGTGGGATCAGAGATCGAGGCGAAGCCTAAGCCCATCTGATAGGAAATAAGCTGCCCCCCCAGCACCACCACATGGAAGAATATCTGCACCATAAAACCCAGAGCAAAACCGATCAACAGCTGATGAGCAATACTCAGATAGAGTGACAAGGATAAGCCTTCAACGGGAGGGATAGGTGGCAGCAACGGCAACACCACCAAAGTAACGGCGATCGCGAAACCCATCCTTATTCGCGCGGGAAGCAGCTGCGTACCGATCAGCGGCACCACCATAAAAAAGGCACCGATCCTGAACAGAGGAAGCAGCCCTCTGGTTACCCATTGTGTCAGATCGGGAATCGCATATTCCAAGGAACCACCTAGCCGATAAGCAGCGGAATGTTATGGAACAGAAAGTTAAAATAGTCCATCAGCTTGGTCAGCATCCAGCCCCCAAAAAACATCAGCGAACCCAGAGTAATTAATAAGCGCGGCAGAAAACTGAGGGTCTGCTCATTGATTTGCGTTGCCGCCTGGAAAACCGCAATAATCAAACCAACGATAAGCCCTGGCACAACCATCACAATAACGAGAGTTATAACCAGAAAAAGCGCCTCTCGAAAGAGATCAAGAACTACCTCAGGGGTCATGACGCTATCCCTCTGTTAGTGCTGTTTATTCGCAAGCTCACCGCTACGTACCAAAGCTGGCAGCAACTGTACCAATTACCATAGCCCAGCCATCAACCAAAACAAATAGCATAATTTTGAAGGGCAGCGAAATAATAACCGGCGATAGCATCATCATACCCATGGCCATCAACACACTGGCCACTACCAAGTCGATGACTAAAAAAGGAATAAACAGCATAAAGCCGATCTGAAACGCTGTTTTCAACTCACTGGTAACGAAAGCGGGAACCAAGATAGTAAAGGGAAGGGTTTCTGGCGATTCGATATCTTTTTTCCCAGAGATACGCACAAAGAGCTCAATATCGCTCTCTCGCGTCTGCGCCAGCATAAAGCCACGAAAAGGTTCTGCCGCCTTCTGTATCGCCCCGAAAGTATCTAACTCCGCATTCAGATAGGGCTGAACCGCCTCGGTATTCACCCGCTCCAACACCGGCGTCATAATGAAAAAGCTGAGAAACAGCGCCAAGCCAACGAGAATCTGGTTCGATGGTGTCTGCTGCAAGCCCATAGCCTGACGCAAAATAGCAAAAACAATAATAATCCGGGTAAAGGAGGTCATCATCATGATGATCGCTGGCAGGAACGTCAGCATCGTCATCAAAGCAAGAATCTGGATGGTGACCGTATAATTCTGCGCGCCATCCGGCCCCGTAGTCAGGGTAACTGCCGGTATCCCCGCCTCTGCGGCAAGACCCACACCCGGCAATAACAGCAATCCGAACAACCACAGCAGCCGGATCAGAGTCATTGTTTGTTACTCCGACCCATGGCGTCTTTCAGCCGCGCTGCAAACTGCGACGCGGGGGTTTCCTGCGGATTAATAATCGCTTGATCAAAAGCCTGGATCAGATTAATGCGGCCTGGAGCCACGCCCAGCAATAGCTGCTGCTCCCCCGCCTGGACTAAGACCAGACGCTCCCGCGTGCCCATCGCCACAGAAGCAACAACCTTCAGCTGCGGATGACTGAAACCACCAACCCCACCCAGCCGACGGGCAAACCAGGCCAGCGCAAAGATCAACGCAACAACCAGGCCAAGACCTATCATCAGCTCTGCGGCAGATTCTGCAGAAAAAGGAGACGCTGCCACCACTGCGGTAGAAGACGACGCTGACGAAGCCACTGGGCCGGCAACAGAGACAACAGATAAAAAGGACAAGAACAACAGACTAATCGCCCGGGCAGTTAAAACAACCACCCTAGCGTAGCTTCCTGATGCGCTCAGAAGGACTGACAACATCCGTCAGACGTATACCGAAACGCTCATTCACAACTACCACCTCACCGTGAGCTATCAAGGTACCATTCACTTTAATATCCAGCGGTTCGCCCGCCATACGATCTAGCTCTATCACCGAACCCTGACTGAGCTGAAGCAAGTTCCTGATGGCAATTTCAGTACTACCTACTTCCATTGAAATCGTCACCGGAATATCAAGGATGACATCAAGATCCGGGTTATCCATAACAGACGGAACTGATTCGTCCTGCAATTCATCCAAGGAAACAGCCATAGCCGGATCTTCTTCAGTGCCTTGCTCCGCCATGGCCTCAGCCCAAGCATCATCTACACCGTCCGATTCACCTTGATCATCAAGCGCCGCAGCCCATTCATCAGCCATAGCCTGTTCATCACTGCTACTTCCGTTCTCGTCGCTCATCTATAGTTCTCTCAGCAAAAGATCTCTAGCGGTTATTCTCGGTGCGATTTATTTGTTCCAGAACCTTAAAGGCCAAATTGGATCGAGACACCCCCAATTTTCCTTTAAAAGTCGGTATTCCATTCGCACTCAAGATCAGCTTCTCTGGTATCTCCACCGGAATAACGTCGCCGCTTTCCATTTCCAAAATATCTCTAAGGGTTATCTGGCGCCTGACTATGGTTAGATCCAAGCTAACCTTGGCATCCATAATATCGGCTCGGAGCGCGTTAACCCAGCGCTCGTCCTTATCATCGACGTCACTCTGAACACCTGCGTCCAGCACTTCCCTGATAGGTTCAAGCATCGAATACGGCATGGTTACGTGCAAATCACCACCTCCGCCATCCAGCTCTATGTGGAAGGTACTGACAACGACGACCTCACTAGGGCTGACAATATTCGCCATTGAAGGATTTACTTCAGAATTGAGATAATCAAATTCGACCTTGAGAATAGGCGCCCAAGCTTCTTTCAAATCAATAAAAATCTGATCCAGCAACATCTTCACGATGCGAGTCTCAGTTGGCGTAAATTCTCGACCTTCGATTTTGGCATGACGGCCGTCACCACCAAAGAAATTATCCACCAGTTTGAATACCAGCTTGGCATCCATGATAAACAGACTGGTACCTCGCAAAGGGCGAATTTTTACCAGATTAAGACTGGTGGGAACATACAGGGTATGAACGTACTCACCAAACTTAAGGATCTGCACACCACCGACAGAAACGTCGGCACTGCGGCGAAGAATATTGAACAGACTGATACGGGTATAGCGGGCGAAACGTTCGTTTATCATCTCCAGCGTGGGCATGCGCCCACGAACGATACGCTCCTGACTGGAGAGGTCATAGGAGTGCGCACCGTCAACGTCGGCTTCCTCCTCCGTTTCGATGTCACCATCATCAACGCCATGTAAAAGGGCATCGATTTCGTCTTGTGATAGAAGATCCTGGACACTCATACTCAGGTGGTTTCCACTTACTGCATTACGAAGTTAGTGAAAAAGACTTCCTCGATTCCCGGCTCACCAATTTCAGTCTGCATAATTTCCTTTACTTTTTCAGTGGCCTGCAACCGCAAGCGTTCTTTTCCTTCGGCAGTTTGCATATCAGATAACGTCTGCACAGCAAACAATGATGTTAGAGAATGCACCACCAGCGGCATATGTTTTGTAAGCGCGTCACGAACGCTAGAGTCCCGGGTCCGGGCCTCTATAAAGACCTGCAAAAACCGTTGAGAGCCAAATTTTTCAGTAGTGAAATTGACAACGAAGTAAGGCTTACCGCCGGAGGTACGGATTTTGACATAAATGGCTTCTTTCTTTTTAACCTGCTGCTCAACAGCGTCGGTGTCAGCCGTATCGTCACCCGATAAGAAATACCACGCAGCTCCACCGCCCAGCGCAAGTACCAGAACCCCTGCCAGAACAATCAGAATCAGCACTAATTTGCCGGATTTTTTACCTTCTGGTTGCGCCGCTTCGTCAGCCATTGGCTTCCTCTATTTTTCTGCAAGATACACAGCCCTGATAACAGCTCCATGCATTCCCTTATGATCACTAAATTCAACCCGGACTATATCACAAAACCTCAACCAGGTAGTGCCACAATGACCGTCAAAATCCTCCTGCCAAAGGTTCTTTTTACAACGCCTTAGGCGTAGTAATCAACCATAGATACTGACCCTGACAAAGAAGCGCCTAACCCTCCCGCTTCCTCAAAAGAATCATCTGCCATTTCCGAGCCAACAGCGGACCGGGATGCGGCATTATCGTCTTTATTGGATTGCTGAGATGATGACTGATCAGAGACATCACTATGCTGCAGCTCAATGCCATTTTCAGCCAACATTTCCCGCAACCTCGGCATCTGCTGCTCCAGAATTTCACGCACATGCGCATGAGGACTGGTAAAGCTAAGGCTCGCCTGGTCGTTTTGAATACTTAGACGAATATTCAAGCTACCAAGATCCGGTGGATCCAACCTCAATTCCGCAAATCCAACCTGTTGATTAGACATCCAAACTACCCGCTGAGACAGGCCTGGGGTCCATTTTTCACTGCCAAAACGCTCAGGTAAGTTAAGACTCACTTCACCGACCGCATCTCCCTTATAGGCACTTTGCAGCTGCTGAAAATTAGATACAGCCGGAATATTACGAGCCACTCCATCCTCTG
The DNA here is from genome assembly GCA_036960175.1 of Motiliproteus sp. GTDB lineage: Bacteria > Pseudomonadota > Gammaproteobacteria > Pseudomonadales > Balneatricaceae > Motiliproteus. The sequence continues at coordinate 182,556 of JBALWH010000002.1, read as the reverse complement.
CAACCCCTCTGCCGCCCGCTATCGATGCAAACCCTTGCCCACCTGAGGTAGATTTTTCTACCGAATCGTCAGACCCCGCACCAGCTGCTGCCAATTCAGCACGAATAGCCGCCATATTGTCTCGAAAACTGTCCTGACGAGACGCCTCACCTTCCCCACGCTGATTTCCTGCGGAAGACCCGCCCTGGTCCCGAGCAGCTGCAGCCCCCAGTGACGCCTTATCATCCGGAACAGCTACTCGACTCACCTGACTCTCTGCAGAACTGACAGACTGTTGCGGCGGTTGCGCAGGGGTGACATCCGCACGAACAACATCACCTTGCACCGCTGCGTTGCGGACAGACATCTGTTCCGTAGCGACCGCTACCGAAGGCGGAGCTGCCAACACAACAGGCTCTGCAGCCACTGTCTCTACCCCCTGGACTGGTGGTGATATCGGTACAGTTTGCGCTAGCGACGAAACTTCAGCACCAATCACAGCAGAGTTACTTGCGGGCTCTCGCTCTACGAAATTCTCGCTCCTTCCGCCTTCAGCTGCTGCCGCCACACCAAGCCCTGCAGGGGCTGGCTGCGATACCACTTCACGATCCCCGCTATCGGGTCCAGCCGAAATGGCCGCGCTTGGAGCCGAATGTTCGGCACCGCCGGCTGTCGCCGTACTAGCCTCACCACGCTGATCTGAAGGGATAGGGCGATCAACATCAGTTCCAGCGCCCAGCTGGCTTCTGAGCACCTCGGCAGGGGCCGGCTGAACATTTTCCTGCTCTGCTGTTATTACTGGCTGGGGCTGCGGCCGACGAGCCGCCAAATCAACAACAGGAGGCTGGGGCTTTGTTTCTGATCCGACAGCATGCTCATTGTCAACGGCAACAGGCTCATACTGCTTAGAAAACAGCTGATCAGTGGCGTCACCCTGAGCTAATTTAGAACGGACCTCTACCTCAACATCATTTTCTGCTTGCACCGAGACTGGCGGCACCATCAGCTCCTGCAACTGTTTAAAAGCCTGGTCCAGATTATCCAACGCTGATTCATCACCACGCCCGACCGCTGCCAGCAACTGCACCACTTCAAGCGCTCCACTCTCAACCGCGTCAGCATCCAGCCCCGCCGCTTCCAGACCCTGCAGATCTAGCCGGCCGCCATTCAAGCTCTGCTGTAGAACAGCAACCAGGCTTTGGCCTCCAGACGGCAAGTCTTCGCCGATCACTGGCAAATCCATACCGCCAGGCTCCGCCCCCACTGCCCCAGAGCTCAGCATTCCCTGCTCCCTCATGGAGTTAATCAGGGCTTCGCTGAACAGCCCTCCCTGTGCGGGAGAACCCTGGCTCAGGCCACTAAAAGCGGCCGCTTCAGTAGAAAGCAGTTGCAACAAATTATGATTGACTGAAATAGCCTGCGCTGAAGACATTGTTAACCCCCGAGTCTTTGTATATGGCAAGGTTTTGCAATAACAGGGCCAAGCTAAGAAAAGATTAGAAAAAGAGAAAAGCGATTAGCGGCGATTCTGCACCAACTCATCGATGGTCTTTTGCAGGCGCTTTTCGTCTTCCTGCAACTCCTGAGATACCGTCCGATCGATCAAAGACCCCATCGCCTGATGACGCCCGTGCGCAGCCTGCCAGAGCTTCCGCGCCTGTAACAACATCTGCTGAGAAAGAGCGACCTGCTGAGTTTGCTGATCAATGGCCTGCTGAAGGCGGGACATGAAATGCTGCAACCGAATTAACCCCTGAGCCTGAACACCCTGCTGCTGCTGGAGTTTTGCAGTATTTTGATATTCCGCCAGATAATCCAACAGCTGCTGTTTCTTCGCCTCTTCCGCCACCAGCTGCTGCTGTGCTTCACCCAGTGCCTGCTCCGCCAGTTTGCGGTTTCTTTCAGCCAAGTGCAGCACCGGCTGCAGGCGCCTGGACTTCTTCATGCTTTAGCTTGCGGCTTGAAAAAGGCGTTGCCAGCCTTTGGGTTTGCTGGCACCGGCGGATGATTAGCGGGCTCTAGCACTGTATGAAGGCCTTGCCAGCTCTCAGTAAAGTTAAAATGCTCGTTAAGCCCTTGCTGCAGGAACTGCTTAAAATAAGGCATGCGCTCAATAGATAGATCGATCTGCGGGTTAGAACCTTGGACATAGGCTCCCACACTGATGAGATCGCGATTCTGCAGATAACGAGCATAGATCTGCTTAAACTGCTGAGCCTTGGCCATATGCTCCGGCGTCACTACTGACGGCATTGCTCGACTAATCGAAGCCTCTACGTCGATAGCAGGGTAATGCCCTTCCTCTGCCAGTTGCCGAGACAGGACCACATGGCCGTCCAGAATTGCCCGCGCAGCATCTGCAATAGGATCCTGCTGATCATCACCTTCAGTAAGCACCGTGTAGAATGCGGTAATAGAGCCACAACCTTCCGCGCCGTTGCCGGCACGCTCCACCAGTTTCGGCAACTTGGCAAACACCGAAGGCGGATAACCCTTGGTCGCCGGAGGCTCCCCCACCGCCAAGGCAATTTCCCGCTGCGCCTGAGCAAATCGCGTCAGCGAATCCATCAACAGCAACACATTTTTGCCCTGATCGCGAAAATATTCGGCGATTCGGGATGCCAGCTCCGATGCCCGAAGTCGCATCAATGGCGCCTCGTCGGCAGGAGATGCCACTACCACAGCACGGGCCAGACCTTCCGCCCCCAGGCTCTGCTCTATAAATTCCTTAACTTCCCGGCCGCGCTCACCGATAAGGCCGACGACGATGATTTCCGCCTCGGTAAAGCGCGTCATCATCCCCAGCAAGACACTTTTACCAACCCCTGAACCGGCAAACAAGCCGAGCCGTTGCCCACGCCCAACAGTCAGCACCGAATTGATGGCACGAATACCTACATCCAGCGTTTCGTGAATAGGCTGGCGCGCCAGTGGATTGATAGTAGGACCTTCCAGGCTCACCTGCTCTTCAGCATTCAAAGGACCAAGACCATCAAGAGGAACACCGGCTCCATTGAGCACCCGACCCAGCAGATTAAAGCCCACTGGCACGCGAGAACTACCACCCAGAGGCACAACCTTGGCACCGGGATGCAGCCCGTCGATACGATTCAAAGGCATGAGGAAAATGGAGTCCTGACCAAAACCCACGACTTCGGCTTCAGCAGTATGATCTTGATCGATTTCTATGCGACAGTATTCCCCCACAGCAGCACGACACCCTTTAGCTTCCAGGGTTAATCCCACCAGCCTAGTGACTCGACCTTCAACCACTGGCCGCGGTGGCTTCAGCGGTTCTTGAGCATAACTTTGAATTCGATCGAGCATGCTCTTCATCATTCGTCTCCAGCCGCAGCTTCCTGCTCAGGCGGGCTCAGCACTTGGGTAATAACCTGGGTAAAACGATTTTCCACCGAATAATCCAGATAACTGTGGGCTCCTTTAACCAAAAAGCCTCCAGCGCTTACCTCAGCATCAGCACGGATAATCCAATCCGCATGCTCTCGCTCACGAATCTGCTCTAACTGCGCTTGGTCGCCAGGATTAACCGTAAAGCACAACTTAACCTCACCGTGAGGCAAGGCCGCTAGCGCATCCTGGATCGCTTGCCGCAGCAATTCCGGCCGACAATTTAATTCACTTTTGACCGTTACCAAGGCGGCATCAGAGACCAGTCGTAACAGCGCCTCTTCCATTTCAGAGTACTGCTCAGCTAAAGGAGACTCAATCGCCTTAATCAACGCGCCCAACTGCTTCTGCAGCCGGTTTATCTCCGCCTCTCCGCGCTTAAGGCCGGTATCATAGCCCAGCTTGTCGCCCTTAGCGCGCCCCTCCTGCTCGCCTTTTTCATGCCCCTCCTGATAGCCTTTCTTATAAGCTTCATCACGCGCTTGCTGGCGAATTCGCTCGATCGCTTCCACCGTCAAAGGCTCGGCATCAGCCAGCTCTTCTATAAGAGTTTCCTTTACCTGATCTGGCTGATCCTTATCTTTGAAGGGCGAGCGAACGACATGAGAACCCTTCACCTTGGGCAGGCTCCAGGACTTAATAGGAGGCAGATCTTTAGCCGCTATCCGCCCAGGGGTTTTGGTTTTTTTCACCACCGTACTCTCTATAAAATCGGGATCGACTTAAGGGGGGTATTTCATTGAATCTTAGCTTATTCCTTCATCGCAGATAAAAAGAAAATCTACATGAATAGAATACACAAAGGCTGCCGGTACGGCCTACAGCATATCTTCGCCGCTTCCTCCGAGCATAATTTCCCCATCATCCGCGAGACGGCGCGCCACAGACAAGATTTCTTTCTGGGCATTTTCAACATCACTAACTCGCACCGGCGGAGAAGCCTCGAGATCGTCACGCAACAATTCCGCGGCTCGCTTAGACATATTCTTGAAGATTTTTTCCTGCAGAGCGGTATCGGCACCTTTCAACGCAACAACCAGGATATCAGTAGAAATTTCTCTCAGTATGGTCTGAATACCGCGATCATCGACCTCCACTAGATTAGCAAACACAAACATCAGATCCTGAATCTCGCTACCCAGGTCTTCATCGACTTCCCGAATGGACTCCATGACGCTAGCCTCAGTCCCGGTATCAAAGAAGTTCATAATATCTGCAACCACTTTAACACCACCCATACTGGTGGTTTTAGCAGAGGTACTGCCAGCAAACTGACGCTCTAGAATATCGTTCAATTCTTGCAACGCACTTGGCTGCACTGTTTCCAGCGCAGAAATCCGCATCAAAATATCCAGGCGCACCTTTTCATCAAATTGACCGACCACTTCTGCCGCTTGGTCTGCATCGAGATAAGAGACAACTATGGCCTGAATTTGCGGGTGCTCAAAACGGATAACATCGGCGACCTGTCGAGCCCCCATCCACTTGAGGGTATCCAAGCCCTTAGTGTTAGCACCCTTCAGGATACGGTCGATCAAACCGCCGGCCTTATCCTCCCCCAGCGCCTGATTCAGTACCGAACGAATATAATCATCAGAACCCACACCCAGGCCCGTCTGATTGCCAACAGAATTCAGAAAATCGGCCATCACCGTTTCGACCTGATCCTGCTGCACATCAGCAAGCTGCGACATAGCCGTACCTATGCGCTGCACCTCTTTAGGCCCCAGATGCCTCATAATTTCTGCGGCATCGGCCTCACCAAGACTCATCAGCAGCACCGCTGCCCGATGAATCGGGTCCAATTTATCGACACTACTCATCAGCCGAAATCCATTGCTTAACTACCTGCGCCACTCTACCCGGGTCTTGTGCCACTAAACTGCGTACTGCATCCAACTGTCGCTCAAAGGACTCATTGGGCCCCGGCAGCAATGAACTGTCATCAACATTCATGCCGCCGTCATCGAACCCACCCGAATCACTTATACCCTCAAGCTCGCTGCCAAAATCTCCGACGCCTCCAGCCCCAGCCCCAGCTGGCATAGAAGATAGGCTTTTCATAATCGGCCGAAGCACACCAAAGACCAACAGCAGCAGAAAGGCCCCTGCGCCTACCTTTTTCATCAGATCCCAGAACCAAGGCTGCTCCCAAATAGCCAGCTCAGGCAATTCTTCTAACGGCTCCGGACTGATAAAGGCTGCGTTAATCACATTCACGCTATCACCCCGCGCTGCCGAATAGCCAACGGCATCACGCACCAACATTGTCAGCCGCTGTATATCATTTTCACTCCAGGGACGACTGCTAGCCTCGCCGCTTTCGGCATTAGCTGAGCGAATATCATCGACTGCCACCGCTACCGTCAAGCGCCGAATGCGCCCCTGCTGATGACGGGTATAACTGATAGTGCGATCCAATTCAAAGTTGCGAGTAACCTGCTTTCTACCGCTCCCTTGACCGCCCCCACCCGCACCGCCAGCATAGGCTCCCGCAGCGCCCCGCTCTGGCACAGACCCAGCTCCAGGAGGCTGATTAGACAGCGCACCCGGAACTCCGGAAGCGGCCGCGCCTGCAGCTCCCTTCTCATCAAGAGTTTGCTCACTTCTTAACGAGGGCAGATCCGGATTAAACAGCTCATCAGTCTGTTCAATAGCAGTAAAATCAACATCCGCAGAAACCTCTGCTTTAAAACGACCACTACCTACTACCGGCTCTAAAATGCCGCGCACCCTCGCAGCCATTCTCTCTTCTACTTTCTGGGTATAGTCCAGCTGCTTAGCAGCCATACCAACCTCTTCGTCAATATTATGACTATTTAGCAAACGCCCCTTGTGATCAACAACAGTGACATCACGAGCATCCAGCTCAGAAATACTGGAAGCAACCAGATTGGCGATCGATAAGACTTGAGGCTTGCTCAGCATGCGCCCGGTGTAGAGGCTGACAAATACCGACGCCGTTGGTTTCCTGCTATCCCTGACAAATACAGAACGCTTGGGAATAGCCAGATGGACTCGAGCGGATTTAATCTGCACCAGACTGGCTATGGTCCGCGCCAGTTCACCTTCCAGGCCCCGGCGGAAGCGCGTGGTTTCCATAAAGGTGCTAGTACCCAGAGCCGCTTCTTGATCCAACAGCTCAAAGCCAATATTATCACGACCACTTAAACCATCAGCAGCAAGCTTTAACCGTGCATTATGAATTTGATCCGCAGCCACCATAAGGGAGCCGCTCTTCTGATCAATCCGATAGGGAATCTGATTGGTCTGTAAGGATTCAATAATCCGATTAGCATCAAGAGAGTTTAGATTATTGAGCAATGGCCGAAAATCCGGTTCCTGAGACCAAAGCACTACCGCAAAACCGATAGCGACGCTGGCAGCAAGGCCAATCATCAGCCCGATCTGACGAAAAATCCCCAGACGATTAAATCCGGAAGAAAGACCGGATGGTACGGACAACGACCCCTGAGTCGTAGCCGGCGCATTATCCATAGCTTTTCACCTGATCAGACATTGCATTCATATCCAATTAAATAGGCATCTTAGAGATATCTTCGTAGGCCGAGACCAGGCGATTTCGCACCTGAGTCATGGCTTCAAAGGAGATACTGGCTTTTTGCAATCCGATCATAACCTGAGGCAGGTCAACAGTGGGATCACCCCGCTCATAGGCAGTTGCCAATTTTCCGGCGCTCATCTGCTGATCATTGACTTTATTGACAGCCATTTTAAGCAAATCGCCGAATTCCGTTTTCTCGACACCACCGGACTGCACACCGCCCAAAGGCGCGACTGACTGAACACCCGCCTGAACCTGAGCTTTCATGGCTCTCATCTGGCCCAACACACTCTGAATATCCATTCTATCAGTCATTTCACAGCGCCCGACTCTACCTATCCAATGAAAACGTCATAATTATGACAAATTATACCGAATTATTTTTATACACCCACAACATTCGACAATTAATTGTCACATACAGAGAGTCTTAGCTATAGGTCGGTATTTGATACGAATAATAATGCACATTTCAGGCCAGAATAATAAATACCGGCAGCCGCCGCTAACTACCAACAGCTTAAACTCAAGAATAGCGCCCGCCCGGAGAACCCGAACGAAGGAGAAAAGAAAGCCGCCTAATCGACCCATCCAAACGATGAAATAATTAAACGACCATACAGCAGGGTACAAAAATACGATCTAAACCGACAACAGATCACGAACTGACTATGGCGTTGGGGCCTGACCGTATTTTAACCGCACGTACATCAACGCCACGGTAATAGCATCCCCCAGCGCCGTATGACGCTGCAAGATAGGAAGATCCAACTTGCTGGCAATAGTGTCAAAGCGGAGATCAACATCGCCGCCTACTGATTTCCATTTAACGATATCGTGATAAACATGGGATAACTCTATGGCTTTATTCGGCAGACCAAAGCCAAGACTGGGGCGCAAAAACTTATCCAACATTTTGATATCATAATTGACGTAGTAACCCAAAATCGGACGATTACCGACAAACGCCAGAACCTGCTCCAGCGCGTCCTCTAACTCGATGCCATCAGACAGATCCACAGCCCGAATACGATGGATCTTGATGGAATCACCGGTCAGACTCTGCGGCGGCCTGAGCTTGATATCCAGGCGATCACTGGTTTTCACTCGGCTACCTTTAATTCGCACCGCACCAATTGACAGTATCTCGCCCTGTTTAACGTCTAGACTGGTAGTCTCACAGTCTAGCGACACCACTTCGTCTCCCTTATAGGGCTCAAAGATGTGCCCATAAGGACCATCCCGATGCTGCTTCCTCTCCCTCATAACCCTGAACTTACGGGGAATGATCATCGCCACACTCTCCTAGCACTTCGCTCCGGGGTAGCCCCGATATAAATCCAAATTTTATATTTGCCCGCCTGGAGCTACTATCGCTCTAGATGGTAGCGCAGAGCCAAGTGTTTCTTAAACTCTTTGACCACATGCAAGGCCTCACGCAGCAGGTCTTTCTCGAGCCGGTCCAGGTCATCAATAACAACCATATTCGGCGACTCATTAAAATCCTCACTGTCAAAACGAATCATCTGCTGACGCAGCCGGATTTGTACAAAGATCGATAGAGCTTCGACAAGATCACGACCTTGACTCTTTGTCATCACAGCACTTTCTATTAGAGAATCTATACGCTTAAAGGTATTTGTCTCCAGCACGCGATTCTGCAAGGCCATGGTCCGGACTCCATGAACAATAGGAAACACGCCTCCCTTCTTAATATCGATACCCTGGCCCTTACTCTTGAGCCCACCAAAAAAAGTTAGGGGCGTATCAAACTCCAGGCAAGCCTTAGCAAAGTGGGAGAAAAACACATCATTATTCTGCATCTTGCGCAGGAACCAGTTACGGGCAGCCTTAAACAATGCCGGGTTACCAGCAACCGGCTTGGCATCCACCGCAATAGCCAGGTTCATTTGGGCATCACCTTCACAGGTAACAGCCCATTCATTCATACGACTAGACCAGTCACTCAGGCTCTTAACCCAGTAAGGATTAGACACCATAATGTTACCCGGACACTTGGGGTAACCGAACTCAATCAACACCTCGGTAAACTTCTGTAACGTGCGCTCCCGATCTGGCCAATCCAGCCCATCACGCATGATGATGCCATTATCCTGATCGGTCTTCATTATCTGCTCACCACGACCCTCACTACCCATCACTACCAGACAAACATGCCCCTGCACGTCTTCCGGCACCAGCAAAGCAAACAGCTTCGCCATTACCCGCTCATTCATCGCTGAGATGAGGTCCATCGCGAAACGAGCCTTAACACCATGGGAAAGCAAAGAGCGAATCAGGTCATTAAGCCCATTAGCTGCCGTTGACAATTCTTCTACCGTCTTGGCCCTTTCGATCCGCAGACCGATCACATGAGAGTGGCTCGAAAAATAACTCAGCACATCAGCTAGCTCGATAATCCCCAGCAACTGGTGATCTTTCATCACCACGACGCGCTCGATATGCTGCTGAGTCATCAAGATCAATGCATTAAATAGATAATCTCCAGCTTCCACCGATATCAGGCGATAGGTAGCAATTTCCGAAATATCCGTATCGCGAGGCATCTCTTTTAAAACCACGGCATTCAGCAGATCGGTGCCGGTAACGATGCCATGGCGAGCACCCTTTTTAACCAGCACACAGTCCACGTGCTTATCACGCATCAGCTCAGTGGTTTCACGAATCGACGCGCCCTCCTGCAGCACCAGGGGGGCACGCATACAATCACCATCAACCTGGGCAAGCATAAACTCAGCCATCCCCTGGTCTTCGCCACCATGCTCTGCATGCAATTCAGTTTTAGCGGCTAGCGTGCGACTAAAATAATCACTAAAACGAGGATTGCTATAAACCAACTCCAGCAAAACCTTGGTAGGCAGAATATGGGAAATGGTCTCCTCTTCTGCGACAAAATTGTGAATAGCCTTACCTTTTAGCGCTGACCAAGCACCGAAATAATCTTCGTTCGTATAGTGAACAAAAACGTGCTCATCAACCCCTTCCTGCTTGACTTCGCTCTCACGAACCTGCCCCTTGAGGATAATAAACAGACCCTCTGGCGGCTCTCCTGCAGTAATCAGGTACTCACCTTTTTGGTAATAAGCAATGTCCAGATTATTTTTGAGAACAGTCCGCTCTCTCTCGTCCAGAAGACTAAAAGGTAAATTATCTACATTGAAATCTGTCGGCATTTCCATTCCTTAAAAATACAAAAAAGGGCGCACTGCAGCTACTGCCAGTGCGCCCCTCTCAATCAAGGCTTAATCTAAACGATCAAGCCTTAATCACCAGATCACTTAGTGATCATGAGACTCGCCAGCACCACGTGGGATACGAATATTTTCAACGAGGTCCTGGATCTCCTGAGGAGGAGGAGGAGTCATTGAAGATACTATAAACGCAGTGATAAAGTTCAGAATCATACCAACAGTACCGAAGCCTTCAGGGGATATACCCATGAACATCTCGTCTTTAGTACCACCCATGAACTTAAAGTAGACGATGTAAGCCATAGTCGAACCTAGACCAACAACCATACCGGCAATTGCACCTTCTTTGTTCATGCGCTTCATGAAGATGCCCATGATAATCACAGGGAAGAAGGAAGAGGCCGCTAGACCGAAGGCCAAGGCCACAACAATCGCAACGAATCCTGGAGGATTAATACCAAAGTAACCGGCAACCAAGATAGCCACGACAGCAGCCAGACGGGCATACATCAGCTCTTGCTTGTCAGTAATGTTCGGATTAATAATCGTCTTCATCAAGTCATGCGAGATAGCGGTAGAGATTACCAGCAACAGACCTGCTGCCGTGGACAGTGCCGCAGCAACCGCACCAGCAGCAACCAAAGCGATAACCCAACCTGGCAGAGAAGCGATCTCTGGGTTAGCCAGAACCATGATGTCACGGTCTACGTAGATTTCGTTAGCGAAAGGAGCTTTACCTACAACTTTGCCCTCACTAAATGCATTAGTCACCAGACGCTCACCGTATTGACCGCGAGCTGACTCGTCATCAACACCACCAACGAACGCAGGCTTACCTTTACCTTCAAACGCCTTACCCGCTGCGTACTGAACTCGACCGTCGCCGTTATAGTCTTTCCAACCGATCAGACCCGCGTCTTCCCAGTTTTTGAACCACGAAGGCATTTCGGTGTAAGCAGTACCTGCATTATCATTACCGTTTACAGTTTTGATCAGGTTGTACTTACCGAATGCAGCAACACCAGGGATCGCAGTGTAAAGAATCGCGATAAACATCAACGCCCAACCGGCAGAAGAACGCGCATCTCTAACAGTAGGCACGGTGAAGAAACGTACGATTACGTGAGGCAGACCCGCAGTACCACACATCAGCGCAGCCGTCAGGAAGAACATATCCAAGGTGGATTTCTTACCTGAAGTATATTCCGCGAAACCAAGATCTGTAGACAAACTGTCGACTGTTGCCAGCAGAGATTGCCCACTTTCAAGCGTAGCACCCAAACCAGTCTGAGGCAGGATATGACCCGTGATCTGGAAGGATAGAAACAGTGCAGGCACAGTGAAGGCCAGAATCAGTACAACGTACTGAGCAACCTGAGTATAGGTAATACCCTTCATGCCGCCGAGAACAGCGTAGAAGAATACGATAGCCATACCGAGAGCAACACCGGTGTTAATTTCAACGTGCAGGAAGCGGGAGAATACGATACCAACACCACGCATCTGACCTGCCACATAAGTGAAGGAGATGACGATGGTACAAATTACCGCGATAACCCGAGCCGTGTCGGAATAGTAACGATCACCAACGAAGTCTGGCACAGTGAACTTGCCGAACTTACGCAGGTAAGGAGCCAGCAACATTGCCAGCATTACGTAACCACCAGTCCAACCCATCAGATAGGCTGCACCGTCACGACCGATGAAAGAGATGATACCGGCCAAGGAGATGAATGACGCTGCAGACATCCAGTCAGCAGCCGTCGCCATACCGTTTGCGATCGGATGAACACCACCGCCCGCCACGTAAAACTCTTTAGTAGATCCGGCGCGTGCCCAGATCGCGATACCGATATAGAGTGCGAATGACGCCCCTATAAAGACAAAATTGAGAATATCTTGAGAACCCATAATTAGGTAGTCCTATAGCTTTATTGTTATTCGTGTACGTCGTATTTTTCGTCTAGCTTGTTCATGCTTACCGCGTAAGCAACGATCAAACCACAGAACACAAAAATAGAACCCTGCTGCGCGAACCAGAATCCCAGCTTGAAGCCAAAGAAGGGAATCGCATTTAATTGTTCGATAAACAGGATGCCGCAGCCAAAAGAGACTACGAACCAGACCACTAGGTAGGACAAAATAGTACGAATATTTTCCTTCCAGTAGGCCTGCGCTTTTTCAGGAGTAAGGCTCATGGCACCTTCCTTTCATTTCATTAATTTGATGGAGTTATTGTTATTCAATTTCCGGTGGAGAAATCACACGTGCAATCTACCAAATAGTGCCGTCAAAAAAATCACGACTTTAGTCTCTGATTAGACTAAAGACCGACACTACAACAACCGCAAAATTAAATAAAGAACCATTATTCAAATAGTTAGAAAGATCGATGCGATAAACATCAAGAGTCATTAAAAATCATTAAGTGATAACTATCTGCGCTTACGACCAACTTGGTTTTGACAAGAACACGAATACACTAGAAGCTTATTGCTCTTTGATTTGATCAGGTCGGCCACCCTACCGACAAACCCACGGGAGTCGCTATGCTTGACGGCTGGTTTATTATCATTATCTCGCTAAGCTACGTAGGCCTATTATTTGCCATAGCTTATTACGGCGACAACCATGCCAAAGAGCTACTCAACTCCAAAACCAGACCCTTGGTTTACAGCCTTTCCCTTGCCGTTTACGCCACCTCCTGGACCTTCTATGGTGCCGTCGGCCGAGCCTCCAGCAGCGGCTGGGAGTTTCTTGCCACCTACCTAGGCCCGATTATCACTTTCGTCATCGGCTGGCAGGTATTTATCAAGATCATTCGGGTCAGCAAACAGCAAAACATCACCACCATCTCTGACTTCATCGCCTCACGCTACGGCAAAAGCCAGAGTTTGGCGGTATTAGTCACCTGTATCGCGGTATTGGGCATCGTGCCTTACATCGCCCTGCAGCTGAAAGCGGTGGCCATCAGTTTTAATGCCCTATCCGGCAGCGACGCTACTGCCGCTGCCGCCGGTAGCGATACCGCCCTGTTCGTGGCGTTACTGATGGCCCTTTTTTCCATTCTGTTCGGGACCCGCCATATTGACGCCACCGAGCACCATGAAGGCATCGTACTAGCGATCGCTTTTGAGTCCATCGTCAAGCTAGCAGCCTTTATCGCGGTCGGGCTATTTGTTACCTTTGGCATCTTCGATGGCTTTAATGATTTATTTACCAAAGCTGCCGAGGAGCTGGCCAGCAACAAAAACTTCCACCGTGATTTCACCCAAAACAGCTTCTTGACCGAAACCTTGCTAGCGGCTATCGCTGTCATCTGCTTACCACGACAATTCCATGTCGCCGTGGTAGAAAACGCCGACCCTAAAGACCTTAAAACTGCGCGATGGGTTTTCCCTATCTACCTGATTTTAGCGAGTTTATTCGTGCTTCCTATTGCCACTGCAGGCATGCTCACCTTCCCCAATGGCGATGTGAACGCTGACACCTTTGTGCTGAGCCTGCCGCTATTCGGGGGCAACCAAAATCTGGCGCTATTCGCCTTTATCGGAGGCCTTTCTGCGGCTACCTCCATGGTCATCGTTGCCACTATCACCCTCAGCACTATGGTCTGTAACGATATTGTCATGCCCATGCTACTGCGTATCTCCTGGCTCAAACTATCCGAGAGAAAAGACTTAGGAGCCTTCTTACTAAAAGTACGTCGACTCACTATCGTCAACCTGATGCTGCTGGCCTACTTTTATTATCGGATACTCGGAGAAGAAGAAAGCCTAGCCTCTTTCGGGCTGCTGGCCTTTGTCGCCGTCGCCCAGTTTGCACCGGCTATTTTCGGCGCTGTCACTTGGAAAGGAGGCTCCAGGAAGGGGGCGCTAGCAGGCATAATTTCTGGCAGCCTGGTTTGGCTCTATACCTTAGTTATCCCCACGATGAGCAACGCCGGACTAATCCCCGAACAAATATCCGAAGCGCTATGGGCGTCTGAATGGCTGCGCCCGGATGCGCTGTTCGGACTGCAATTCGCAGACCCTTTGACCCACTGCACCTTCTGGAGCTTAGTAACCAATATCACCCTGTACATCCTGGTCAGCCACTTTTCCTCCCAACGGCTAATCGATCGCATTCAAGCCAGCACCTACGTCGATGCCCATGGCAGTTATGGTGAAGGCGATGATCACTCCATCAGCGGCACCACCACGGTGGGCGACCTGCAACTACTGGCGGAACGCTTTCTTGGCGTCAACAAGACACAACACGCCTTTACCGGTTATTCCTTGCAACGGGCCGAAGACCCTCCCCTTTCCGGAGACAAAGCCAATGCTGACCTCATCAGTTTTACCGAACGCCTGCTAGCCGGTGTCATAGGCGCATCCTCTGCCCGCATTCTGATTGCTTCCACCTTGCGCGGTAAGGACATGCAGCTAGGGGACGTGGTCAGCATCGTCGACGAAGCCTCACAGGTTCTACAATTCAACCGCGCGTTACTGCAATCGACCATTGAGAACATCAACCAGGGCATCAGCGTAGTCGATCAACAACTGCGGCTAGTCGCTTGGAATCGTCGCTATTCAGAGATGTTCGACTACCCGGAAGGACTCATCTGCGTGGGCCGCCCCGCCGCCGAAATATTCCGCTATAACGCCAAAATGGGCGAGTACAGCCCCGGCAATATTGAAGAGCAGGTTTCCAGCCGCCTGGCCGTACTGACTGCCGGCAAACCCCACTCTTACGTTCGCTACCGAAAAGACGGCACCGTTTTAGAAGTCCAAGGCAACCCCATGCCCGGCGGCGGCTACGTTAACACCTACATGGATATTACTGCTCACAAACGCACCGAAGAAGCACTACGAGAAAGCGAGCAAAGCATCCGAATCTACACCGACAACGTTCCGGTGCTGATTGCCTATTTGGACAAAGAGCGCCGCTTCCTGTTTATGAATAAGGCCTATGCCGAAGCCTTCGGCATCGAGGATCGTCACTCTATCACCGGCACCCCTTGCTACAAGGTACTCTCGGAGCGGGAATATGAAATCCGCTCGCCTTATATCAACAGAGTATTGAAAGGAGAGCGCGAACGTTTCGAAACCAAACTACCCGCCCGTAACGGCCATGAGCGCTACGCCGATGTAACCTACATCCCCCATGTCGGCGAGTACGGCGATATTCTTGGCTACTTCACCCTGTATCAAGATATAACCGAACGCCGTAAGGCGGAAATCGCCCTGCAAGAAACCAATGAAAATCTTGAACAGCGAGTCCACGAACGAACCCATGCTATCTCCGCCATTAACAAAGAATTACGTAAGGAAAACGTTATTCGGGCACTGATCGAGGACGAGTTGCGCCAGGCCAAAGGGGACGCCGATGCGGCCAATCTAGGCAAAACCCGCTTCCTGGCAGCCGCCAGTCATGACCTGCTACAACCCCTGAACGCAGCCAGATTATTTGTTTCTGCCCTTTCCCAACAGGCTCATAGTGATAGCACCTCAGAACTAGTGAGCAATTTGGACGGATCGTTAAAGAGCGCCGAAGAATTACTGATTACCCTGCTGGATATTTCCAAGCTGGACGCAGGAGCGTTGGAAGCTAACCTTTCCCATTTCCGATTGGGCGGTTTATTTGGCACTCTACAGGCGGAATTTACTGCGCTAGCCAAGGAAAAGAAGCTGGAATTTCGCAGCGTCAACTGCAATTGCGTCATCCACAGCGATCAACAACTGCTGCGCCGAGTACTGCGGAATTTCCTCTCCAACGCCATTCGTTATACCCAGTCTGGAAAAATCCTACTGGGTTGCCGACGCAGAGGCGATTTTCTTCTAATTGAAGTCTGGGATACCGGTGTTGGCATTCCAGATAACAAAATCAAAGAAGTATTTGAAGAATTCCGCCGCATCGACAACCCTAAGCACTCTCAAGTAAGAGGGTTAGGGTTAGGTCTGGCCATTACCGAACGCATAGCCCGAATGCTAGGGCACCCGCTGAAAGTAAGATCATGGCCGGGCAGCGGCACCGTATTCAGCATAAACATTCCCCTGGGTGACGCAACCAAGGTAATTCAACGCCGCACCAAAGGCGCAGGCACCAAGCGCCACAGTAACCTGGCTGGCATGAAGGTACTCTGCATCGACAACGAACCGAATATTCTTGAAGGCATGTCAGCGCTGCTAAAAGGCTGGAACTGTGAGGTAAAAGGCGCCCTCAGTGAAGCGGATGCTCTGACGATCTGTAACGACACAGATTTCAAACCCGATATCATCCTGGCTGATTATCATCTCAGCGAAACCCAGACCGGAGTCATGGCACTGACAGGGCTAGCGAAACTCTGGGACACGCCGATACCCTCAATCGTCATTACTGCCGACCGAACGAGTGAAGTACAGGAAGAAGTGGCAAAATCCGGAGCCCAGATGCTACATAAACCGATGAAACCCGCCGCACTGCGGGCCATAATGACAACGGTACTCGCTCGCCGTTAACGGCAAGATATCCATTCGCCCATAGCCTAATCAGGGAAACCGTTAGACTTTATGGCTGAGTCGCCAAAACGCCCTTCCTGCCTCCTTTCGGCATATAACCCACAGGGACGTGGGAAATGCGGCAAAACGCAGGAGCAGTTTTGTGCCGGGCATAAAAAAACCGGGTCGGTGTCAACGCCGCCCGGTTTAGAATTACGCTGCTGTATATCAGCTCATTTCAGTTTTAGGTGCCTCAACACCCAAACGACTAGCCTCAATAACAGCCTGAGTGCGACTGTGCACACCCAGCTTTCGAAGAATGGCGGTCACATGAGCTTTAATAGTGGCTTCACTGACACTGAGCTCATAGGCTATCTGTTTATTCAGCAGACCTTCTGTCAACATCATTAACACTCGAAACTGCTGCGGCGTAAGAGAAGCCACCTTAGCGGCAAATTCAGCATCCTCATCAGTGACGTCGTCACCGCTGTCTGCCACTTCCTGTGGCAACCACACCTCACCTTCCAACACAGAGATTATGGCCGCAGAAATAACATCTAGCGGGGCCGACTTGGGAATAAATCCAGAGGCCCCATATTCAATCGCGCGCTTCATGACTCGCGGCTCCTCACTGCCGGAAACCACGACTACCGGCATACTGGGGTTCTGCCCGCGTAGGTACACTAAGCCTGTGAAGCCGTTGGTGCCGGGCATATGAAGGTCTAAAAGAACAAGATCAGCATCTTTATGGTTGCTTACAGTTTCCTGCAAAGCCGTCAGAGAGTCATACTCAATGACCTCTACATCAGGGACTGCCTGGGTAACCGCCTGTTTCAAGGCGGCCCTAAATAGCGGGTGGTCGTCGGCAATAATAATTTTCTGTGCCAGTTGCATCCGTTAACTCCCTCGCCGTTCTATGATAAGAAGCGCTAATACGAACTGCCACATATGGACTAACCCATTGGAAGCAAAAGCCCTTCAAAAAAAACTCCCCACAGTGTAAAGAACTAAGGGGAGTTTTCATAGATAGGGACGACTGGAATTATCTCTGAGCCAGAGGATAACGCCTTTCGGACCAAATCAGATCACGACAGAGACCCAACATCAGGTCGCTGCCGCGCAAATAACGCAGTGGTTAGCTTTTACTGCGGTTACAACGATTTTCAATCAGATCATCGACTACGCTAGGATCAGCCAGGGTTGAGGTATCACCCAAAGCATCAAAATCATCCTCAGCAACCTTACGCAAGATACGACGCATGATTTTACCAGAGCGAGTTTTAGGCAGACCCGGCGCAAATTGGATCAGGTCTGGAGAGGCTATGGGACCAATCTCAGAACGAACCCAAGTACGCAGCTCTTTCAGCAACTCATCAGAAGCTTCGAAACCAGACTGCAGAGTCACGTAAACGTAGATGCCTTGACCTTTTATTTCATGGGGATAACCCACAACGGCAGCTTCCGCAACAGCTTTGTGCGCAACCAGTGCAGACTCAACTTCAGCCGTACCCATACGGTGACCAGATACGTTGATTACATCGTCCACACGTCCCGTGATCCAGTAATAACCATCTTCATCACGACGAGCTCCGTCACCGGTGGTGTAGACGCCTTTAAAGGTTGAGAAGTACGTCTGGGTAAAGCGCTCATGATCACCCCAGATAGAGCGCGCCTGAGCAGGCCAGGAGTCGGTAATTACTAGGTTACCATCGGCAACACCTTCCTGAGGTACACCTTCGCCATCCAACAACGCAGGTTGTACGCCGAAGAAAGGACGAGTGGCAGAACCAGGCTTAGCCGCAGTCGCACCCGGTAGAGGTACGATCATGATGCCGCCGGTCTCTGTTTGCCACCAGGTATCAACAATCGGGCAGTTTTTAGTACCAACAATACGGTGATACCAATCCCATGCTTCCGGGTTAATTGGCTCACCAACTGATCCCAGAACACGCAGAGTAGACAGATCGGCATTACCCAATACATCTTCGCCCTGCTGCATTAGTGCACGAATAGCCGTAGGAGCGGTATAGAATTGGTTGACCTTGTGCTTCTCAATGACACGGCCAAAACGAGAATTGTCAGGGTAGTTAGGCACACCTTCAAACATCAGGGTGGTAGCGCCGTTAGCCAGAGGTCCGTATACGATGTAGCTGTGGCCAGTTACCCAACCCACATCAGCAGTACACCAGTAGACATCGCCATCTTTATAATCGAATACATACTCGTGAGTCATGGCTGCGTAAACCATGTAACCACCCGTAGTGTGCTTCAAACCTTTTGGCTGACCGGTTGAGCCAGACGTGTAAAGAATAAACAGCGGATCTTCAGCATTCATTTCTTCTGCAGGGCAGTCAGTAGAAGCTGCAGCACAGATCTCGTCAAACCAGACATCACGGTGATCGTGCCAGGCCAGATCATCGCCGGTACGCTTTACTACAACAACGCTGTCAATACACTTGGCAGCAGCAGGATTGGTCAGAGCCTCGTCAACGTTAGCCTTAAGAGGAACAACCTTACCACCACGCAGAGAGAAGTCAGAGGTAACAACAATCTTGGAGTTAGCGCCAACAATACGACTTGCCAATGCGTCTGCAGAGAAACCACCAAAAACGATAGAGTGAACCGCACCGATACGGGCACAGGCCAACATGGCAACAGCGGCTTCAGGAATCATTGGCATATACAGAGTAACTACATCACCCTTGACCACACCCTGATTCTTCAGTGCATTAGAAAAACGACATACGCGCTCATGCAGCTGACGATAAGTGATTTTTTCATCTTCGCTAGGGTCGTCACCTTCCCAGATGATGGCAACCTGATCACCACGAGTTTCCAGGTGACGATCAAGACAGTTGGCGGAAGCGTTCAGTGTACCGTCTTCGTACCAACGGATATCGACGTTATGTGGATCGAATGAGGTATTTTTAACCTTGGTATACGGTTTGATCCAGTCTAGGCGTTTACCTTGCTCGCCCCAAAACTCATCGGGACTGTCAACAGACTGCGCATACATCTTATTGTAGGTTTCTTCATTGATATGCGCCCCAGCTGCAAACTCTGGTTTGACTGGATATACTTTAATATCGCTCATGGTGATGCCCTTTGTATTAATCCTTTTGTGGAAATAGCCAATGAGTCCTCCTCCAACCGTTATAATTCAACTTGGATGGGGGGGGCTCTTATTGTTATGGGTCTTGTCACCGATGCCCTAATAGACCTCGGTGATAACCCTTATTATTGCCGTTCTTGCATCCTTCTCTGGGATCAGCTTTATTATCTTCGGCTTAGGAAGTAGATTTAACCTCATTAGGCCTCACCGCCTTAATTAGACATTGGTCTACGCGGAGTAAGACATTGGTCTACTTTAAACAAACTAAGTGACTAATACCCCCTGTTTAGCGGCTAAACGTCCAGTATAAAACAACAGAACACAGAGTATAGAAGATATGAAGTACCCGTTGATCATAGCTTTTGAAATGAGCAGTTACGAGGACGATGCCTTCCCCATAGAGGCAGCCTGGAGTCTGAGCAGTGGCGAGATCAAGTCATCATTGATCAGCCCGGACGAAGACTGGCTAGACCAGTTATACGAACAAGGGGATATTTTAGAAACAGATCCAGATATATTGATTCACGAAGGGCATAGCCCGAAATCGATTATGGAAGAGCTGCAGCTGGATTTGGAAGACAACCCCCTCTACTGCGTAGACCCTGATATGGCGGAACAGGCGCTAACTAGGGTCTGCGAGAGTATGGATCGAGAATACGACCTGAAGCTGAGACCCGCCGCCGAACTGATGGCGACGATACCCGCAACTGAGCGAGAACAATGCCGCCAGGATTGCATCAGCATGTTAGACCTTAACGAACACCAAAGCGCTGACCAAGTCAGACTTTGGCTGGAGATGTTTATCCGCCTGACAAGCGATCGCGAAGGTTCTAAAGCAGGGACCAGAGTTTAAACCACTCTCGTTAACGCCCCTCTTTATAGAACCACGTCAACTCAGCCCTTCAGCAAGGCATCAATATCAAGACCCGATTCCCGCATTTGCGCTAGCTTATAGCGCAAAGTACGGGGGCTGATTCCTAGCTTCTCTGCGGCTTCTTTACGACTGCCATTAGTCGACTTCAAGGCTTCAATAATCAATTGATATTCCCGCTGCTTCAGATCACCGCCTAGCTGCCCGGCCGACTCGTCGTCAGCAATACTCTCCTGCGGCAACACCGCGCTAAGATTAACGGACTGCTGAATAGCAGAAGGATGAATACACAGATCCTGAGCGCTAATCACCGAGCCCTGCTGCAATATCAATGAACGCTGGATCGCGTTTTCTAGCTCCCGTACGTTGCCAGGCCAATTATGCGCTAGCAACTGCTGCTCGGCAGACGCATCCATGGTCACAACACCACGGTTCATTTTCAGCCCATGAATCTTCAGCAAACGCTTGGCCAGTGGAATCAAATCCGCTGGACGCTCGCGCAACGACAACCACTGCAAGGGAAATATATTAATACGATAATAAAGATCTTCACGGAAATTTCCGGCGGCAACTTCACTGGCCAGATCCCGGTTAGTCGTTGCCAGCACCCGCACATTCAACTTAATCACCTTGCGGCCACCGATGCGTTCCACTTCTTGCTCTTGCAATACCCGCAATAGTTTGGCCTGCAGACTGAGATCCATCTCCGAGATCTCATCCAGCAGCAAAGTCCCACCATCGGCCTGCTCAAACTTGCCGGGCATACTGGAATAGGCACCGGTAAAAGCCCCTTTTTCATGCCCAAAGAGCGTTGCTTCCATCATGTTTTCAGGAATTGCAGCACAGTTTATAGCCACGAAGGGTTTATGAGCGCGACCGGAATGGCGATGTATATATTGTGCCAACACCTCTTTACCGGTGCCGCTTTCACCCATAACCAGCACCGTAGAGTCGGTCTGCGCTACGCGTCGGGCAAGCTGCAAAAGCTGTTTACTGGAAGCCTCTTCAGCAATAGGCTCCACCGCATTTGTTTCGTTCAAAGCACTCGTAACATAGCGCGAGACGATAGACAGCAACTGCTCCGGCTCAAAGGGCTTAAGTAAATAATCGACAGCACCGTTACGAATAGCATCAACGGCTCGATCCACCTGCCCGTAAGCGGTGATCAACAATACCGGCATGCAGGGATATAATTGATTGATCTGCTTGAGCAGCTCGTGCCCATCCATACCTCCCATATTGACGTCAGTGATCACCATGTCCACTGACATTTCAGACAGCTGTGCCAAGGCACTTTCGCCAGATTCTGCCTGACGATAACTAAAGCCTTCCAGCTCTAAGGTGTCGCAAAGTGCCTCGCGAAGATCGACATCGTCTTCTACGACCAGTACACAGCCTTTAGTCATCTGCCTGCTCCAGGTCCACTTTCTGTTGGTTATGGGGTGCCGTGATATAGGGCAGCTTAAAGCCTGCCTGAGTACCGATTTCCGGCGCTGATTTAATGTCGAACTGACCATGATGAGCGCGGGCGATAACCTGAGCCACGGCCAAACCTAAACCGGTGCCTTGGGATTTGGTGGTATAAAAGGGTTCCTGTACCCGGACCAGTTCGTCGAAATCCATACCCGGCCCCTGATCTTCAACCATCAACAAAAGAAAACCCTCTTCTTGAAAACGGCTGCGTACAACCAGTGCTGCATCGCCGCTGGAGGCCTGCAAGGCATTTTCCACCAGATTCACAAAGGCCCCCACCAGAGATTCCAGATTACACTGCATCATCACCGCAGGAGTTTCATTGAAATAGTCGGCATCAGCATCGGCATTCGCCAGCGGCACATCAAGGGCGTCTTCAATAGCCCGAAACAACTGTTCGCTACTGACCAAATCCGTCAGTTTAGTTTCGCTGCGGGCGAAGATCAGCATATCCCGCACCTGCTGTTCCAGCGAACTCAGCCGACCCTTTACCTTGCTGGCAAAACGGATGCGCTGCTCGGTAGACAGATTTTCCTTGGTCAAGTGCGAGCTATATAACATAGCCGCCGACAAAGGCGTGCGGATCTGATGAGCCAGAGAGGCCATCATCCGCCCCATGGACGAGAGTCGTTGCAGGTGACCGAGACTATCCTGCAGCCGACGGGTTTCAGTCAGGTCCGTCAGCATAATGATCTGCCCTGGCTCACCTTCCAGAGAACGGGTGGCCAGATTCACCCGGCGCCCATCTTTGAGGGAGACTTCGTGACCATCATCTGCCCGAGGCGAAAAACTACGCTGGATAACGCTAATCCAGGATTGCTCCAGCAGCGGTTTGCCGAGCAACTCCTCTGCAGCACGATTACACTCATGCACCCGCCCGCGGCTATCCAGCACCAGGATGCCGGCAGGCAGCAACTGCAGCAGACTCTCTAGACGACGAGTCACTCGTTCTTTTTCACTCAGCTCCCGCTCACGCTGCTCATTGGAACGCTGAAGTTCTTGGGTCAGGTGCTCGACCTGATGTTCCAGATCCGCATAAGAGGCGGCTAACTGTTCCGACATTTCATTAAACTGGCGAAAGGCTTCCGCCAATTGCTGAGGGTCTTCCGCCAATTTACTAGGGTCATCAAGCTTGCTGAGGTCCAGCTCTTTATCTTTTCTGCTCATGAGTTATTTACGCTGTATGCCGTATTTGCGCATTTTTTCTACCAGAGTGGTTCGCCGTATCTGCAACAAATCCGCTGCCCTAGCCACAACACCGTCGGATTTTGTCAACGCCTGCTCCATCAATTGTTGCTCCAGGGTTGCCAAATAGCCCTTCAGGTCAATACCTTCTACCGGCAACGAAGTGGAGCCTAGATGATTATTTGGCGACGATAATTGACCTAAACCGTTAGCAGCCGTGTCGTCAGGCAACGGGGCCTGGAGACTGGCGTTGAGATAATCCGGCAACTCCTGTTCTGACAGGTGGCGAAACTTTGCCGGCAGTTCATTAAAACCAATAATACCGCCCGGATGCATGATCGCCAGCCGCTCTACCAAATTCGCCAATTCTCTGACGTTTCCAGGCCAGGGGTGACGTGAAAGTGATTCAAGCGCCGAGCGATCCAGTTTTATTTTACCCAAGCCACTGACATCAGCCCGCCGCAACAGCTCATTCAGTAGTAACGGTAGATCGTCTGCACGCTCCCGCAAGGCAGGCATTTCAATGGGGAATACATTAAGGCGATAGTACAGATCCTCACGAAAGGTGTTGTGCTCAATCATGATCTCAAGATCTTTATGGGTGGCGGCAATAATGCGCACATCCACTTCCAACGTCTTATTACCCCCGACGCGCTCAAAGCGCCGTTCCTGCAGAATTCGCAACAACTTCACCTGCATCGGCAGCGGCATATCACCGATCTCATCCAGAAACAGAGTGCCGCCATGAGCCATTTCAAAACGCCCGATGCGGGTCGATATGGCACCGGTAAAGGCGCCCTTTTCATGGCCGAACAACTCACTTTCCAGCAAGTCAGCAGGGATAGCACCGCAGTTAACTGGCACAAAGGGCTGATTCTTACGGGAAGAGGATTGATGCAAGTTACGAGCGACCACCTCCTTGCCCGTGCCCGACTCCCCGGTAATGAGCACACTGACATCCCGATCAGCCACCTGCGCCATCATCGCCCGCACATGCTGCATCGGCTTACTCGCGCCTACCAAATGGTTAAACAGCCGCGCATGGTCTTCCCATAACTGCAGCTGGCCATTAGCGCTTTGACGGCGCTGACGATAAACCTGAGCCTGATGTAACACGCTAATCAGCGAGGTACTAATAAGAGGCAACTGCAACGAGGCAATCAGCATGGAGCTCAAATTCGAATTTAATGCTGCAGTTTCATCCCAATCCCCCAGCGTAATTACCGGGACATTAGGATCTGCTGCCTGCAAGTCGGTCAGTAGTTTTTCGATGGATATAGGAAGATTACTGTTACCAAGAACAACAACCGCTTCACTTTTCGTCAATATGTTGGCGTTATCCTGCTGAAACCAAGTAACAAAATCCTGTGTAAGGCATTCAAATTCCATGAAGGAGAAAAAGCTACCCAGCATTTGCCGCCGAGAAGCATCATCATCAATCACAATGATCTTACCAAGACCGCTCACTGCCACCCCCACCTATCAAAATTTTGACGAAAACAAAGACACAGTAGATAGAAAAGCATCAAGCCAACAAAAAGTCAAATTAATGACACCAAAAAGACGACATTACAGTAATCCCGCCGAGATTTCCCATATCGGAAGTACAGAGCCAGCGTTATCAAAGATTAATTTAGGAGGGATTAAAAATTACCGCTCATAGAAAAACGGTTTCAGCAGCGAGATATACACCGCAGAATTAACGGCCCGGTAGGGTCTTAAAGGAATAGCTCATAATTAAACAACAACCCTCCGTAAAACCGGAAGGTTGTATCATTGTCACTAAAGCTACTTTATGTCCTCAGGCATTTGATCCCAACCAGACTTTAGTTCATTAATTAAAGTCGAAACCTCGCCCAAGACTTCAGTGTCACCATCACGGTTCGCAATAAGCATACGGCCCAAAATATAGTCGTATAACCTATCCAGATTAGCAGCCACCTCTCCGCCTTGCTCGAGATCCAGAGACCCCTTCAAGCCGACAATAATTTCACAAACCTTATTTATTTGCTTGGTGCGACCCTCAATATCATCGCGCTCTACCATGCCTTTTGCGCGCGCCAAAGCAGTCAGAGCACCATCAAATAACATGGCTACTAATTTATGGGGAGACGCACTGCTTACAGCAGAGCTAACATCAACACTTTGGTACTGTTTTAACGCTTTATTAGAATAACTCATCGAACTTCCTATATTATCAATTACTGCTTGCAGTGAAGGGCAAGCGATCAATCAGACCATCAAGAGAATCACTAGTAGCATTTAAGGTGGCAATTATACGTTCCATAGCTAAAAATTGTGCTTCCAGTTGCGCTCGCTTCACTTCAATACGAGTATCCAGGTCGGTGCGGTCTTCCTCCACACCTTCCAGACGACTCTTAAGCGTCTCTTCCCGTGTATCAATCAGACCATTATTAGCCAAAAACTCATCTAGAATATTATTTAATTCATTAGCGAAACCACGGGAATGAGTAATACTCACTGTAGACGCCGCAGCAGCACCAACCGACACCTGCAAACTTAATCCAGCCAAGGGGCTACCTAACTCTGGTAACATTATATTTCCAGAACCAAAAGCAGCAACACCATCAATAGTCCCTGCTACATCTACCCCCGCCGTGGCGGTACCATTGTCCTTATCGACACCGAGAAAAATCATTCCTGCACCAGATTCGGTAACACTGACATTGGAATCCGCACCATAGGCACGAGAAGTAAAGGTAAATTTGTCACTGGCGCTATCAAAACTGACATCAACAGCCGCTCCGACCCCACTTAGGTTGGCGTCACCATTGACCAAACTCTGCAGTTTGGCACGAACCTCCTCCGCAGTATCAAAGTCACCAGTCAGGGAAACCGTTTCACTGGCCGTACCATCCACGGTGATTTTGAAGGTATAGCTCGCGTCAGCAGTAAGCGTGCTACTAAAACTGTCGGTGCCCGCTACATAGGTACCTTCACTGATAGCATTATCGGCAACCCATTCTCCCTTGTCAGGATCAGTGGTCACAACGACATCAAAACTTCCAGCTTGGGTAGTAGCGCCAACTTTGATGATATCAACTAACGAATTGGTTGAGCTGGTAGTGGGGGTAAATAGATCAACCACCTGGCTGTAATTGTTATCAACGGCATCTCGTAACAGATCCTCATTGATACTGATCGACCCATCTATTTCAGTTTGAATACCCACAGTGGCCAAAGCGATATAATTACCCGACAAGCCAGTAATAGTTTGCGAGATTGAAGAACGAATCTGATTGATCATAGTTTTGGCAGAGGGATCACTGGCCAAACTGCCAACGCTGGTATCTTCTTCGTTAGTATCGGTACCTGTTAGCTCTTCTACGGCAGTCAAAAAGGCGTTATAACTTTCAACAAAATCCCGAATGGTTTGCTCACCCAACGCTTTGTCTTCTGAAATAGTGATGGCAACTGTTTCACCAGCCGATTCATTATTTAGCGTAAATTCAAGACCGGCAATAACATCGTCGACTTGATTGGATTCTCGAGAAACACTCAAACCGTTGACCTTCAACGAGGCATCTAAGCCTGACTGATTCTCATCCAGATTCAAATTACCAACATTATAAGCTAGCGCCGACAAACCCGCAGGAACTCCTTCTGTAACAACCACTTCCATCTCGTTATTGGTACCGGATGGCGCGGTAATCTGGAGTTGAAAACCCGACCCTGTATTGATCACTGAAGCTTGGGCGCCAAAATCAGCAGCATTAATCGCATCACGAATACCGGTCAAAGTATTGTTCGAGTCATCAATAGTAATGGCCTGTGATGCCTTAGTGCCATCCGCAGTGTATGCACCGCCATCCCAGTCACCAAAACTGAAGGTCAGTGTGCCGCTACCAACAATAGCGTCAGCATCGGAGTAAAGCGCAGCATCATCGGTACTTAAGGAATGTGCTGTGGCAATATTAATAACTTCGACACTATATTCGCCCGCTAACGCTTCTGCAGAAACCGACGTTGGTGTCAAAAAAGTCGTGTCGGGGAAGTCAACATTGCGGCCGTTAAACGTATCCGGATCAACCATTAACTCCAGGCCGTCCTGAATGCTTGCCATGGCACTGCGAAGCGCACCATAGCCAGAGATCTGTGACTCAAATTTTTGCTGCTTGCTATCTAGAGACGCGTCTGTAGGTGCTCGTTCTAGAGCAACCAGATCGTTAACTAATTGCTTAGTATTGATTCCTGAACCAGCGCCCAGAGAGGAAATAATATTATCTGACATGGGGAAACACCTCCGAAAGACCTGCGGCAAGGCACCTAGGCTTTCTCGTTAAACAACATCCCCAACATAGCATCCAGATGCTGTTTGAATTTCATCACTTCTTCAGAAGGGATCTGTCGAATCAGTTCATTGGTTTCTTTGTCGGTTACACGAACAACAACCTCACCCAGTGAATCATCAATCGAGAAAGAAAGCGCTCGCTGCCCCTGAGACATGAACTCGTTCAACTTCGAAACGGTGGATTGAATATCCTCCGCCGATAACTGAGCCTGCTCAACAGTGGCTTTACTGGCTTCTGAAACATCAATCGGTGCCGCTTTTGGCTGCGCGGCCTGGTTGACGCTGCTGCCCACTTGCGGGGTGCCAGCACTCTGTTGCGGTTGAGGTGGAGTCACAGCGGCGACATTCATAGAATCTGCCATCGTTTTATACTCCTTTAAGAATGAAGCTGCCCCATAACTTAAAGGGGCAGCTTATTATATCAGCTCAAGGCCGATGATTTTACTGTAGCAGCGACAACACTTGCTGCGGCTGAGCGTTAGCTTGGGCCAACATCGCAGTACCGGCTTGCTGCAGCACCTGTGCACGACTCAGTGCCGCAGATTCAGCCGCGAAGTCCGCATCTTCGATCCGCGAACGGGCTGCAGAGGCATTCTGCGAGATACTGCTCAGGTTATTGACGGTAAAGTCCAGACGGTTGCTGACCGCACCCATATCTGCTCGAGCGTTGTTAACACTTTCGAGAGCGTTATCGATTGCGGCGATGGCATTCTGCGCACCAGCTGCGGTGGAAATATCGATCCGGGCAATACTCTGACCGCCACCAGTACCTGATACCGCATTAGTCTCACGAAGACTGTAGTTAACCGCAGTTGCACCAGGCTTCAGGTCCACGGAGATTGCACTGCCGTTATCGCTTTCCAGCTGTATACCTGCAAATACGGTTGTCGGTGTAGCAACAACAGCAACGCCAGCACCGTCGATATCATAAGAAGTACCCACCTCCGCCCCGATGGAGAATGACTGGGAAGAACTAGTCAGGGTTAACTGGCCAGTACCCAGAGTACCATCAGCACTCAACAGGCTCGCTGTAACACCCAGATCGGCGTTATTAATCAGTGCCACCAGTTCATCAAGGGTCTGAGTGCCGTCACCAGTCAAAGTGGTGCCGTTAATGGTCAAATCATCATCAGCTGTAGCAACATCAAGAACAGCTTCAAAGTGCGCCGTAGCCGTAACACCAGTCTGGGCGCTAACTGCATTGATCGCATCTAGCTTGCCCTGAAAGCTATCGGTATCGGTATTATCGATAACTGTGCCGTTGATAAACAGGCTATCCTTTTCGAAAGAGGCACCTACCTCAGCGGAACTAGCAAAGTTATTACCACTAACAACACCTGACGCAGTGGCAGAACCGGACAACTGCAGACCAGACTGAGTCAATTCTGCCTGAACACCGGCGGTACCCAAGGTAATTTCGATCGGCTCGCCATCATCAGAAGTAAACGCGATTGATGAATTTTGAGTTGTGGTAGTTCCGAAACCTGCAGCTGCAGTACCGGTACCGTTAGAAGTCAACGTAATAGTACCACCATCAGCAGCCTCAAGAACCAAGCGACCCTCATCGTTAACAGACGCAACAACGGTACTCATAGAGCTGTTAATCTGAGAAGCCAAATCCGTCAGGCTTGATGAGCTATTAAATGTAGTAGATTCCTCAGTGCCAGCACCTGCAATTGCAATGGTCAAATCATTGGTGGCATCCAGAGTGCCGGTACCGCTGGTATCTGCTTCAAATATGGTATACGCAGATGCTGTAATACCGGACAGATTAGTGTTCATTGTATCGAGGGCTTCTTTCAAGCCGGTGCTGGTCTCGATGCCTACCGCTGACGCGCCCGTACTATTGAAATCCATATCTGCGGCAAACAGGTTCTGACCATTCACAGAAATCGAGTCTGCAAGAATAACTGCGTTATCATCAGTGATGGCTGTACCAATAAAGCCCGCTGTAGAACCACTGTCTCCAACGGTACCGAGGGCATCAGCATCGAAGCCGCTACCGAGGTTAAAAGTAATGGTTTCATTGGCTTCCGCGCCCACCTGCAAGGCCACGTCGCCCAGAGTTCCATCCAGAATATTCAAGCCGTTAAAGGTAGTAGTTTCGGCGATTCGGGTCAGTTCCGTCTTCAACTGACTAACCTCAGCATTCAGCGTGGCACGGTTACCATCGGTGAAGGTTCCGTTAGCAGACTGGATGGACAGTTCACGCATCCGCTGCAAGATATTGGTGGATTCCTGCAATGCACCTTCTGCGGTTTGAATCAAAGAGGTACCATCATTGGCGTTACGAACAGCTTGGTCAAGACCTCGAACCTGCGAGGTCAGCCGGCTCGAGATGGCCAGACCGGCGGCATCGTCTGCGGCGCTGTTAATGCGCTTACCGGAAGACAAACGCTCCATTGCTTGATCCATATCACCACCGGAGGCGGTCAAGTTGCGCTGAGCGTTCAGAGACTGAATATTGGAGTTGATTACTAGAGTCATGATTACTTCTCCTCGTGCAGACTTAGCTGCTAAATATCTTTTATAAACGGGGTCAGAGACCCTAGTGCTTTACATCGTTAGTTAACTTATCGGCACTTCAAACAAACGCTTTAATTTTTTTGTTAGCCGATGATTCCTGCGAAGTTATTCGCTATGGATATTTGTATCGGCACTCTATCTATTGTCTTTAGCCATTATTGGACTCAGACTTATGATCTGGATCAATATTTTCTACACAACGTTGGAATCACCCCTATGAGCAGCCATAAACCGCTACTAAAAAACTGTATAGAACAGTCAAAAGCATTGCTGAGCTGTGCGCAGAATGGTGAATGGGAGGGTCTGGAAACAAAACTACAAGCCAGAGATAAGATGATAGAAACCCTGCTTGCAACGAATTATTCCGCCGAGCAAGCCGAAGATGTTCGCCAAGCCATCGCTCGAATAAAGTCCTCGGACAAGCGCCTGATGGCATTGGTTCAGGACAACAAAGACAACGCATTTAAAGCGCTGAAGAAGTCAGGCACCGGTAAAAAGATGAAGGCTGCGTATGGAAAAACTCAGCGCCCTTACTAATTGCACTTATGAATAGCAGGCCGTCAGCCAAATAAAAACCGGAGCCTAGACTCCGGTTTTTTAATGTTTAGGCGCTAAATTACTGCAGGAAGTTAAACAGACTCAAGTTCTGCACTCGGGCGAACGTCGCTTGAGCGGCTTGCAATGTCACCTCTTGCAACTGAAACTCACTGATCGCCTGGGCCAGATCCACATCCTCAATTCGCGATAGGGTAGCCTGGGTAAACAACTTAAAGTCAGCATTAACGGACGCTGAGTTTTCCAACGTATTGACCCGGGCACCGACGGCAGTCCGTGCTTTCAGGTTAGCGTCTTTAGCCAGGTTCAATTCGTCCAATGTTGTTGCCAGCGTTTGATTAAATATTTCACGACTGGTCGCATCCGTGATTGGAGTTTCCAGCACGTTAATCAAATTCTGAGCGGTTTGCAGCAAACTATGAGTATCTTCATCGGCTCTCAAGGTCACTTCCGACTCCACCCTTAAATCCAGGGAGTCAGTATCGGCGATAGACACATCGGTAAGCTGTATCCCGGCAAAAGTAATAGTTCCGGTAGAAAAATCAATGGGTACACCACCCGGAGTCACATCGGCTCCGTCACTGATGCGAGTCACGGTAAAGGTATCTGCAGGCTTACTGAAGTCCAGCCGCACATCACCGTTAGCCTCAAAAAAGGCCTTCATCGTCGCCGCATTGGTAATCGTTTCACCGGAAGTGATCGTCGTGTCTGGGCTACCCGCCAGTTTATCCAGCGTCAACGCCGTATCATTAATAGCACTGAGATCACTGAGGTCCAGCTGAATGCCACCAAATGCGACGGTATCGATCGTAGCATCCGCCGAATCAAAGCTAATATCCTGTAATAACACGGCAGGGCTGGTCCCCGTCACCGCATTACCGGCGCTATCAAGTACCGAATACCGATAATCACCAACCGTATCACTGGCCTTGCTGACCACTACCCGCACATCACCGAAGGTATCGGAAAAGTCCTGAAAATCATCCGTATCAGGATCCAATACGGTGACATTGGAAACCAGACTGCGATCCTGACCCAGTACGGTCACATCAATATCATCAGGAATCACATCAAATACCGCCCTACCAGAATCATTACTGGCAATTTGTAGCGCGGCACCCACCTGAATAAAGCGCTGGCCGTCATCCCCCTGATAGGCGAAGTTTCCGGCACCGATGTCTGCAAAGGGTTGAGTTTTGGCTTTACCCCCAGCAAACAGATACTCGCCCTGGGAGTCCTTAGTATTCATCAGCCCGCCTAGGAACCCCTGCAACTGCCGCAACTCCTCTGCAATAAAGCCCCGATCCTGGTCAGTCAGCGTTGCACTACCCGCCTGAATGGTAAGTTCTTTCATTCGATCAGAGGCAATATCAGCCTGATCCAGCACTGTCTCTTCCAGCTGCAACCGACGCGTAGCAACATCAATGTTGTCATCAAATTTTTCAAAGCGGGCAAGTTCACGATCCAGCTTCAAGATCTGGGCTGCAGCAATCGGATCGTCCGATGGTACCAACAATCTTTTACCACTAGAGATCTGCGCTTGCGTATTAGCCAGCAAGGTCTGCTGATTCTGCATCTGCGCTACGGAACGATTGAACAACTGTTGTGTGGAGATCCTCATGACTATTACCTCGATGCATTCAGCAGCGTATCGAACAGCAGTCGACTGGTGGTAATCAACTGAGCTGCGGCCTGATAGGCCTGTTGAAACTTAATTATGTTGGCCGCTTCTTCATCCAGATTGACACCCGATACAGAATCCCGAACCGCAGTAGAATTACCCAGCACAGTCTTATCCGCTGCGGCGGTAATCTGGGCTACGCTGGCCCGGGTACCGACGCTCTCTACCAAGCGGCCATAGATATCCTGATAAGACGCGCCATCTGTGGTATTTGCTTCCTGAAGATCGGATAACGCCAACGCATTTTGGTTGTCACCAACCCCATCCGTGTTGTATTCAAAGGTGAAGCGATCCCCCGGCGTCGGTACGTTCTTCAAGGTTACACTGAAGCCATTCAGCTGGATTGCCTCACCACTGGTATAAGCTTGACCTGTCAGCTCCGTCGCTGGAACAGTACTGTTAAGCGTATAAGGGACCGGGTTGTTGGGGTCTGAAATATCCAGCACATCAAAGGTGGCTGGCACGGTATTGTTAAAGACAATGTCCACCGGAGGATTCAGCTGACCTGCGGTGGTGGTAAAGGTGGCGTTGCCCGGCTCAGTTATCGCAACCGTTTCCACTACAATACTGCCGCTGTTGTCGACATCGACGGTGGCCCGAACCGGCGAAGAAAAAGCCAGCTGCTTACCGTCACTAATAGCCAGTTCCAGCAGCTCCGCACCACTACGCACCGGTTGGATCAAAAACTTGTCACCCTGCTGAAATTCAACCTGACCGTTCAGCGAAATCGTCATGCCATCGATATTGACTCGCACATCGCCGTTGGCGAAATCGGCCCAATAGGTGTTTGGCTGCATGGGCGAAGGGTTAGCGGCATCGAAGGCTATGTCAGTACCCAGCTTAAACTGCTCACCATCACTTTCACGGATAATGAGAAAATTATTGGTATCGGTGAATTGCAGGGTATAGTCACTGGCCTTTAACAAGCTGGTGTCTTGTATTAACACACTAGGGTTCACCGAGGTCTGGGTAGCATTACCAGAAAAGGCCGCCACGGTTCCACTCTGTTTCAGATCTCCAAACAGGTTTACGCCCATAGTCCCTTCAAGGTCAACACCCTTCAGGTGCTGCTCATTCATTGACTCGGCGAAACTAATTGCCAGTCGCCCCAACTCATCCCAAGACGGAACCAACACTTCATCCCGGTAGTTCAACAACCCGCCTATTTGACCGGTATTGATATCCCCACCCACCTCGATAGCACGACCTGCAACATTCACCATTACACGCATCTTATCGGGATCAGGATCACCATTGAGAACACTGACCGTACTGGCGTTATTACCTATCACCAATGGCTGTCCATTGCCGACAAACAGGTTTATATCGTCGTCTTCGCCAGAGCTCTGCACCGAAACACCGATGATTTCTGACAACTGCCGCACAACCTCTTCACGCTGATCCTTTAGCTCGTTGGCAGGTTCTTCACGGGCTACGGAAAAGGCAATTTTCTCGTTAAGATTAGCCACCTGTGCAGACAGTGCGGTAACTTGATTGGCAAGAGCGTTCACCTGATCACTGATGGTGATATTCTGACTTTCGAACTGATGGTCTAAATCCTGAAAGCGCCGGACCAGAGCTTGAGTCTCTGACAGTACTACCTGACGATTAGGAACCGATGCCGGATCATCGACACCCGCTTGCAAAGCGCCGAAGAACTCATCCAGGGCTGTTGAAATACCGGTATTGTTATCCGCCAGCAGGTTATCTAACTCATTGGCTTTCGCTACGAATATCTCAGAGCTACTCGCTGTGGCGGTATCCGCCCATAACTGCTTAGTGGCAAAACGGTCAGCAACCCGGTTGATATTTTCCAGGCTAACCCCAAGCTCTGGTACCGCTCTTGAAGTCAGCTCGACCCCTTGACGGGAATAGCCCACGGTATTGACGTTGGCAATATTCTGCCCGGTTATATCCAGTGCGGCCTGATTTACATTCAGCGCCTGAATACCAATATTAAGCAATCCAGCCATGACAACCTCCCGTTGGATTACTGAGGGCTGGCAAACAAGCCAGTAACTGAGACAGAACTAAATTAGGTGCTCTTAGCTGATCAAGAGATACCGCAGAACCTGTCTTAAGCGGACGATGATTAAGTCTATTATTCATCGGCCTTTCCTCAGCTTTCTTTAATGCTGGCAATGGCTGACTGCAGCACATCACCGTTAACTATGCCGGCTATCTTCGTGGCATAGGCCGGGTCAGTGGCGTAACCGGCAGACTGCAGTTGTTGCAGATAAGCCTGGTCATCAGCACGCTGTTCCAGCGCTTGTTGGTAGCGTGGATTGGAACTTATAAAGTCCGCATAATCCCGCATGCTTTCCTGATAGGACCCGTAGGCCCGAAACGCAGCTTTTTCCTGTACGGCTACGCCATCACGGTATTCAAGGGTATTGACCAAGGTGGAATCACCATCCCAACGGCGATCGGCCTTAATACCGAATAAATTAAAACTGCTTCTGCCATCGGTTTTGCTTGGCAGATGCTTACCCCAACCGGTCTCCAGTGCCGCTTGAGCGACTAAAACCTTTGGATCGACTCCCAGATCTTTCGCCACCTGTTCAGCAATCGGATAAAGACCTTTAACAAAATCCTCTGGGGTCTCAAAACGAGCAGGCAGGGTCTCAACACTAGCGGCAGGTTTCTGCAGGCCCAGTTCTGTCAGAGCCTCATCCACCGACGCCGGTTTGCCTATTAGCTCCGCCTCGACCGCTCTAATCGCATCAAGAAAATCGCCAGGACGAAGTTCCGGCAAGATTGGCGCTGCGATAGCATCTGGCTTGTTGGCCATGGCCTCCACAGCGGCTTGAGCAGTTTTCTCCATGGCCTGATTAAAAACACGTCTTTGCACGTCGCTAAGCTCAGTGGTTTTAAGAGGATCAGGTCGCGGCTCGGTAGCAGACTTCGGACTCAGCTGACGCACGAGCACTTCACTCAAGCCCATACCGTTGCCTTGCGACAGAGACAAAGACATCTGCTCATCCAGCATGCCTTGATAAAAGCGCGTCTGAGTGCTATCGAAATAACTGCCTTCGGAAAAGCTCTCATTCGCCTGACGCATATTTTTTAGCAGCATATTGAGAAACAGCGATTCAAACTGTTTGGCAACTGCTTCCAGCGCCTGAGGATCATTCTTATTAGACGTGTTTTTCAGAGAACTCAAACTCTGAAGGTCCGAATAAGAACGAAACGAAATATCTTTGTTTGCCATGACCGCATCCGCCCTTTAAATGACAACCAGCTCGGCTTTTAAGGCGCCGGACTGCTTCAGGGCTTCAAGAATGGCCATCAGGTCACCGGGCGCTGCCCCCACCTGATTGACCGCCTCAACGATATCGTTAAGCGAAGCGCCGGGAGAAAAAGTGAACATATGGCCGCTATCCTGATCAACGTCGATACCCGTACGAGGGGTCACAACCGTCGTGCCACCGGATAAAGCCCCTGGCTGGTTGGCGACAACATCTTCAAGAATCGACACGGTCAATCCACCGTGAGTAATAGCCACGGGGGCAACCCGCACATTCTGACCAATAATGATGGTGCCGGTGCGAGAGTTGATAATAACCCTGGCGACCTCGGCTGCTGGCGCTACTTCGAGGTTCTCCAGTACCGACAGATAAGTAACACGCTGGCCCGCATCACGAGGGGCACGAATACGAATCGAGGTGGCATCCATAGAGCTAGCTACTTCTGGCCCCAACAGGGCGTTAATACGTTCAGCCACTCTACGTGATGTAGTGAAATCCGATTGATTCAGGTTCATCACCAGATGATCGCCACTGGCAAAGGGGGTGGGCACTGCTCGTTCCACCGTCGCACCGTTGGGGATACGACCAACACTCGGTACATTGATGGTAATTCTGGAACCGTCCCTGCCTTCTACACCCAACCCACCGACCACCAGATTTCCCTGAGCGATGGCATAGACCTGACCATCAGCACCTTTTAACGGCGCCATAATCAGGCTACCACCACGTAGACTGGAGGCATCGCCGATGGAAGACACGGTAATATCAACCGCCTGACCCGGCTTAGCGAAAGCAGGCAAACTGGCGTGAATCGAAACCGCTGCGATATTCTTGGATTGCGGATTAACGCCTGGAGGCAAGGTCACTCCGAACTGGCCCAGCATGTTTTTAAAGGTCTGAGAGGTAAACCCGCCTTTATCACCGGTGCCGCTCAAGCCAACCACCAAACCATACCCAACCAATTGGTTAGAACGAACCCCGGCGATAGTTGCAATATCTTTCAGGCGCTCGGCGTAAACACCGGCACTAACGAAGCACAAACAAAGCAGCAACAAAGACCGGAGACTACCCTTAGCTAATATTTTCATGTCCGATCTCCTTATAGAGGCCATAGTGCGCTAAAGAAAAATTTCGATACCCAGCCCATCACGTTAGCTTCATGGAAGCCGCCGGTGCCGCTGTAGGTAATACGCGCATCTGCCAACTTAGTAGAATCAACGGTGTTGTCGGTCTTGATATCCTGAGGACGAACCAGACCACTGATGCGGATATATTCATCACCGTCAGTCAAGGTCATCCACTTTTCACCTCTTACCTGCAACACGCCATTGGGCAGCACATTCGCTACGGTTACGGTAATGCTGCCGGACAGGCTGTTGTTCTGGGTCGATTCACTCTCCCCGGTGAAATTCCGGGTTCCGCCGCTGAGAGAAGCCGACAGTGGGTTACCGTTTATTTTAACGTCCTTACCAAACAGGGTGGGTTGTGGCAGCGTAATATTGCTGGACTTGGTACTTTCGCTATCCGCATCCTTAGAGGCCTGAGTTTTTTCTGCCAGGTTAATGGTCAGGATGTCACCGATCCGTCTCGCCTTATCGTCTTCATACAACGAGACGCTATGGCCAGCCTGGTAAATCGCCCCGTTATTAACCGTAGGCGCCATCATTGCAGCAGGAGGAACAGGCGCATAATAGGGATTATCAGGCTTCGGTGGATTGTTCAC
This sequence comes from Motiliproteus sp., assembly GCA_036960175.1. Classification (GTDB taxonomy): domain Bacteria; phylum Pseudomonadota; class Gammaproteobacteria; order Pseudomonadales; family Balneatricaceae; genus Motiliproteus. The sequence continues at coordinate 145,248 of JBALWH010000002.1, read as the reverse complement.
ACATCCCACCATCCCGATTAACGCTATCATTAGCAGAACTGTTTTTAGACTATTCATAACCCTGTTCCTGTTGCTCTTTAATGCGACTCTTAGCTAGCGCTTAAACGTTAAAGTTGCTGGGTCACGAAGGACAACATCTGGTCGGCCGTCGAAATCACTTTCGAGTTCATCTCAAATGCCCGCTGCACGGTGATCATATCCACCAGCTCTTCAACGGAGTTAACGTTGGAGTTTTCCAACGCTCCCTGAATAGTGGTACCCACACCGGTAGTTCCTGGGTTGCTGGTAGCCGGCGCGCCACTGGAAGTAGTCTCCTTGAACAGATTGCTACCCATAGCCTGCAGGCCAGAGGGATTAACAAAATCTGCCAACTGGATAGTTCCAATCTGAGTCGAAGTCGCCGTGGAAGCCTGGGTCACCGACACGATGCCATCCACCGAGATAGCCAGCGAGGTGGTATCCGAAGGAACGCTGATCGCCGGCTCCAGCAAGAAACCTTCAGCAGTGACCACTTCACCGTTTGAATTCAACTGAAACTGACCATTACGGCTATAGGACGTAGTGCCATCAGGCATGCTGACCTGGAAAAAACCTTTACCTTCGATAGCAACATCAAGGTTCTGCTCGGTTATCTGCAAAGTACCTTGGGTAAACAGTTTCTGGGTACCCACGGTACGAACACCGCTACCGAGCTGAAAACCTGACGGCAATTCGGTACTTTCAGACGACTGTGCACCGGGCTGTCGCTGGATCTGATAAAGCAGATCCTCAAATACTGCACGGTCCTTTTTAAAACCGTCCGTATTAACGTTCGCCAAGTTGTTGGAGATAACCTGTAGAGCTGTTTCCTGGGCACTCAGGCCCGTTTTCCCTACAAACAAAGCAGCATTCATGTTTGAACTCCTAACCTGTTTTCCGTATTAGCCGCAGGATAAAAAGCGGCAACCTAACGGTCATTAACCTAGATTTTGCAATATGCGTGCCGAAGACTCGGAATTTTCCTGAGCGTTCTGCATCATCTTGATATTCATTTCAAAACGACGAGCCAGATCCAGCATCGAAACCAGCTCATTCACGGCGTTAACATTACTGGTTTCCAGAAAACCTGATTCCAGCTCAACGGCAGGATCTAAGGGGGCTTGACCACCAGTACGCAGGCGCATCAGACCGTCTTCACCCTTAACCAGATCACGACCATCGGGGTTAACTAGTTTGATGCGATCTACCACTGCCAAAGCACCGGTATCATCCAATACCGAAATGGTACCGTCCTGGCCAATATCGATTTTAGTGGCGGGTGGCAAGGCAATAGGGCCGCCTTCACCCATAAGCGGCAATCCTCTGCCTGTCAGCACCTGGCCGGTGGAAGTAATCTGCAGCTCCCCCGCTCGGCTATAGGCTTCACTGCCGTCTGGAGTCTGGACTGCCAGCCAACCTTCACCAGAGATAGCCACATCCAGCTCACGGCCGGTATGGTTAAGCACACCTGCAGTTATATCGGTAGCGGGACGCTCGGTCATGGCATAGGCCCGGCTTTGAAAACCATCACCAACCACAGACATGGCACGGGCTTGAGCCAGATCCGCTTTAAAACCGGTGGTACGAGCGTTAGCCAGATTGTTGGCGTGAGATGCCTGCGCCAGCATGGTTTCTTTGGCGCCTGTCATCGACAGATATAACAGCTTGTCCATATTACTCCCCGTTTTTCCACACACCCCTAGGCATGTTTTAAAAGTCATTGGAGTAACTAGAGCAAAAGGGATGCCAACTTTCAGAAACAACAAAACAGGACCCGAAAAGTCCGGATCCCGTGGCTGTCAGTGTGGAAAGAGGTTGCCCGGAGTAACGAGCAACCTTGCCGCTATTTAAGAGATCTGAAGAATGGTCTGAGTAACGGCGTTCTCAGTTTCCAGGGTCTTAGAGTTGGCCTGGAAGTTCCGCTGCGCTTCGATCAGCGCTACCAGCTCTTCCGACAGGTCAACGTTGGATTGCTCCAAGGCTGCTGACCGCAAAGCTCCGTTGAGTCCCGTGCCAGGAGGGTTGATAATCGCCTGACCGGAATCCAGCGTTGCCGCCCACTCGGTAGAACCAACAGGCTGCAGACCCGACTGGTTATCGAAGGTTGCCAGAGCCACGATGCCCAAGTTAGTGTTCTGACCATTACTGAAGCTGGCCACCATGGTACCGTCTGAGGCGAAAGTTACGCCGATCAAGTCACCCTTAGCAAAACCATCCTGGGTCGCCGCCTTAACGATAGATTCAGAGGCAAACTGAGTGGTACCCGTCACGTCCAGATCAATAGTCGTCGCCGGATCAGCAGGGTCTGCACCGGCAATAGTTAAGCTCGGGGCTGCGCCACCACCACTCACTCCCGTGCCATTCACCGAATTCAACACACCGTTGGTATTGTTAAAGACCATCAAGATAGCGCCCGCCTCCGTCAGCGGCGGCACAGAGGTACTACCCACCGCACCCGGGGCAACTGTCTTACCGATATCCAGCAAATCCGTACCGTTTAGATAAGCATAAAGCTGGTACACACCTTCATAAGAGTTGTCACCATCCTCCACTAACGAGGCCTGAGTAACATTGGCAAAAATGGCCGCAGTGGACTGAGCCGAGCCAGCCACAGTGGTATCCACATCAGTAATTGCCACGTTATCCACATTACCTAAAACGCCATTGTAGGAAAATGTAAGGACACCCGCATTATTGGTTACAGTGATGTCCGGTATACCAGCAAATGCCGCTACAACAGCATCACCCACTTGCGTTGCTGTCTCATTACCAGCCATGGTGATGGTAGGGTCAGGAATGCCCAAACCATTAACCACAGCCCCCAGCGTTACATCAAAAGTACCACCATCAGCATCTGCACCAGATACGGTGATGTTTTGTTGTTCCTGAGTATCAAAAACACCCGTACCGGCATCCTCAATAGCTAACAATCCAACGTTACCTTCTTCCGGCTTATAGTTGATCAAGACCTGGGAATTAGACAGGTCAGCCTGTACCGATTCGATCTGTGGATTAGCCAACAAAATAGCCGCCTGATTCGCCACAATCCGATTGATCACATCAGTGGCGGTGTCTGGTGGTACGGCGGCATTATCAACCGCGATCAGCACTCCACCCACGTCTATGGTACCGGCCCCACCGGGCTGAGAAATGGCAATTGACTGCTGCTCGTTAGCAGCAAGATCAGGGTTAGAGGCCACGGTTGCGGTTACCCCTGTAACACCACGATCAGTAAACACCAGCGGCTCAACATCGGTAGCCGAGGCAAAATAGGTGACTAACACCTGGTTGGCATTATTCGGATCCACCACCACTGAGGAGATACGCGGATCAGAAGTACGAATAGTCGTCTGTGCCGCCGCTATTTTGACGGCGACCTGAGCCGGAGTATCGGCGTTAGCAATCGAAATCGTTGCCCCTGCAAACTCAATATTACCGGTTGCGGCTGCGTTATTAGCAAAAGTAATGGTCTGGCGCTCACGAAACGGAGGCTGCTCGACTAGATCAAACTTCAGCGTGTGCTCATTACCCAGACTATCGAAGGTTCGCGTCGTCGTACTGAAGGTAAACGTGGCCGAATCATCCGGATCATAAGGACGAATCAGGTCTCCAGCATCAGCCCGAGAGTCGATGTTAAAGGATAGGTCCAGCTCAGTAGTTGCCTCAGGAGGGCTTTCACTCTGGCTAACGGATAGATTGCCGATGGGCTGCTGGTTACCGGCATCATCCAAGCCAAAGCCCTGCAAGAATTTGCCGGTTTTGGATACCACGTTACCGTCTTTATCCAGCTCAAAACCACCCGCACGGCTGTAGGAAACACCGCCCTGGCCGTCATCCAGCTGGAAGAAGCCACTGCCGTCGATGGCCAAATCGAGGTTACTGTTAGTAAATTCGATCGTACCTGCCGTGAAATCCTGGGCGATATCAGAAACGATAACACCAGCACCCGGGTTGTTGGTACTACCGGCACCTACCACTACCGTGGTGAAGATATCGGAAAATTCTGTTCGTGCCGATTTATAACCGACTGTACTGGTGTTCGCGATATTGTTACCGGTAACATCCAGCTCAACTGATGCGGCCTTAAGGCCCGTAATTGCCGTATTAAACGCCATGACACACCTCTTAGCCTATTTGTTTAATCTCATCCAGTGACGCAGAGCCACCTTCGAAGTTAACTTTCATCCCCACACCATTCTTACCCAGCGTGACGCTATCTACATTCATCCCGATATAGACCGGAAGAGGCTCTGACTCACCGTCAATGGTGGCCGTCGCTTCTACACGATAACCTCCCAGCTTCATTCCTTCTTCCAGCTGCCAGTCGAAATTCACATCACCGGCGGCCTGAGACCCCAGCGAGAACTTATCAACCAAAGCTCCGCCTTCATTGAAGACCGATATCTGTACGTCTGAAGCACTCACATCCAGCCCAACCACACCATCAATCTGGCCGGTGGCGCTATTAGCGATTGCGTTATCCGTCTCCACATACACCGTCTGCCCCACCATCGATGAAGCTTGCAGTGCCGTTTGACTGGAGAGCATAGAGCTACTCAAACCCTCCAAAGCGGAATTCAGATTGGTAATCCCCTCAACCATGGTCATGTCGGAGATCTGATTCATAAACTGCGACGAATCAGCCGGATTTGTTGGGTCCTGATTACGCAATTGCGCAATCATCAACTCCATGAACATATCGCTCTGCGAGGTATCAGCCTTCGCCTCTTCGGTCTTGTTAAGATCCGTAAAAACGCTGCCCCTATTATTGACGCCACCTACATCAGCCATTTGACTCCTCCCCTGAATAGAACCCATAGGCCCTATACATTACTCAGGATCTAATAAAATACGCCCACTGCCTTTTACACCTAGCTCTTAACACCTTAGCTCTGGCCTAAAGTCAGCACTCTCTGCATCATCTCTTTTGCTGTATTCATAATGTCTGCATTGGTCTGGAATGACCGTGATGCTGAAATCATGTTAGTCATCTCTTCCACCACATTGACATTGGGGTAGTAGACATAACCTTTTTCATCCGCCATCGGGTGATTAGGTTCGTACTGCTGCCGCAATGGCGCTTGGCTTTCGACTATATCCACCACCTGAACGCCCTGACCTGCCGACATACCACTACTACTGCCGTAATCACCGTCGCCACCGCTAACCTGCTGCTGAATCAACTGAAATACCGGCTGACGAGCACGGTAAGTTTCACCAGAACTGCTGCTAACACTCTCCGCGTTGGCCATATTACTGGCAACGGTATTGAGCCGAATGGACTGCGAGCTCATGCCAGAGCCGGCGATGTTGAAAACGTTAGACAGAGACATAATGATTATTCACCCGTAATAGCTTTCATGAGACCCGCGAACTTTTTATTCAACAAAGTAAAGCTGGCCTGAAAATCCATGGCGTTTCGAGCGAATTCCGCCTGCTCAATCTGCACATCTACCGTATTTCCATCGATGGAAGGCTGCAGTGACTGCCGATACATCAAGTCTGCGGCAAAACTCGGGTCAATCAGCCCGCCAATATGGCCCCGCTGAGAACGATCAACCGACATCATCTGACCAGAGCCAGACTGCCCTGCCAGGATGGATTTGAAATCAAGGTCTCGGGCCTTGTAATTAGGGGTATCCGCATTGGCAATATTGTTCGCCAATACTTCCGCACGCTGCGAACGAACCAGCAATGCTGACTGGTGTATTCCCAATGCGCTGTCAAATGTTATTGCCATTTGCTGTCCCCGGACCTATTACCTGATTATCGTCATCAAACGGAATCATTGAGATTCATAGCAGGTATAAAGCAATATAAGTGCCAAAAAACAAAAACCCCATGAAATGGGGCATACAGAGACAATCAGTGTTAGAAAAAAGGAAGTAGCGGCAATGAATTTCCGCTTTTTTTTAGCAAGCGGCAATCGGCAGTTTCCGCTCCAGACAGGACAGATAAACGCTGAGGCATAAAAAAAGGAATGCCTAGGCATTCCTTTTTAACAGCGTCGAGCCTTGAAGCTAAGGGTTACTTCGCACGATAAATAATACCGGGGCTGCAGTGAACCATTTCGTAAAGGTCGGTCAGTTTACCTAGGGATTCGGAGGCGCCCAACAATAGATAACCGCCGGGCTTAAGCGTGGCATGAATCTTACGCAAAATTTGTTCCTTCACATCGGAAGAGAAATAGATCAGCACATTTCTGCAGAACACTACGTCAAACTTCCCGAGAATGGCATAATTCCCCAATAAATTCAGAGGCTTGAAATCAACCCTCGTCTGAATGCAGGGTTTTACTTTCCAACGACCGTCGGCTTCCTTGACAAAATGCTGTTCCAGACGATCCTTTGACAAGCCACGCCCCAGAGCCAGCAGGTCATAGCAACCCTGACGAGCATGCTCTAGCATACTGGCCGAGATATCGGTGGCGGTGATCCGCTCTCCGCCTCGTAATTGCCCAGGCTTTCCACGCTTGAACAATTCAACAATCATGCTGATGGAGTAAGGCTCCTGCCCAGAGGAGCAGGCTGCCGACCAAATTTTTAATGGTTGGCTGCCCAATTTCGCGGCAATTTCAGGAAGTAGTTTCTGTTCTAAAATATTGTAAGGATGGATATCACGAAACCAAAGGGTTTCATTGGTGGTCATGGCATCAACAACACTCTCTTTGAGGCGCTGACCTCCTGGACGTTTCATCTGCTGAACCAATTCTTCCAGCGTGGAACACTGCTTATCATGCATGATGCCGGACAAGCGGCTACTGACCAGATACTCTTTATTATCACCAAGAAGGATGCCACAAGCATCTTCAAGAAAACCCCTGAATAGCTGAAACCCCGCTGCAGAAATCTGCGGCCTTGATTTCACCCCTGTATGTATCGCCATTCAATTAGTCCTACTGGTTTGTATCAGCCCGCGTTATGAGCCACAACTCGATCTCGAACCCGGGAAGCAAGCTCATCTGGCTGAAACTTAGCCAGGAAGCTGTCGGCACCGACCTTCTCTACCATCGCCTGGTTAAACACACCACTGAGCGAGGTATGCAACATAATGTAAGCGCCAGACATACGGTCATCGGCGCGGATCGAAGCAGTCAGAGTATAACCATCCATCTCCGGCATCTCGATATCAGAAATGATTAGCAAAAACTCGTCAGCCAAATTAACACCATCATCAGCCAGAGCACTGAGATAATCCCACGCCTCTTTGCCATTTTTCTTGACAGTAACATCAACATCCAATTCAGCCAGGCAGCGCTCCAACTGCTTACGGGCGACGATGGAGTCATCAACAATGAAGACATGATGGCGTTTATTGTGAGCGGATTTAATCTCGTCAACCAAATCACTATCGACCGCCTCAGAACGAGGCGCGACCTCTGCCAAGATTTTTTCTACATCCAGGATTTCAACCAACTCCCCATCCAAATCAGTGACAGCGGTGAGGTAGTTATCCTTACCAGCCCCCATGGGAGGCGGATGAATAGCTTCCCAGTTGGTATTGATAATACGTTCTACCTTAGGAACCAAATAGCCCAACACCTGATTATTGTATTCGGTCACTATGACGAAGGCCGTGCTGATATCAACAATGGGGGCTTGGCCCATCGCGGCACTCAGGTCCAACACAGGAATAGCCTGACCTCGAATATGAGCGACACCCTTTACACTGGCCTTAAGCCTCGGCATAACCGTTAGCTTCGGGCACTGAATAACTTCTCGAACTTTGAAGACGTTGACGCCGTATATCTGCTTACCGTCAAGCCGAAACAGCAAAAGCTCCAATCGGTTTTTACCGACTAGCTGAGTTCTCTTGTTAACATTATCAAGGACACTAGCCATGTCCGACTCCCATTAGATTGCTTGCGTTATACCGGTAGAAGACTTCTAATACTTACTGAGGCCAATAGAACCGCCAACCATGGCTATCTTGCCACGGTCAGAGACAGTCTTCCTAAGGGCCCAAAGAATAGGGTATTTCTGTGATTAAGGGTAGTTTAAAGCCGTTCAACATTCTTCTTTTTCTAGTCAGCTATCTTCTTTTCGTACCCTCCTATGCCTCAACCCAGGACCTGGAACAGCAAGCGCTTGAGTATATCCAGGAACAGTTACAGAGCACCCTCGTTAAAAGTGATCGCATTGATATTAAAATCCAGCCTCTCAGCAGCCATCTAAAGTTGTCACCCTGTCGTACCAGCATTACATTTAAATCCAAACAATCGCTGCATGCGGGCCGTTTTAATCTAAAAGCGAGCTGCCAGTCACCGCGACACTGGAGTGTCAATATCCGAGGCCTAATTAAGGTTATGCGAGAGGTGGTCATTAGCTTGCGGCCCTTGCCTAGAAACACCATCCTTTCCGGCGCCGATGTAAAGCTTTCCCTGCAAGATATCTCTTCGCTGCAAAACGGATATTTTTCCAACCTCGACGAGATTAATGGCTATGAGCTGAAAACTTCAGTTCCCCAAAACAAAGTACTTAACCCCACTCAACTACTCCCTCTCTTGCTAGTCCGCAAAGACGACCAAGTGACTATTCATGCTGGAAAGAGCGAGTTACTGAGCGTACGGGTTGCGGGAATCGCTCTGGAAGACGGCAGCATAAATGAACAGATCCGCATCCAGAACGCCAAGTCTGGAAAGATCATTAGAGCTCGCGTAGTCGCCTCTGGAGAAGTTCGTGCTGGAAACTAAATTCCTGCCTACCCCCTTCTATTAGCCCGCAACAAGAATTTTTTTGATAGTTCCTATATACTTATAAATCTACTAGCAAGCACTGGGATTTTTCCTAAAGTTCTCAGCCAAACGGCCGAAAACTTTAAACGTAGAGAAAAATTTTATTGAGGATTTAGTGATGGCGATCGAACGAACAGGCTTGTCGCCGACACCTTCAGCCAATACGCGAAGTAAGCTGGAAGGACCAGGTCAATCCCAGACTGGTACAAACCAGCAGCAGGTGTCTGACCGTTCCGCACCAGCGGGATCGGTTACGTTAAGCAATGAAGCCCAGACTTTGAGAAAGCTAGAAGACCAGGTTGGACAACTGCCTGATGTCAACAGCGAGCGCGTAGCCGGTATCAGAGCCGCTATCGAGGACGGTAGCTACAGCGTCGATGCTGACAAGCTGGCTCGTAGCATCATTGATTTCGAAGACAGTACCTTCGGTTGATGCTCACATATATATGAGCACTCCTTCACAGCAGTTTTTTCAGTTAGTGACAAAGGGCGGCCAACAATTGGCCGCCCTTTGTGATCTCTGTGAACAAGAAAAAACCGCCATAGAGACCCATTCGGCCGAACAATTGAAAGCCGTTGTGGAGCATAAGAAAAATTTGCTTCTGCAAGTCACCGACAATATCTCGCAGCGTAACGAAATCCTCCACAGTAGCGGCCATCAGGCAGACGACGCAGGCCTCGACGCCTTTCTTCAAAGTCTGCCGAAAGCCGAAACCGCCGCGATAAAAAGAGCCTGGTCAAAACTAGCTGAGCAACTGGGGTTGGTAACAACCTTGAATGAGCGCAATGAAAAAATTGTCATGCGCACTCAGAAAAACATGGAGCAGCTACTCAACATTATGCAGGGCCACTCCACCAAAACCACCCTCTATAACCAGAGCGGCGCCAAAGGCAACTACAGTGCCCAGAACAAATTAGGCAAAGCTTAAAATTCTTTTTGCTAGACCTTACTCTCGACTTGCCAGCTGGTTATCGTTAAAATCCTGCCCTGCCGTCGCCCCGTAGTTCAACCGGATAGAATAGGGCCCTCCTAAGGCTTAGATAGGGGTTCTTATATTGGGTTGGTCTCAGGCGCATATTAAGGCCCAGTAGCTCAGCTGGATAGAGCAGCCCCCTCCTAAGGGGCAGGTCAGAGGTTCGAATCCTCTCTGGGTCGCCATTTCATATAATTATCAGCGATTGATAAAAACACCTTTCTAGGTTTTTCGTAAATTCATCTCTCCCTTCATACACACCTCGAACCTCAGTTTCTTCGAAAATCTCAGTTGCATATAGGCACTTGCCCTAACGGCTATCTAAGATGAGTACATAACGGGTTTCTGAGATTTGATCCATGCTCTAATTCATTACGTAATGACACCCTGCCCCTTGCATGGGTTTTGTAGTGGTAAAGCGTCACTTTGAACGGTGGGTAGCGAGATCTGGAGGACACCTGCAAACTTTCCTTCCAAACGAGAGAACTGACTCTCAAGCCACTGACCTTGGTGATCTGCAATCAATTGCGAGACCAGCTCCACCAATCCCGAACGATCATCGCCTATCAGGGTTAAAATCAACGTTGTCTTCATCGTTATTCTCCGTGTTATTCGTTTCGTTCATGGCTCAATCGAGTCCGAAAAGCGTCGACGCAATGACACCAACCCCATTTTCCTAACTGGGGTGAAAGTCATTGAGACAGAGGTTATCTAGACGCCCGTGATATTGAGTGTTCGAAAGCGACAGGAGATGTTGATTTGCGTCACCGGGTAGTAACGATCGGGATTACCCAATGCGATTGTTAAGTCACCGTGAACATCCATAGAGTGACCAGTTTCTGCTTAGGGCCCAGGAGCGGCCTTCCGTTCAGCAAGCCTACAACTTAGAGCTGTCCGAATACCATTCGGGCGATCACCCAACTACAAACAAAAGTTTCCTATAGGAAATTTTGTTGATTTTGTTTCCTTTAGGGTATATCTTGCATTTTGGCTAAAACACCCGACTCCAGTCTACAGGGCCGAACTAGATAGACCGGTCGCAGAGATGAGGAGACTCGAATCGCCCCTCGATGGAGCTAAACGGGTTAACCCAGAGCGAAAGATTTATCGCCCGTGGCAAGCCACTGCGTTGGCTGGAGTAAATATGCCCCGCTAACTTACTTCGACTACTGAACACCAATATAAAAACATATAGCTCTGTAATCGACACAGGGTTCCACACAGGAAACTCTTTATATGAACAACTCTCTCATTTTGACTTTGATTGGCCCAGATAAACCCGGACTTGTGGAAATGGTGTCTGCCACCTTGGCCCAGCATCACGCCAATTGGCAGGAAAGCAGCATGTCCCGTCTAGCAGGCAAGTTCGCCGGCATCCTCGTCGCCAGCGTCGATAGCCAGCACTTGCAGCCACTAAGCGAAGCCCTTACGCGCTTGGAGTCCAAAGGCCTGAAGGTAACCATTGAGACCGATCAGAAAGCGACCTCCGAACGCGATGGCATGACCATTTCTCTAGCCCTGACCGGTCACGACAAGCCGGGAATCGTACGCCAGATATCCCACACTTTGGCGGCGCAGGGAATCAGCGTCGATCGACTGGAAACCGCGATTGTCAGCGGCTCCATGTCCGCAGAACAGCTATTTAAGGCCGAAGCAGATCTGTTAGTCCCTGCCGATGTGGATATCGATGCGCTACAGGAAAGCCTTGAGGCAATTGCCTCCGACCTAATGGTGGATATCACCCTCAGCTCCTGAGTGCATTGCATCGTTTAGAAAGGCGGCATAGGTACCGGCTACTTAGGTCCGCCACCGATGCACCCTAGCGCATTACCCTATAAAACTAACAAAAACTACCAATAGGAAACTCTGGACATGTCTCAAAAATTTGATGTTGTGGTCATAGGCGCGGGACCTGGTGGGTACGTTGCCGCCATTCGCGCAGCCCAGCTGGGTCTGAACACCGCCTGTGTCGAAAAATGGGTCGATACCAAAGGCGCCCCTCTACTCGGCGGCACCTGCCTGAATGTTGGCTGCATCCCTTCCAAAGCGTTGCTGGACAGCACTCACAAGTACCACATGGCCCACTCAGAGTTTGAACTCCACGGCATCAATACCGGGGCGGTTTCCATGGACGTGCCTGCGATGATTAAGCGCAAGGATCAAATCGTCAAAAACCTGACTGGTGGTATTGCCGGGCTATTCAAGGCCAACGGAGTCACCCTGCTGCCAGGTACCGGCAAAGTATTGGCCGGCAAGCAAGTGGAAGTGACCGGGCGCGATGGCGGTACTGAAGTGGTCGATGCTGAAAGCATCATCATCGCCGCCGGCTCTGTCCCCGTAAACATCCCCCCAGCGCCCCTGACCGACGACCTGATTCTGGACAACGAAGGTGCCCTCAATATCACCGAGACACCTAAGCGCCTCGGCGTGATCGGTGCCGGCGTGATCGGCCTTGAAATGGGGTCAGTCTGGGCACGACTGGGTTCCGAAGTAGTGGTGCTGGAGGCGATGGACGAGTTCCTGCCTTTTTGCGACAAGGACCTTGCCAGAGCGACCCAAAGCAGCCTTAAGAAGCAGGGTCTAGATATCCGCCTGAACGCTCGGGTCACTGGGACTGAAATCCAGGGCAAAGAGGTCCGCGTCAGATTTACCGATGCCAAGGGTGAACAGGAGACAGTGGTCGACAAGCTGATCGTAGCGGTGGGACGTCGTCCCTATACCGAGAAACTGTTAGCCGATGATTGCCGTATCGAACTGGACGAGCGCGGATTTATTGCCGTCGATGACCAGTGCCGCACCAACGTATCAGGCGTCTACGCCATCGGCGACGTTGTACGTGGACCAATGTTGGCGCACAAGGCCTCTGAAGAGGGCATCATGGTGGCTGATATTATTCATGGTCATGCAGCTCGGATGAACTACGGCTGTATCCCCGGCATCATCTACACTCACCCTGAGCTCGCTTGGGTCGGCAAAACCGAGAAGCAGCTAAAAGCCGAAGGTGTGGAGACCAAGGTGGGCAAGTTCCCTTTCGCTGCGTCCGGTCGCGCCATGGCCTCGCAGGATACCGACGGCTTAGTCAAACTAATTGCCGATGCGGAAACGGGTCGTATATTGGGTTGCCAGATCCTCGGTGGTCAGGCCGGCGAACTGATAGCACAAGCGGTGATCGCGATGGAGTTTGGATCCACCGCAGAAGACCTTCAGAAGATCGTATTTGCCCACCCGACCGTGTCTGAGGCGATCCACGAAGCAGCTCTGGCCTGCGACAATCACGCTATCCACGTAACCAACCGTAAAAAACGTTAACAAGGCAGATGCCGGTCCCCAATAGGAGGCCGGCCCACATCTATGCAGCGGTCTCCCTACCTGCTATGGGATCGTAACTGGCGCTCCCCCTTAGACGGCATCTGAGACAAACAGGTCCTTACGCCACACTCTCTCTGGAACAATTCATACCGGAGCGCCTCCTGTTACCGGCACTTTACATCTGCCGAGGATTATTGAGGCGTTCAATAGAGAAAACCCGAATGTTGAGATCAGGTTGACCTTTGATTACTCCATCGAGTTAATCAGTAAAGTCCTGACCGGTGAGTTGGATCTCTCCATTATTGATGTGTTTGGGGGGGTGTATCTACAACGGGATTTTCATGCTTTTTGTCACCGGGAGCCTCTGCTGAATGAAGTTGTGGTAATGGCTTGCTCCCCTGATTATTTTGCTAACCACATCGGTGATGACCTCTCCTATGACAATCTATCAAAGAAGAACTTCTTATCTATACGAGAAGATTTTTTAGAGGTCAAAAGCTGGTTTCTTCACCAATACAAACAATCGCCAATTTATCTAAGAAAGACGTTATTTACTAAAAATGGTTTGGCGGCTTTAGACTGCGCCTGTCGCGGATTAGGATTATTTATTGTCGGTAGTAATGTGGCGCAAGATTATATTGAGCAGGGAAAGTTGGTGGAGGTTACACCAAACAGCCGTGGGGAAGAAAACCAACTAAGCCTGATCCAGTTATTGGATAAAAAGCCGACCTCTGTTGAGAAGACGTTTATCAAACACATTAAAATCTACGCCAGTTCTGAGTGGAAAAACGGGCTGTAAGCCTAAGAAATCTCTGAATAAGCCCCTTTGCGCCTCCAAATAGCAAACAAAGTCCGAATCACACGGCCTATCTATAAATTAAAATTGACTTATAAAGCAATCAGTCTAAGCTTGCCACTCGACTAGACGACCGGTCTATTTTCACAAAGGCAGCGGGATATAATGAAGCAAGCCAGTAAAGGTCAGAAGACTCGAGAACATATTCTCGAACAAGGACTACAACTGTTTAATGACAAGGGCTATCACGGCACTGGGCTGAAAGAAATTCTCGATGCCGCCGGAATCCCCAAAGGCTCCTTCTACCATTATTTTGAGTCGAAGGAACACTTTGCGGTTGAAATCATCAACCACTATCGCGCCTTGGAATTTGACCGTTGGGACAGCTACTTCAAGGATCACGACGGTTGTCGCCTGAGTCAGATCCGCACCGTGCTGGATATCATCATCGAAGAGTACTCACAGCACACTGCCAAAATAGGCTGCCTGATTGCCAATCTCAGTGGCGAACTGGCCAACAGCAGCCCCTATTTTCGCAGCGCCATTCAGGCAGCTACAGAGCTGGTACTTGAATGCATTGAAAAAGATATGACAATTGCCCAACAACAGGGAAGCCTGCGCACCGATATCCCTCCCCGACAACTCGCGTTGTTATTCTGGGACAGCTGGCAGGGCGCGATGCTGAGAATGAAAGTTAGCCGCTCCACTGCACCGCTTAAAAACACCGTCACGCTATTGCTGGATAATCTTTTTCTGGCCAGTAACCAACAGCAGACCATCGGAATGGATACATAAGAGATGACAATCAAACAACCTGCTCTCTATCAAGGAATCAGTCTGCTGTTGTGCAGCCTTTTCACTGTCACTTTCAGCCAAAGCACTCTCGCCGCACAACCCGCAGCGCCAGGACTGCCTGCAGAAGTGGCCAGGGTCACACCACGACTGCTCGAACGTACTCTGCAAGCCGTCGGTAGCCTGCGCGCCAATGAAGCCGTCATTATTCGTCCAGAACAAACCGGCCGCATCAGTGCCATTCATTTTCAAGAAGGCCTGCAGATAAAAAAAGGGGAGCAACTCTTTACCCTGGAGGCCTCTACTTATCGGGCGCTACTGGAACAAGCCAAAGCCAGTGAAAAGCTGAGCCAGATAGAATACAACCAAGCCGAGCAACTTCTAAAGAAAAAACTGGGCTCCAAACATGCACGGGATAAGGCACTGGCACAGTTAGAAATCAATCAGGCAAAGAGCAATTTGGCCCGTACTCAGCTCAACAAGATGACTATTTACGCACCTTTCAGCGGCACGACAGGACTGAGAGACGTCAGTATTGGTGATTACGTCAACAGTGGCGACAACCTGGTGGAGCTAGTCGATACGCGTAAGATCAAGGCGGATTTTCGCGTCCCAGAAGTCTATCTGGGGCAATTAAAGGCTGATCAGGATATCCGCATCAGCGTTGACGCCTTCCCCGCTGAACAGTTCCAAGGGCAGATATATGCCATTGCACCCCAAATAGACGTACGCGGGCGCAGCTTGGCCCTGCGAGCGCTGATTCCCAATGAAGACAGCCGCCTTAAACCGGGTTTATTCGCCCGTATCCGACTGGTACTTGAGCGCAAACCGGCAGCATTGATGATCCCGGAACAAGCCATAGTACCCCGTGGCCAGACTCAGCTGGTGTATAAGGTGATCGACAACAAGATCGCCATGCAGCCAGTAACCCTGGGGTTGCGTCAGAGAGGGGAAGTCGAAATCTTGAGCGGTCTAGTTGCCGGCGACGTAATAGTCACCGCCGGACAGCTAAAACTACAGCCGGGCGTTCCAGTTACACCCATTTTTGCCGACCAGGATAAACCGCAACCAGCCAATACTGAGGGAGGCTCCTGATGATCCTTTCAGACATCAGCATCAAGCGGCCGGTATTTGCCACCGTTATAAATCTATTGGTGGTGCTGATTGGGATAATCTCGTACGAGCGTCTTACCGTGCGCGAATATCCTAATATTGACGTTCCGGTTGTCACCGTCGAAACCAACTACGTTGGCGCCAACGCGTCGATTATCGAAACCCAGGTTACCCAGATCATCGAAGACTCCCTGTCTGGCGTGGAAGGGATCGATTTTATGAGTTCGGTGAGCCGATCAGAAAAAAGTCAGATTACCGTTACCTTTAAACTGGAACGAGATGCAGATGCCGCCGCCAGTGACGTGCGTGATCGGGTAGGCAGGGTGCGGGGGCAATTACCAGACCAGATAGACGAACCTATAGTCGCCAAGGTGGAAGCTGATGCTCAGCCGATCATCTGGCTCGCCTTCTCCAGTGATCAGCATGATCCGCTGGCGGTGACCGATTTCGCCGATCGCCGGGTAAAAGACCCGCTGCAGGTCATTCCCGGCGTGGCCAATGTGTTGATCTTCGGCGAACGGCGCTACTCCATGAGAGTATGGCTGGATCGCGCCAAGATGGCGGCTTATCAGGTCACCACCCAAGATATCGAACAGGCCCTGCAACAGCAGAACCTGGAAATTCCTGCCGGGCGTATCGAAAGCAAAGATCGGGAATTCAGCATTCTCAACGAGACTGACCTCAGCAGTATTGAGGAATTCGAGCAGATCATTATCCGCCAAGAAGATGGCTATCCTATTCGCCTCAAGGACATTGCCAATATCCGTATTGGTGCAGAAAATGAGCGTCAGATTTCTCGTTTTAAAGGCCAAACTGCGGTTGCTCTCGGCGTGGTCAAACAATCCACCGCCAACCCTCTGGAAGTGTCCCAAGCGATCCGCGAAGAGCTCCCCAACATTCGAGCGCAATTACCAGAAGGCATGAAGGTGGATGTCGCCTACGACTCGTCGCTGTTTATCGAAGAATCCATCAAGTCGGTCTATACCACCCTAGCTGAAGCCACTGTCTTGGTAGTGCTGGTTATATTCCTGTTTCTGCGCAACCTGCGAGCCACATTAATACCTCTAGTGACTATTCCTGTTTCACTGATCGGTGCCTTTGCACTGATGTACATGCTGGATTTCAGTATCAACACCCTAACCCTGCTAGCCATGGTGCTGGCCATCGGATTGGTGGTGGATGATGCCATTGTGATGTTGGAAAATATCTATCGCCACCTCGAAAGCGGGCTCGACCCGATTCAAGCCGCCTTTAAGGGCAGCAAAGAGATCGCTTTCGCGGTTATCTCCACCACCCTGACCCTGGTTGCGGTGTTTGCCCCGGTAGCATTCACCCCCGGCCGCACCGGCAAACTGTTTACTGAATTTGCCCTGACCTTGGCCGCAGCGGTAATCGTCTCCAGCTTTATCGCTCTGAGCCTGTCGCCGATGATGTGCTCGCGAATGCTCAAGCATGAAAGAAAACACAGCGCCATTTACAACCTGTTTGAGCGCGGCCTGAATGGGATGACTCGCGGTTACCATGGTCTGCTAGAGCGATTATTGAAAATCCGTCTACTGGTACTGCCGGTGATAGCACTGACCTGCTATGGCTCTTGGTCGGTATACCAGACGCTCCCGGAAGAATTGGCGCCGATAGAGGATCGCGGCACCATAATCGGTTTTTCCATGGCCCCTGATGGTGCCTCTGTTTCTTACTTGGACCGCTACGCCAAGCAAGTGGAAGGCTTGTTTAGCGAAGTCGAAGAGGGTGACCGTTATTTTATGGTCGTCGGCTATCCTTCCAGCACCCAATCCATTGGATTTCTTGGCCTCAAGCCCTGGGAGGAAAGAGAGCGAACACAACAGCAGATCGTTACCGAACTGATGCCAAAGATGTTTGGCGGCATTACCGGCACTATGTCTTTCCCTATTAACCGCCCTTCGCTAGGACAGAGTTTCGTCACCCGACCGGTAGAATTTGTGATCCAGACCAGTGCCAGTTATGAAGAGTTACAGCAGATTAACGATCAGCTGATGGCAAAGATTTATGCGAACCCTGGTTTCGCGCAGCCCGACAACAACCTCAAGCTCAATAAACCAGAGCTACGGGTGTCAATGAACCGCGACAAAGTGGCGGATGTCGGTGCCAATGTGGAAGCCATTGGCCGTACTTTGGAAACCATGATGGCGGGACGGGAAGTCACCAAATACAAACAAAACGGTGAGCAGTACAATGTCATTCTGAAGATTGATGATGTGGACCGCACCAACCCGGACGATCTCACCAACATCTATGTGCGTGGCAACGATGGCGCCATGGTGCAGCTATCCAACCTGCTGCAGATCACCGAGAGTGTTGCCCCCCGTGAACTGAACCACTTTAACCGACTCAAGTCGGTGACCATCCAGGCCTCATTGGCGCAGGGTTACAGCCTTGGCGAAGCACTGACCTTCCTAGAACAATCTATCACCGAGATCAGCAAAGACGTACAGGTTGACTACGCCGGTGAATCCCGAGAGTTCAAGGCCTCCAGCAGTAGTCTGCAGACCACGTTTGTGATGGCATTAGCGTTTATCTATCTGGTGTTAGCGGCTCAGTTCGAAAGTTTCAAAGCACCGTTGATTATCCTGATATCAGTCCCTGCGGCTTTGTTAGGAGCGTTGCTGGCATTGCAATACAGCGGCGGCACCCTCAGTGTCTACAGCCAGATTGGCCTGATCACGCTGGTGGGGCTGATTACCAAACACGGCATATTAATCGTGGAATTTGCCAATCAGCTACAACAAAGAGGCATGGATCTTAATTCTGCGGTGCTGGAGGCAGCGACTATTCGCCTGCGTCCAATCCTGATGACCACAGGAGCCACGGTACTGGGAGTTTTGCCTCTGGCCTTAGCCGATGGCGCCGGTGCTGAAAGCCAGCGCCAGATTGGCTGGGTAATTGCTGGCGGGATGACCTTTGGCACCCTGTTAACGCTGCTAGTGGTGCCAACCATCTATAGCTACCTGGGCCGACTGACCCATAAGAAGGTGGAGCCTGATAAGGCACCCATTAACGTCGAACAGCAGACTTAACACGGAATCTAAAGAATAAAAAAGGGCGGTACTAGACCGCCCTCTTTATTGCCGGTTCAACCCTAACGAAAGCCGTTAAAACTCAGAAAAGTCCGGTTTACGCCGCTGCTTGAAAGCCAACAATGCTTCCTGAGCCTCTGGCGAGCGTAAGTGTTTGGCGAACAATGCTATTTCTGTTTCCAGCACTTGGGACAAGGGACGCCCGCGCTGAGATTTAAGCAGTGCCTTAGCCGCAACCATGGCGGCAGGAGGTTTGTCCGCCAGCTTCAAAGCCTGATTACGGGCATAATCCAGCAGTTCTTCATGACTAATCACCGCGTTGACGAACCCCTTTTGCTGCGCACTCACCGCATCAAAACGTTCGCCCAATAACAATAATTCCGCCGCCTGCTGATGTCCCAACATCGCCGGTAACAATAGGCTGGAACCCCCTTCAGGCACCACCCCAAGATTCACAAATGGCAATTGGAATTGCGCGCTGTCGGCGGCATAAACCAGATCGCAATGAAGCAGCATGGTGGTACCGATACCAATAGCTACGCCATTAACGGCTGCCACCAATGGCTTGGGGAAAGCGGCAAGCTGGTGCAGAAAATCAACCACTGGAGCTAAGCTCTCAGCATCGTCTTCAGACTGAAGAAAATCGTCAATATCGTTGCCGCTACTGAAACTTCCTTCACAACCACTGATTAAGGCCACACGCACATCCGCATCTGCTTCAGCCTGCTGTAACGCCGCAGTTAACTGCTGATACATGGCGCGATTCAAGGCATTACGTGCTTGCGGCCGCTGAATACGGATAGTCATAATCCGCTCGGCGATTTGTACCGAGATGGTCTTGCTCATATTAATCTCCAGATCAGCACGATCTCAACCAACCGTCTTAGTCTCAGCATATTCGGGCCAGTGGGTCTTAATCACCTCGCCATCAACAGCCAAGGCATGACAGCTATTAAGCAGAAATTGATGGACCGCCGGATCATCACCATCATAGCCTTTTTCTGATTGCCACAAAGTCTGGTAGGCCGTAGTCGCGATGGGCGGCAGCAATTCCAGTAGATGAGTGCAGCCGCTAACGCCTGAAAACAATTCTTTCACCTGGCGAGAAAACCCGGGCGACACCCTCAGGCCACACAATTGCTGAAAAGCTTTAGTGATGCGAGGACACTGTTTGAAAGGCGAATAGTCGATGCGCGCCTTCACTTCCCG
Organism: Motiliproteus sp.; assembly: GCA_036960175.1. GTDB lineage: Bacteria > Pseudomonadota > Gammaproteobacteria > Pseudomonadales > Balneatricaceae > Motiliproteus. The sequence continues at coordinate 125,247 of JBALWH010000002.1, read as the reverse complement.
GATCAGCATGGTGCGATCGAAGGTCAGGGTCAGGGAGATATCATGCAGCGGCTCTCCGGCCGCAATCTGCCCGCCACGATCCGGATTATGCATATCAAAGCTCTTAATATCCGTCATCCGGCCTTCAATATCCCAGAGTCCATCACTACGCAGAAAACCCTGACACTGCACCTGACGAGTATGCAAAAGCTGGCGCGTTGGCGCGACTGCCTTATCCATGATAATTATCCCTTAATGGCCTGCTCTTTCAGCGCCCGTCTCAGCACTTTGCCAACATTGCTCTTCGGCAATTCATCGCAGAAGCGTACCGAGCGCGGCACCTTATAGCCGGTTAATTTGCTACGGCAGTAGTGACGAATATCTTCTTCCGTCAGCTCCGGCGTTGCCGAGACCACATAGAGTAAAACCGCTTCACCACATTTCTCATCAGGTACACCGATGGCGGCACATTCAGTCACTTCTGGCAGGGTCACCACTACATCTTCAATTTCGTTGGGATAAACGTTAAAGCCTGAGACGATGATCAGGTCTTTTTTGCGGTCGACGATACGCAAGAACCCATCTGCCTGGATAACCGCCACATCACCGGTCTTCAACCAACCCTCAGAATCCAGCACTTCAGCAGTGGCTTCAGGACATTGCCAATAACCTTTCATCACCTGAGGACCACGGACGCAAAGCTCTCCCGCTGCCTCACCGGTCAAGGTGACGCCCTCATCATCAATCACCTTCACTTCGGTCAAGGCGACTGGCTGGCCGATGGAACCAATCTGTTCTTCACCGGGGCGATTGAAGGTCACCGCCGGAGAGGTCTCGGTCAGGCCGTAGCCTTCCATAATGGGGCAGCCCGTTACCTGCTGCCATTGTTCTGCGGCATTACGGGTCAATGCCATACCACCTGAAGCGGTAAATTTCAGCGCGCTGAAGTCCAGCCGCTTAAAGTCTTCATTCCGACAGAGCGCCACGAACAAAGTATTGAGTCCGGCGAAACCCGAAAACTTCCACTTTTTCAGCTCTTTAACAAAGCCACCAATATCTCTGGGATTGGGAATCAAGACACTGTGATTACCCGCCCCCAGCAGCAACATACAATGCAGAGTAAAGGCGTAAATGTGATAGAGCGGCAGCGGACCGATAAACAGTTCCTTACCGCTATCCTCAAGAAAATCACCGAAGTGAGCCTGCAGCTGCAACTGGTTCGCCACCAAATTGCCATGTGTCAGCATCGCCCCTTTGGCGACACCGGTGGTGCCACCGGTATATTGCAACACGGCCACTTCATCCACGGCAGCCTGATAACGCTGAAATGGAATTTTACTGCCCTGCTTCAAGGCCCGCCGCAACGACAATGCCTGTGGCAGCCGGTATTTTGGGACCATACGTTTGACATAGCGCACCACCGAGTTGAGTACCACCCGCTTTACCGGACTGTGCAAATCGGCAATCTGGGTCACAATCACTTGGCGGATATCGGTCTCGGGCAACACATCAGCAGCCAGACTGGCCATATTCGCCAGGATCACCAGCGCCTTGGCACCTGAATCTTTGAACTGGTGGCGCATCTCATCACGGGTATAGAGCGGATTGGTATTGACCACCACCAGCCCCGCCCGCAGAGCACCGAACACCACCACGGGGTACTGAATCAGGTTAGGGAGCTGCACGGCGATGCGGTCACCGGGATGCAGTCCCGATTGCTGCAGGTAGGAGGCAAAAGCCGCAGACTGTTTATCCAGTTCTGCATAGCTCAGAGTCCGGCCCAGACTGGTAAAGGCCGGATTATCGGCGTAATTCTTACAGGCTCGTTCTAACACCTCGATAATGGTTGAGGTCTTATGGGGATTAATCGATTCTAGATAGCAGGATGGCTCGACTCCGGGCTCCTGCTGCATTGCATTAGCATTCATAACCACAGACATCTCTACTCATAACAGGCCAGATCTGGCCCTGATTATTGTTGTAATAGCAGCCGATCCTAACACGGCAGGATCGACTTAGAGCGGAGTAAGTAGAGGGTTAGGCGGCAGGAAATAACTCCGGTAACCGGGTTGCCAGCATTAGATCACCGGTGGCTTTCATCTGACCGGCCATAAAGGCCTGCATGCCATCAGTTTCACCGCTAAGGATATCTACCAAGGTCTGCTCATTCATCGACAGGGTTACCGTTGGCGCTTGGTGCTCACCACCACCAAGCACACAGTTCTGATCCTTGACGATAAGGTGGTAGACGCCAATATCCTCGATCTGATATTGGAACACGGCATCAAGACTGCCAGCGGCATTGCTATTAAAACGCTGCAACATCTGTTCAAAATGGTTATCGGCGGTCATGGTATTCTCCTATAAATTTATTTTTATTTGGCGTTATTCGTTATTCGTTATTCGTTATTCGTTATTCATTGAATTAGAACGAGAATTTATCCTCATCCAACTCCATCAAAGTATCGGCTCCAGACACCATGGTCACGGCCAGAGATCGGGTTCTGGGCAGCAAGCGCTTGAAGTAGAAATTAGCGGTAGCCAGCTTGGTCTGATAGAAATCCTCTTCTGAGGTCCCCGCCGCTAGGGCTTGTTGCGCCACCAGCGCCGATCTGGCCCAGAAATACGCCAACACCGCATAGCCTGAGTACATCAGGTAATCCACCGAAGCCGAGCCCACTTCATCTCGGTTCTGCATGGCCGCAGCACCAATTTTCATGGTCAGCTCGCCCCACTCCTTATTGATCGCCTGCAGTGGCTCGATATAAGGCTGCATCTGCTGATTATCGACCTCAGACTGACAGAATTTGTGGACGATTTTAGTAAAGCTTTTTAGCGCTTCGCCTTGGCTCATCAATACTTTTCGACCCAGCAGATCCAGCGCCTGTATGCCGGTGGTACCTTCATAAAGCATAGAGATACGACTGTCCCGGACGTTCTGTTCCATACCCCATTCGGCAATATAACCATGGCCACCAAAGCACTGCAGGCCAAGGTTTGCCGCCTCGAAGCCGGTCTCGGTCATAAATGCCTTGGCAATCGGGGTCAGGAAGGAAAGCAACTGATCCGCCTCTTCGCGCTTACTGGCATCCTCAGAATCATTGACGATATCCACTTGCTGAGCAGCGAAATAGGCCAATGCACGACCGCCTTCGGCGAAGGCTTTCTGGGTTAACAACATGCGCCTGACGTCCGGGTGAACAATAATCGGATCGGCTGGTTTGTCTTCCGCTTTGGGACCGGTCAGTGCGCGCATCTGCAGACGCTCACGGCAGTAGGTCAGAGAATTCTGGAAGGCAAACTCGGTATGGGCCAAGCCCTGTAATGCCGTACCGATACGAGCCGTATTCATAAAGGTGAACATACAGTTCAGACCTTTATTGGCGGAACCAATCAGATAACCGCGGGCACCATCAAAATTCATCACACAGGTGGCATTACCGTGAATACCCATCTTGTGCTCAAGGGAGCCACAGCTGACGCCGTTTCTATCCGCCAGACTACCGTCATCATTGACGTTAAACTTAGGCACGATAAACAGCGATATGCCCTTGGTACCTTCAGGCGCACCCGGCAGGCGGGCAAGAACGATATGGATAATGTTCTCTGCCATATCATGTTCGCCAGCAGAGATGAAAATCTTAGTACCGGTAATGGCATAGCTGCCATCCGCATTAGGCTCAGCTTTGGTCCGCAGCAAGCCCAGATCAGTACCACAATGGGACTCGGTCAAACACATAGTACCGGTCCAACGACCTTCGATCAGCGGCACCAGATAGGTTTGCTGCTGCGCTTCAGTACCATGGGCATCCAGTGTGTTCATGGCGCCGTGGCTAAGACCAGGGTACATGCCCCAAGACCAGTTTGCGGTTCCCACCATTTCATTAATGACGATACCGATGGATTCCGGCAGGCCCTGGCCACCCAGATCAGGCTTATGAGCCAACGAAGGCCAGCCGCCTTCAACAAACTTGTCGTAAGCCGCTTTAAAACCGGTGGGCGTGATGACTTCGCCGTCCTGCCACTTACAGCCTTCCTGATCACCAATTCGATTTAGTGGCGCCAGCTCGTTTTCAGCGAACTTGGCTCCCTCTTCGATGATGGCGTCAATCAATTCTGGGGTAGCTTCTTCTGCTCCAGGCAGCGAGGCGTAATGCTTATCCATCTCCAACAGTTCATGGAGTACAAAACGAATTTCTCTAAGGGGCGCTTTATATTCAGGCATGGGAGCCTCCGTTTTATTTTAATTAGCGCGAATATCTTATTGCGGCCAGCAGAACCACAATCACTTGGACAAGGGCTGGCTGCAATGACTAAATTCCATGCTTTAATGATCGCTAAAGAAGCAAGTTCCAACAATGTCAAAACAGACCTGATTTAATGACATTTTCACCCAAACCGGCCCGATACAAACCCTATTGTTAGCCATAACACGCGGGTTATAGATGTTTTTAAGAACGAAAAAAAAGGGCGCTTTGGCTAACCAAAACACCCTTAACTAAACAAGTATCAGAAATTTAAAGGGGAATTTTCAGACTCGCTCAATAACCGTGGCGATACCCTGACCCATACCAATACACATGGTAGCCAGGCCTAAAGTGCCCTGTTTTTGCTCCATCACATTCAACAGTGTTCCGAGGATACGAGTGCCGGAGCAACCCAGCGGATGGCCCAGGGCGATAGCCCCACCATGCTGGTTGACCTTCTGATCCATCAGTTCAAGTAGCTTCAAGTCTCTAAGCACTGGAATAGCCTGGGCGGCAAAAGCCTCGTTCAGCTCGACAAAATCCAGGTCAGCAACCGTCAGCCCTGCACGCTTCAATGCCTTCTTAGTCGCAGGAACAGGGCCGTAACCCATAATTGACGGATCACAACCTGAAACTGCCATAGAACGAATCACTGCGCGAGGTTTAACACCGAGAGACTCGGCCTGTTCTGCAGACATAATGATCATCGCCGAGGCGCCATCACAAATAGCTGAAGACGTACCCGCAGTTACCGTCCCATTTTTGGGATCAAAGGCCGGCCTCAAGGCTGCCAGGGTTTCTAGCGAGGTTTCAGGACGAATCACTTCATCCACTTCCACCATACGCTTGAAGCCGTCTTCGTTATGACCTTCCAGCGCGACGATTTCATTGGCGAAACTGCCATTAAGCGTTGCCGCATGGGCGAGCTGATGAGAACGCACTGCAAAGGCTTCTTGCTGTTCACGACTGATGCCATGCAACTTGGCCAGCATCTCCGCAGTCAGACCCATCATCATTGAAGCCTTGGCGGCATGCTTACTTAGCGCCGGCGTGATATCGACACCGTGGGTCATCTCTACATGGCCCATATGCTCAACACCACCGACCATAAACAAGTCGCCATTACCACTTTGTATAGCCTGGGCAGCCGTATGTACCGCAGACATGGAGGAGCCACAAAGACGGTTAACCGTCTGGGCGCCGACACTGTATGGAAGTTGACTCAACAGCCCTACTGAACGGGCAATATTGAAGCCCTGCTCCTTGGTCTGATTGACACAACCCCAGATCAGATCTTCAACCGCAGCTGGACTGATCTGTGGATTACGCGCTAGCAGTGCATCCACTAATTTGGCGGACATTTCATCGGCACGCAGGTGACGGAATACGCCGCCTCTTGATCGCCCCATGGGGGAGCGCACAGCATCAACAATCACTGCATCTTTGGCATTTAAGCTCATGGTATTTTCTCCCCTTAAGACTGATAGAAACGTTGATTATTGGCGGCCATGGTCTTCATCCCCTCGGTCGGATGATAAAGACCACCAAGGGCCTGATAGGCCTCCGCCTGCTGACAGAACTGAGTCAGTCCAACGCTATCGATATAGCGCAACGCGCCACCACGGAATGGAGGAAAACCGATACCATAGATCAGCCCCATATCCGCTTCGGCGGCTGAGGCAACGATGCTTTCTTCGACACAACGCACCGTCTCAATACAGAGCGGCATCATCATCCGTTCGATAATCTGTTCGTCACTAAGTTCTGACGTTTCTTTGACTAGAGGTTTAAGCAGTTCTGCCACTTGCGGCGCGGCTACCTTACGCGGTTTACCTTTACGATCCGGCTCATAGGCATAGAAGCCCTGTCCATTTTTTTGCCCCAGACGACCCGCTTCGAACAATACATCGATAGCCCCTTTGCCATCACTGGCCATACGATCAGGGTAACCTTCAGCCATCACTTTCTGAGCGTGAACAGCAGTATCCAGCCCGACCACATCCAGCAGGTAAGCAGGCCCCATGGGCCAGCCAAACTTTTCCATCACTCGATCGATGCGCTGGAAATCAACACCTGCTTCTACCAGCTTGACGAATCCAGCAAAGTAAGGAAACAGCACGCGATTCACCAGAAAACCGGGGCAATCGTTAACCACGATCGGGGTCTTACCCATGGATTGAGCATAAGCAACGGTGGTGGCAATGGCACGGTCGCTGCTTTTCTCGCCGCGAATAACCTCAACCAGAGGCATGCGATGCACCGGGTTAAAGAAATGCATGCCACAGAAATTTTCTGGACGCTGCAATGATTCTGCTAGATGAGTGATGGAAATGGTGGAGGTATTGGATGTTAGAATAGTATCTTCAGAGACTTCTTTCTCCACTTCCGCAAGCACTTTAGCCTTGACCACAGGATGCTCAACCACCGCTTCAACCACCAGATCTACATTGGCAAAATCACCGTAACTTTGAGTGGCGCGAATACGGCCCAGTACTTTCGCCATTTTAGCGACAGGCATGCGCCCTTGATCAACTTGTTTAGTTAACAATTTGGCCGCTTCATCCAAACCGATTTGCAGCGCCGGTTCAGTAATATCCTTCATCAGGATCGGTGTATTGCGGCTGGCAGATTGAAAAGCGATACCGCCACCCATAATGCCAGCGCCCAATACCGCTGCCTGCTTCACTTCTGACGCCATAGAGACATAGCCGGTAGCGACTTTTTTAATGCGCTGATCACTAAGGAACAAACCAACCAAGTTCTTGCACACCTCGGTTTTAGCGACTTTAACGAAGCCCTTAGCTTCAACTTCAAGGGCCTGATCACGGCCCAGCATGGCATGTTTTTGCATGGTTTTGATGGCGGCAACCGGCGCCGGATAATGAGGTCCGGCTTTTCCGGCGATAAAACCTTTCGCGGTTTCAAAGGCCATCATGCAGTCTAACTGACCTAGCTTCAGCGGTTGTTTTTTCTCTTCACGCTTGGCCAGATAATCCAAAGTTGAAGGTCCGTCTCCCTGACACTGAGCAATCAGATCAAGGGCCGCTTCACGCAATTTATCGGCTGCAACCACCGCATCAGCAGCGCCTTCAAACAGCGCTTCTTTAGCTTTCTTTTCTTTACCGGCACAGATCCATTCAAAGGAATTGTCGGCCCCGATTAAACGCGGCAAACGCACCGAGCCGCCCCAGCCTGGGAAGATGCCCAGTTTCACTTCCGGCAGCCCCACTTTCGCACCATCGGCCATCACTCGGTAATCGGCGCACAGACAGAGTTCAAAACCGCCACCCAGCGCAAGACCGTTGATCGCAACCACGGTGGGGCATGGCAAGTCTTCCAATCCACACAAAGTACGATTCATCTCCATATTAATGGCGATAATCTCTTCATCGGATTTTTCAAACACAGCATGGAACATGTTGATATCGGCGCCGACAATAAAGGTATCTTTAGCACTGCTAATCAGCAGCCCTTTAAGATCATCGCGCCCTTGCAACAGTTTGACGACTTCGTGCAGTTCAGCGATGGTTATTTCGTTGAACTTGTTAATCGATTCGCCATCCAGATCAAATTTTAATTCGAAGATACCATCTCCGATTGTGTCGACCTTTAGGGCCTTACCCTGATAAATCATTGGTTCACCTATTTTTATTTTCCGTGTCAGCTGCAATACCTTAGACTCAGCCAATCCACCCTTAGCGAAATTCCCTAAGGCTCCCGATTAATACCCTATAGTCTAGATACTGCACCTTTTGTCTCAATAGCATTTATCGTCGATTTTAATAACAAAATAAGCCAACTTACTCAAGCCAACGAAAAACACCCCGTTTAATAAGCCTCACAAGCCAGAACAACACCAATCACTAAAAATCAAAATTAACAAAAAGACTCAAAACCAGTAATCTCAAAGCGCGCTACGACGAAAATCTCCCGGCGTCATACCAGTCCATTTTTTAAAGGATCGGAAAAATGCACTGGTTTCGTCAAATCCCATCAACTCCGCCACATCGTTATTACTCAGTTCTGGACAGCTCAGATAATTGGTAGCCGCCTCTCGACGGCATTCGTCCTTTATCTTCTGAAAGGAGGTTTCTTCGCTCAGCAGGCGTCTGCGCATGGTCGTCACTGACATATTGAGACTACAGGCCACCGCTTCGGCCGAGGGCATTTCACGGCTAAAATCACGACCGATAATAGATTCGACCCGTGACTTAAGACTGTTGTCATCGTTAACCATCACCAACAGCTGATAAGGCGCCGTCTTCAGAAACCCTTCTAGTGAGCCCTCCGTCTGTATCACCGGAAACTCCATGGAAGACGCAGAAAACCTGATCATATTCTCCGGCTGCCCAAAGCGAATAGGGGCCTGAAAAAGCACTTCAAATTCTGACACCCGAGCGGGCTTTGCAAAGGTAAAGCTAACCGATTCCAACTCCAACCGTCGTCCCGCCAGCCAGCAGACGTAGTGATGCCAGACCGAGAGTGCGGTGCGGATAGCAACCTCGGAACTATCGGCCAGTATGGACTCAAACTCATCACTGGATACCGATTCCAGATGACTCATGATGATCTGAGCTGAGCGCCCCCGATATTCCAGCGTCGGTTTGATTCGTGCCCCACGACAGATCTCATAGAATTCGGAACAGCGCTGAATCGCCTGGCCGATGGTCTGACAATGAATGACACACAAACACATCATCCGGAAGGTACCGTTTGGTATGCGCCCACCACTGGGCATACCGAAGGACTCATCACGCATGGATAGCCAGGTACGCTGAAATAGCTTGCTGTATTTGGAAGCGGGAAATTCCTCGCTTTCGAGTTCCTGGGGAAGAATTTCTGCAGCCTCCAGTAGCTCACCCAGATCCACTGACTGAGATTCGAGAGACTTCAGCAGTGAATGCACATATAAAGTAGGAACTGTGACATTGGCCATCAATGACTCCTGTTTTACTGTTCTGACTATTTACCGTTCTTCCTAGTCTTCCTGCTGTTGCAACAAAATATCCAAGATCTCATCACTGCCACGGGGATTCAGAGTCAGCACGTCGGCCCGCAACTGAGCCAGAATGGCCTCAGCGGTATTACCCCCTAACAACGCCCCTCGCAAACCTTTACGGGCCACCGTCCCCATAATAACCAATGCCGCTGACACCGAGCGACTATAGGCAGGGATCATCGTTTCTGGCGGGCCTTCTGCCACTTCAATCTGGTCCGGCTGACAGTCGAGCTGCTGGCACAATGCCTCGCAATTTTGCTGATAGCGATGCTGTATCTGCTCCCGCAATTGCGAGTGCGCATCAGCAGACTGCATAGGCGCGGGAAACGCTGACACCAGATGCAAATTGCTGCCACTGAGTTCAGCGATCTGTGCAGACATTCGAATAATCTGTTGATTCAACAGGTGGTGATCCTGATCATCCGGATCCGCATCAATGGCCGCGATCAGCGCCCGCCCCTCCCAGGACTCTTGCTGCTTCACCATCAATACCGGACAGGGAGCATAGCGCAGCAGCTTCCAATCCCGCGGGGTAAAAAACGCTTCCGCCAGAGGATTACTCTGATCACTAAACTTAATCAGTAAGCCACAGCCATGCTTTTTCAATATCCCCAAAACATTAGGCAGCAGATCAGCAGATTGCCATTGATCCACGACTACATCCAGACCGTCGTCAATTTGCGTTTGCGCAACTGCCTGAAGCCACTCGTCATGCTCAACAGTTTCAGGCTTTTTATCCGCCATCAGATGGAGGGTCGCTCCTAGCCGCTTGGCGATCAACCGCCCACGTTCTAGAGCGGGTTGTTTTTGCGCACCACTGGTTAAAACAATCAGCAGCTTATTATTAAACGGCATTGTGCAACTCCTGATCAGGTTTTTTAGGATTGTCCGCATCCTTACCAGCAGGCTGCGCCGAACCACCATCGTCCGCGCGCGCTCCTGCAGAGGAGTCATGTCCCGCCGTCATCGATTTGGTCATAGCAACCGGCATGACGTGCTTAGGCTTCACCAAGAAGTAAGCCAGTGCTGGCAATAAAATCAGCGCACCGAGCATGTTCCAGATAAACATAAAGGTCAGCAGTACCCCCATATCTGCTTGGAACTTGATCGGCGATAGCAACCAGGTGCCCACACCGATTGCGAGAGTCAGGCCGGTAAAGGCCACGGCACGACCGGTGGATTTCAAAGTCAGCAGATAAGCTTCACTGAGAGGCATACCCCGCAGCAGGTAGGACTCCAGCCGGCTGTAAATATAAATACCGTAATCAACACCAATACCTACACCCAGAGCAATAACCGGCAGCGTGGCAACTTTGACACCAATACCCAGCCAGGTCATTAGCGCCTGACACAGCACCGACGTCAGCGCCAGTGGCACAATAATGCAAACCAGCGTGCGCCAGGAGCGGAACGTCAGCAGACACAGCAGACTCACTACGCCATAGACCCAGGCCAGCATCTGATACTGAGCCTTATCGATAACCCGATTGGTTGCCGCTTCGATGCCGGAATTACCCGCCGCCAGCTGAAAGCGAATCGTCTCACTGTTATGCTCCGCAGCAAAACCTTCTGCCGCTAAGATCACCTGCTCTAAGGTGTCCGCTTTATGATCATTGAGGAAAATAATCACTGGCGTCAAATTACACTGCGCATTGACCATCCCCTGCGGCACATAGGCCAGCGCAGCATTAAGCAGATATTGATTTCGACTAAGGGCCTGCCACTTCAGACTGCCCTCGCTTAAGCCTGACAAGGTGAGCTTCGCCACATCGGCCAAAGACAGCACCGACTGGACTCCAGAGACATTAGCCATCACCCACTGGAATTGATCAATCGCTTCCAGATTTTTATAACTGGCGCACTGTTCATCAAGGGTTTCCACCATCACTACAAAGATGTCACTGCTGGTGCTGTAGTTACTGGTCATAAAAGCATTATCAAGATTGTAGCGGGAGTCCGGGCGCAGCTCCGGGGTGCCCGGATCCAGATCTCCAATCTTCAAATCACGACTGATGTTGGCACCAAAGGCGAATAACAAGGCCGCGATCACAACACTGACGGCAGCCGTTCTGGGACGGGTAAACTGTTGCAGCAATAACCAGATCCGCTGCTTTTTTTGCTGCCGTTGTAAATGAGCAATCGCCGTCACACCCGGGCGTAGATAAGACATCAATACCGGCAGCAACACCAGGTTGGTGAGCACCACCACCGCCACGCCAATAGCCGCAGCAGCCGCCAATTCCTGAATCACCGCAATATCGATCACGATCAGGGTGATAAAACCGAGGGCATCACTGAGTAAGGCAGTAAGACCGGGGATATACAGCTGCCTGAAAGTACGCCTCGCTGCTGCCAGTGGCTCCGCTCCTTGGCTGTTTTCGATGGCGATCCCATTAACGATCTGCACGCCATGACTGACGGCAATGGCAAACACCAAAAAAGGTACCAACATCGAATAGGGGTCAATACCGTAACCCAGACTATTGAGCAACCCCAGCTGCCAGATCACCGCCAATAGCGAACACCCTAGAGTCACTAACGCACTGCGCAGACAGCGGGTATAGAGGTAAAGCAGAATCGCTGTGATCACCAGCGCCAACAGGAAAAACAGCACCACCTGAGAGGCACCTTCGATCAGATCCCCCACCACCTTGGCAAATCCAGTAATATGAACACGGTACCGATCATTCTGGTATTTGTCCCGCACCAGAGTTTCTAACTTGCGGGAGAAATCCTGATAGTCGAGACGCTCGCCAGTTTCCGGGTTTATCTCGAACAGCGGCGCATAAACGATGGAAGACTTAAAATCATTGGCGATTAAGCGCCCCACTTGCCCGGACCGCAGGGCGTTCTGCCGCAGCTGTTCCAGACTCGGCTCTGAGCCATCGTAACCATTAGGAATCACCGGGCCGCCGACAAACCCTTCCTCAGTCACTTCTTTCCAGCGTACATTCGGGGTCCATAGCGATTTCAACGCCGAGCGGTCTACACCAGGAACAAAGAACACCTCATCGGTTATCTGCTTCAACAACTCCTGATACTCGGCCGTAAAAATATCGCCATCTGTAGCTTCCAAGGCGATACGGACGGAGTTTCCCATCCCAGCCATCTCTTCACGATGACCCAGAAAATTCTGAATATAGGGATGGGAGACCGGGATCATTTTCTCGAAACTAGCATCTGGCTTTAAACCAGACGCCTGATATCCCAGGCCCAGACTGACCAGCAGAAACAGTACTAGAATTTGGATTCGGTTACGGAATATCAGTCGCTCCAGTACCGATTCTGAATGTCGGATCGGCTCCAGTAGCTGCTGCTCAAGATTCTGTTTCTTGGTCGAATTATCCTTAGGTGAGTACTTACTCATTGCGCTGACTTCCCTAATTGTTGACGGCTGAGGCGAGTAATTCCGCCCTGCCCAGCGAGAACCAGATGACCATCGGCGGTCTCTACCAGCGCCGTAAACCCTCGGCGTTCAGGCTGTATATAGTGGACAAAACCTTCACCACCATCGCCGCTCACAGATATAGCACCGCCGTTACCCGCCAGTATCAGCTCACCATTGCTCAGCTGCTTAGCCGCAGACAGGGTGGAACGGGTAGCTGAATTCACCGTCTGCCAGTGCTCTCCCCGATCATTACTGCTGAAAGCTCTGCCTCGCAGCCCTACCACCAGCAGCGTTGCCGCAGGCTGAATTTCCACCAGTGAATAAAAAGATCCATCATAGGGAGACTCTAACCGCTGCCAGCTTTTTCCCAGGTCTTCAGAGCGGAACAAAATGCCCGCTTCACCGGCGATCAACAACTCACCCCGCTGGGTTCGTAACATGCTGTTGAGGTGGAAACCGTCTGGATTGTCCAGCGCTAACATTTTCGGCAACCACTGCTGACCGCCGTCACGGGTTTCAAATATCAAACCATAGGCGCCAATAGCCCAACCGACTTTTTTATCCACAAAAAGCACATCCAGGAAAGGCTTCGTCGGACCTTCCTCCTGAGCGATCAAGGCGTCTTCGTAAGCTATTTCCAGTAACTCCAGCTGCTCTTGCAGCACTTCCACGTCAGCGCCATTGGACTCTGCCTGCTGCAACTGATTGCTCAGTTTATCCCGGGCATCCTGGTAGAGATCCACCAGCGCCTGATTAACGCGCAAGCCATCCAGCTGCTTCGACCAGTGCAGACCGCCATCATCGGACGCAAGGATAACGCCGTCATGACCAACTGCCCAACCATGGTCAGCATCAGCAAAATCAATCGCGGTCAGGGAAACGGACACCGGCACGGAGGCCTGCTGCCAACTATTCCCTTGGTCATTGGAATAAATAATATGTCCGCGCTCACCAACCGCATAGAGACGCTCCGCAGTGCGGGTCATATCAAGGAGAAGAGAACGACTGGCCAAAGCCGAAGGAATGGCTGGCAGTTGCAAGCGATCAGTGCCGGCAACGGAATGCGCAGACGGCAACAAAGACAGGCAAGCAATAGATGCCACCAGGAAAGTTCGAAAAGCCTTATTACCGGGCTTTTCGCAGAATTCTACAATTCTGCTGAAAAGTGTTACAAAAAACGCCATAACCTATTCCAGTTTTTATCATTATTAGGCTGGTTTATGACAGAATTGATCACCCGTCCTAACAGAACGCGTGTTAACTATAGATGATCAACTCCATTTATTCTTATATTACCTGCCTGCCAACTAAACAAGCTGACATAACAGAAAGACGAGGTTCTCAAAAACCAACAAGTCAAACAATAACAATAACAGCCATTATTGTTGACAAATGCAGCCACTACTGACGGAAATCTATAACAAAAAACACCAATTTCAACCGATTAACAAGCCTATTGACTGGCTATCGCTGATAGCTCGCTAGAAACACAGAACAAAAAAAACCGAGATGCGTTTAGCATCCCGGTTTTTTAAATAGAACAGATCTAACAGGCTTAGCGTTTACCCGATCGACGAATCGCTCCGGTGGTAAACTCCTTCCGCTTTAGCGCCACGCCGAAGGTAAAACCGTCTTTTTCCTCATTGGTCAAGCTGCCTGCCAAGTAACGACCAGACTGCAGATCATGCAAAATTTCTCCCACATGCCACAACACCTTGGCATCCCGATACTGGAACGCATGAGCCTCACCCACACGCCAGAGTTCGCCACGGGCATCATAGTGATCAGCAATAGACACCTGCCAGCTATCTTCATCGATATAAAAACGACGCTTAGCGTAGATATGTCGCTCCCCCTCTTTCAAGGTCGCTTCCACCACCCAGACCCGGTGCAATTCATATCGCAATACATCCGTATTCAAATGCCCGGGCTTGAGGATATCTTTGTAAGCCAAGTCACGAGATGCCAGCTTGAAGCTGTTGTAAGGAATATATAGCTCTTGCTTACCGACCAGTTTCCAGTCGTAGCGGTTGGGAGCGCCGTTATACATATCGAGATTATCGGCGGTACGCAAGCCTTCCGCGGCGGTTCCCGGCGCATCATAAGCAACCTGTGGTGCACGTCTGACACGACGCTGGCCGGCATTATATTGCCACGCTTTACGCGGCTGCTTAATCTGATCCAAGGTTTCATGGATCAACAGCACGTTGCCGGTCAGACGGGTCGGTGCCAAGACTTTCTGGGTGAAGTAATTGAGGATATTGTCATCCTTTTTGGCGTCAAAACCATCCTTAAGATACTGCGGCCACACCAAGCGCTCACGAAACCGCACCGGGGTGAAGTTACCGTTACGATGCACAGGCACCTGAACCATAGTACGCTCCAGCGACCCTCCTCGATAACGCGTGATGTGATTCCAAATCACCTCCACACCATCATTAGGAATTGGAAAAGGTACTGTTTCTTCGAAATTCTGCAGCGTGTTACCGCCACCAACTACTTGGGTTTGGGTGGCATTCTTTTTGGCAACATCATAAATATGCTGCGGAAAAGCCGCCGTCCGGTGAGTGGGATAGACCGGAATCTTATACGTCTCTGGATACTTGTTCAGCAGCGCAATTTGCCCTTCACTGAGCTTATCCTGATATTGCTGGTAATTCTCAGCGGTAATAGTAAAGAGAGCCTGCTCTTTAGCATAGGGATCCGCATAGCGATCACCACTAAAAACTGCACTCTGGTCGCTCCATACAGGAATACTGCCATCGGCATTGCCTGCTTTCTCGGCACCAATCGGGGTCAAGCTGTTTCCCAACTGGGCTGCTTTATCGGCACTGACCGCCGCCACGCCTGCGGCACTATGCAGCAATAGCGCAAGCGTCGACGCTAGAGCAAATTTATTCTTATTAGTCATCAACTTATCCTCGTCGCCAAAGGAGACAGCGCTCCCAATTGACTTCGGCATTTAGAAAGAAAGGCCCAAACTGGCGGCAACAAAATCACGATCTTTGGTGATGTTGTAATCGCCACCGTTGAAACGCGTATAAGCAATACTGGCGGTATAGGTATTCAGATAGTCCGCATTCAAACCCAGACTCAAGGCCTTACGATCCTCAACAAAACCACTGGCATTGGCAGGAGAATAGCCATCCACATCATGAGCCCAGGAGATGCTCGGCTTGAGGTTAATCCCCGCCAACACATCGTCGTAACTGAAGATCACTCTGGCGCGATAACCCCAGGAATCTTCGGTCACAAAGCCGTCATTACCGGCGGTACCAAACTCACTGGGTCGACCGAAGCGCAGCCCACCCTGATCGGCCTCATCGAAACTGTGCATACGGGTATAACCAGCTTCACCGACCAGTACAACACGGCTGGCCCCCATTGCCTGCTCAAAAAAGCGAACCACGGTCAACTGAACCTGAGTAACATCAAACGTCTGATAACCATCCACATCTCCGCCGACACCTACTGCGCCCACATGAGCAGATGCGGCTGTTGACGCCCCAAGGATGGCACCGACCAGATCAGAGCCGTTAATCTGCACCGGCAGGTCTTGTTGATGGCTGATTTCTCCAGATACGGCAAGCTCGCCGATATTGGTGGCAAAACTCAAACCCAGCAGCGTGATATCTTCAGGATATTCGATAAAGTACTCGGCATTACCGCCCAGCGGATTACCGGGAATAAAAGGCGCAACGACGCTAGGAGCAACGGTATTAGCCGCTGTCGCCTTGATGCCGCTGACTATCGGCATGCGACTGTGGTAATTCATATAGTAAAGACCAAACTCGGTATCGTTTAACTGCTCAGCCACATAACGAAAGGCAAGACCGTACTGGCCGCTATCGCTGGCCTCTCTATTTCCATCCGCTGCTCGAGCCACTGTAAAACCAGTCGCTAAAGCCGTCGGATCATTGAATCCAGCCGGCGGACTCACCGCAGCCGCTGCAGACCCTAGAGACAGGATGTTGCACCCTTCCGCGACATAATCAACGGTTGAGAAAAAAGTACCGCAGCCGTCAATAGCCGTCGTTTCATACTCCAGCTGATAAAACGCCTCGGCACTGAGATTGTCGGTTACCGCCAAGTTTCCAAAAAGCATACTGACAGGCAGCAAACCTTCTTTGATCTCTGCGCCCGGTCGCCTGAAAGCGGCGACATCGATAGGGTTAATTGCGTTAATACCACCGCGAATAAAAGTACTTTCGCCCCAACTAACCACCTGCCGGCCAAGCCGGGCATCCAGCAGCATATCTCCCAGCTCGAAATCACCGTAGATAAAAGCATCCAGCAGCTCTATACCAGAGAATTTGGCGTAATCGTTAAAGTCATCGTCATTCAGCTTAGTATTGGCCGCATAACCGTTGGGGCCATGACCCCACGCCTGCTCATCATCCTCCAGCTCAAAGTCATACCAGTACTTGCCGCGAAAAAAAGCACCGACGTTCTGGTATTTGAATTCCAGATCATGAACGCCTTTCAACACCCGCGAAAAGGTCTCACCTTTATTGAAGTTCAAATCACCGTCGTCGTTAACACCATTGGTCGATGCGGAACTTGCCTCACGCAAATTGCCACCATTACCAAGAGAAACCAACGATGAATCTCTATCCTCTGCCCGCCAGGAGCCACCGATAGAAATCTGAGAAGTGAAATGCCCTTCGACCTCGCCGACATTAAAATCTACGGCCTGGGCAGAAGCGCAAAATAGGGAAGCAAAGAGAGGAACCATAGACTTTGTTACGCAACGTCTAACATCATACGTCTGTGCGCAAGTCTCTGGCAGGTTATTGTTTTTTCTCGCCATGAGTGTCACCTTCATTGGATACAGGCCCCGGGAAACTTTCAGCTTCACACAACCCCTGTACAGACGACCCAGCGGAGCCATAGCCCAACATGAACGCCCATTTTATTGTTTTATTAGATGTCTACCAGACTATTCAATATCGGCCAACTTTATGTCAGCTTCAACCAGCCAGCAACAAAATAGTTACTAGCAAGGCACTGGTAGCTGGGGCTATGATCAGGATTAACCACAATTTCTTCAATGACAAAAAGACGCTGATTTGATAACAAAACAGACCACTACCGGATTTATCCGGTCAATGATCAGCAGGAAGGAATATTACAAAGATAACTCAACAGGCGACTAGATGGGCCCGAGTGGAGGAATAGCGTTGCACGAAATCGATATACTGCTGACAGGGATCCATTAACCGCAACCCCACAGCAATACCCAAGCTGGAGTCTAAGTCATGGTTATAAACGATAACTCCATCCAGACGAAAGTAACAGAGTTGGCCACTACATTTGGAAACCACCTCAACACGCACAGGCTCGCCCATAACCAGCGTCTTATTCAGTATTACATTCATACCGACTTCAGACACATTATCTGTGCTTCCCGGTAGTTGCTCACCATTCAAGCGAGTCAGCGTCGCCTTCCAAACCACATGCAAGCGACACAACTTTCTTCTATTGGTATTCATGGCCAAACCTCCCTCGGCTATAAGCCTTAAAGACACTATAGCCAAACTCAGGAAAAACTACCTTGACTCAGATCTACATTAATGGCCGTCAGCCACATATAAACCAAGCTATTACAACTTGGCGCAGACGTCGTTTGTACGAGGAGGGAGGGATGCTTAGCTAGCCAAAACAGCACGCTGCAAAGGCTCACAACTGTTAATCATATCAACGTAGGCTTGGTCTGGGGCCTCCAGGCGTACGCCAATGGCAACACCCAGATTGTATTCAAGCAAGCGATTATAGACCACGCCTCCATGAAGACTAAAGAAACAGGCACGCCCAGTGCATTTGGAAACAACATCGATATGAAGCCGCTCACCGGGAATCAAAGGCTTATCGATAATAATGAACATTCCATCATCAGAAACATTGGCGGTACTACCCATAAACTGCTCGCCATTTAGTCGACTGATAATCGCTTTCCAGACCACATGCCTGCGCTTACTATAGCGGCGCTCATCTGACATTCGTCAACCCCTTGCCGTTCGGCAATTCGTACTTGAACTAACATCACTATTTATAATGATATTAATACCACAAGAGACATGATAATTCATCGGCCTAAACCGATTCTCCTTAAGCCCTATTTTAGTAAATTCCCGAGAGGGCCTTCTGGAATAGCATCCAACTTAATGTTACTCAGTTTTTTAAGGTGATTAAACTTGTCTTTATGGACACCCATCAACGGCAACCGTTCGGCCAGTTTTAAATAACGATGAAACATTTTCAAACGCTCATCACTGCGGCTTGGTGTATCTCGAGCGGCTTCAAGGAACATCTGAGCCAGGTTAAGCAAGGCCGATGCGTTACTGTTGTCATGCTCAAAGGCCATACCAAAATAGCGAATAGCCTGCCCAGGCTTACCCGCCATATAGTTACGAACCCCAATGCGGTTAACCTTGGCGCTCATTGCCGGATCCTGAACCGGCCCCTTCTGTGCTGCGGGCTCTCCGAGCGGCTGTTGTTGGACTCTCGGTTCAGCCTCTGCTAACACCTGCTGACGAATCTGACCCATCTCAGAGACCAGGCCTTCTTCGTCTGCAATTGTCTGAGCTTTATCCAAACTGGATGCGGCACGATCATTATCGCCCATATCCTCAAACACTTTTGCCATTAACAGCTCAGCGCCCAGTTTTAACTGGGGGTTGCCCGAAAACTTGCGTTTTGCCTGCGCTAACAACCGGTCTATTTCTACCAGTTTATCTTGCTTACCCCGATCAAGCGCCGTACCCATCTGCAGCCGCTGGATATTAGCTAAACGCAGATAGGGGTCAGGGGCCGCCTGGAAACTCTTTTCTCCCAAATGAATGGATTTCCGGTAAGCCTGCTCAGCCACATCTAACTGCTTGGTATGGGTGGCGATTCGTCCCAATTCAAGCTGTCGCTTTATCCCTAGCGGGGAACGACTAGTACCTTCTTTAAGAAAGTTCTGCGCCTGTTCCAAATCTCCCTTGGCCTCATGAATTTTCGCCAACAGGTCGTAGGCAGCGATCATCAAGGGATGCTTACGTACCAAGGACTCCAGCAGCTCTTGCGCCTCATCTTGCCGGCCAAGTTGAAACCGGCATTCCGCCAAGAAATACCCCTGCCTGATATCCTTACCTTCCCAATAGTAATGTTCAAAGATGGGCTCTGCCTTATCGTATTGCTCAGCCTCGAGCAACAACCTCCCCTTCATCATCTGAGCCTGGTCATAATAGGGATCGGATTTAGCCAACAAGCTATCACAGAGCTTTATCGCGCGATTGGGAGCATTTCGCTCCATGGCCTTTTCGATTGGCGCTAATGCGGCACTTCGACGACACAAATAATCGACCCGTTGACGCAACTCTTCCATGGAAAAAGGTTTGATTATTACCTCGTCGGGCTGCACTTCGATAGCAAGGAGAATCGACTCCTGAGAGGAGTCACTGGACATCAAGATCCATGAACAGGAGGGTTTGATCAGCCCCTTGAAGCGAGCCTCTTCCAGCAACTGTAATCCTGAATAGCGGTCATGGATATTGTGACCTAGCAAGATGATGTCGAAATCTGTTTCAGCAATCATCTCCAGCGCGCGCTTACTGGTAGTCATCGCCTGTACCCGATCAAAGCCAATACTTCCCAGCATAGACTTAATCGTAGAGCGCATGTTACCGCTGCTATCTATCAACAAGACGCGCTGTTTGCTGTATTCAATGCCAGCTGACACTCAATTTCCCTGCATTGCAATTTGGAGGAACCCGGAAGGTGATGGAACGATAGCTATAAGTTTAGCGTGAAGCAACGACGACAGCCGATTACAGAGAGGAAAACAAAAAAAAGCACCGCAGGAGGGCGATTCCAACGGTGCCGAATAACAGTTCTATGCTGTGAAACCGATATTACCGCGGCCAGTTTAAAAAACATCTGATTAACATCAATTCCAATAGATGAGGCAATACAAACCTGTAATACCAAACTTACCCCCTCCCTATAAGTAACTAAGGGGTTAATACTTTTGAATAAGCGCTGCGCTGCTGATGTTGGAGTACACTATCAGGCAATGCCTGTTGACTATTTAAGCTATGTATCAATGGCTAACTAAAGGAATAATAAATACTCTATGGTCACTACCTATATCAGCCATCAGGATTGCGGCCTGCATAACATGGGGCCTGAACACCCTGAAAGCCCGATCCGACTGCTTGCCATTGCCCGGCAACTGGAGCGCACCGGCCTGAAAGATGAACTTGTACATATGCAATCGGTACATGCTTCTGAAGACCAGTTATTGCTAGCCCATGCACCGCTGCACCCGACGCGGCTGAAGATGAAACTACCCGAAAAAGGGGTCATATATACCGACGAGGATACCGCCCTGTGCCCCCAATCCCTGCATGCAGCTACGCTGGCAGCAGGTTCGGCGATCATGGCCACCAATAGAGTAATCAGCGGAAAATCGGATAACGCTTTTTGTGCGGTAAGACCCCCAGGGCACCATGCCGAGCATAATCAGGCGATGGGTTTTTGCTTTTATAATAACGTTGCTATCGGAGCAATTCATGCCCTGGCTCAGCCCGGTATCGAGCGAGTCGCGATCTTCGACTTCGATGTACATCACGGCAATGGCACCGTTGATATTTTTAAAGACCGTCCCGAAGTCTTGGTGTGTTCAACCTTCCAGCACCCATTCTATCCGGAGCGCTATAGCGACATAGAACGACCGAATATCATTAACTGCCCACTGCCCGCAGGCAGCGACGGCAAAGCCTTCAGAGACATTGTCGAAAAACGCTGCTTGCCTGCGCTACAGACACACAAGCCAGATATGATTTTCATTTCAGCCGGGTTCGACGCTCACTGGGAAGACCCCATGGCAGATCTGAAACTCAATGAAGATGATTATCGCTGGATCACCCAGCTGCTGATGGATACCGCCCGAACCTATTCCAAAAACCGTATCGTTTCGGTGCTGGAAGGAGGGTATAACCCAAGCTCTCTGGCCTATAGTACCGCCGCCCACATAGAGGCATTGCTAGGCTTCTAATCCCGACCGCCACAGGTAATAAAACGCCTGTGGCGGTGCGCGTAACTGCTATTCCGGCTGATAGATTTTAATATTCTGGAAACCCTGATCCTTCAGATACAAAGCATGTAACTGACTCATCACCCCCTTCGGGCAATACAGCAAGTATTCGCGCTGCGGATCCAGCTCGGAGAATTTTGTCGCCAACGAATAAAATGGGATTTTAATAACCTCGATGCCACTGATCAGCAATGGCGAGGCATCCTCTTCATCTGGATGGCGAATATCAATAATCACCTCGTCAGAGGTCACCTGCTGCTGGGTTTCCACTTCGACCTGAGATTGAGCTTCTTCAGCAATCCGGTCAATACGAATCATCTGCGCATCAGCAACTGCCTGGTCTAATACGGCCAGATCAAATTCGGCCTCTTCTTTCAGGACACGAGCCATTTTTGCATGGGACGTGGGACGATCAGAAATAACTCCGCAGTACTCGGGCATGCTCTTGGCAAAATCATGGGTTCCGATTTTGCGGGACATATCGATAATATCCTGCTTATCCGAAGTGATCAGCGGCCGCAGCACTAGAGTATTGGTAACGGCATCGATCACGGCAAGATTAGGCAACGTCTGGCTGGATACCTGGGCAATACTCTCACCCGTCACCAGCGCACTGATACCCATACGCTCTGCCGCCTGAGTCGCAGCTCGCAGCATCATTCGCTTAAGTACCACGCCCATTTGCGAGTGGTGCACCTTAGTCAGAATTTCTGCCACTACTGGCTCAAAAGGCACGGTAATAAATTTAACCTTATGGGAAGAACTGTATCTTTGCCACAGATAACAGGATACCTGCTTGACCCCGGTTTCATGGGCAGCACCGCCTAGATTGAAAAAACAAAAATGGGTTTTACAGCCTCGCCTCATAGTCATATAGCTGGAAACCGTCGAGTCAAAGCCTCCTGACATCAGCGACAACACCCCATCCTGACTCCCCATCGGGAAGCCACCCAGACCGTCGTAGCGTTTTTCAACGATATAGAGTTTCTGGTCCCGAACTTCCAGCTGCACCTTAACGTCGGGATTATGAAGATCGACACCCGCTGCATCGGTGTGCTGCAACAGACCACCACCCACATAGCGCTCCAAATCACCGGATTTGAATTCATGTATACCGGCCCGCTTAACCCGCACCACAAAAGTTTTACCGGCTATTTTATCGGCATAAACATCCTTAGTCAGCTCGAACACCTCATCAAAGCTCCCCAAAGGATGTTCGGTCACCTCAATAAAATAGGCGATACCTGGAGTACATTTCAGCGCCTCGATCGTAGCAGCGAGCTGAGCCTCGTCCTGAGGCTTGGTCTCTACAATAACTTTATCCCATTGGCCGCGAACCTGAGTACGCTCATCAATTCGACGTAAGATAATCTGCAGGTTGGATTGCAGCCGCTGGATAAACCGCTTACGGACAGGCTTGCTCTTAATAGTTATTTCAGGAAAGAGCTTTACGATAAATTTCATTACAACTGCTTCTTAGTGGGACAGGGAGGAGGGCAATTATACCGAAAGCAGCGCTCAGGACCAAAACCCCTGTTGGTTTTCTCATAATCAGACAATAAACTTTGCGACCATGCCGTTCGGGCTGACACAGAACTACGACAAATCTCACTCTGAAGGCGCGCTTCTTTCCACTAATGACGTTGCCCATGGAAGTCTTCCCGATGCAACGCCGTAACAGCCTCCACGAGGCCGCACAGCTGGCAAGCAAAGCAAACACATAGCGAAGAAACAGAAGGGCTCTCTCTGCTTGTTAGTCGCCGCAGAGGGTCACAAAGTAGGGATCAGATAAACAACAGACCACCTAAACGCAGAATAGCCTCAAATCCAGTCTTGACGATGGACTATTGAGTTGATTTCTTGAAGGAGTAAAGAAGAAGGTGGTGCGCCCGAGAGGATTCGAACCTCTGACCGCTCGGTTCGTAGCCGAGTACTCTATCCAGCTGAGCTACGGGCGCACAATGGTAAAACCGTTCAGGACTATATCCTGCACTCACAGCGACCCGTGAGAATTTTTTAAAAGTTGGTGCGCCCGAGAGGATTCGAACCTCTGACCGCTCGGTTCGTAGCCGAGTACTCTATCCAGCTGAGCTACGGGCGCACACATCGTTGATGGCGGTGAGCGAGGGATTCGAACCCTCGATAAGATTTCTCCTATACGCCCTTAGCAGGGGCGCGCCTTCAGCCACTCGGCCAGCTCACCAACAACGGAGACGCATCTTACCGAATTGATTTTCTAAAAGGAAGTGGAAAAAAAACAAAATGAGGATTAATCCTCATTATTTTCTTTTTCCTTTTGAATACGCTGGTAGATCTCCTCTCGATGCACAGAAACCTCTTTAGGAGCGTTGACACCGATACGCACCTGGTTGCCTTTAACACCTAGCACAGTAACAGTAACATCGTCACCGACCATCAACGTCTCACCCACCCGACGGGTCAGTATTAACATATAGTTCTCCTTAACTACCAATCACCAAGAACCCTTACTATTTAATAAGTAAGGGCTAATGTCTATATATACTCGTTAGTATAGACGCCTTGCAAGTGAAAAATGTAGTGTATATAAAATTTTAATAACGCTGTAAACAGGAGCCCTTTATAAGGACTCTCTTACCACATCAGCTTGATCTAAATCGAAAGTTGAATGTAGACCCCTAACAGCCAACTCCAGATACTTCTCGGCAATAATCACCGAAATTTTAATCTCAGACGTCGAGATCATCTGTATATTGATGGAGTCTTCAGCCAGTGCAGAGAACATTTTACTGGCAACACCCGCATGAGAGCGCATACCAACACCAACAATCGAAACTTTGACAATTTTATTGTCGCCAACGACCTCTTTGGCACCCAACTCAGCCGCCACACGCTTAAGAACCTCATCCGCTTTATCGTAATCGTTACGATGAACGGTAAAGGTAAAGTCAGTGGTATGATCCGCTCCGATATTCTGAACGATCATGTCCACTTCGACATTTGCATCACTGATTGGCCCCAAAATACGTGAAGCCACACCTGGGATGTCAGGCACACCCAGCACTGTCAGTTTTGCTTCATCACGATTAAACGCAATACCTGAAATTACCGGTCTTTCCACAGCACTATCACCCTCAATGGTAATCAGAGTTCCAGGGCCATCCTGGAAACTATGCAGCACCCGCAGAGGCACCTTGTATTTTCCTGCAAATTCTACAGCACGGATCTGCAGCACCTTAGAGCCAAGGCTGGCCATTTCCAGCATCTCTTCAAAGGTAATCTGATCTAAGCGACGAGCGCTGTCTACGACCCGAGGATCGGTGGTATAAACACCATCAACGTCAGTGTAGATCTGACACTCATCTGCTTTCAGAGCTGCCGCCAGGGCAACACCGGTGGTATCAGAACCACCCCGCCCCAGCGTGGTGATATTACCTGCATCATCAACGCCTTGGAAACCAGCCACTACGACTACACGGCCAGCTTTTAAATCACGACGGATATTTTCGTCGTCAATATCACGAATACGTGCTTTAGTATGAGCCGTATCCGTCAATATACGAACCTGGCTACCGGTATAAGAACGCGCAGGACATCCGTGCTTATCCAACGCCATACATAACAGCGCAATGGTCACCTGCTCACCGGTGGAAACCAGAACATCCATTTCCCGAGGTGTCGGTTGCGCCTGAATCGCCTGAGCCAAACCGATCAGACGATTGGTCTCACCACTCATTGCCGATACTACAACCACTACATCGTCGCCACGATCCCGAAAGCCTTTAACCTTTTCCGCCACCGCATCGATGCGCTCAACGGTACCAACCGAGGTACCTCCGTACTTTTGTACAATCAGGGCCATCTTCTTTCCAAGTACTTAGTTCACGTTGAAATCGTTGAGGGCACTATTTAAGCGCGCTCTTGCAACCAATCTTTTACCGAACTCAGCGCTGCTGGCAAGGCCTCTGGCTGAGTACCACCCCCCTGAGCCATATCAGGGCGACCACCACCCTTGCCGCCAATCTGCTGTGCTACATGCTTGATCAGGTCACCCGCCTTAAATTTAGCAGTCAGATCTTTGGTAACACCAGCAACTAAGCTGACCTTGTCACCCTCAGCAGCAGCCAGAATAATCACAGCAGAACCTAACTTGTTCTTCAATTGATCCAAAGTATCTCGCAGAGACTTAGGATCGACGCCATCCAACTTCGCAGCTAGCAGCTTTACGCCACAAATATCTTCGGCTTCACCAGCCAGATCAGAGCCTGCAGCGCTTGCAAGCTTAGCCTTTAGTTGCTCCAACTCTTTTTCCAGCTGACGATTACGATCGAGCAGAGCGCCAACCTTATCGACCACGCTGTCACGAGCACCCTTAACAAGGCCCGCTACCCGGCTTAATTTCGCATCTGTATCTGCCAGCCAAGTTAGCGCACCGGCACCTGTAACAGCCTCAATTCGACGAACTCCGGCGGCGATACCGCCTTCGGAGACAATTTTAATGAAACCTATATCACCGGTTCGAACGACATGAGTACCGCCACAGAGCTCCATGGAAGCCGCGCCCATACTGACTACTCGAACGGCATCATCATATTTCTCGCCAAAAAGCGCCATTGCACCTTTGCCTTTGGCGGCGTCAATATCCATTACTTCCGTTTCTACAGCCAGATTATCGCGGATTTTCTGGTTAACCCACTGCTCCAACTGCTTAATTTCATCACCGCTCACCGCTTCGGAATGAGAGAAATCAAAGCGCAAACGTTGCGGATCAACCAAAGAGCCTTTCTGCGCGACATGATCGCCCAAAATGCCCCGTAGCGCGGCGTGCAAAAGATGGGTAGCTGAATGATTTAGAGCGGTGGCCTGGCGATTGTTTTCATCGACAGCCAAAGTCACTTCTGTTCCGGCTTTAAGCTCACCTTCCAGCACCGTACCATGATGTAAAAAAGCTTTACCTTGCTTAGTCGTATTGGTCACCTGAAAACGTATGCCAGCAGCAGATAGCACACCGGTGTCGCCTACCTGACCGCCAGACTCCGCATAGAAAGGAGTCCGCTCCAACACCACAACACCTTCCTGTCCCGCTACCAGCGTTTCAGTCTCATCACTACCACCCAACAGCGCAGAAATACTCGCTTCACCCTGAAGACTGTCGTAACCCTCGAAACACGTTTCAACGTCCAGTTTCAGGCCTTCGTTATAGTCCACAGCAAAATTCCCTGCGGCACGAGCACGAACGCGCTGCTCATCCATAGCCTTTTCGAAACCGGCCATATCCAGAGTCAATTCTCGCTCACGGGCGATGTCTGCCGTCAGATCAACGGGGAATCCATAGGTATCATAAAGCTTGAACACGGTATCACCGGAAATTTCAGAACCCTGCAGCTCGGACAGATCCTGCTCCAAGATCCGCATTCCCTGCTCCAGAGTCTTGGCGAACTGCTGCTCTTCTTTTAACAGAACCTTTTCGATCTGCGCCTGCATCTGCGCTAGCTCAGAATAGGCCTCGCCCATCTCGGCGACCAAAGGCGCGACTAATTTGTAGAAGAACTCGCCTTGGGCACCCAACTGATTACCATGACGAATAGCCCGACGCATGATGCGACGAAGCACGTAACCACGACCTTCGTTGGACGGCAGCACGCCGTCCACGACCAAGAAAGCACAGGAACGAATATGGTCGGCGATAACCCGCAGGGATTTGTTCTCCATATCGCTAGCTCCAGTCACTTCTGCCGCAGCCTTCAGCAAGTTTTGGAACATATCGATTTCATAGTTACTGTGTACGTTCTGCATCAAGGCGGCAATACGCTCCAATCCCATGCCTGTATCTACCGAAGGTTTAGGCAGCTGTTCCATAGAGCCATCAGCAGAACGGTTGTACTGCATGAAGACGATGTTCCAGATTTCTATATAACGATCGCCGTCTTCTTCAGGCGTGCCCGGAGGGCCACCCCAGATATGCTCACCATGATCGTAGAAAATCTCAGTACAAGGGCCACAGGGACCGGTATCACCCATCGCCCAGAAATTATCGGAGTTGTAACGACCGCCTTTGTCGCCGATACGAATAATGCGTTCAGCAGGCACACCAATTTCATCACACCAGATGCGGTACGCCTCTTCATCTTCCTCATAGACAGTGACCCAGAGCTTGTCGCTGGAAATACCCAGCCATTTGTCAGAAGTCAGCAATTCCCAGGCGTATTTGATGGCATCAGGTTTGAAGTAATCACCAAAGCTGAAATTCCCCAGCATTTCAAAAAACGTATGATGACGAGCGGTGTAACCGACGTTCTCCAAGTCGTTATGTTTACCACCCGCACGGACACAGCGCTGAGAACTGGTAGCGCGATTGTAGCTGCGCTTGTCACTACCAAGAAAAACATCTTTGAACTGCACCATGCCGGCATTAGTAAACAGCAACGTCGGATCATTGCCGGGCACCAACGAGCTGCTGGATACAATTTCATGACCTTGCTGGTTAAAATAATCCAGAAAAGTCTGACGAATCTGAGCACTGGTCATGTAGTTCATAAACTGCGTTCACCAAAAAACGTATTCAAAACGGGAAGTTCAAAGAAAACCGGCCTAAATCCAAGCCAATTTGACCCAAAACATCGCAACTGGATCTATATTTTTCAAAATCGGCATAGTATACATGTCAACGAAGGCCTCGAAAACCACGAAGTTGCTTCCCCTGCAGGCAGCATGGGATCTTCAGACCTGAATTTCATCTTCGGAAACCGTCATGGCGTAATGAATTTGATCCTGATTAAACCCTCGGTATAACAAAAACCTGACTTGCCGAGCATACTCCTTTCGATCATTCACAGCGGCTGCACCGAAGCGTTTGATACGAACCTGTAGCGCCAACTGATACCAATCGGCCTCCGCCTCAATCAAAACCTGGGATACTAATTCAGTGCTTAGGCCTCGCTTCTTCAAGTCCTGACGAATCCGTATTAACCCATGCCCACGATTCACTCGCGAGCGCACGAAGCTTACCGCAAAACGCTGATCACTTTGCAGCCCTTGCTGCGTCAAGCTATCCAGCAGTAGCTGTAACTCTTGCTCCGCATCAGTATAACGGCGCAATTTGTCCTGCAGCTCGCGCCGACTGTGCTCCCGTCGTGCCAGCAAGCCATAGGCCCTACTCAGCAGACTGACTTCACTTTTTTTCAAGACCCCTCGACCTCTTTTTTACCCATACCAACCCACAAATGTAGAGACTATCTTCCAACAGTTGCCACCGATAGAATAACGCGCTATCTGAAAGCCAGACCAATAGTCCAGCTTTCTACTAGAATTCAGCAATAAGGGACGCTTATGAAACTATCCTCCTTCGGCAAAAAATTCACTTCCGAGTCAGGCATTCTGTCACTAATGGATGACCTGGGGAATGCCCTCGCCGGAGACCAGGATATGATCATGATGGGCGGAGGCAATCCCGGCCACATCCCGGAAGTCGACGCTATATTTAAACAGCGACTGCAGCGAGTTATCGATGACCCTAAGGCTTTTCGCCATCTGATCGGAGTCTACGACCCACCCCAAGGCGAAGTCGGCTTTTTGGAAGACCTCGCCAGACTATTAAATAAAGAATTCGGCTGGAACATCAGCTCTCGCAATATTGCCCTCAGCAATGGCAGCCAATCCGGATTTTTTATGCTGTTCAATATGTTTGCCGGCCAGTTCGACGATGGCTCTCATAAAAAGATACAGCTTCCTATTGTCCCAGAATATATTGGCTACGCCGATGCGGGGCTATCCCGCGATTTTTTCACCGCAGGCCACCCCCAGATTGAACTGCTAGGCGATCACCTGTTTAAGTATCGGGTGGATTTCAAGGATATCCAGATTACCGATGAAACCGGTGCCATCTGCGTGTCTCGTCCCACCAATCCTACTGGCAACGTTATTACTGATGAGGAACTCAATAAGCTGGATCAGCTGGCACAAGCCCATCAGATCCCACTGATGATCGACAGCGCCTACGGCACGCCCTTCCCAAATCTGATTTTCACGGAAGCCACCCCCCTCTGGAATAACAACTGCATCGTCAGCATGAGCCTGTCAAAACTGGGGCTTCCCGCCGTTCGCACCGGCATCATTATCGCCAATGAAGAAGTCATTTCGGCGCTAGCCGGCATCAACGCAATTATTAATCTGTCGACCGGAAGTTTTGGTGCGGTATTAACTCAAGAGTTAGTCAAAAGCGGCGACATCATCAAAATCAGTAAAGAGATAGTCAAACCCTTTTACCATCGAAAAGCACAGCAGGCGGTCAGTTGGTGTCAGCAGACGATGGGCGAACTGCCTTATTACATCCACAAACCGGAAGGCGCAATGTTCCTGTGGCTATGGTTTAAAGATATGCCTATCAGCAGCCTAGAGCTCTATCAACGTTTAAAAGATCGCGGCGTATTAGTCGTCTCAGGACACTACTTCTTCCCAGGTATCAGCACCGACTGGCAACACCAGAAGGAGTGCATCCGGGTCACCTACTCACAGGACGAGGACAAAGTGAAAGCCGGGATTGAAATTATCGCCCAAGAAGTTCGCCGTGCCTATTCAGCAGGCTGACTGAGACCAGCCTCCTCGGCTTGAGGTTCAAACTCAAATACCATGGCACTCTGATACATAAAGTGCGACTGCTCTGCGGCAACAAACACTTGTAACGCAGGGGGAAACAATCGATGACTATAGTAAGGATAAGGCTTGAAGTCATCGACCACTGAAATCAGCTTAAAAACCCCGAATCCAACCAACAACAACGGCAACGCCGACGCCGTCAAATGCGCGCTCCAGCGACTGAGATGAGTCGCCATAAACAGGCTGGATCTAAGCAACAGTAGCAACACCGTGCCAGCCAGCAAGAGATCGATATAAGGCAGCCATTCCAGACCGTTGAGGTTAAAGACTGCCCATTGCATGATATTTTCCAGCAAGTGCCAGATAAACACCGCCATGGCGGCAATCACTGAGTGACCCAAAAAACAGCCATCGTGACGTATCACTCGCCCTATTAGAGCCCAAGCTCCTCCATAGGCCAAGACCAGAGCAAAAAGCCCCAATACATTATTCAAATGGTTAACAACGTTGAAGTCACCCAGCTGCACCATATGCTGCTCAAACAGCCATAAGCCAGCCAGCAGGAGCAAAGAAAACAGCAGCACCCATAGCCGGGCTATCCGATGAAAAACCTCTTCCATCGGAGATAAAAGCAACGCATCAGCCACCACATGATCGGCCGAAAACATTCTCAGATGCGACTTACCGAGCTTAATCTTGTCACCAGCATCCATCACCACCTGACGATCCCGCAGGCAAACACCCCCATAGCTGGTGCCGTTGTGACTGCCCAGATCATCCAACACCAGATCACCGTTGGCGTCTTCGGTCACCTGAGCATGAAAGGCGCTAACAAAAGGATCGGTGAGAACCACATCATTTTGATAGGAGCGGCCCAGAGTAATCGGCAGATGATCAAAGAAATGCCGCTCTAACACCGTGCCGGAACGACCGACAATCTCAACGATTAATTCCATCCCAGGCTCCCGACAAACTTTTCAGTAAAATCCATAGCCAGGTCTTTTTCAATCCCCGATAGGGTGAAGTGCGTTATCAGCGCTTGATTACTCTGATTGAGGGTCGCGGCGATATAGAAGACGTCATAAAGGGAAGGAAAATCTTTGTACTGCCGAGCGCAGAAATAGGCTTTGTATACTATTTCTGCTCCTTTACTGGTCGGCTTGAAGAAGCCATCGTGGCACTGATAATTAGTGACATTATCTTTAGACACTCGATTGCCTGGACGAGCACCGGAGAAGGCCTTTGCGACGGCGTTATAGAATTTCCAGCTACTAAGTTCTTCGCCATGCAGATAGGAAAATTCATACTCGAAAAAACCGGTGGTGAAATTGCTACTCAAATAGACGTGATTATCACTGTGACAGCCTTTGCTAATCGTTTCCAGACCCGTCTTTTTAGCATCCTGAGAGCCACCCCAGCACAGCACAAAGGGCACCATTTCACCTATAATACGGCCGCTTCCAACCTGATCCTGATGCCAGTCCGCACCGATAACCTGCCCAAACATCTGCCGCTGCAGCTGCAACAACTGCTCACGCATGCGCTCCTTAGGATCATCTGAATGATCAAGCTGTTGCTGCAGCGCCAGTAATGCCTGTAAGCGATCTACCGGCACCACAAAGCTGATCTGGTTACCCGCAGTCGAGACATTAATTCCAACCACACGGCCTTGCTGATCAAGAGCCGGACCACCGCTCATACCTGGATTGATCGATGCTGTCAGGTGCACCCGACTAAAAAAACTTTTCTTTTTAATGCCGTTATAAGTTCCCGGTACCACAGTCATACCGATATCCATGGGATTACCGAAGGAGTAGATGGGCTCGCCCTGGCGAGGCATGTCCGTGGCCAGCTCAAAAGCACTTCCGGAGCCATCATCCCATCTCAGCAACGCCAGATCATTCACTACATCCACATCTAGGATTTTAAGCGCACTGAATCGACGCCCCTGATTTTCTAGCTCGATACGATAACGTTCCGGCTTACTGACCAAGGGTGAAATAACATGATAGTTAGTCGCAATCGTTCGACCATCACCCACAATAAAACCGGAGCCAATAGCCGACTTACTCTCTGAGGCAATATCGATAACTTTGATCTGTACGATGGAGGCATTATGCCGATGAAACAGCTGCTCTGCGGTGTCTGCACGGACAACACCGGCGGTAAACGGCATAAAGATTAATAACAGGAGGGAACGCTGAAAGGCATTAACAAATTGACGTTTATGGAAAGCAAAAACTGTCATGACACCTCAACTCTGGCTTGCTCGTATATAGCAAGCATAGGGCATATCCAGCGTTGTGGTAAGGGGTTTTACCTTGGTGCCGAGCAGTTAAGCGTACTGTATCAGCGGTATCTCATTTTCAGATTTCCAACAATCTCCCTGCAGCCCTTTGGCAATAGCATTAAGCACATCCCATTTACGGGCACACCACTGCGGCGCC
The DNA here is from genome assembly GCA_036960175.1 of Motiliproteus sp. Lineage (GTDB taxonomy): Bacteria > Pseudomonadota > Gammaproteobacteria > Pseudomonadales > Balneatricaceae > Motiliproteus. The sequence goes on along the minus strand of JBALWH010000002.1, from coordinate 92,534 downwards.
AACAAAATTGAAGGATCTGCGGTACCGGTCAGACGGTGATAAACCACCTCTGGCGGAGTCATGCGAATCATCTCAATCGCTGCCTCAACATACTCATCGAAGCCGACTCCCTGCCACAGGCCTTGCTTCCATTGCCGTGCCAACTGAGTACCCTTAACGATATGCAAAGGATGCAACTTCAAACCTTGGGTATTAGTCGCACGCTCACCGACTTCTAACACCTGCTTAAGACTTTCGACACTGTCCAAGGCACTCTCGCCCGGCAAGCCTACGATCAGATGAGTACAGACCTGCAGGCCTCGGGCCTGACAGCGCTGCATGGCATCTAAGTATTCGGCCATACCATGTCCCCGATTGACTCGTTCCAGCGTTTTATCATTCGCCGACTGCAGACCCAGCTCTAACCAGACCTCATGACCCTGCGCCTGATAGGACGCCAGTAGATCCAGCACCGGATCTGGCACACAATCAGGCCGGGTACCCACCGACAAGCCAACCACATCTGGCTCCTCCAAGGCATCATCATAGAGCTGCTTTAAGTAATTAATATCTGCATAGGTATTGGTATAGGCCTGAAAATAGGCCAAATAATGACGTGCACCGGTGCGTTTTCTAATTACCTGACGGCCCGACTCGATCTGCTCAGCGACCGTCGAAGGCTGCTTAGCATTAGGACTAAAAGAAACATTATTACAAAAGGTGCAACCTCCTATCCCTTTTGTACCATCGCGGTTGGGGCAGGTGAAGCTAGCATTAATCGATACCTTGTGTACCCGGTGACCATATTTATTCTGCATATGGCGACCGAAGGTGTTTACCTGTTCAGCTAACTGCATAAAAACCTCTTCGCAGAACATTGCGCATCGGCCAGCAAAACCGATTAATTAATATCACTAAAAATAAAAAGGGGCCGATAGGCCCCTTTGCAATATTAAACCTTGTTGTATATTTCCCCGCCCTGGTCGTTGAACTCCTTGGCTTTTTCCTGCATGCCCCTATCCACTTCCAGATTAATAGCGGCGATCTGGTTTGCATCCAGCTCCCGCACTTCCTGACTGATCTTCATAGAGCAAAATTTAGGACCACACATGGAACAGAAATGCGCCACTTTGGCCGAGTCCTTCGGTAGCGTTTCATCATGATAGGAACGGGCGGTGTCTGGATCCAAGCCTAGATTAAACTGATCATCCCAGCGGAATTCGAAACGCGCCTTAGACATGGCGTTATCACGGATCTGCGCACCGGGATGCCCTTTCGCCAGATCAGCAGCATGAGCTGCCAGCTTGTAGGTAATGATACCGACCTTAACATCGTCCTTGTTAGGCAGACCCAGATGCTCCTTCGGTGTCACGTAGCAGAGCATCGCACAGCCGTACCAACCAATCATGGCCGCACCAATACCAGAGGTAATGTGGTCATAGCCAGGAGCGATATCGGTGGTCAGTGGTCCGAGGGTATAGAACGGCGCTTCGTGACATTCCTCAAGCTGCTTGTCCATATTCTCTTTGATCATATGCATAGGCACATGACCCGGGCCTTCGATCATCACCTGAACATCGTGCTTCCAGGCCACCTTGGTGAGTTCACCGAGGGTTTCCAGCTCACCGAACTGAGCTTCGTCATTGGCATCTGCGATAGAGCCGGGACGTAGGCCATCACCCAGAGAGAAGGATACATCGTAGGCCTTACAGATCTCACAGATCTCTTCGAAGTGGGTGTAAAGAAAGTTTTCTTTGTGATGAGACAGACACCACTTGGCCATAATAGAACCACCACGGGACACGATACCGGTCACTCGCTTTGCGGTCATAGGCACATAACGCAGCAGCACGCCGGCGTGGATGGTGAAGTAATCTACCCCCTGCTCGGCTTGCTCAATCAGCGTGTCACGAAACACTTCCCAGGTCAGATCTTCGGCAACGCCGTTAACCTTCTCTAGCGCCTGATAGATAGGCACGGTACCGATGGGAACATGGCTGTTACGAATGATCCACTCACGGGTTTCGTGAATATTCTTACCGGTGGATAAATCCATGACGGTATCAGAACCCCAACGGGTTCCCCAGGTCATCTTCGCCACTTCTTCCTCGATAGAAGAACCCAGCGCCGAGTTGCCGATATTGCCATTGATCTTCACCAGGAAGTTACGACCGATGATCATCGGCTCCAATTCCGGATGGTTGATATTGGCAGGAATAATAGCGCGACCGGCGTCCACTTCAGCACGCACAAACTCAGGAGTGATTTCCTTGGGAGTATTGGCACCAAAGCTCATCCCCGGATGCTGAACATTTAGCTGCGGGTTCTGTTTCGCCTCAACCAGCTTCATGTTTTCACGAATAGCGATATATTCCATTTCAGGAGTGATAATCCCCTGCCTGGCATAGTGCAGCTGGGAAACATTGGCACCGGCTTTAGCACGACGAGGCTTGCGAGTCAGATCAAAACGCAAACTATCCAGAGAATCATCACCTTCGCGCTGACGCCCATAATCAGACGTCATGCCACCAAGCTGCTCGGTATCATCACGCTCTAAAATCCAATTCTGGCGCAGCGCCGCTAGGCCTTTTCGAACATCGATATTGACGTCAGGATCGGTATAAGGACCCGACGTATCATAGACCAACACCGGCTCATTCTTTTCGCCGCCAAATTCGGTGGGTGTATCAGCGAGAGAAATTGCTCGCATCGGTACCCGGACATCCGCGCGACTACCTTCAATATAAATTTTGTGGGAGCCTGGAAACGGCTGCACAGATTCGCGATCGACCTGTGCCACTTCACTGAGGTTCTGGTGCTGCTTGCTATTCATCTCGACATCTCCCTGGCAAATAGGCCAGATACCCACCGCTGGCGGGAATAAAACTCAATGGCGTGCTTACGCTTGCGCCTGTGGATGTCTTGTCAGAAGGGGAATCTTGGCATACCCGATAGGGAGAAAAGCTGCGCTAGACTCTTGTTTCCTACGCCGGTATTAGCCGGATCAGGTTCGCGGGTTGGTAGTCTACCTCTCGTCCCGACATTGATAACAACAACGGGAACCCCGACAAGAACGCTGTAATACTAAAGTGAAATCGACGCTGCCGCAATCATCAGCCTTAACCTAAAACGGCCAGGGTCGATCAGCTGCGCGCCCATAAACCGCAAACACGAAGAATAACATCAGAGAAATAAACAAGTTAGACAGGGCACCCAGAGCTCAAACAAGGACACTCCGGGTGACAAAATTAATTAATATTGAGAAGGGAAATCAGCGTCGATATTCAGCTGCGCGATTAGCGACTCCTGCTCACCAGTACGCTTTTGCTGCCATTGATCGAAATGCACGATCTCTTGCAGCGGTACACGAGGCAACCAGCCCGCACTCTCCAGTTCCGGCTTCTGATAAAAGTGACTGACATAGCCGATACACAAGTAGGCCACTGGCACGACGTCATGGGGAATACCCAAAGCATCCTGCAGCTCGGTCTCGTTAACGATACTAACCCAGCCCACACCCAAACCTTCAGCACGAGCAGCCAGCCACAGGTTCTGTACCGCACAGACACTACTATAAAGATCCATAGTCGGAATATGAGTGCGGCCGATAACCACAGGTCCGGTACGCTCACGGTCACAGGTAATACAAAGATTAACGGGGGACTCTAAAATCCCCTCCAGCTTAAGATTGCGGTAGGTGCCTTGCTTGTCCTGCGGAAACATTTTTTCCGCCTCGCCATGCGCTTTGTCGAAGGCGCCACGAACCCGCTGTTTAACGGCTTGATCCCTGACTACCATAAAGTCCCAAGGCTGCATAAAACCAACGGATGGAGCGTGATGGGCAGCATAGAGCACGCGACTCAGCACCTCATCAGGAATGGCATCAGGCTTGAATTGACCGCGTACATCACGGCGATTGAAGATCGTTTTATAAAGCCCATCACGATCAGCCTGATCAAAGAAGACATCGTCTTGCTGCAGTTGTGCTGGCGTACCTGTCTGAATATTTTCCACAGTCTTAGTATTTTCCACAGTTATTCCCCTTACATGGAAAAGCGAGAAACGTCTGTCCAAACGTTTTTAAATATCTTTCAGGCCGGTCTTCTGACTCAGGTTCAACTCATACAGAGGCCTTCCCAGCATATGCCAGTGGCGGTATCTTTCTGCATGATCACCATGACAGCGCTGGGCACGTATCGGAGTCACACCGATTTCCCGATTCTCCCATCCAAACATCTATCCGGACGAGCACCTGAAAGTGGAAATGGGATTATACGGATGAGGCTCTCTCAGGTCACCACGACAACCACTCTTTTAACAACGTTAAAAATAGATTGAGACAGCACCCGCACAGCCTAATCAGATACCCAGTCACGCTGAACAAACTAGCTCCAGCGTTGCAGAATATGATATAGACTAGTCACAACATTTTAAAAACAGAAACACTCTCGCTGCTGGGATGACGACTATGGATATCAAGCCCCTGAAACAGTTTCTCGCACTCGCCGACAGCCTCCATTTTGGTCGTGCCAGCGAGACCTGCCATGTCAGTCCCTCAACGCTGAGCCGTAGCATCAAACAGTTAGAGCACTCCCTAGGCGTTACCTTATTTGAACGTGATAATCGTAGCGTCAGACTGACCAGAGAGGGTATACGCTTTCAGCAATACGCCCGTGATTGTTTAATGCAGTGGGATGTTTTGCGCCACTCACTGCAACAGGAAAGCGGTGAGCTGCAGGGCGAAGTCAGCATCTTTTGCTCAGTCACCGCCAGCTATAGCTTTCTCTATGAAATCCTCAGCGAATTCCGCCTCAAGCACCCCGGAATAGAGATCAAGCTGCATACCGGAGACCATGCTTTGGCTATCCCCCGAGTGCTGGCCGGCGATGAAGACATCACCATCGCCGCACGACCGGACCAATTACCCGCAGGCATGAGCTTTAAGCAGATTGCCAATTCACCGCTGGTCTTTATCGCCCCTGTCGATGAGCCTTCACTTGCAGAACAGCTATCAGGAGCCGAACAAGATTATTGCTGGCAAGACATCCCCATGATTCTGTCCGAGGAAGGCTTGGCCCGAAAGCGCCTGGACCGATGGTTTAAGGACAAAAACATCAAACCGAAAATTTATGCCCAGGTAGCAGGGCAAGAAGCGATTGTCAGCATGGTAAGTCTGGGATTTGGCGTAGCCGTCGTACCCAAAATTGTCGTTGATAACAGCCCGTTGGCGTCTCGTGTCAGAATATTGGAGGTCGAGCCTGCACTAGAGCCATTTAAAGTAGGCCTCTGCGCCCTGGAAAAGAAACTGAAAAACCCACTGATCCATGCGCTCTGGTCACAGATTAAGGAAACTCAGAGTTCGCAATAGCTAACAGCTCTTATATGCCAGAAACACCCTGACATAAAAAAGCGGCTCCGAAGAACCGCCTTTTTCAACTGCCGCTAGCAATGCTGACGATCAGAGGCTCAGTACTTTTTCGCCCCGAGAAATCCCGGATACACCGGTACGTACTACTTCCAGCACATTGACCGCTTCAATCACATTGATAAACGCATCCAACTTTTTACTGGAGCCGACCAGCTGCACGGCATATACACTAGCGCAGACATCAACCACCTGAGCACGGAATATTTCCACATTCCGCAGCACTTCAGCACGCTGATTACCAACCGCTTTAACCTTAATCAGCATCAGCTCACGCTCGATGTGATCTCCTTCAGTGAGATCAACGAGCTTAACCACTTCGATCAGCTTATTCAGCTGCTTGGTAATCTGCTCGATCACTCGATCCGTACCAAAGGTAGTCAGCGTCAGACGGGACAAAGTAGGGTCCTCTGTCGGCGCTACGGTCAGAGTCTCAATGTTGTAGTTACGCTGCGCAAACAAGCCCACAACCCGGGACAGCGCTCCTGATTCGTTTTCCAACAGAACAGAAATAATATGACGCATGATTAGGTTCTCTCCGTTTTGCTAAGCCACATATCACGCATGGCAGCCTTCGGCACCTGCATCGGATAAACGTGTTCAAAGGGGTCGACATGAACATTAACGAAGACCAGCCGGTCCTTCATAGCAAAGGCTTTTTCCAGCGTACTTTCCAGATCTTCCAGACGCTCCACTTCCATACCGACATGCCCATAGGACTCAACCAACTTAGTAAAGTCAGGCAACGACGTCATATAGGACTGGGAGTGACGGCTCTCGTAGTTAAGATCCTGCCACTGACGCACCATCCCCAGCGATTGGTTGTTCAGGCAGATGATCTTCACCGGCAGCTCGTACTGGGCACAGGTGGACAGTTCCTGAATATTCATCTGAATACTGCCTTCACCGGTGATGCAAACCACTTCTTCATCCGGGAAACTGAGTTTCACACCCATGGCCGCAGGCAAACCAAAGCCCATAGTGCCCAGACCACCAGAGTTGATCCAGCGACGCGGCTTATTGAACTTGTAGTACTGTGCCGCAAACATCTGATGCTGACCCACGTCAGAGCAGACATAGGCATCTCCCTTGGTGACCTTACAGATGGCCTCAACCACTTGTTGTGGCTTAATTTTGTCAGAATCGTCGGTCCGATAACGACCGCCATGGCGACCACGCCACTCTTCGATTTGCTGCCACCAAGACTCATGGGATTCCTTGTCCAGATTCAGCTTGGTCGCCTTAACTATCTTCAATATCTCGTTAAGAACGGAATCCAACGGCCCCACAATGGGTACATCAGCGGCAACGGTCTTGGAAATTGATGATGGATCGATATCGACGTGAATCAATTTAGCCGTTGGGCAGAATTTCTCGGTGGCGTTGGTAATACGATCATCCAGGCGTGAGCCCAGATTCAGGATCATATCACTGTGATGCAATGCCATATTGGCTTCTACAGTCCCGTGCATTCCAGGCATACCAAGGAACTGTTTGTCGGTTCCGGGATAAGCACCTAACCCCATCAACGTATTGATGACCGGGTAGTTCAGCATTTGAGCCAATTCAATCACTTGCTCTGAACAGTTGGCTGAAATAGCACCGCCCCCTACTAGAATAACCGGACGCTTGGAGCTGAGCAGCAAGTCGACGGCTTTCTTAATCTGCCCACTATGACCGCGACCAACGGGGTTATAGGAGCGCATTTTAATAGACTTAGGGTACACGTATTCAAAACGATCAGTTGGCGCCGTCATATCTTTAGGGATATCAACAACAACAGGACCCGGGCGGCCGGTAGAGGCAATATAGAAGGCCTTCTTCAGCACTCCGGGGATCTCTTCCGGCGATTTGATGCTCATGTTGTGCTTAACCACAGGACGGGAAATACCCATCATGTCGCACTCTTGAAACGCATCCTCACCGATCAGGTGGCTCATAACCTGACCACTGATAACAACCATAGGGATGGAATCCATATACGCGGTAGCAATGCCGGTGACTGCATTAGTAGCGCCAGGACCTGAAGTGACCAGAACCACGCCAGGCTTACCGGTTGCCCGGGCATAAGCATCGGCCATATGAGTTGCCGCCTGCTCATGGCGCACCAAAATATGCTGGACTTTATCCTGCTGGAAAATGGCATCGTAAATATGCAGTAACGCCCCACCCGGATAGCCATAGATGTATTCAACACCTTCGTCAGCTAACGAGCGAACAACCATATCTGCGCCGGAAAGTAATTCCACTTGTATCACCCTTGAATCTATTGCAAATCATGCGTCGTGAATGGCTGAACTCATATCAAATAATGATAGAGACAATGCCACTGCAAAACAGCGATCAGCTAAAACGGTCGAATTGAATTTTCGCATTCAAAGTTGCGCCACTTTGAGCAGGCGGGAGAAATGAGTGTCAAATTACCGGGCTTAGTGTGCCGTCAGACAGAGAAGTCAAAGGGCGATAGTTCAGGGCATGCACTGGTACAATACGTTAACCAGCACTTGTCGGTTGGAAAATAGCCCGGTATGGCATATTTCTCATAACGCCTGGGGTACCCAGAACGCTACTGCCTAAACAAAAGGACGCCAATTCTGACATCCCACTTTACATTGTTCAAGCCATTTATATTCTTATTGTTCATCGTATAGGCAGCCAACCGCTTCTGGTTTATATTGATGACAGATATAAAAACGAGGGAGCAACATGGCCAATATAGAAGTTCGCAATCGTGAGCGAGTTATCGAAGAGCTTAGAGGTTTTATCAAGAAGGTTCTGGTGGAGCCAGAAATCATCGCCACCTCTCTTGAGATCACCCGAAGATTGATCGATGAGGATGACGCTGACCATAAGATTTCAGAGCAACTCAGCGCCACCACTAATGTCAAAATCCCTGCAAAGCACAGCGAAGCTGACCAACTGTTTATCGACTTATTGAAAGAGGTAGTACGGGACGAGCACGCTCTTTACTAATCCAGCGCAACTAGTCCAGCGCATGAGTATGAATAGACTGGCAGACCTCACACAAAACGCTGCGTGAAGTCTGCTTGCCAATACCTCAGTCAAAGACGATCACTTCATCCTTCACTGAGCCTTTTATTTCACTACCACTACTAAATTTTCCAGACAATATTGCTTCTGCCAAAGGGTTTTCAATATAGCGCTGAATAGCCCGCTTCAACGGGCGAGCCCCGTAGACTGGATCAAAACCCGCCTCTAACAGCGTATCCAATGCCTCATCGGTGATGGCAAACGTCATTTCTCGATCCTGTAAGCGCTGACCCAACAACTCAAGCTGAATCTTGGCGATACCTCTGACCTGCTCCTGACCGAGAGAATGAAAGACCACTACTTCGTCGATACGGTTAATAAACTCGGGACGAAAATGGCCGCCGACCACATCCATCACTGCACTTTTCATATCCTCATAATCCTTCTCACCTTTGAAATTCTGAATCAAATCAGAACCCAGGTTCGACGTCATGACTACCACCGTATTTTTGAAATCAACGGTACGCCCCTGACCGTCGGTGAGGCGACCATCTTCCAACACCTGTAGCAACACATTGAAAACGTCTGGATGGGCTTTCTCCACTTCATCCAACAACAGCACCGAATAAGGTTTGCGACGCACCGCTTCGGTAATATAACCACCTTCCTCATAACCCACGTAACCGGGAGGCGCACCGATCAACCGGGCAACGGAATGTTTCTCCATAAACTCCGACATATCGATGCGCACCATGGCTTCTTCGGTATCGAATAGAAAGCGGGCCAGCGATTTACACAGCTCGGTTTTACCCACACCGGTTGGCCCAAGGAATAAGAAAGAACCATTGGGACGATTCGGATCCGACAAACCTGCGCGAGAACGGCGCACCGCGTTAGCCACCGCCACCACAGCCTCATCCTGCCCGACAACCCACTCATGCAAAGCCTCTTCCATGCGCAAGAGCTTATCCCGCTCGCCTTCCAGCATTTTGGACACCGGAATCCCGGTCCAGGCCGACACCACCTCGGCAATTTCCTCCTCACCGACTTTGTTACGTAGCAGCGTCATATCCAGCATTTCGGCCTGACTGGCCATATCCAACTGCCGCTCTAATTCAGGGACGACGCCATATTGCAGCTCCGACATGCGCCCAAGATCACCGGAGCGCCGCGCCACTTCCATATCCTGACGGGCCTGATCAAGCTGCTCTTTGACTTTCTGAGAACCGTGCAAAGCCGCTTTTTCGGTTTTCCACACTTCTTCTAGGTCAGAAAACTCCCGCTCTACTTTGCCGATATTGGCTTCTAGTTCCTGCAAATGCTTGCGAGAAGACAGGTCTTTTTCTTTCTTCAGCGCCTCACGCTCAATTTTCAACTGAATCAAACGACGCTCGAGGCGATCCATGGACTCCGGCTTGGAGTCCATTTCCATGCGGATACGACTTCCGGCTTCATCAATCAAGTCAATCGCTTTGTCTGGTAGCTGGCGATCAGAAATATAGCGATGGGACAGGTTGGCTGCGGCGATAATGGCTGAGTCGTTAATATCCACACCATGGTGAATCTCGTAACGCTCCTTTAGCCCGCGTAGGATGGCGATGGTATCTTCAACATTAGGCTCATCCACCTGAATCTTCTGGAAACGACGCTCCAGCGCCGCATCTTTTTCGATGTATTTGCGATATTCATCCAACGTGGTAGCGCCAACACAGTGCAACTCGCCACGCGCCAAGGCAGGCTTAAGCATATTGCCAGCATCCATTGAGCCTTCCGATTTACCCGCACCGACCATGGTATGCAATTCGTCAATAAACAGAATAATGCCGCCTTCCTGCTTGGACAGCTCATTCAAAACTGATTTAAGACGCTCCTCAAACTCGCCTCGATACTTAGCCCCGGCAATCAGGGACCCCATATCCAGGGACAAAACTTTCTTATTCTTCAAGCCTTCCGGCACTTCAGAATTAATGATTCGCTGCGCCAAGCCTTCGATGATGGCGGTCTTACCCACCCCCGGCTCGCCAATCAGAACCGGATTGTTTTTGGTACGACGCTGCAATACCTGAATAGTCCGACGAATTTCATCATCACGACCAATGACCGGATCCAACTTGCCCTCAGCAGCAAGAGCCGTCAGGTCGACAGTAAAACGATCCAAAGCCTGACGGTTTTCTTCGGCATTCTGATCAGAAACCGCTTCGCCACCCCGCACCTGGCTAATAGCTGTCTTTAGGGATTCTGAGCTGCCGCCACAGTCACGCAACATTTTGCCCAGCGGCCCCTTATCTTCCAACGCGGCCAACATCACTAGCTCACTGGAGATATATTGATCATTGTGTTGCTGGGCGTATTTATCCGCCAGATTGAGGATACGCCCAAGATTCGGTGACATATTCAGGTCACCATCCGGGTTTTGCACGCAGGGAAGTTCATTTAGCAACGCCTGCACCCCCTGACTCATGCGATTAACATCAAAGCCAGCCTGGGCCATAAGCGGTTTTACTGCCCCATCCTTCTGACCAAACAAAGAGGAAGCCAAGTGCACTGGCTCAATCACACTGTGATCCTTGCCGACCGCAAGGGATTGAGCATCAGCCAGAGCAGACTGTAATTTGCTGGTTAATCGATCCATTCTCATAGCAAAACCTCAATAGTGGGCGCATTCGTTATCCTGCGATAAGACACAGCATAGTGCGGATTGCGTTGTTACTTATTAAATGAGGTCGTTACCAGCAAACTTCAAGATGAAAGGGAAAAAGTCATTCGCGTGAAAATCAAAAAGAGGGGAGCCCTCAACGGCCCTGTAGCCAGATCAAGCTAGCCATGCGGCCTGTGACGCCATCGCGTCGATAGGAGAAAAAACGTTGTGGATCGTTATAGGTGCAGAAATTGCCACCGTATATGGCCTCGACACCGATCGACTTCAGCCGCACAGCGGCAAGCAAATAGAGATCCGCCAGCCACTTACCTGATGCCGAGACCCTAAATGCCTCGACGGAGTCAGCATGCTGTTTGCAGAACTGTTCCCGCACCTCAGGCCCCACTTCAAAAGCGCTGGCACCGATAGCCGGTCCCAACCAACAGAGCAGATCTTCTGGCGAACACTGCAATTCATCCACTGTCGCCTCCAGCACGCCGGATGCCAACCCCCGCCATCCAGCATGGGCCGCCGCTACACGAGTGCCCGCTCGGTCACAGAACAGCACCGGCAGGCAGTCGGCCGTCATCACTATACAGGCCAAATTATCCTGACCCGTAACCGCACCATCAGCTTCAATGACTGCGCCAGCACGGCTTACCTCAATCACCTCAATGCCATGAACCTGCTGCAGCCATTGGCAGCTCACCTCGGCACCGAGCCTTTTATTCAGATACTGCCGATTAGCCAGCACCCGCTGCTCATCATCGCCAACATGATCACCAAGGTTAAAACTAGCGTAAGGAGACTCACTGCAACCACCCACGCGAGTCGTGGACAATGCTTTGACATTATCCGGAGCGGGCCAGTCAGGAAGCAAGAATGACTCTGTGGCCACCTGCTTCAGTCCTGGTCCAAATTTTTAGCATCAGCGGACATGATACCCAGCAACTCTTGCATATCTTCCGGCAAATCCACTTCCCAGCTCACCAGCTCACCGCTAAACGGATGCCAGAGTTCTAATTTTTTGGCATGTAGGGCCTGGCGCTTAAACCCCCTTAAAGCTTCTTGCAGCTCTGGAGAAATACCCTTCGGCTGCCGGAACCTGCCCCCATAAGTAGGATCTCCCACCAAGGGGTAGTTAATATAACTCATATGCACCCGAATCTGGTGCGTTCGCCCGGTTTCCAGCTTCAGGCGGATATGCGTATGCCCCCTGAACTTTTTCACCACCCGGTAGTGAGTAACCGCTTCTTTGCCCGTTGGCGACACTGACATCTTCTGTCGATTCTTGGGATGTCGTCCCATCGGCTCATCAACTTGACCACCGCCAGTCATCAAGCCCTGAACAACGGCCTCATACTCACGACCCATGGAGCGGTCCTGCAACTGAGACACTAATTCAGTTTGTGCTTCAATGGTTTTCGCAATCACCATCAATCCCGTGGTGTCCTTATCAAGGCGGTGAACGATACCCGCCCGCGGCACAGTGCCGATCGAAGGACAATAGTGCAGCAACGCATTCAGCAAAGTGCCATCGTGATGACCGGCGGCCGGATGTACTACCAGACCGGTGGGTTTATTGATGATGATAATATGGTCATCCTCATAAACCACATCAAGTTCGATCGCCTGCGGCTTCCAGCGTTCTTGTGCTTCTAGCTGAACTTCAACCACCACCTGCTCGCCACCCTGCAACTTATCCCGGGTGCGCATCGGTTTTCCGTCCACTAACAGATCACCGTCTTTGATCCAACTTTGCAATCTAGATCTTGAATAGTCTGGGAACATTTTGGCCATCGCCTGATCCAGACGATATCCACCGAGTTCAAATGGAACCTGGGCGGATAATTTGATTTCTTCGGACATGAATTACCTTGTTCAGTGAAACTACGGGCCGATTCCTAGGCATACTTTGGATTCAGCTAAAACTCTGTGTTTAAATGGTGCCCCTTGGAATGCAGTTAGTCATAGCTAGGGCATTCACAAGCGTTTGCACAGTATAACCGAAACTCCACTCGACAGCAGAGAAGCCTGAAGTCGAAATATCATAGGATTCTGCTTTCATGCGCATCTTCAAAGCCCTTTTATTGGCGACTCTCATCGGCCTCACCAGTGCCTGCTCGCTATTCGGTCTTGATGACGAGAAATTCTTCGACATCCCGGAAACGGAGCTATTCGAAGAAGCGATGTCCGCTTTTGAAACGAGTGAATGGGGCGTCGCTATAGATAAGCTGGAAATGCTGGAATCCCGTTACCCCTTTGGGCGCTACTCCGAGCAGGCACAGCTTGAACTCATTTACGCTTACTACAGGTCATCTAAAGCACCTGAAGCAATCGCCTCTGCCGACCGTTTTATCCGCCTGCATCCTCAGCATGACAATATTGACTACGCTTACTATCTACGCGGCCTTACTAACTATGAAGCGGACAAAAGCCTGACCACACGTTTTCTACCGACCGACCCATCAGAACGAGATCCCGGCGCTGCTAGAGATGCGTTCGGGGATTTCTCTACGTTGCTGAACCGCTACCCTACTAGCCAATATGCGCCCGATGCCCGCGGCCGGATGCTGTCCCTAAAGAACCAGCTATCCGCCTATGAAATTCACGTAGCACGTTACTATATTCGCCGTGGCGCCTATATTGCGGCAGCAAATCGGGGACGCTATGTAGTGGAAAACTACCAGGAAACACCATCGGTACCCGATGCACTGGCGGTCATGGTATTAGCCTACACCGAGCTAGAACTGCATGATCAGGCTAGCCATGCCCAGCAAGTATTGAATAGCAACTTCCCGAACTACGGAAAAACCCTAGACGTCGATGAGAACAACAACCGCTCGATGCTAAATACCGCCACCTTCGGCTTGTTCGGCGAAGAGGGTCAACAGAATAAAGCAACAACGCAGCCGAAAAAGACCAAGAAAAAACCAAAGCCCTCTGCTAACAACAAAGCAGAAGAGGAGCGTTCCTGGTTCAGCCGCGGGACTTTTGGAATATTCGACTGAGTGTCGACCCAACTGATTATCGCCCATCCCGCTCCAACCCCGGCCGCACACCAATGAAGGTTGCAGCGGCCGGCAGCAACAGTCATTTTAGATAGCCTCAAATCAGCGCTAAAATTGCCCAGCACACATAATATCTGCGAAAGTTACGGTAAGAGGTAGAATCATGGATCGCGCCACTATCCTTAGTGAAATGAGAGTCCTGCCGGACATAGATCCGCAGCATGAAATTGCCCGCCGGGTAGATTTCATCAAAAAACAGCTACAACAGGCTGGGTTAAAACACTTAGTGCTAGGCATTAGCGGCGGTGTCGACTCCTCGACCTGCGGTCGTCTGGCGCAGCTGGCGGTAGAACAGCTAACGAAGGAAAGCGGCGAACAATATCAATTTGTGGCGGTTCGCCTACCTTATGGCGTACAAGCCGATGAACATGATGCCCAAACAGCCCTTGAATTCATTCGCCCCAGCGTCAGCCTGTCAGTCAACGTAAAACTGGGCGCCGATAGCGCTCATGAAGAAACATTAGGATCAATGAAGGCGCAAGGCTTACTTTCGGCCACCGACACCGCCATCGACTTCGTCAAAGGCAACGTGAAAGCACGTACCCGCATGGTTATCCAGTACGAAATTGCCGGCCTGTTAGGAGGACTGGTATTAGGGACCGATCATTCGGCGGAAAATATCACCGGGTTTTATACCAAGCACGGGGATGGTGCCTGCGATCTAGCTCCACTTTTCGGCCTCAGCAAGCGTCAGGTACGACAACTGGCTAACACTCTTGGAGCACCTGCAGATCTAGTCGTAAAAGCCCCGACAGCGGACCTAGAGTGCCTGAGCCCATCAAAAACAGACGAGGCCGCCCTTGGCCTCAGCTACGACGAAATCGATGATTTTTTAGAAGGACGGACGATAACACCCACGGTGGAAGAACGTCTTATCGACATCTATACCAAGACCCAGCACAAACGCCAGCCAACCCCCACCATTTACGACTAGCAACTAGCAACTAGCAACTAGCAACTAGCAACTAGCAACTAGCATTAGTTGAAATGACTACGCGTAGCAGCGCCAGCCCGAAGGCTGGTGCGATTCAATGCATGCGATCCAATCTTGGCGCCTCATAACTGTATGGCGCTGGATCGATAATTGTCGGCCGACCCAATAACAGGTCAGCAGCCAAACGACAGGAAGCGGGTGCCAATACCAGCCCGTTGCGGAAATGCCCGGCATTTACAAACAGATTCCGATACTCTGGAATTTCTCCGATATAAGGAATACCACTGGGTGATCCCGGCCGTAAACCAGCCCATTGCGCCTCTACTGGGTGGTCCGCTAAAGCGGGCATAATGGCAAGAGCCGATTGGTAGAGGCTCTGATATGCCTCTTCGGTAGTCTGCTTACTGAAACCTTTAAACTCCAGGGTACTGCCAACCAGAATACGACCATCCTGCCGCGGTATCAGATAGCGGCCACTGTCCAGTACCACACGATCCAGCAGTCCGGGTACTGCCCTGAATAACAGCATCTGCCCTTTGACGGGCTGCACCGGTAAGTCCAAATTTAGCTGCTGCGCGAGCTCACCGCTCCAGGCACCGGCACACAGAATCACTTTCCCGGCCGGTATGACTCCAGAGGGGGTATTTACACCAACAACTGTCTGCCCCTCGAACGCCAGCGAGAGCATGGGGCAAAAAGGTCGCAAAGAAACCTTGCTGCAAGAGTCAAGACTAAGCTTTAGCGACTGCCCCAAGCGGGGATTACGGACACTACAAACCTTCGGCATCCAAAGCGCAGACTCTATGCCTTTTTTTAAACTGGGTTCGCGCTGATAGACAAAATCGCCAGCAACTTCTTCCAGTGGTCGTTGATAGCGGTGCGCCCAATCCAGCGCCTCCTGCTTATCTTCAACAGACAGCATCAGCAAGCCTTTCTGACGTAGCTCTGGATCCACTCCAGTCTCGTCTTTAAGATGCTGACAAAGATCGAT
Source organism: Motiliproteus sp. (assembly GCA_036960175.1). GTDB lineage: Bacteria > Pseudomonadota > Gammaproteobacteria > Pseudomonadales > Balneatricaceae > Motiliproteus. Next base: position 76,505 of record JBALWH010000002.1, on the reverse strand, counting down.
ATAGCTATTTTGCGACCAACTGGCCAGAGCCGTAACGCCATCACAATAACGCCAAGGATATAGCGGCGAAACAATACCACCACCCGCCCAGGACGCCTCTGAGGCCAGCTCACCTTTGTCGATAAGCGTCACAGTTGATCCGTTAGCTGCCAACTCCCTTGCGGTCAGCATGCCAATCACTCCACCGCCTACTATCACTACATCAGCAATACTCATCGCTTTTTTGCGTCTCCTTTCAGGCTTACAGATTGCCACAATAATCAGCCCAGCAACCACTGCCAACTATCCAATAACGGTAGGTCCAATCACAGCTCATAACTGCATTCACCTGATGTCATACGAACTCGACCGGTAAAAGGAATCTTTAATTCTCGATTAAGCCCTAACTCAGCGCTTAGACTGAAGAGGCAGAAGGTGCCGTTGAGAGAATCTAGAGTACCCGAACCCTGATAAGCAATAAAATCCCCTCGATTCCATTTAAGGATAAAACCAGAATCGATGCTGGGATAAACCCTCATCAATATATCGCCCTGATCAGCATCATACAGCCGATCCTCATCAACGTCCTGAAACAACAACCAACCCTGCCGCCATTGTGGCCGGCCACGGGAGGAAGATCCCGCACAGGCAACGCTGTTATCAGTTTTTCGGCAAAGCACCACACTTGCGTCGAGGGTAATGGCCTCACTGCGAGCTAATGCTAATGTTGTTCTTAGGTTACCAACAACGACATCGGCCTTGGCAGCCGCCACCTGATATTGAAAACTCTGCAGGCCAACGGTGGAAAGCGTTGCCGTTAGCCCCAGAGTAATGAGTAATTCTGTTAACGACAGACCATACTGATGGCCCACAGATAATGAAAACGGATCCGCAAAAAATCCTCGTGCATCCTTGCACATGGCAACACTCCCGTCATTCCTTGACAGTTCAATGTGGGTTTAGAAGAGCTTAATAAGCCCCATAAACGAAAAAACCGACTTATCCATAAGTCGGTTTTCAGTGTAGTCGAATATTTGGTGTGTATCGGCTATCGCCAGCAGTCAGTACCAACGGCAGCTCGGGCACCGGTATGATCAATAGTCATCGAGCCACAAACATCGCCGATCTGAGCTCCGGCAGGATCCGCCTGTATGGTAAACGATGCCGGCCCAACTGAAGCGATGGTAAGGGCGTAATAAACATCGGTGCCATTACCCACAGGGCTCGTTTGCGAGAATATTGACGGTGGACCTTTATGAGTAGCACCAGAACCGCAATCGGCCTCAGTAGTGGTTCCGGCACCACAATAGCTATCGCTTACCGTGAAATGACGTTCCATAGCCCCGGCAAAGGACATCAGCGCCCCCTGAGCATCAGCACGCCGGCCTTGCTTGACGAACTCTTGGTAGGAGGGGTAGGCCACACTGGCGAGAATCCCGATGATCGCTACCACGATCATCAGCTCCAACAGAGTGACCCCTTTTTGGCTGTTACGGCCTCGATTGTTTTTCAACTACAGGTTTCCTTTTTGTTTTTTGTCTAGCCTCTGGCGATCGATATCAACCGCCTATATAGCTCAAGCACCAAACTTAGCGATGGCGACTACTTCAATTGCTGCCAAGCCTGTCGGCCGCTACTGGTGCTGTTTGACTCACCAACCGCCTGAGTATCACCACTGGAACCACTCATGATTTTAACGTCGCTGGAACCTGACTCCAATATGACCGGATTATCAATGATACCCAGCCCTGCCTTTTGAATACCGGACACATTAGTTAAGTCATAGCTCCCGTCATTATTTAGATCAACAATTGAAACCTTATCGGTGTTATTAAAGGAACCATCGTCGTTAAGATCAAAAGGCGGCACCGTTAGTCGCTGCCCCGTCTGTGCCTCCAGCTCCATCAACCAGCCGGAACCGCCTACACCGCAGACATCCGCATCCGGTATCAATGTAGTAAACAGCACTCGGTCACCGCGCAGAATAGGGGCATTGATAACACGCTCGCCTTGCCCATTAGTACTGGGGGACTGCAAATTTAAATACCAGCCCTTGGTCTCACCCACGCCTGCTGCAGTGTCACTGGTAACACGGATCTTAAATCCGAAGGCAGTGTCTTCAGCAAGAATAGTCTGGGCAACCAGCTCAGTACGATCACTGTTGACCTGCGCATCACTATGATCACGAATACCATAAAAGGTCTGTATTTGCGGGGTTACAGGCACATCATTGTCGCCAGTTTCATAATATTTACCGGTACCAAAATACACCATAAAACCTCCATCAGAGTGTTTGCCAACCTGAGGTTTTGCGGTGATGGGTTGGACGATGCCATTCGTCGCGATAAATAGCGGTTCAGGATTCCCTGGTCCGCTTGTAGGATGAGAAAAGTCCCACTGGCTAGCACTACTGCTGCTGATATCAATCTTCCAGAGGTTACCTTTCAGATCCCCAGCATAGATTGTATCTGCTTTTAGATTTCCATCTGTATCGACGGCAACGGGAGTAGACATGCCGTTCCCCGTAGTCAACGAATCGAAGCTCTTAATGATTGAGCCATCCTCAAGATCAACTACATAGATCACCGCTTTGCCAGTACTGCTGTTATAGCCGTTGGCAAACACCGCTGCCCACTGACCATTTTCTAAGCCGACGATAGTCACCTCTCCGATAGTGGTCCCCATGTCGGAAAAATCATCAGTGGTGGTGGTATCATCAACCTCCCACAGTACATTGGCAGCCGAGAAAGAACTCGGTGTCGTTACATCCAGTGCAAAGACGCCTTTCCCTCCCGCGCCAGTCGTGCTGACCAATACTGAGCGCCATGCCTTAGTCGTAGCGATACTCGGGTCTCCATCTGGATCAATATAGGCATCACCGACATGGGGTGAACCATCAACAAAATATTTGTGGCTATAGGTCGACTCTGTCAGAGACTCCAAATTGCTGTAAACCGCCTTGGGAATATAAGCCAAAACCTCTGCACCCGGCTGAGTCGTATCCGTATCAGCCTCCAGTACGTTATCCCCGTTGGTATCTCGGCCTAGATAAAATCCATGCAGCATCCCATCATTTGCACCGACGTATATCATCGGTTTGCGGTTGGCATAGGAGGTCGTAGAGCGGAACGCAGCATAGGCGGAACCTAGCGACCCACCCAGTTTTTCATAACCAAAATTTTCATGGCTGACGAAGACTGGATTAGAATTGATGATATCCCCCAGCACTCTGATTGCACCACTGACAACAGGGCGATTACGCAAGGTGCCGCCTGACTGCAGCTCCTTTCGGGTATCACCCCGTAAGTAGTTAACCTCATCGTCATCGATAGTGGCGATCGATGCCAGAATGGTGGAGATATTGGTGACGTTAAAATCAAAGCCCGCTGAGGTCGCGCTATCCCAGGAAACAATGTTACGGCTACCGTGGGCAGGTATCTGCGCAGCAGCATCCCATGCCTCAGTCCCTAGTGTGCCATTAGAATTCACCGGTTTGGCCAGCAGTTGACCACTCCAGTTACCACTATTAAACAATGACTGGAACACAAAGGTGGAGGTATCCAGGCGAGTGGAGCTGGCGGTCAGGGCTGAAGCTGAAGAAATCTGTTCCTGGATATCGTTGATCGCGGCATTTAAAGCGCTACTCAAAGCTCCTGCGTTGGAGGCAGCTAAAAATTCACCGCCACCATTGGTTGCCGTATCTTGCATCAGAGGATCATTAATCACCTGAGCGTCGGCAAAACCGATAGTGTAAGTGACAATATTATTAACGATTTCATCACCGTTAGCATCATCAATATCGGGCCTTAGATCGATCTCATATAATGCTTTAGCAACATCGTCGAGATAATCACTGGGGTCAAGGCTATCATCTTCGTAATTTGTAGCAGGCCCTTTACGATCGTGGGTATCGCAAGCAGGGGATGCCCCTGCACAATCGCCATCATAATCTTCCAAAGGGGTTGGTATTGTTTGATCCTGTGTAGGACGGCCATCCGTCAGCAAAATCACAAAGTTTTTCTGACAGTAATGACAGATTGGAGATTCCAGGTCGACCGAGTTCATCTGAGGAGCAGCACCCTCAAACAGCTCAAAAAGCGTCTTGGTTGCTGGAGTACCATCAGGATGCAAGGTAAAGCTCCCTGTGTACTGACCATTGACCGTGCAAGATGTTAAAGGGTCATGCTGCGATAGGGAGCTTGCAGCAGGAATAGGAGTGTCCCGATCTTCTTGTCCGACAAAATAGCGCCCTATATCTAATAAAGCTTCAGCCAGAGGCGTTGCGTCATTGGGAGAAATCGCGTTAATAGCGGTTATCATAGGAGCACTATTGCTGGCGATATCCGCTACACCTATATTAATTTCTGCCCCGTCAATTCCACTGTATGTTGCCAGTCCCACTCGGACATCACTCAGCGAGCCGATCAAATTATTCGCCGTAGATTGAGCAATCTCCATCCGCCTTTCAGTTAACGGCTTATTTCTAATCGTTCCTGTCCCCCAATCCGGGGATGAAGAGCCATAATTGGTACCAGCGACATCGGAACCAAAATACCAATTAAGATAGTTACCCGTATACTGCGCAGCCAAATAGCCCTCAGGCACATAAGGCGCGGCGGCAGACTCACCATAAAGTCTTGCGTTGTAATTCGAAGCTGGAACGAAACAACGAACATTCAACGCAGGAAGAGCAAGATCAACACCTGGAGTTCCCCAGTCATAATCGCTGGAGCCATCATTAAAATAAGGCACTCCGTCCGAACCTACTCGAATATCAATCGACGCTCCGGCAGCTATCGCGGTCCCACTACACTCATAAGTGGTGCTGGAATCATAAGGCGAATCCGGCACGATATTCTGCATCGACCCCGAACTATCGATTAGAAACATAATATTCGGGTCGGTATCACTGCTTAAAGTGAGGGGGACTTGAGAAATTGACCCTGCTGATACGGCCCCCACCACTACCATTAAAGTAGCTGTGCCGGCTAGCTGTCGCGTGATAAACAAGTTCATAGTTCCACTCACTTGCCCCAATCTAGCGGGGCTTTAACGTTTATAGATAGATTCTACGATGACGACGGATGAAGATGTTCCACCGACCGCTTTTACCGTTATTTTGAAGTATTCGGTCGTATCCGCTGGCTGTCCGGCTTCCAGATCTGGCGTTGCTTCGACTGATTCCAATTTTTCAATCACTAAACGCGGCTGCGAAGAAACCAGAGGAATGCTGTCACCACCAGTCTTCGGATAAACACCTGATGAAGCCGTCCAGTCGCTGTCACTCCATTTATAGGGTGACGGGTCATTACCCGATATCTGTGCGATTAAGCCGGAAGTGGTGCCATTGAAGGCCGGTAACACAACCGTTGAGGACAGATAGCCCTCAGCATCTCTCAAGCCACTCTCAGCGGCCTGAAACGCCATATTGCGGTTCTTCATATTACCAGCCATTTTTTCTTCCATGGTGGTGTCCTGAATACTGCCCACCCCCATAAAAGTAATCACCACCAGAATAATCATACAGACAATCAGCGTTGCCCCCCGCTGCTGTCGAGGCAACGACTGTGAACGTTTCGGCATAGCACCTAAAACAGCCATTTCAACTCCTAATTCAACCGATTGCGCAGGGCAACACGGGTACTGAATACTTTACGGATACGTCGATCAGAAGAGTCTAATACTCCGCTGTTATAATCCACTAGCTGATTCGTATCGGTTAAATTATCCCGCAGACTGCTGATCAATATTGACACTTGGATGCTAATCACCTGGTCCATATCCGTTACCTGATCGGCGGTGACATAATAGTCGGGAGACTGGTCGTCATTGGTATCCTCACCAAACAACACCTGTAAGTTTTCTATCCCTTCTACGAGCTCGACACCGTTTCGTAATAGAACCGACACCCCCCTGGTCGTTGCTCCGATAGAATAAGTAAGACTTTGAGCTTTAAACACCTCGGCATCGGTGCCGTATATTTTTTGGAAATTCTGCGTGGCGTTTCCCGGGCCTTCAGAGACGGCACCTGTGCCGTGTATAAGATTGTCCTCGTTGGCGTTTGCGCCAACGTTTGGATTATTAGTCACCTGAAATATCTCTCCGTGGGAGCAGTCTGAGACCAAAATCACGTCATCTTCTTTCAGGCCACTATTATCACTAATTTTAAGGCTCGCCGCCGGTAATGCGGGCACGTCGACTACATTGATGCCCGAACCAGTACCGCCGCGCAGTACCAAGGTATCAGGCAAGTCTTCAGCCCGGTTGCTACCATGTAGCGTACCATTGGTACCATTAACACCATCGGTAAAGGAAAATACGGCATCACTGGTTGCGTTAAGATGATTTCGCACCTTGCCCAACCCATCGCCATTACAGCCCCAAAAATCGGCTTCGCGGATATCTCTAGTTAAAAATTCGATACCAAAACGTCCGTTCTCCTGTATCCGCGAAAACTCTTCTTGAAATTCGTACGTTTCCTTAAGGCCAACAAAAGTCTGCAAGATGGCCGATGTCAATATTAAGCCCAATGTCATGGCAATCATCAGCTCGATCATGGAAAAACCGGACATTGAACGAGGATGTTTATTGGTTATTTTCATAGCTCAAAGCTCATGGATATTGACGCCACGGACGATGCTGAACTACGGTCATCATCCCAGCTAACGGTCACTGTGGTGATCGCTCCTGATGAGGCAATGGCGCCCGATCCAGATGAAGTGATTGTTCTAATCGCCTGCTCCCAATCATAACGGTCATTGCCAGCAACCTGGGCGGCGTTGCAAGAAGAGGGGGGGCCAGAATAGCTAACACAGGCCGCTGAAGCGACAGTCACGGTCTCGTAGTCGGTGCCCATGTTTGAGCGCATTTTATCGGTGATATCGTAGATAAGGACGGTAACCTGGCTGCGTACATAGGCATCCTGATTATTTTGAAGAGCGGTGCTCTCCAATGCGATCAATCCAAAAATACCGATGGATAAAATAAGAACTGCGACCAGCACTTCGATCAGTGTAAAACCATCACTGCGCTGGGCATCCATTGTCCTGCTGTGCTTCAATTGCAACGGTTTTCTCCTAAATACGACTGCGATTAATCATTTAGCCTTTACTCCATACGAACTCGACCCACCGCATTGATCAACAAACTCTTGTCAAAACTGGTATCGGGACCGCTCTTCGAAAAGGTGAAACCACACTCAAGTGTAGTCGTAGACGTTTTCTCACCATCGGCATTAAAAGAGATAAAATCACCACAGGCATAAATGACATCCACTCCATCATTGTCGCTGTCCACCGTCCGCAGGATCCCTGTCGAATCCCTTACATGCCAGCCCGTAGACCAGGTTATATCTCCGAGTGAATCATTGGTGCCACAAGCTCCAGAGCTGCCTCGGCACAAAAATACAGTATCAGCACGCTGGACTGCTTCTGTACGTGCGTAGGCCAAACTCGACGCCATTGAATAACGCGCTTTGTCGATCTTGCTGCCCACAATCACTGAATCAAAATTGGGCGTGGCCACCAGCAATAGAACACCGGCTATAACCAATACGATCATCAATTCTATCAGCGTAAATCCACGGTTCACTGTTACTGGGTTCATGGCTACTGTTAGCTTAGTTGGTGGATGGCATGGCATGGGGCAGATAAATCCTTTTCTGATTTATTATTGAGCTAAAGCAATATGGCTGATAACCGAAACAGTCGTCCTCTAGGTATCGGCCTATGGCTAACAACACTTTAGCAGGCTGCAGTATTATGCCAACCATTCGAAAGTCCATGCCTAACCATAAGAATAGAACAAGTGTTTACAAGAGGGCTAGTCCAAAAATTGCTCTATATCAATATATATTGATTAATTTGCAACCAACTGAACAGAAAAACTGCCTGATTAGGCATCTTCGATAGAGATGATTTCGACTTCGAAGAATAGCGTCCGACCTGCCAGAGGGTGGTTAAAGTCGATACTAACTTGTTTTGTTTCAATCGATTGAACAACACCAGGAAGCTCTCCCTGAGCCGCATCAGCAAAGGTCATCACCATGCCTAGCTCTAGCTCCATATCCTTAAAGCGATCCTTAGGAATGACTTGAACATTATTCGGGTTGGGCATACCAAACGCCTGCTCAGGCATAATCCGCAACACTTGCTTTTCTCCTGCAGACATACCACTCAAGGCCTGCTCAAATCCAGCCAGCAGATTGCCATCACCAACAGCGAAGGTGGCAGGGTCCTTGTCGAAATTTGAATCAACGATAGATCCATCTTCCAATTTTATCGCGAAATGCAGCGTTACCTGCTTGCCGGGGCCGATCAACTGCTCGGACATAGTTCTATTCCTGTACGTCTGAATTCTGACTATTGCCCTTAGTGACAATAACCATATCCCAAATCAACAATATGGCGCCGGCCGTAATCGCTGAATCGGCGATATTAAAAGCGGGGAAATAATAGTGCTGCCAATGCACGGAGATGAAATCGACAACATAACCCAAACTCACCCGATCCAGCACATTGCCCAGAGCGCCACCCAGAATCAGCGCTAACGCCGACGCCTGTAACACCATCTGCCTGGGAGTGTTCTTTAGCCACAACAGCAAATAAATAGACATGCCGAAAGCGATTGCTACAAAGAACCAGCGCTGCCACCCATCCTGGCCTGCCAAAAAGCTAAAAGCAGCACCGGTATTATGCAACAAAGTAAGATCAAAAAAAGACAGCACAGACACCGGATCACCGTAGCTAAGAGTGGAAACCGCTAGGTATTTACTACCTTGATCCAGCAGCATTACCAGCAGACTAAGCCACAGCCATATCAGCGCATTGGCTCCGCCCTTGGCAGAGCCTTGTTGAGCATTTGATCCTATCATCAGGCGTAAGCGCGCTGTTCGCCGTCACCGTCAACATTGTCTACGCAACGAACACAGAGTTCAGGATGCTCCTGATGAGTACCCACATCTTCACGGTGGTGCCAGCAGCGAACACATTTCTGATGGTCGCTGACATTGATCTTCAGCCTCAAACCGCTCAGATCCGTTGCTACGGCATCTTCCGCAGCCTGATCCAGGGGCGCGACGGTAGCAGACGAGGTGATCAGTACGAAGCGCAGCTCCTGATCGAGGGTTGCCAGCAGTTTTTGCAACTGCTCATCGGCGTACAGCACAATATCAGTACCGAGTCCCGACTTTACAGCACCGGCATTACGCTGGTTTTCAAGCTCTTTATTGACCGCCGTTTTGACGTCCATAATCTGCTGCCAGTATTCGCGGCCCATGGCCTCATCACCGGATAATTCTGCCAGCCCTTCAAACCAGGTATCCAGATGCACCGACTGACTGCGGTCGCCCGGCAGCTGTTTCCAGATGTCTTCAGCCGTAAAGCTCAGGATCGGCGCAACCCAGCGCACCATTGCTTCCATTATCTGATGCAATGCGGTCTGACAGGAACGGCGAGCCAAACTATCAGGCTTGGTGGTGTACTGACGATCCTTAATGATATCGAGATAGAAGCTGCCCAGATCCAGAGCACAAAAGTGATGCACTTTCTGATAGATGTTAAGGAACTGGTAGCTGTTATAAGCCTCTAGAATTTCTTTCTGCAACTGTGCGGCGCGGTCCACAGCCCAACGATCCAAGGCCAGCATGTCGTCTGCCGCTACGGTATGTTGAACGGGGTCAAAGCCGCTTAGGTTCGATAATAAGAACCGCGACGTATTACGGATTCGACGATAAGAATCAGCAGTACGCTTAAGGATCTCGTCGGAGACCGCCATCTCACCACTAAAATCAGTGGCAGCCACCCACAAACGCAGGATATCTGCTCCGTACTTATTCATCACTTTCTGGGGCGCAACAACGTTACCCACTGACTTCGACATCTTGCGACCGTTCTGATCGACGGTAAAACCATGGGTCAGCACTTGCTTGTAGGGGGCAACACCTTTGATCGCAATCGCGGTTTTCAACGAAGACTGGAACCAGCCACGATGCTGGTCGGAGCCTTCCAGATAAAGATCTGCCGGAAATGCCAAATTTTCATCCTGATCCAGTACAGAATAATGCGTCACACCGGAATCAAACCAAACATCCAGGGTGTCGTTAACCTTGATGTACTGATCCGCTTCATCACCCAGCAGCTCCTGAGGCTCAAGATCAAACCAGGCATCAATACCGCCTTGCTCAACCTTTTGCGCCACTTCCTCAATCAGACGAGCGGTCTCTGGATGCAGCTCCTGGCTTTCCTTATGGATAAATAGAGCAATAGGCACGCCCCAGGTACGCTGACGGGAAACACACCAGTCAGGGCTCTGATCAACCATCCCCTCAATACGACTCTGCCCCCAGCTAGGGAACCACTGCACACCTTTGATTGCTTCGGTGGCATCTTTTTTCAGGTTGTTTTCATCCATGCTGATAAACCACTGCGGTGTGGCACGGTAGATCAGCGGAGTCTTGGTACGCCAGCAATGAGGGTAGCTGTGTTCAAACTTATGCGCCTTAATCAGGCAATCCTTTTCCCGCAACAAAGCGACGACTTCGTCATCGACTTTATACACATGCTGCCCGGCAAACTGGCCTGCCGAAGAAACAAAAATTCCGTGGCCATCAACCAAGTTCAGTGTCTCGATGGCATATTTCTGACCGACTACAAAATCTTCCACACCATGGTCTGGTGCGGTATGCACAGCGCCAGTACCGGCATCGACAGTCACATGATCACCGAGAATAATCGGCACCTGCTTGTCGAAGAAAGGATGCTGCAGCGCTTGATGTTCCAGCGCCTCACCCTTACAACGACCAACGACGCGATAGTCTTCGATACCGTAGCGTTCCATGGCGTTTTCCAGCAACGCTTCTACCACTAAAATGCGCTCCTGGCCGAGACCGAAATCCAGCTCCACCAACACATAATCAAGATCAGCATTCAGCGACACCGCCTGATTCGATGGCAAGGTCCAAGGCGTCGTAGTCCAGATCACTGCGCTAACCGGACCTTCGCTTTCGCCGTCCTGCTCAAAGGCAGACAGGAAAGCATCCTGATCAACCGCCCGGAAACGCACATCGATAGCGGTGGAGACTTTGTCTTGGTATTCCACTTCTGCTTCTGCCAAAGCGGAGGCTCCGACCACACTCCAGTAGACAGGCTTGTAACCCTTAACCAAGTGACCGTTTTCGACGATTTTGCCGAGAGCCCGGATGATATTGGCCTCGGTCTTAAAATTCATGGTGAGATAAGGGTTATCCCAATCGCCCAGAACACCCAGGCGAATAAAGTCTTTTTTCTGACCATCTACCTGCTTGCCGGCATATTCACGACACTTCTGGCGAAATTCCTTAAAGGTCTTTTTGGTGCCCGCCTTGCCAATCATGGTTTCCACTTTATGCTCGATGGGGAGACCATGACAGTCCCAGCCCGGCACGTAAGGGGCATCAAAACCGCTCATGTTTTTGGACTTAACGATAATATCCTTGAGGATTTTATTGACCGAATGACCGATATGAATATCGCCGTTGGCATAAGGAGGGCCATCATGAAGGATAAACTTATCCCTGCCCTGACTGACTTCACGAATTTTCTGGTACAGGCCAATCTGATCCCACTCGGCAAGCAGCTGTGGTTCGCGCTGGGCCAGGTTTCCTCGCATAGGAAAATCCGTTTGCGGTAGATTGAGCGTATTTTTGTAGTCAGTCATTTCAGAGCTTCACTTCATTTTCACAATTAATTCGGTCCACAATTTTGCAGTTCAGGCCAAGACCCTGGCTTGCTACGATTGCGGATGCCAATTTCTGGCAGCAGCAATATCCGCCATGATTTGCTGCTTTAGTGCCTCAACACCATCAAATTTCTGCTCGGGACGCAGAAATGCCTTGAATTCGACTTCCAGCCGCTGGCCATAGATAGTGCTATCAAAATCAAACAAATGTACTTCCAACAGCGGAGAGTCCCCTTTCACTGTTGGCCGTGTTCCTACGTTGGCAACCCCTTGCCGGCGCTCACCATTTTGCAAAACAGCTTCGATAACAAAGACACCCTCAAAAGGCAGGCGCTTACGCTGCAGGGACATATTCGCAGTAGGCACGCCCAACTGACGTCCCAGCTTGCGACCATGTATCACTTTACCACTCAGGGTGTAGGGCCGCCCCAACAGGCTTTTAGCTAATTCGAAATCGTGCGCAGCCAGAACCTTGCGGACCCGAGTACTACTGACCCGCGCCTCTTCGACAACATGAGTCGCTGTATTAACCACGGTAAATCCATGACGCTTACCTGCCTGGCTCAACAGCTCAAAATCGCCCGTACGATCGCAACCGAATCGAAAATCGTCGCCAACCACAAAATACTTCACTTCCAGACCATTTAACAATAACTGATCGATAAACTGTTCTGCGGTTAACGACCTCAGCCGCTGATTAAAATGCAGGCAGAAAACCCGATCGATCTGATGCTTACGCAGCAATACAAACTTATCTCTGAAACGGGTTAATCTCGGCGGCGCATTAGCACCTTCGAAAAACTCACGGGGTTGGGGCTCAAAGACGATAGCGACTGACGGCAACCCCAAGGACCTGGCTTTCTCACTAACCTGCTGCAATACCTGATGATGGCCTAAATGCACGCCATCAAAATTGCCAATTGTCGCGACACAGCCTCGATGCTGATCACGCAAGTTGTGAAGACCTCTAATTAACTCCATGCAGCGCTATACCGCCCCCAATAAATGAACCGCGCATTATACCCTAGCAATGGACAGCAGAATACCGCCATCGCATGTACAAAAACCGAATTTAAAACCCACTAATGTCGCAAATGCGACAAACGCACCCCGGCCAAACACAGCACCACAAAGTAAATAGCACCGCCACCCAGACACAGCCCAGCAAGATTCCAAGCCCGCAGCCACAGAGTCCAATCCAACCACTGCTCAACAGCTGAGGAGAAATAAAGCAGAAAAACCATCATCGCACCGTTAGCCAACAGCAGCCGCACACCAAACCCCCCCCAACCCTGCTGCCATCGAAACACCTGATCTCGAAGCAACCCTCGCAGCAACAAACCCGCATTCAGAAAGGCGCTCAACGAGGTAGCCAGCGCCAACCCGGCGTGCTGTAAAGGATAAATCAGCATCAGGTTCATCACCATGTTCGCCGCCATCGCTTTAATACCGATGGCAACAGGCGTCTTGATATCCTGACGAGAGAAATACCCCGGCGCCAGCACCTTGATCAACATAAACGCTAGCAATCCGATGCTATAGGCTCGCAAGCTAAAGGCCGTCATAGTCACATCTCGCGGACTCATGGCACCATACTGAAACAGACTGACGATCAATGGCTCTGCCAACACCCAGAGCGCCAACGCTGCCGGCAACCCGATCAGCAACACCATGCGTAGCGCCCAATCCAGCGTTCGAGCAAACTCATCGGCAGATTTTGAAGTATGTTTACGCGAAAGACTGGGCAATATCACGGTGGCGATTGCGATACCAAATATACCCAAAGGCAGCTCCACCAGACGATCCGAAAAATACAACCAAGACACGCTGCCTGTCTGCAGGAATGACGCCAGCACCGTATCCAACAGTAGATTTATCTGACTGACTGACACCCCAAAAATCGCAGGCAACATTAACGTCATAATGCGCCGAACCCCCTCATGACGGAAATCCACCAACGGCGATGGCAGCAAGCCAATACGCAGAAGAAAAGGCAATTGCAGCAGCAATTGCGCACAACCAGCAATAACCACACCCCAGGCAAGCGCCATTACTGGCGTCTCCAACCAGGGCTGCAACCAGAAAACCGAACCGATTAATGACAGGTTCAATAACACTGGTGTAAACGCAGGCACCAGAAAGCGGTCATAGCTATTGAGTATCGATCCCGCAAACGCCGTTAAAGAGATCAACATTAAATAAGGAAAGGTAATTCTTAACATATCCACAGTCAGCGCAAACTTAAGCTCATCCTGCATATAAAAACCGGGTGCGAACAACATTGCCAACAAAGGCGCACCAGCAATTGCCAGCACAGTCACGCCTGATAACACCAGCCCTAGACTACCAGCCACGCGGTCCACCAATGCTTTAACAGCGTTAGCATCCTCTTGAGTGCGATACTCGGACAACACTGGCACAAAGGCCTGGGAAAAAGCCCCTTCAGCAAACAGGCGACGGAGAAAATTAGGGATTTTAAAGGCTACAAAAAAAGCATCCGCACTGGCACCAGCACCAAACTCCTGGGCAATGACTACATCGCGAGCCAGCCCCAGAATGCGCGAGAGCATGGTCATGCAACCAACCATCAAACTGGACTTGAGCAGCCCTGCAGGTTTTTTGCTTTTGTCGTTTTTTGGGGATTCTGGCGCAGTACCTGGAGATTCATCCATTCACTGAAATATCCTAGTGCCGGGAGGCGATTAAATTTTGCGCGACCATAATAGCTGCTGAAGCAACGGAGAAACAACAAAAACACTGAAATTTATTGACATGAGGGGCAGATATATGAATAATTTCGCCTCTTTGTTTTTAAGCCAAATGATTTCAACATTTATAGAGGAGCCAGATTGTGGCAAATTCCGCTGGATCAAAAAAACGCGCACGCCAAGCTGAAAATCGTCGTCAGCAAAACGCTAGTCTGCGCTCCATGACGCGTACGTACCTGAAAAGAGTCGTCGCCGCTATCGCAGCTGGCGATAAAGAAACCGCTCAAGCAGCTTTTACTGCTGCAGCTCCTGCACTTGACGCCGCAGCCAGCAAAGGCATTTTTCATAAGAACAAGGTCGCTCGCCATAAGAGCCGCCTGAATGCCCAGATCAAAGCTCTGTAAGCAGACTTTTGAATCATAAAAAAACCGGCACTAGCCGGTTTTTTTTATTTCTACGGGAAAGACTTCTCAGCACCCAGAGCCTCAAGCAATCAGGCCAGCACTAAATTATCCCGGTGAACCAACTCCTCTTCCGCCATATAACCCAAGACCTCTAAAATCATACCGCTGGGCTTACCAATAATCTTAGCCGCCTCTTCGATACCATAGTTCACCAAGCCACGGGCAACTACCGCGCCCTGCTCATCAACACAAAGCACCATCTCTCCGCGGGAAAACTTTCCACTGACTTGCTTAACACCGACCGGCAACAAACTACGACCTGAGTTACGCAAAACCTTAACCGCACCCGCATCTAACACCAAGGTACCGCGAGCCTTCAAGTGCCCCGCCAACCACTGCTTGCGAGCCGCCTGTGGCGTACACTCAGGCGTAAGCAAGGTTCCCAGCGACTCACCGGCCCGCAACCGCACCAGCACATCAACCTCACGACCACTGGCGATCACCGTAGCCGCTCCAGAGCGAGCAGCCAAGCGCGCGGCCCGCACTTTAGTCGCCATACCACCACGACCCAACACTCCTCCACCACCAGCCATCCCATCAAGACGAGCATCTTCGGCTCGTGCCTCTTTGACTAACTCGGCATCGGGGTTTTTACGGGGGTCACTTTCAAACAAGCCCTGCTGATCTGTGAGAATTATCAGTGCATCTGCTACCACCAGATTAGCGACTAAGGCAGCCAGCGTATCATTGTCGCCGAAGCAAATCTCATCAGTAACGACGGTATCGTTCTCATTGACAACCGGCACCACTCCCCACTTCAACAGAGCACCCAAGGTACCCTTAGCATTGAGATAGCGCTTCCGGTTGGAAAGATCATCATGAGTTAACAGAATCTGCGCCGCATGCATCTGATGCCGCTTAAAGCAGGCCTCATAAGTTTGCACCAGCCCCATCTGACCAACCGCTGCTGCAGCTTGCAACTGATGCAGCTCGTCCGGGCGACTGGTCATGCCCAACCGAGTCATACCTTCAGCGACAGAGCCGGAAGAAACCAGAACCAATTCAACGCCCTGCCGGCGTAAGCAAACCATCTGCTCCACCCAAAGCGCAATTGCCTGGTGATCCAGACCTTTACCATCATTAGTCAGTAATGCACTGCCTATTTTCACCACCCAACGACGGGCTGCAGATACTTTTTCTCTTTCGTTCATGCACCTAAACCTTAGGGAACATATTCAACTTCAACGTCATAATCGTCATCATCAAAGTCATCCCAATCTTCATCATCATCCTCACCGGGCTTGCGATTACGCATATCTTCCCGATAACGAAGCAGACGCTCCCGCGCCTCTTCTTCTAACACAGCTTTACGTGCAACTTCAGCCTCGGCAACACCCTCATCCTCAGCCTCAAGCGCTTTACGCTCATCGATATAATTCATTATCGAGTGACAGACCTGCTGAGTGCCTATTTTGGAGATAGCGGCTATTTCAAACACTGGCCCCTGCCAATCCAAAGCATCCACCACCGCCCGACAGCGAGCTTCGCGCTCATCTTCCGGAACAAGGTCAAGCTTATTAAGCACAAGCCAGCGCTCCTGCCCCGCCAATGCCGGGCTGAATTTTTCCAGCTCACGGATAATAATTTGAGCAGATTCAGCGGGCTCTACGTCGTCCCACGGCGCCATATCCACAAGATGAAGCAACAACCGAGTACGTGCAAGGTGCTTAAGAAAACGAATCCCCAAACCCGCGCCCTCAGCTGCGCCTTCGATCAACCCAGGGATATCTGCGACCACAAAGCTGCGGTCTTTCTCGATGCTAACCACACCCAGATTAGGAACCAAAGTCGTAAACGGATAATTGGCAACTTTAGGCTTGGCGGCTGAAACGGCACGAATAAAGGTCGACTTACCCGCGTTTGGCAACCCCAGAAGCCCTACATCAGCCAATACTTTTAACTCTAGCTTGACGTTACGAGACTCACCGATAGAACCTTTACTTGTTTGCCGCGGAGCACGATTAACACTGGACTTAAAGCGGGTATTACCGAGACCATGAAAACCACCTTGAGCTACTTTTTCAAGCTGCCCATGCTCAGTCAAATCACAAAGCACTTCGAGAGTATCTTCATCAATAACCGTAGTACCCACAGGCACCCTTAGAATAACATCTTCACCTTTTGGGCCGGTGCAATCACGCGATTTTCCGGTTTCTCCGCTGTCTGCCCGATAACGACGCTGAAAACGGTAATCCACTAGGGTATTACAACCTAAATCTGCCTGAATAAAAACCGATCCGCCATCGCCGCCATCACCGCCATCAGGACCACCCTTGGCGATATACTTCTCACGCCGAAAGCTGAGACAGCCGTTACCGCCTTTACCGGCTTCAACGCTGATCACCACTTCATCAACAAACTTCATGATTTTGCTCCACGGCCCAATCGTCGGATCAGGTTTTATTCAAGCGACTACCGCTGTATAAGACTAGCGCTGAAGCATTCCTGCTTCAAATGGCATAAACAAAAAAAGCCCCGCACTTGGCGGAGCTTTTTATTGAGGAAGCTGCCGTATTAAGCGCTAATGATGCTTATATACTTACGGTTGCTAGGCCCTTTAACTTCAAACTTAACAACGCCTTCAGACGTAGCAAAGAGAGTATGATCTCTGCCACAACCTACGTTATCTCCTGGGTGAAAACGCGTACCGCGCTGACGTACCAGAATGCTACCAGCAGTTACTTTCTGGCCGCCGAAACGCTTGACACCTAAGCGTTTCGACTCGGAATCGCGACCGTTACGAGTACTACCGCCTGCTTTCTTATGAGCCATTGTATTCTCCTAAATTTACCAGTTACACGATCAAGCTATTAAGCACTGATGCTGGTAATTTTGATCTCAGTGAACCACTGACGATGGCCCATCTGCTTCATATGATGCTTACGACGCTTAAACTTCATGATGCGTATTTTCTTACCACGGCCGTGACTAACCACTTCCGCAGTAACCTTAGCACCATCAACAACCGGCGCACCGATCTTTACGTCTTCGTCATTAGCAACCAGCAAAACCTGGTCAAAGTCCACGGTAGAGCCTGCTTCTACATGAAGCTTCTCCACTTTAAGAACTTCTCCTTCACTTACACGGTGCTGCTTACCACCGCTTACAATCACTGCGTACATAATATTCTCCAGTTATGTTGACCCGTCCTGGCTACTGAAAGATGCCTACTTCTAATGGAACAAACCATATGGTAGGGAGCAATTTGTACGGAGGGCCACAGGGGGGCGAATTCTACACGAGGTACAGTCATTGCACAACCTCATTCCAGGCGGGCCGCTTAGGTAGCTTGACACCCATAGGACAAGGGCCTTAGCATGCCAACAAATCATTGCCTGCCCAGTTACAAATATGCAACCACATCAGCTACATCCAACGACCAACCAGGACTTTGAAGCAGTCAATCGCTTCATCCTTGAAAATCTGCACTCCGGCGTGCCCTTGGTCGAAAAGATCGGACACTATATTATCGAGAGTGGAGGCAAGCGCATCCGGCCATTATTGGTACTTTTATGTGCCAGGGCCTGCGAAAAACCAGGAACAGACGCCCTTAATAGCCGTCATATCAGCCTGGCTGCCGTCATCGAATTTATTCATACTGCCACCCTGCTTCATGACGATGTCGTAGATACCTCCGACCTAAGACGCGGCAAAGCCACTGCCAACGCCAAATGGGGTAACGCCCCCAGCGTACTGGTTGGAGATTTCCTTTACTCCAGATCATTCCAAATGATGGTGGAGCTAGGCAGTATGGAGATCATGAATATCATCTCCAACGCCACCAACGTCATCGCAGAAGGCGAAGTTTTACAGCTTTTAAACTGCAAGAATCCTGATGTAACTGAAGAAAACTACATGAAGGTCATTCTTGGCAAAACCGCCATGCTCTTCGAAGCCGCCACCGAAACCGGCGCAGTTATCGCAGGCGCAACCACGCAACAACAAGAAGCGCTGCGCCTTTACGGACGACACCTTGGCATCGCCTTCCAGCTTATCGACGATGTAATGGACTACGAAAGCTCCTCTGAAGAAATGGGAAAAAATGTTGGCGACGACCTAGCAGAAGGCAAGCCGACCCTACCTCTCATTCACGCCATGAGAGAAGGCAACGAAAAACAGCGACAACTTATTCGTCAGGCCATCCGCAAAGGCGGACTTGACGACCTAGCTCCCATAAGCGAAGCCGTTGCCGAAACTGGATCCATTGAATACACCCACCAAAAAGCACGCGAACAAGCCAACTTAGCCATCACCAGCCTGCAACAGATCCCTGACAGCGAATTCAAGGATGTTATGACTCAATTGACCGAAATGGCGGTTTCTAGACGCTCATAACCCTAGGAAACCCCCTATTTTCCTCAATACCACTATGCGAAAAGGGTCACAAGCCGCTATAATCGCCGCTTACGATAAAGCATAAAACGGACACAGTCTTTCAATGAGCAAGCCCTCCTCTTTTAATCGCGACGAGCTACTCACATGTGGCAACGGCGAAATGTTCGGTCCTGGCAACGCACAGCTTCCCGTTGGCAACATGCTGATGGTTGATCGCATCATCACTATTTCCGCAGATGGCGGTCAATACGGGAAAGGGGAAATTCGCGCAGAGCTCGATATTAACCCTGACCTATGGTTCTTTGACTGCCACTTTCCTGGCGACCCAGTAATGCCTGGCTGCCTAGGATTGGACGCCATGTGGCAGATGGTCGGATTTTTCCTCGGCTGGAAAGGCAACCCTGGCAAAGGTCGCGCCTTAGGTTGTGGCGAAGTGAAATTCTTCGGCCAAGTACTACCCAGTGCCAAGAAGGTTACCTATCATCTGGAATTAAAGCGCGTTATCGAACGCAAACTGGTGATGGGCATTGCCGATGGCTCCCTGTCAGTTGACGGCCGAGAGATTTATACCGCAAAAGATCTTCGCGTAGGACTCTTCTCTTCTACCGATTCTTTCTGATTTTTTGCTCCTGACACTTGGCTTACAACAAATGCTTACTGGCCAAGTGTCAATAAATATCAGAAAATACGCTGATACCCAGGTACAAATGCCCTTGTTCATTTGTATACGAGTTACATCACATATACAGAGGTCATCCCCATGCGACGTGTAGTTGTTACCGGCATTGGCATCACATCCTGCTTAGGCTGTGATCAAGAAACCGTTCTTGAATCCCTCAAATTGGGACGCTCCGGCATCTCCTTTCAGGAAGAGTACAAGGAAATGGGTTTCCGCAGCCAAGTTGCTGGCAGCATCGATATCGACATTGAGAGCCTGATCGACCGTAAACTTCGTCGTTTTATGGGTGACGCGGCAGCTTATGCCTATATCGCCATGGATCAAGCCATTAAAGATTCAGGCCTCACAGAAGAACAAGTTTCTAACGTCCGCACCGGCCTGATTGCAGGATCTGGTGGCGCCTCTTCTGCTAACATCGTCGAAGCCGCCGATGTGCTCCGCGAAAAAGGCATGCGCCGAGTCGGGCCTTACCGGGTTACTCGCACCATGGGCAGCACCGTATCGGCCTGCCTGGCAACACCTTTCAAGATAAAAGGCGTTAACTACTCCATCACCTCAGCCTGCTCCACCAGCGCCCATTGTATTGGCAATGCCATGGAACTGATTCAGCTGGGCAAACAGGACGTTATTTTTGCCGGCGGCGGTGAAGAGCTGCATTGGTCCCTAAGCGTCCTCTTTGACGCAATGGGCGCCTTATCTTCTAAGTACAACGACACACCAGAAAAGGCCAGCCGCGCCTACGACGCTAACCGTGATGGTTTCGTTATCGCTGGCGGCGGCGGCATGCTAGTAGTCGAAGAACTGGAACACGCTAAAGCCCGCGGTGCCAAGATCTACGCTGAATTGGTAGGCTACGGCGCTACCTCTGACGGCTACGACATGGTATCTCCTTCTGGCGAAGGCGCCGTTCGCTGCATGCAACAAGCGATGAGCACAGTTGACGGCCCTATTGACTACGTCAACGCTCACGGCACCAGCACTCCTGCTGGCGACATGCAGGAACTAAAGGCAGTCAAGCAGGTATTCGGCGACAACATACCCACCGTCACCTCTACCAAGTCGCTGTCTGGTCACTCTCTAGGGGCCGCAGGTGTGCAGGAAGCGATCTACTCCCTATTGATGCAACAAAATAACTTTATTGCAGCATCCGCAAATATCGAAAACCTGGATCCTGAGGCCGAGGGCATGCCTATAGGCAGAGAACTACAGGAAGACGTCAAGATGGAGCGAGTAATGTCTAATAGCTTCGGATTTGGCGGAACTAACGCGTCTCTAATCTTCCAGCGCTACCATCAGGACTAATTCCGAGTGACTGATAAATAACATTAAAAAAGCCGCTTATTGAGCGGCTTTTTTTGTATCTTCCTGAGCAGGATTTATATCTTTACCGCTTATATTAAGCAGTGTGCTTTCTAACCAAGCCTTACTTTGCTGATGCACCTCATCAACAGTACGACCTTCGGTCTCAATCAATGGCCCAATCACCAAGCGAATAGTTCCGGGATATTTGAGAATACTCTTGGAAGGCCAGCAGCTAGCACCATTATGCACAATAGTCACAACGGGCACTTTAGCCGAACAAGCCAACATTGCCCCGCCTTTATTGAAACGGCCTACCTCACCCATTTTAACCCGCGTACCTTGAGGAAAAATAAGCACTGGAACCCCTTCCTTAAGACGGGCCTTTCCTTGCTTCAGGATCTGCTTCAAGGCGCCAGAGCGCTCCGAACGATCAATAGCGATTGGCCTTAACAAAGCCAGCGCCCAACCAAAGAAGGGGATTTTCAACAGCTCTTTTTTGAGCACAGTACTCAGCGGGCTAATTAGCGTCTGCAGAAAAAATGTTTCCCATTCACTCTGATGATTCGCTACCACCACGTAGCCGCCAGATTTGGGCAAGTGCTCCAGCCCCTCAATCTCACAACGAACGCCACAAACAATTTTTGCAGACCACAACAGAAAACGGTTAAGCAGGACTACCGCTGGAAAACGCTGCCTAAAAGGAAGAAAAGAGAAAAAAACGAGACAAATAACCGCATAAAGAACGGTTCCGATAAACATAATACCGGCGAACAGAGCAGAACGTAGATAAAGCACTATGCAGTAGCCTCCCGGGTTACAGTCTAATGAATCAGCCGCCCGTCACTGGCGGAAAAAAAGCCACTTCATCACCATCGCTAACTGCGGCACAGGCCTGACTCATTTCCTGATTAACAGCAACCAGCACACTGGCATCGCCCAACACCGCACTCCATGGCTCACCACGACCAACCAATAATGAGACCAAGTCACCTACCTGGCGAATATTATCGTCACAAGACAGCTGCTCTTCATCACAACCCAACTGCTCCCGAATACTGGCGAAGTACACTAGTTTAATCATGGCGCTATTCTTACTCCTCACTAACCTGCCAATGGCCACTTTTACCGCCCTTCTTTTCTAATACCCGGATGCTATCAATCACCATACCCCTATCGACAGCTTTACACATATCGTAGAGAGTCAGTGCAGCAGCAGACGCAGCCATCAGAGCTTCCATTTCCACCCCGGTCTGACCACTCAGCCGACACAGCGTTTCGATTCGAACCTGACTATTATCCTGGTCCGGGGTTAATTCGACCTTTACCGAGCTCAGCATCAGAGGGTGGCATAGCGGAATAATATCGGAACAGCGCTTGGCTGCTTGAATTCCAGCGATTCTCGCCACCGCGAAAACATCACCTTTCTTATGCTTACCATCGACGATCATCGCCAGAGTTTCTGGCAACATACGAATAGTCGCCTCCGCCCTGGCTTCTCGAGTAGTCACGGCTTTGGCAGATACATCCACCATACGCGCATGCCCCTCGGCATCAATATGGGTCAGCACTGCTGCTTCTGAATCACTCATCATTTAACCCTGGGACTGCTTATATTTATTCAACACTGGATTGGCATACATAGAGGCAAAACGCTCCTGGCACTCAGAGGGGATATCCGATAACCGCGCCTGAAAACGAGCACGCTTATCAGCATCCACCTCGGCATCTTTGTCAGCCGCCAGAATATTCGAGGCATGAAGATAGTAATTACGGATAATCGACTCATCAATAGCTTCAGCCAACTGCTCAGCAGTATCAAAATCCGCCGTCAACGGCTCTCCATATGCCACATGAACATCACCTTTGTAACCGGTAATTCCTCTGACAATACTATCGATATCTTCAAACTGTGACTTCTGATATTCACCGGTACTATCCCGCTCATAAAGCTCTCGGGCCTTTAGCGCATCACAAGGATCGTACTCATAGGAAATTGCGACAGGAACTATTTTTAACTGCTTCACCACTTCGTTGAAAGCCACTCCCTGCTTCTTCTTACTCATATAAAGCATTTTCATAATGGCAGGATCAGTAAAATCGTTACCATCCTTTGCCCGCCCTTCCCGCTGGGCTATCCACACTGAATGGCCGTTGCAGATCGAATGATCTACGTAACTGGACAACTCCATATACGCAGCCATTTTCTGACGAATACCCTTAGCAGAGCGGTTAACGATAAAGCTCTTGTTGAGCCGCATCAAATCGGAAACATAGGTTTTTTTGAGCAGATTGTTACCGATGGCGATACGCATAGTGCTCATGCCACTGCTATACAAACCCCAGTTAACAAATGCCGGGTCCATTGCGATATCGCGATGATTTGAGATAAACAGATATGCCTGATCAGGCTTAATATTGTCGATACCGGAGAAACTAAGCTTGTTAGTGGTGCTGTCGATTATCTTCTGCATATAGCCAGAGATAACAACCTGCATCGCCGCCACATCAGCAACACCAGAGAGCTGTCGACTCAGCCCCCAACGCACCAGCGCATTAACACCCGCAGAAAAATAGCGACTCAACAAAGGGAATTGAAACTGGCCCATGGCCGATATAAATTCTGAAGTGTTCAGTAACCGCTGAACGACTTCCGCCACTTCGTCATCATTATAAGGGCGGATGTTTTTAAATGGGTCTTGTGCAGTGACCGTCATGCAGATCCTCAATATCGCATAAACCAGAGCGCCAGCAGGCGGATAGCGCCGCAAATGGTGGCATCCAAAAGCCTACTATTCTAACCGTTCAGGACAGAAATACCATCGCTCGAAGCGCGTATATTATCAACCACCGGTCATATTCATAAAGCGAACAATTTGGGGCTCAGCACTCAAGTCAAATTCATGCTTTTCGGGCTTTAAATCCATAGCCTTGATAATTGCCTGCTTCAGGCATTCAAGATCACCAGGATTGCCTCTAATAATCGCCATCAGATCCACCGAATGCTCATTACCTAGACACAATAGCAGACGCCCTTCGACAGTGACTCTCACCCGATTACACTCACTGCAAAAGTTATGACTATGAGGAGAGATAAAGCCGATACGGCTTTCTGAACCCTCCATCCGGTAGTAACGGGACGGCCCCGCCGTGCGATCAGAAACGCGGGTCAACACATAATGAGACTCGATCAACTCTCGCACTTCATCACTGGAACAATAGGTTTCTTGACGCTCATGATCAACATTACCTAAAGGCATCTCTTCGATAAAGCTAATATCAATGCCCTTATCGCGCGCATAATTGACCAAGTCTAACACTTCGTCATCGTTGCGCCCTTTCATGATCACCGCATTTAGCTTAATACGCTCAAAACCAGCCGCCACCGCTTGATCAATACCGGCCAACACCTGTTGTAATTTTCCGGTACGGGTAATGCGATTGAAACGATCTTCCCGTAGCGAATCCAGACTGATGTTAATACGCTTCACACCCGCCGCCTTGAGCTCGCCGGCAAGCTTGGTCAACTGAGATCCGTTGGTAGTAAGCACCAACTCATCCAGCCCATTCAACCTTCCTAACTTATGCAGCAAATGGTCAATGCCCCGACGCACCAAAGGCTCTCCGCCTGTTAAGCGGATCTTGCTAACACCCAGCTCAACAAAAGCCTGTGCCACCTGCTCAATTTCTTCCAGACTCAGTACCTGCTCGCGCGGCAGAAACTTCATCTGCTCGCTCATGCAGTAGACACAACGAAAATCACACCGATCAGTGACCGAAATACGAACGTAATCAACCGTTCGCCCGAAGCGATCGACCAATTTCTGTGTATTGTTTTCGTTATTCGACATCATCGCTTGCCACCTCTTACAACTGGCTTAGAATGTAGCTCTGTCTGCTGATGTTATGACACTAAATCCAACCCTGACAGGATCAACTCGCCACATGTACCTGCTGTTAAAATACATTCATCTTATCGCGGTCGCATCCAGCATTAGCTTATTTACGACCAGGGCGATTTGGATGCTGATGGAGTCCGAGTTACATCAACGGCAATGGATCAGAAAGCTGTCGCAGAGTATTGACACTATACTCCTGCTAAGCGCCATTTCCTTAACATTCGTCATAAAACAGTACCCCCTCCAAAACGACTGGCTCACTGTTAAAGTAACCGCTTTATTGGTTTATATCCTGTTCGGCACTATCGCCCTGAATCGCGGTAAAAACAGACTAGCCCGTCGTTGCGCACTGCTGATTGCCTTCCTCAGCGTGGCCTACATCATCTGGGTTGCTCGAAACCACTACCCCTGGCCTTGGCTGCTTTAACCCGCACCGCTTGCCCGCTATTCTGCCCAACTACATATAAAGGCTACGCACAGCTATCACCAACCCGGTACGCCAGGATCTTTGATGAATACCAAAATCACACAATATTTTGCTGCAATCAAGCTCACTATAGGCAACCCGCTGATGCTGCCCCAGCTCAGACTGATGAACGGAGACCAACTCTTCAAGCGGTAGATCTTCATATTGACGTGCTGCTGCGATAATTGCCTCAGAGAACCCATACCAAGTAACGGTCTCCGTAGCACAATAATGGTATGTACCCCAATTTTCGACGCCACAATCCAGCTGTTTTATAATAGCCATCACCACCCTGGACAGGTCGACAGCGGAGGTTGGCGCGCCCTTCAACCCGTCTGCGACACAGACCTGCTTAGACTTTCTGGCCTGCTCCAGCAATCGCAAGACATAGCTGGGACTTCTAGCACTAAATAGCCATCCGGTACGGAGGATAAGGTGCCGGTCCAAAATAGAACGGACCGCCTGTTCGCCCTGACATAGGCTCTCGGAATATTCATTGGTAGGAGCAACAAGATCGACTTCCCGGTAAGGGGAATCCGATAGACCATCAAAGATTTCGGCACAGGAAAGCTGGATCAGAGCAATACCCATGCCCCTGCATACCGTCGCCAGCACCTCCGGGCCCTTGGTATTTACCTTGAAGTCGGGCTTCGTGACATTATCAGCAGGAATCTTTCCTGCCGCATTGATCACATAGAGAGGAAGCTCCTGGCCCAGCAAAGCAGCAACCGCTTGCTGATTACCGACATCCAGATCCGAGGACGAGCAGGAAAACACATCAAATCCTTGCTCCTGCGCCTGAGCCACCAGCTCATAGCCCAGCTGCCCTTCGGCGCCGATGATCAACAGTTTAGGTAACTCAAACAACGAAGGTCGCTCCTTACCTAGAAGGGAATATCGTCATCGAAATCATCAAATCCAGCTGCAGGCTGCTGCGGAGCCGCCTGTTGCGGTGCAGGCTGCTGGGGTGCGGACTTAGGCTGCTGAAAGGACTGCTGTGGTTGACCAAAATTTTGAGCCGGCTGCTGCGCGGCCTGCTGCACTGGCTTCTGATAGTTTCCAGCACCGCTTTCGGCGCGACCATCCAACATTTGCATCTGACCGTTCATATCAACAACGATCTCTGTCGTGTAACGGTCTTGACCGCCTTGATCCTGCCATTTACGAGTGCGCAACGCGCCTTCAACATAGACCTTGGAGCCCTTACGTAAATACTGGCCCGCTATTTCAGCCAGCTTTCCGAAAAACACCACCCGATGCCACTCCGTACGCTCTTGCTGCTGCCCAGAGTCACGGTCTTTCCAGCTTTCGCTAGTAGCAATAGTCACGTTGGTCACTGCATTGCCATTCGGCATATAACGGACTTCCGGATCCTGTCCGAGATTACCTATCAGAATAACTTTATTTACACCACGAGCCATGGTCAATTCTGCCCTTATCTATATCTATCGTTTCTGTTTAGGTAGGAGCCAGCCTGCCGCCTGAAAAGCGTTTTAGAATAACACATCTGAAACGATAGACGAGGGAATGTTTTGTTGGCTGGAAACCAGCTGTACAAGCACCTCAAAAACGACCCAAAGAGCACCGGCCAGGCCAATTCAGCAGCCGAAAACACCCATAAATCACATATCGCAATTATTAACGAGCAAGAAGCCTTATTAGATAGTTATCCCACTGACTTACACTATATAATTCTGGGTTCCGCTGTCATTATGAGGCCAAGATGGACACTATCAGCGTACGCGGCGCTCGCACACACAACCTTAAAAATATCGATATTGATATTCCTAGGGACAAATTAATTGTTATTACTGGGCTATCCGGTTCTGGCAAATCTTCTCTGGCCTTCGACACGCTTTACGCCGAAGGTCAGCGTCGTTACGTGGAGTCATTATCCACCTATGCTCGGCAATTTCTATCGATGATGGAAAAGCCCGACGTAGACCATATAGAAGGCCTATCTCCAGCCATATCCATCGAACAAAAGTCCACCTCCCACAATCCCCGCTCCACCGTGGGTACTATTACCGAGATATACGACTATCTGCGATTGCTATTTGCCCGTGCTGGCGAGCCCCGCTGCCCAGATCACGACCTACCGCTAAAGGCCCAAACCATCAGCCAGATGGTCGATCAGATTCTAACCCTGGAAGAGGGGGCCAAGGTCATGCTGCTGGCTCCGGTGATACAGGACCGCAAAGGCGAACACCTTCACATCCTCAACAGCTTAAAAACCCAAGGCTTTGTGCGGGCTCGCATCAACGGCATAGTCGTTGACCTGGACAGCGCACCCGATCTAGAGAAAAACAAAAAACACAATATTGAGGTGGTCATAGACCGCTTTAAAATTCGCCCAGACATCGAAACCCGCCTAGCCGAATCGCTGGAAACCTGCATCGAGCTAACTGACGGCATTGCGCTGCTGTGCTACATGGACGGAGACGGCAAAGACTTAGTGTTCTCTGCTCGCTTTGCCTGCCCTAAGTGCGGCCACAGCATCCAGGAACTGGAACCGCGCTTATTCTCCTTCAACAACCCTCATGGCGCCTGCCCCAGCTGTGACGGATTAGGTTCAAAGCTGTTTTTCGATGCTGACAAAATCATCGTAAGTCAGGAACTCTCCTTGGCAGAAGGCGCTATTCGCGGCTGGGATCGACGCAGCGTTTATTACTTTCAATTGCTCACCGCTGTCGGCGAACACTACGGTTTCCGCACAGACACCCCGTTTATAGAACTATCCGACAAACAGCGTAACGCAGTTTTACAGGGCACCGGCCAGGAAAAAATCCGATTTAAATATCTCAGTGACCGGGGCGAGATCGCTACCAAAGAACACCCCTTTGAAGGCGTCATCCCGAACATGACTAGACGCTTTCGTGAAACCGAATCACAGTCAGTACGCGAAGACCTGTCGAAATTTCAGACCCAGCAGCATTGCCCCTCCTGCGCAGGATCAAGACTTAGACGCGACGCACGCAGCGTATTTATTGATGAACGCAATATTTCAGATATCACCTCAATGGCGGTGGCAGAATGTTATCGCTACTTTGACTCCCTAAAGCTAACGGGGAAGCAGGGCGAGATTGCCGACAAGATTTTGAAGGAGATACGGGCCAGACTTAATTTTCTAGTTAACGTTGGTCTCGACTACCTGAGCCTTGATCGCAACGCTGACACGCTCTCAGGCGGCGAAGCACAGCGCATTAGACTGGCCAGCCAGATTGGCGCAGGACTGGTGGGAGTAATGTATATCCTCGATGAACCTTCTATTGGCTTACATCAGAGAGATAACGAAAGACTGCTAAAGACTCTCACCCACCTGCGCGACATCGGCAATACCGTGATCGTGGTTGAGCATGATGAAGATGCCATTCGCCAGGCTGACCATGTCATCGACATCGGCCCTGGCGCTGGTGTTCATGGCGGCGAAATTATCGCCCAAGGGAAGCCGGAAGACATCATGTCCTGCGAATCATCTCTCACAGGCCAGTATCTTAGCGGCACCAAACGCATTGAAATCCCGCAACAACGCAACCCCATCCAAGAAGACCAGTGGCTGGTATTGCTAGGCGCCTCAGGCAACAACCTCAAAAACGTTACCCTTGAAATACCCCTCGGCTTAATGACCTGTGTCACCGGCGTTTCGGGCTCTGGAAAGTCCACCCTAATCAACAACACTCTGTACCCGTTGGCCGCTACTGCTCTGAACAAAGCATCCACTTTGGAGATAGGCCCACACGATTCCATCAAAGGCCTTAACCTTCTCGACAAAGTCGTGGATATCGACCAAAGCCCGATAGGGCGCACACCTCGATCCAATCCCGCAACTTATACCGGCATTTTTACACCGATGCGCGAACTATTCGCCGCCACCCACGAGGCACGCTCCAGGGGTTATAAGCCTGGACGCTTTAGCTTTAACGTCAAAGGCGGTCGCTGCGAGGCCTGCCAGGGTGATGGCGTAATCAAGGTAGAAATGCATTTTTTACCTGACATATATGTGCCCTGTGATGTCTGTAAAAGCAAGCGCTATAACCGAGAAACACTGGAGATCAAATACAAAGGCAAGAATATCCACCAAGTGCTGGATATGACTGTTGAGGAGGCGCGAGAGTTCTTTGATCCGGTACCTATGCTAGCTCGTCGCCTGCAAACTCTTATCGACGTAGGCTTGTCTTACATTCGCCTAGGGCAGAGCGCCACCACTCTTTCCGGCGGAGAAGCACAGCGGGTAAAACTCTCTAAGGAACTGTCCAAGCGAGACACCGGCAAGACTCTGTATATTCTTGATGAGCCCACCACTGGGCTGCATTTTTATGACATTCAGCAGCTGTTAAACGTCTTGCACCGGCTACGAGACCACGGCAACACTATTGTTGTCATCGAACATAATCTGGATGTAATCAAAACTGCCGACTGGGTGGTTGACCTCGGCCCCGAGGGCGGCATCAATGGCGGCATGATTATCGCCACAGGCACTCCCGAGCAAGTCGCTGCTCAGCAACAATCCCATACAGGCAGCTTTCTACTGCCACTTTTAAGCTGATCACGAAAGCAAACGTTTCCAAGGGAAACCCGGAAGCCAGATACAAAAAAACCCGGCATTAGCCGGGTTTTTTAATACCACATCCGTGACTTAGTCTTCTGAAACTACTTCAGCAGAAACAGGACGGTCAACCAGCTCAACATAAGCCATAGGCGCTTTATCACCAGTACGAAGACCACACTTGAGGATACGGATGTAACCTCCAGAACGGTTCGCATAGCGAGGACCTAGCTCGTTGAACAGCTTGCCCACTGCAACTTTGCTGCGAGTACGGGAGAAAGCCAGGCGGCGGTTCGCTACGGA
This sequence comes from Motiliproteus sp., assembly GCA_036960175.1. Classification (GTDB taxonomy): domain Bacteria; phylum Pseudomonadota; class Gammaproteobacteria; order Pseudomonadales; family Balneatricaceae; genus Motiliproteus. The sequence continues at coordinate 46,112 of JBALWH010000002.1, read as the reverse complement.
GTCTTCTTTTGCCAGTGTAATCAATGGCTCAGCAACACGACGTAGCTCTTTTGCTTTTGGTAAGGTCGTCTTAATCACTCCATGCTCAAACAAGGACACAGACATGTTCTTGAACATCGCTTGACGATGTGAGCTAGTGCGATTTAATTGACGACCACTTTTACGATGGCGCATGTTTAATTCCCTACAAAACTAAACGTTGATCTCGACGCTTAGGAAGCGACCTTATCATCGCCCCTGATGCTGGCAGGCGGCCAATTTTCCAGGCGCATACCGAGCGACAGTCCCTTAGAAGCAAGAACATCTTTGATTTCAGTCAGAGATTTCTTACCTAAGTTAGGCGTCTTAAGCAACTCTACTTCGGTGCGCTGAATCAGATCACCGATGTAGTAAAGATTTTCAGCCTTGAGGCAGTTAGCTGAACGTACTGTCAGCTCCAGATCATCCACTGGACGAAGCAGAATCGGATCAATTTCCGGCTCAGGCTCCGACTCAACAGCTGCATCTGCACTCTCAAGGTCAACAAAGGCAACCAGTTGCTGCTGCAGAATAGTTGCAGCACGACGAATAGCCTCTTCAGGATCGATAGAACCGTTGGTTTCCATGTCGATGACCAACTTATCGAGGTCAGTACGCTGCTCTACACGCGCACTTTCAACAACATAGGAAACACGACGAACCGGGCTGTAAGTTGCATCAAGCAACAAACGACCGATCGGACGGCTATCTTCTTCGCCGTTGCCGCGAACATCTGCCGCGACATAACCACGACCACGAGTCACTTTCAACTGCATGTTCAACTCAGCGTTATCGTTGAGATGAGCAATGACGTGACCCGGGTTAGCGATTTCAACATCCTGATTCAACTGGATATCACCGGCAGTTACTATGCCGGGGCCTTTCTTAGACAGCGTTAGAAGCGCTTCTTCACCGTTATGCATGATCACGGCAACACCTTTAAGGTTCAGCAGGATCTCAATGACATCCTCCTGTATACCGTCAATGGCACTGTATTCGTGAAGCACACCTTCGATTTCCACTTCTGATACCGCACAACCAGGCATGGACGACAGAAGAATCCGTCGCAGCGCATTACCCAGAGTGTGACCAAAGCCTCGCTCGAGAGGCTCAAGAGAAACCTGCGCACGCGTGGCGCTGACCTCCTGAACGTCGATTCGATTAGGGCTTAGAAATTCGTTGACTGAAGCCTGCATTCTATCCACCTAGCAATTAAAGTCTTACTTAGAGTAAAGCTCGACGATCAGCTGTTCGTTGATCTCAGCGGAAAGCTCTGTTCTTTCAGGTGCTGTTTTAAAAGTACCTTCCATCTTAGAACCATCTACATCAACCCACTCGACTGCTGTACGTTGAGAAGCAAGGTCCAGTGCGTGCTTGATGCGCAACTGAGCCTTCGCCTTTTCACGTACGGCAACAACGTCACCGGATTTTACTTGATAAGAAGGAATGTTAACCGTCTTACCATTGACCAAAATCGCCTTGTGAGAAACGACCTGACGAGCTTCGGCACGGGTAGATCCAAACCCCATGCGGTAAACTACGTTATCCAGACGTCCTTCCAGCAGCTGCAGCAGGTTTTCACCAGTAGCACCTTTAAGACGCGCAGCCTCTTTGTAGTAACTGCGGAACTGACGTTCCAGTATGCCGTAAATACGACGTACTTTTTGCTTTTCACGTAGCTGTAGACCGTAGTCAGACAGACGCCCGCGACGAGCTCCATGTGCACCTGGAGGCGTTTCCGCCTTGCACTTGGAGTCTAGTGCGCGAACGCCGCTCTTAAGGAACAAATCCGTTCCTTCACGGCGAGACAGCTTACACTTAGGTCCAATATATCGAGCCATTATACCGTCTCCTGATTAAACGCGACGTTTCTTGGGCGGACGACATCCATTATGAGGGATGGGCGTCACGTCCGTGATGTTAGTGATCTTGTATCCGACATTATTCAATGCACGAACAGCAGATTCACGTCCGGGCCCTGGGCCCTTCACGAAAACGTCTAGATTTTTAAGGCCATACTCTTGCGCAGCAGCACCGGCACGCTCAGCAGCAACCTGCGCAGCGAACGGAGTGCTCTTACGGGAACCACGGAAGCCGGAGCCACCAGCAGTTGCCCAGCTCAGAGTATTACCCTGACGGTCAGTAATGGTCACGATCGTATTGTTAAAAGACGCATGGATGTGGGCAAACCCATCAACCACCTGCTTCTTAACCTTTTTGCGTGTGCGAGTACCTGGCTTAGCCATATGGGAAAATTCCTATCGCTTACACTACTTACGGATTGGCTTGCGTGGCCCTTTACGGGTACGCGCATTTGTTTTCGTGCGCTGACCGCGAACGGGCAGACTACGGCGATGACGAATGCCGCGAAAACAACCAAGGTCCATAAGACGCTTAATATTCATGTTAACCTCACGACGGAGGTCACCTTCAACACTCAACTTGGATACTTCACCCCGTAGGGTATCAAGTTGCTCTTCAGACAGGTCTCCAATCTTTGAGCTAGGCTCAATACCAACCGTGTCGCAAAGTTGCGCTGCAGTCGTACGGCCTACCCCATAGATATAAGTCAAGGAGATAACCGCATGCTTATTGTCTGGAATGTTGACGCCAGCTATACGGGCCATTCAATATACTCCGTTATCGGTCGCAACCTTCGTTAGCGCTTTCTTGAAGCGCTAATACCGAGTTACGACTCGCTAGTCTTTAACCTTTCCACGAAAGGCGCAAGATAGTACAGGCTGATTGTCTAAAAATCAACCCAACCACCAACACCTTTTGCACTAATGCGTTTCAGGGCTTAACCCTGGCGCTGCTTGTGGCGCGGCTCAACTTTGCAGACCACCCGCACAACACCGTTACGACGGACAATCTTGCAGTTACGGCAGATCTTTTTAACAGATGCACGTACTTTCATGATCTACTCCAATTCGATAGATCTAGCGAAGCAAGCCGCCAGTTCCACCCTTGAGATTTGATTTTTTCATCAGTGAGTCATATTGATGAGACATCAGATGCGATTGAACCTGAGCCATGAAATCCATGACTACAACCACCACGATCAATAGCGATGTACCACCAAAATAGAACGGAACATTCCAAGCAACTACCAAGAACTGAGGCATCAGTGATACCGCTGTAATATACAGGGCACCAAATAACGTCAGCCGTGACAGCACACTATCAATGTACCGAGCCGATTGGTCACCGGGACGAATACCAGGAATAAAAGCACCGGACTTCTTCAGGTTATCCGCTACATCTTTAGGGTTGAACATCAACGCCGTGTAGAAATAGCAGAAAAAGATCACAGCAGCCGCAAACAAAATAATATACAAAGGCTGGCCTGGGCCTAATGCCAATGACATATCTTGCAACCAATCCATACCTTCTGTCTGCCCGAACCACTGCCCGATAGAGGCAGGAAACAGCAGAATACTGGAAGCAAAGATGGGCGGAATAACACCAGCCATATTTACTTTCAGTGGAAGATGGCTGGTTTGAGCAGCGTACATCTTCCGACCCTGTTGACGCTTGGCGTAGTTAATGGTGATACGGCGTTGACCGCGCTCCATAAAGACGACAAAGGCCACTGTCAGCATTGCCAGTACAGCAATAAACAGTAGAGCCAGAATATTTAGATCTCCCTGACGCGATGCTTCGAAGGACTGACCGATAGCTCCTGGGAGCCCAGCGACAATACCTGCGAAGATCAGCAGCGAAATACCGTTACCAATTCCACGCTCGGTGATTTGCTCACCAAGCCACATCAGGAACACAGCACCAGAAACTAGAGTAACCACAGCAACGAAATAGAAGCTTAGGTCTGCAGTAAAGGCTATGCCTTGTCCTGCGAGACCTACCGCCATACCTAGGGATTGAACGGTAGCGAGTATAACCGTACCGTAGCGGGTGTATTGGCTAATTTTTCGTCGACCGGATTCGCCCTCTTTCTTGAGCTGCTCCAGATGCGGACTGACTACTGTCAGCAGCTGCATGATAATCGAGGCTGAGATATACGGCATAATCCCCAGCGCCAAAATACTCATGCGCTCCAGAGCACCACCTGAGAACATGTTAAACAAGCTCAGAATAGTACCCTGGTTTTGTTCAAACATAGCAGCAAGGCGATCTGGGTTGATTCCGGGAACCGGAATGTGTGCACCAATTCGGTAAACCACTATCGCCAGAAATACAAAGAGCAGGCGAGATTTTAGCTCGCCCAAGCCACTTTGGTTACCGGATGGAATAGTTCCTTGCTTAGCCATTGAATGTTATTCCTCGACTTTTCCGCCTGCCGCTTCAATGGCAGCTCTAGCACCCGCAGTGACTTTCAGACCTTTGACGGTAACCGCCTTAGTCAATTCACCGGACAGGATTACTTTAGCTACTTTGATATCGCGACTGATGATATCGGCCTGCTCAAGAGCAGCCAGATCAATCACGTCAGCTTCTATCTTAGCCAATTCGCCAAGACGAATTTCAGCACGATAGGCAGCTTGACGAGAAGTAAAGCCGTACTTAGGCAGACGACGCTGTAAAGGCATCTGACCACCTTCAAAACCAGGTCTGACACTACCGCCAGAACGGGATTTCAAACCTTTATGACCGCGACCCGCGGTCTTACCCAAACCACTACCGATACCACGACCAACACGCTTAGGTGCTTTCTTGGAACCAGCGGCAGGGCTGAGAGTATTTAGACGCATGATGTGTCTCTCCACTATCTTGGGCTACCGGACGAAACGACCGGCAGCCTCGGACTTCTTACACGCTTTCGACGCGAACCATGTGGCTGACCTTATTGATCATGCCTCGTACGGAAGGAGTATCTTCCACTTCAACCGTATGTCCGATACGACGCAGACCCAAACCCTTCACACAAAGCTTTTGCTTAGGCAGAGTACCAGCCGTACTACGGAACAGCGTCACATTAATTTTCTTAGTCATCGCCGATTACCCCAGGATCTCTTCCACAGTTTTGCCACGCTTAGCAGCAACTTCTTCAGGAGACCGTACAGCCTTAAGGCCTTCAACAGTCGCGCGAACAACGTTAACCGGGTTGGTAGAGCCGTAGCACTTAGCCAGAACGTTATGAACGCCAGCCAATTCTAGTACTGCACGCATCGAACCACCGGCGATAACACCAGTACCTTCAGACGCAGGCTGCATGTACACCTTAGAAGCACCGTGACGGGCTTTTACAGCGTATTGCAGCGTAGTACCGTTTAGGTCAACAGTGACCATGTTACGGCGCGCTTGCTCCATCGCCTTCTGAATAGCGACCGGCACTTCACGCGCCTTGCCACGACCGAAGCCAACTTTGCCTTTTCCGTCACCGACCACAGTCAACGCGGTGAAGCCGAATACACGACCACCTTTGACCACTTTAGCAACACGGTTAACCTGGATTAACTTTTCCTGTAGGTCACCGTCTTTCTGTTCGTAATTTGCCATAACCTAACCTTTAGAATTCCAGGCCGCCTTCACGCGCCGCTTCAGCCAAAGCTTTAACGCGTCCGTGATATTTAAATCCGGAACGATCGAAAGCCACCTTGGAGATACCAGCACCTTTAGCACGTTCGGCGATCAATTGACCAACCTTAGATGCCGCTTCGGCGTTACTGGTTGCACCAGTACGCAGCTCTTTCTCAACGGTAGAAGCACTAACAAGCACTTGACCACCATCAGCAGAAATAACCTGCGCATAAATATGTTGAGGAGTGCGATGGACGCACAGGCGTGTAGCACCTAACTCGCGCATCTTGATGCGAGAGCGACGGGCACGACGCTGACGAGAATCTTTCTTTACGCTCATAATCCTGCCCTACTATTTCTTCTTAGCTTCTTTACGACGAACATGCTCGTCGGCGTAACGAACACCCTTGCCCTTATAAGGCTCAGGCGGACGGAAAGCACGAATTTCTGCAGCTGCCTGACCAAGCTTCTGCTTATCCACACCGCGGAGGATTACAGTTGTTTGACCAGCCACTTCGGCAGAAATACCTTCAGGCAGTTCATAGTCGATAGGATGAGAGAAGCCCAGAGTTAGATTAAGCACCTGACCTTTAGCGGCAGCACGGTAACCAACACCTTTCAGCTCAAGTTTCTTTTCGAAACCCTCAACAACGCCGAAAACCATGTTGTTAACCAGCGCACGAGTAGTACCGGCCATGGCGTTTGCCAGACGAGAACCACCGCGAGGCGCGAAAGACAACACATTGCCTTCATTCTTGATTTCAACATCACGATGGATAGCCAGTTCAAGCTGACCCTTACCACCCTTGACATTGATTGTCTGAGCATCCAGCTTGACGGTTACGCCAGCAGGGATGCTAACGGGAGACTTAGCTATACGAGACATTTCAAGCTCCCTTAGAAGACGCTACAAAGAACTTCACCACCGATACCAGCAGCGCGAGCCGCTCGATCAGTCATAAGGCCTTTAGATGTTGAAATAACAGCAATACCTAGACCACCGGATACTTTAGGCAGCTCGCTTTTAGACTTATAAATACGCAGTCCTGGACGGCTTACACGCACGATCTTTTCGATGACCGGCTTGCCTTCAAAGTACTTAAGCTCGATGCTCAAGGTTGCTTTAACTTCATCGCTGACACTGAATTCAGAGATATAACCCTCATCCTGCAAAAGCTGGGCAATTGCCGCCTTCTGCTTGGATGCAGGCATAGCTACAGTTTTCTTCTCAGCCATGTGTGCGTTACGAATACGGGTAAACATATCCGCAAGTGTATCTTGCATGCTCATTTAATGAGTCCTCACTATTGTGCAGCTGTACGACCGGAGATCGTCGCTTACCAACTAGCTTTCTTCAGACCAGGTACATCACCGCGCATAGCGGCTTCACGTAGCTTGATTCGGGATAAACCGAATTTACGATAGACAGCGTGCGGACGACCAGTAATCTGGCAACGACGCTGCTGACGAACAGGGCTAGCATCACGCGGTAGCTTTTGCAAAGCCACCTGAGCTTCCCAGCGCTCGTCGTCAGACGAACCAGGAGAGCTAATAACAGTCTTCAGGGCTGCACGCTTCTCAGCATACTTAGCCACTTGACGCGTGCGTTTTGCTTCGCGCGCCTTCATTGATTCTTTAGCCATAGTAACTCACCATTATTTCTTAAAGGGGAAACCCAAGGCAGTCAGCAGAGCACGACCTTCTTCATTGGTTCTAGCTGTAGTAGTAATGGTGATATCCATACCACGAAGCTTATCGACCTTATCGTAGTCGATTTCCGGGAAGATGATTTGCTCTTTAACACCCATGCTGTAGTTACCACGACCGTCGAAGGACTTAGAATTCAAGCCTCGAAAGTCACGAATACGAGGGATAGAGATATCAACCAGACGGTCAAAGAATTCCCACATACGCGCGCCGCGCAGAGTAACCTTACAACCAATCGGCCATCCTTCACGTACTTTAAATGCTGCAACGGACTTACGCGCCATACAAACGACGACTTTTTGTCCAGCAATTGCTTCCATATCAGCAACCGCATTATCCAGCATCTTCTTATCACCAATCGCCTCACCAAGACCCATATTCAGGGTAATCTTGCTAACACGAGGGACTTCCATCACGTTACCCAGCTCCAACTCATCTTTCAGCTGAGGCGCAACGGTCTCTTTATATAAAGCTTTTAATCTTGACATGGTACCTGTTCTCCTTAAGCGCCAATAACTTCGCCGTTAGATTTGAAGTAACGTACCTTGGTACCATCTTCCAAGATCTTAAAGCCTACACGATCACCCTTACCGGTAGCCGCGTTAAAAATCGCAACGTTAGAAACAGCAATAAGCGCTTCTTTCTCAACGATTCCACCAGGCTGACCTGCCATTGGATTTGGCTTCTGGTGCTTCTTCACCATATTAATACCGGAAACAATGTAACGAGTATCGGTCACAACCATGACCTTGCCACGCTTACCTTTGTCTCTACCGGCAATGACGATTACTTCGTCGTCACGTCTAATCTTACGCATTGAATTATTCCTGTCCTTTCCTACTACCCTCTCATGCTCAAAACGCCGAGCCTCCGTATGCCCATTAAGAGCAGGAGTCTCAGCGTTTCACATAAACACAAGCTAACGAAAGCTTGGTCTTTACAGCACTTCAGGCGCCAGGGAAATGATCTTCATGAACTTCTCATTTCGAAGCTCACGCGTCACAGGGCCAAAGATACGAGTACCAATCGGCTGTTCGCTTGCATCGTTCAGCAGCACAGCAGAATTGGTATCGAAGCGGATGACCGAACCGTCTGGACGACGAACGCCCTTACGAGTACGAACAACCACAGCCTTCAGCACCTGACCTTTCTTCACCTTACCGCGAGGAATTGCTTCCTTAACGGTAACTTTGATGATATCGCCGATGCGTGCGTACCTACGATGGGACCCGCCCAACACTTTGATACACTGCACGCGCTTGGCGCCGCTATTATCAGCAACATCCAAGATCGATTCAGTTTGAATCATGGTCTACTCCATTACACGAACGTGCCGACCCACCTAAATGGGACGACACTGAAGCAAGGCGAGATATACTACACCTTTGCAGCGCGTTCTTCAATTTTTACTAAAGCCCAAGTTTTTAACTTCGAGTAAGGACTGGTTTCTTTAACAGTAACCAGGTCTCCAAGTTGGCACTCATTCTGCTCGTCATGTGCATGAAGCTTAGTGGAACGCTTCACATACTTGCCGTATACAGGGTGCTTGACCTTGCGCTCAACCAGCACTGTGATGGTTTTATCCATCTTGTCACTGACCACGCGGCCAATAGCAGTACGGACATTGTTTTCTTCAGCCATGGTTAATTACCTGCCTTCTCGTTCAGAACCGTCTTAATGCGAGCAATGTCGCGACGCACCTGACCCAGCAGGTGAGATTGCGTCAACTGACCAGAGCTCTTCTGCATACGCAGATTGAACTGGTCCTTAAACAGGTCCAGCAGCTCTTGATTAAGCTCGTCGACGGACTTTTCGCGTAATTCTACTGTATTCATTACATCACCGTCCGCTTAACAAAGGTGGTCTCCAAAGGCAGCTTAGCAGCAGCAAGAGCGAAAGCCTCGCTTGCCAATGCCTCAGGCACACCTTCCATCTCAAACAGCACCTTGCCGGGCTGAATCTGAGCGACCCAGTATTCAACATTACCCTTACCTTTACCCTGACGAACTTCCAGAGGCTTAGTAGTAATAGGCTTGTCAGGAAAAACACGAATCCAGATCTTTCCACCACGCTTAACGTGACGCGTCATGGCACGACGAGCCGCTTCGATCTGACGCGCAGTGATGCGGCCACGACCAATAGCTTTTAGTCCGAATTCGCCAAAACTTATTGTACTACCGCGTAACGCCAGACCGCGGTTACGGCCTTTCATCATCTTGCGATATTTTGTACGCTTAGGTTGTAGCATTGACGTACCCTCTACTTACCAGATTTCTTCTGGGATGCGGCTTTCTGAGCACGAACTTGCCCGATACCGCCCAAAATCTCACCCTTAAAGATCCATACCTTAATGCCAATAATGCCATATTGGGTATGAGCCTCGTATGCACCGTAATCGATATCGGCACGCAGAGTATGCAGAGGTACACGACCTTCGCGGTACCATTCGGAGCGCGCGATTTCAGCACCACCCAAACGACCACCAACCTGAACCTTGATACCTTTAGCGCCCAAACGCATTGCATTCTGCACCGCACGCTTCATAGCACGACGGAACATCACACGACGCTCAAGCTGGCTCGCAACACCCTGAGCAACTAAAAGCGCATCTAGCTCAGGCTTGCGAATCTCTTCGATGTTGATATGAACAGGCACGCCCATCATCTTGGAAACCGCGTTACGCAGCTTCTCAACATCTTCACCTTTTTTACCGATCACAATACCTGGACGGGCAGTGTGAATTGTAATACGAGCATTCTGTGCAGGACGTTCGATTTCGATACGACTGACAGACGCCTGCTTCAATTTCTCCTCAAGATACTTACGCACCTCAAGATCTTGCAACAGGTTTTTAGCATAGGCGGAACGGCTTGCATACCAAACAGAAGTATGATCCTTCACAATACCAAGCCGATAACCCGTAGGATGTATTTTATGACCCATCTTGGTGTCTCCTAGCTTTCAGCAACCTTAACAGTGATGTGGCACGAGCGCTTGAGGATTCGATCCGCACGCCCCTTTGCACGGGGACGGATACGCTTCATCGTCATACCCTCATCCACAAATACTGTGGATACCTTTAGCTCATCAACATCGGCACCTTCATTGTGCTCGGCGTTTGCAATCGCAGACTCCAGCACTTTCTTCATGATTTCAGCACCTTTCTTAGGGCTGAATGCCAGGATGTTTAGGGCCTCATCAACAGACTTACCGCGGATCTGGTCAGCTACGAGTCGAGCCTTCTGCGCGGATAAGCGAGCGCCTTTTAACTTAGCGGCAACTTCCATCTAATTATCCTCTCAGACTCAACGTTTAGCTTTCTTATCAGCAGCATGTCCGCGATAGGTGCGGGTGACAGAAAACTCACCCAGCTTATGACCTACCATGTCTTCTGTAACGAAAACAGGAACATGTTGGCGTCCGTTATGGACTGCAATCGTCAACCCGACAAAATTCGGGAAGATCGTAGAGCGACGCGACCAAGTCTTGATAGGCTTGCGATCGGCCTTCTCGATGGCAGTCTCAACCTTCTTCATCAAGTGAAGGTCAATAAAAGGACCTTTCTTAAGTGAACGTGGCACAGCCGTTACCTCGATTTATAATTTATTTCTTAGAACGACGACGCACGATAAGCTTATCAGTACGCTTGTTCTTACGAGTTTTGAAGCCTTTGGTTGGTGTACCCCAAGGTGAAACAGGGTGACGACCACCAGAGGTACGTCCTTCACCACCACCATGCGGGTGATCAACCGGGTTCATGGCAACACCACGAACAGTCGGACGCACACCGCGCCAGCGAGATGCTCCAGCCTTGCCCAAACGGCGCAGACTGTGCTCGCTATTGCTAACTTCACCCAAAGTGGCACGACAATCAAGCAGCACTTTACGCATCTCGCCGGAACGCAAACGCAAAGTCGCATAACGACCTTCACGAGCAACCAGCTGCGCAGAAGTACCCGCGCTACGAGCAATCTGAGCACCTTTACTAGGCTTCAGCTCGACGCAGTGAATCACGCTACCCACCGGAATATTGCGCAAAGGCATAGAATTACCAGGCTTGATGTCAGAACCGATGCCGGACATAACCGGATCACCTGACTTCATACCCTTGGCAGCGATAATGTAACGACGCTCACCATCGGCATACTTTAGCAGCGCGATATTTGCAGTGCGATTCGGATCATATTCCAAACGCTCAACAACTGCCGGAATACCATCTTTATTACGCTTAAAGTCAACTAAACGATAATGCTGTTTATGACCACCACCCACGTGACGGGTAGTAATACGACCATTATTGTTACGACCGCCACTTTTGGACTTCTTCTCCAGCAAAGGCGCATAAGGAGCACCTTTATGTAAATCGGAGTGAACGACCTTAACGACGTGGCGACGGCCAGGAGAAGTTGGTTTACACTTTACAATTGCCATCTCTGCTAGCCCTCACCGATAAAGTCGATGTCATGACCTTCAGCCAAGCGAACGTAAGCCTTACGGATATCCTTACGTTTACCTAAACCGCGAGCTGTACGCTTGGTTTTACCCTTAGCGTTCAGTACACGGACGCTGTCAACTTTGACATCGAACAATTGCTCTACAGCCTTCTTAATTTCAGGCTTCGTTGCGTCAGGCGCGACACGAAAAACAACCTGCTGACCATCTTCAGCTACAATAGTTGCTTTCTCAGAAATGTGCGGCCCCAACAATACTTGGAAGATGCGCTCTTGGTTCATCCCAACATCTCCTCAATTTTCTTCAGGGCAGGCACAGTGACCAACACCTTATCGAAACCTACCAGACTTACAGGATCGATAGCTGCAACATCACGCACATCGACGTGAGGCAGATTACGAGCCGCTAGAAACAAGTTCAGATCCACTTCTTCAGAGATCATCAGAACATTGCTCAAATCTAGCTCTTTTAGCTTGGCAGCCATCGCTTTAGTTTTAGGAGCATCAAGAGTCAGACTCTCAACAACAACCAAACGCTCCTGACGAACCAACTCAGAGAAGATGCAGCGAATCGCAGCGCGATACATTTTCTTATTTACTTTCTGAGAGTGATCCTGAGGGCGCGCTGCAAAGGTAACACCACCGCTACGCCAAATCGGGCTGCGAATAGTACCTGCACGAGCACGACCAGTACCCTTTTGACGCCATGGCTTACGACCACCACCACGCACATCAGAACGGGTCTTTTGAGCACGAGTACCCTGACGACCACCTGCCAAATAGGCGGTGACAACCTGGTGTACTAGAGCCTCATTAAACTCTTTACCAAAGGACACTTCAGATACTTCTACAGAACCTTCAGCGCCCGCAATATTTAAATTCATTGCCATCTCCTTAGGTACGAGCCTTAACAGCTACGTTCACAAAAACGTCACCGCCAGTTGCACCAGGGACCGCGCCTTTGATCAAGAGCAAATTACGCTCCACATCAACGCGAGCTACTTCCAATGTCTGAACAGTCACACGCTCGGCACCCATATGGCCTGCCATCTTCTTCCCTTTCCAAACACGACCGGGAGTCTGACACTGACCAATAGAACCAATAGAGCGATGAGACAGGGAATTACCGTGAGTGGCATCCTGCATGGTGAAGTTCCAGCGCTTGATACCGCCCTGAAAACCTTTACCTTTGGACTGACCAGTTACGTCAACCTTCTGTCCAGCTTCGAAGCGTTCGACAGTTAGCTGATCGCCAACCTGAACTTCTTCATCACCTGTCAAGCGGAACTCCCATAAACCGCGACCAGCTTCTACACTAGCCTTGGCGAAATGACCCGCCGCAGGCTTATTAACGTGAGAGCTTTTGCGAGCACCAGCAGTAACCTGCACAGCACTATAACCGTCTAACTCAAGGGTCTTAACCTGAGTAACGCGGTTCGGATCCACTTCGATGACTGTGACTGGCACGGAAGCACCATCTTCAGTGAAGATGCGAGTCATACCCGCTTTCCGTCCGACTAAACCAATAGTCATTATTTAAACCTCTTGCCAGTTGAGTACGGGGCTTTAACCCACTATGGCTGCCCTTTCCAGAGCATTCCTCTACTTTTTATAGCGCCGAAGCGCTCTTTATTCGATTAGCCCAGGCTAATTTGAACATCAACGCCCGCAGCAAGGTCTAGCTTCATCAGCGCGTCAACTGTCTTTTCAGTTGGCTCAACGATGTCTAGTACACGCTTATGGGTACGGATCTCATACTGGTCACGTGCATCTTTATTCACGTGAGGTGAGGTCAGTACTGTAAAGCGCTCCTTGCGAGTCGGGAGAGGGATCGGGCCACGCACTTGCGCGCCGGTACGCTTGGCTGTATCAACGATTTCCTGAGTGGAAGCGTCGATCAAACGATGATCAAAAGCCTTCAATCGAATACGGATTTTCTGGTTTTGCATTTCGACCACAACTCCAATGGAATTTTAAATGGCAAACAGCTGCCACCCCTAAAAAAAAGGGTACGGAATTGTACGCTCTGATATTTTCTACTGCAATAGGGGAATCGCAATTACGGAAAAATAATTGCAGGACTAGCAGAACCTAACAAAAATAAGCTATTAGGCCGGGAAAGAGTGCGCGATAGTACGCCGATATAGCGTCATTGACCAGCATAAAAACAGCCGACGACGAGTAGCGACGCTTTGCTGCCAACAGGTGCCAACAGGTGCCAACAGGTGCCAAGCAAGCATCACTAATACCGAATACCACAACCTTTAAAGACGACACGAACAACCTGCTCAGTAACCATGGACAAGTCGGCTTCGTCCAAATACGACCTGCCGGTCAGCTCCAGCACCTGCGCCTGACAATTGGCATAATGCTGAGTCACAGCCCAAATCATAAATACAAAGTGATCCGGCTCGACTCGATCCATTTTTCCCAGCGCGATCCAGCAACGGATCACGTCAGAGATATGATCCAACCACTTTCGCTGCTCACTAAACTGCGACTTTAACATCGGCCCACCCCGCAGAACCTCGCCCGCAAAAATCTTCGACAACGCCGGGCGCTCCCAAGAAGTTCGCATTTTCCTGCCGATATAAGTTCTTAACACAACCGCTGGATCGTCGTCAGCTGTCACATCCGCCAGCGGACAGCTCCATTGATCAGCTATATTGGCAAGCAACTCATAATAAAGGTCATCTTTATTAGGGAAGTAATAATGCAACTGCGCCTTGGCTAGTCCCGCCGCCTTGGCAATCATGCTAGTGCTAGTACCTTTATAACCATTAATCGAAAATTCTGATTCGGCAGCAGCCAGAATAGCAGCACGACGCTCCCGCCTGATGCGCCCGGTGTTCGGCGTTACCTTGACTTTACCGCTGTCAGCCGCCGACTGCCGCCCTCGTCTCATTTCATCGCCAGCCACAACCACCTCTCTGGTAACGAGCATCAATAATCACAGTACAGAATCGCGATCTCGAAAGCCGATCAGATAAAGGATACCATCCAGCCCCAGTGTTGAGATTGCCTGCTTGGCACTCTGCCGCACCACTGGTTTAGCTCGAAAAGCGATCCCCAATCCAGCAATACTAAGCATCGGCAGGTCATTAGCACCATCGCCGACAGCAATCGTCTGCTCCAACCGAACCCCTTCCCGCTCAGCTATTTCCCGCAGCAGCTCAGCCTTGCGCTTACCGTCAACGACGGTTCCTGTAACCCTGCCAGTTACCTTTCCATTTACTATCTCAAGCTCATTGGCATAGACATAATCAAAACCCAATTTGCTTTTAAGGTACTCACCGAAATAATTAAAACCGCCGGAAAGAATAGCAGTTTTGAACCCCAAACCATGAAGGTTGGACACCAGCTCCTCCGCCCCTTCTGTCAAAGGTAGACGCTGGGCAACTTTTTCCAGCACTGATTCATCAAGCCCTTTTAACAACGCCACTCGACGCTTAAAGCTCTCGGTAAAATCAATTTTCCCTTGCATCGCTGCTTCGGTAATTGCGGAAACCTGATCACCAACACCGGCCTCTTTTGCCAGCTCGTCGATCACTTCGGCTTCTATCAATGTCGAATCCATATCAAACACCACCAAACGGCGATTGCGACGGAAGATATCATCCTTCTGAAAAGCGATATCGACATCCAGATCACTGGCTAACTTGAGGAACTCCTCACGCAGATTCTCTGACGGCATCCCTCGAACAGAAAACTCCACACATGACTTAGTTCTATCGGCATCATCGTCGAGATGAACACGGCCCGACAGGCGGCTGATATTATCGATATTGAGCCCATGCTCTGCGGCGATCTGAGTGACTTTACCAATATGGTCGGCCGTAACGCGACGAGCCAGCAACGTGATGATATGACGAGACTTTCCCTGCCCGTCCACCCAGCGCGTGTAATCCTCCATCAACACCGGCTCAAACTTGATATTCATGCCCAGCTCATGCATACGAAACAGTACGTCACTTAGTATAGGGGACGATTCTGCTTCCGTTGGCACCTCCACCAGAATACCCAACGACAAATTATCATGGATAACGGCCTGACCGATATCGAGAATATTGACGCCATATTTCGCCAGAATACTGGTTATAGTCGAAGTCACCCCCGGCTTATCTTCGCCAGCAACGGTGATCAGAATAATTTCCTTCACTACGAGATTCCTATTCACAACAATCAGCCACCCTAGTTCGGTGATCACAATAAACAACCGGCCCATTCATATTCTGATGACCTAGCCTATAAGCACCAGCTATTCTACCTGTTAGGTTTCATAATAGTCAGCCACTTAGCCACAATCTACAGACCAAAAAACAGTTATGACCGAATTCATTACCCTGCTTACCGACTGGCTCAGCCTTCACACCCAATGGATTTCGATAACCATTGCGGCCCTGGCATTGCTGGAATCTCTGGTGATGATCGGCTTGATTGTTCCAGGCATAGTATTGCTATTCGCCGTTGCAGCCCTGGCTGGCAGCGCCCAGACCCCTATAATCTTATGTCTTGTTTCTGCGATGGCTGGCGCCATCACGGGAGACCTTATTAGCTTCTTTCTGGGCCGCTATGCTCACCCCTGGGCACTATCCAGCTCACTTTTTCGTAACCACCCTGACTGGATCAAACGCGGTGAAACCTTCTTCACCCGTTATGGACTCTATTCCGTGGTCATTGGCCGCTTTGTCGGCCCGGTGCGTCCGGTGGTTCCCTTTGTAGCGGGCATGCTCAGCATGTCGCCGACACGATTTATTGTGATCAACCTACTCTCTGCTCTGGCCTGGGCACCGGTCTATATTTTACCCGGCTATTTAATCGGTAGCTCTGCACAGCAGCTTATCGAAACGGACATGCGCCAGCTCACTCAATACACAGGAATCATGGTGGCAGCAATTTTCTGCCTCGGCGCAGCGCTTTTTATGCTAACGGCGAGAATGTTAAAAACTCCGACCCCCAACAACCAAAAAATCACCGACAAACGCTTGCTGCTATCAGCGCTCAGCTTCTTAGTTCTTATCATATTAACGGTCATCAGCACTCAAACCGAACTATTAGGCGACTACGATCAAACCATCAGCCAATGGTTCTTCAGCATGCGAAGCGCCAATGTCGACAACATTGTTATCGCCTACACCTTGGCCGGAGACAGTCTCTGCCTACTATTAATCAGCTTACCGGTCTGGATCTGGATCTGGCGCAACCAGTCGCCTTCACTAGCGGTCAGCTGGGTTGCCGGGTTTGTACTACTGGCGTTACTCAGCCAACTAATGAAAGTAATGCTCGCGGTACCCCGACCAGAGCTACTATTAGACCCTATCAATTCCTTTGCCTTCCCCAGCTCTCATACCAGCAACAGCACTTTTTTCTTGTTTGTACTGGCCTGGTGGATAAGCCGGCAACAATCTTTACGCCGAAAACTCCTACTCAATGGACTGGCAACAGCAGCCGCTCTAGGCATGGCAACATCCCGTCTATATCTGGGCGCCCATTGGTTTAGTGATGTATTAGCTGGAATCGGCCTGGGAATGGGATTCGCACTGTTACTTCCGATGGTTCACCCATTTATATTCAAAACCACGGCGACCGAACGCAACCCAACGACCGCAACACAATGGCGATTACTGTTACTCAGCATCCTCACCATTGCAGCCTACGTCACCCTGAAACTCCCTTATGCAACTGCCATATATCAACCATTGATCGGAACCCTCTAACTACAGCCCGAACACCCTTAGACTTTGGGTGAAATTTAACCGTTTCCACAGCTTTATAGCAAATCGTTCTGTTAACATTCTCAGACCTTATTCTTTTGCATAAGGACAATTACCCCATAACAGCAACTCCCGGGATACAGCTGTGGCCAACAACGAACATCTCCTTTCTGCCCTATCCAAAGGGGCGGCATCTGAACTAGCCCTGGAAACCTGCACCAGTCGCGATTTTTATCTGCTGGAAAAAGGCCTGGAACAAATAGAAGAAGGCATAAGTATCTTCGACCGCCAACTGAAACTGGTGGCTTGTAACGCCCGCTTTATAGAACTGCTGGATTTCCCCAAAGAATTCTCTCAACGAGGCACCTTGCTGGAGACGTTTTTTCGCTACAACGCCGAGCGAGGTGAATACGGCACCGGCCCGACAGAGCAGCAGGTAAAGACCCGATTAGACAGAGCGGCTCTCTTTGAACATCACAGTTTTCGCCGCTCCCGGCCCGACGGCATCGTACTAGAGATAAAGGGCACTCCGATCACGCAGTTTGGCTTTGTCACTACCTACAGCGATGTCACAGAGCCCGTTAAAACCGCAGAAGCCCTGCGCCATAGTCATCAACGCTTCCAGGATATGGCCAGAGCAGCCTCTGACTGGTTTTGGGAACTCGACCCCAGTATGCACTTCATCTATCTTTCAGAACGGTTTGCCAAAGCTGCGGATGTTCCTCCGAACTACATCATTGGCAAAAAACGGGATGACATCGCCTGCCCAACCGACCTAGCTGAAAACCCCGGGAAATGGCAGAAGTACAATGAAACTCTCAGCCAACACCTGCCGTTTAGGGATTTCGAGTATTGTTTTATCGGCGGAGAGGGACGCACTTATCATCTCAAGGTCAGTGGCGTGCCGGTATTTGACAGTAACGGAAAATTCGCCGGCTACCGCGGCACAGGAACCGATATCACACCACTGTACGAGGCTCAAAGAGACCTCACCATCAGCGAAGCTCAACAGCGAACGATTCTTAACTCCTCCGCTTCCGGTGCTGTGATTACCCGCCAAAGCGACGGCAAAATGGTTTTTACCAACCAGACCTTAGCAGACATGTTTCGACTGCCAACAAGCGCCATGGAAGGGCGCCGGGCCACCAAATTTTACCAAGACAAACAGCATTGGGCAGCGATCATTCAACGCTTTCAGCATGGCGAAAGCATTGTTAACGAAGAGGTCGAATACCTGAGACTCGATGGCAGCAGTTTCTGGGCTCTGGTCACGCTGAGAAAGATAAACTACCACGGAGACGAAGCCATCCTGGCATGGATCCACGACTTCTCAGAGCTGCGCACGACCAGAGAAGAACTACGGCGCCTAGCACTGACCGATCCGTTAACCGGACTGGCTAACCGGCGCATGTTTCAGGACCAACTGGAACGCACCATCGCGCGCTCAAATCGCAGCGCCGAAGGAGCAGCCCTGCTGTATTTTGACATCGACCAATTCAAGCCCATCAACGACCAATTCGGTCACGATACTGGAGACTGGCTATTGGTGGAGCTTTCCCGCCGAGTAGAAACGGTATTGAGGCGTAACGATGTATTTTCGCGTCTGGGTGGCGACGAATTCACCATCCTGCTTGATCATATCAAAGATCACCAAGAAGCCCGCCATGTGGCGGAAAAAATCACTCACTGCTTTAAAGCCCTCTTCTGCAAAGACGGACTGCAACTACAGGTAGATGTGAGCATAGGGGGCTGTTGCTTTGGTGGGGCTAACCGCAGCGATGCCGACAACCCTAGAGAACTGATCAGAAAAGCCGACAAGGCGATGTATAAAGCGAAACAAACACCCGGCAATGCTATCTGTCTAGCAGACTAGCATCACCGGCTTTGCACTATCTTAGGAAAGCCCCGCAGAGGGGCTTAAGCTGAAGCCCCTTTACGCGGATTACGCTTGCGCTTGCGCTTCTTGGGGGCTGCTTCCTTAGGCTTGGGACCTTTATCAACCAGCTCGAAATCGATCTTACGTTCTTCCAGATCGACCCTGACCACACGCACTTTATGCATATCACCCAAACGGTAAACAGTGCGACTATGCTCACCAATCAGGCGCTGCTTAGCGGCCTCAAAATGATAATAATCTCCTTTCAGCGCGGTAACATGCACCAAACCTTCCACGAACACGCCCTTCAGCTCGACAAACAAACCGAAGGCTGTGACGGCACTAACTACACCCTCAAACTCCTGACCGATGCAATCTTGCATGTATTCGCACTTAAGCCAAGCCACCACCTCGCGGGTCGCTTCATCGGCCCGGCGCTCGGTCATCGAACAATGCTCACCCAATGCCAGCATTTTAGCTGCGTCATAGGGATAGCTAGTCGACCAGCTCATCGACTTAGCGCCCTTGACCCGCTTCACTAGATCACTTGATGATTTAGCGCCAACCAAGCCTCGAACGGCCCGACCAACAAACCCAGCCTGACTGCCGGAACGAATCTGTGCACGAATCAGACGATGGGTTAACAGGTCAGGATAACGTCGGATAGGCGAGGTAAAGTGGGTATAAGCCTCGTAACCCAAGCCAAAATGACCTTCATTCTCGGGGGTATATACCGCCTGACTGAGAGAGCGAAGCATCATGGTCTGAATAATATGAGCATCCGGGCGGCCCTGAATCTGCTCCATCAACACCTGATACTCTGCGGGCTCGGGCTTAGCACCACCGCCAAGATTTAAACCCAGCTCGCCAAGAAATGCCCGTAGATTTTCCAGCTTTTTCGCTTTCGGCCCCTGATGAACCCGAAATAGCGCCGGTTTCTTCAACTTTTCGACAAAGCGTGCAGTGGCGACGTTGGCGCATAGCATGCATTCTTCGATCAGCTTATGAGCGACGTTACGGGTGATCGGAATAATGTCGTCAATTTTTCGATCACTGCCAAAGGCAATGCGTGTCTCTGTGGTTTCAAAATCGATAGCACCACGCTGGGTTCTCATTTCCCGTAGCTTTTTATACAGCTCGAACAATTCGTAAAGATGAGGCACCAGCGCAGCATACTGCTTGCTAACAGCCTTGCCCGCTCTAGATTCTGGTGTTTCGAGCAGCGCGCCCACCTGATTGTAGGTTAGCCGCGCGTGAGACTTAATAACGCCCTCATAAAACTGATAGCCACTTAATTTACCTTTGGCGCTCAGAGTCATTTCACAGACCATCGCCAAACGGTCGACATCCGGATTCAGAGAACAAAGCCCGTTGGACAGGGCTTCGGGGAGCATTGGCACCACATGCTCCGGAAAATAGACAGACGTACCGCGACAATGAGCCTCTGCATCTAAGGCACTGCCAGGGGCCACATAGTGTGAAACGTCAGCAATGGCGACATACAGACGCCAACCACCCGACTTCTTGGCCTCACAGTAAACGGCATCGTCAAAATCACGCGCATCTTCACCATCGATAGTAACAAAGGGTAAGTCCCGTAAATCGACACGATTCCCTTTATCTTCTTCAGCGACTTGCGCACCAAAACAACCAGCCTCGCTCAGCACCGCCGATGGCCAGTCATTAGGAATTTCATGATTACGGATGGCGACTTCAATCTCCATCCCCGGCGCCATATGCGCACCCAGGACATCAACGATCCTGGCGGTAGGCAAACGCCGAGTCCCGGGCTGATTAACAATCTCTGCCAGCACGTAGTAGCCGTCACCTACGCCCATATCATCTTTGGCCGACACCGCTATATCTGCACAGATGCGCGAATTTTCAGGGACTACAAAACCAACATCCCCTTCACGGTAAAAACGTCCCACTATCTGCTGAGTGTTTCGCTCCAGCACTTCAATAACCTTGCCCTCGATGCGCCCCCTGTGATCAGCAACACCCGGGCGAACCAAAGCACGATCGCCATCAAATAATTTCCGCATCTGACGGTTATGCAGAAAAATATCTTCACCGCTATCATCGCGGATTAAAAAACCATAACCATCGCGATGCCCCAGCACCCGCCCGGCAATAAGGTCCAAATGGTCCACCAATCCATAACCCCCTCGACGGGAATTCATCAACTGACCATCTCGCTCCATGGCGCGCAAACGCCTACGCAAGGCTTCTATTTGATTTTCACTAACTAACCCCAACTCAGTACAAAGCTGAGCGTGGGACAGCGGACGCCCCTCGGTCGTTAAGGTCGACAGTATAAATTCCCGACTGGGAATCGGGTTCTCATAATTACTTGCTTCACGCTTAGCATGGGGGTCGTCATTTCGAAGGGCCATTGAACGAGGCTCCTATGGGATAGAGGGTTTCACTGGGGGCAGCAAGCTGCTGGTATTGGTGTAATACAGCTATTATTAGCCCAGTTTCTGCGGTAGTACAATCGGCTTAATGCAAACACTACCACTTAAAAAAACAAAACGCTGGCGATGACCAGCGTTTTCGTTAAAGGACGGATCGATCGGCCACTCAGGGCATTTCGTCTTCGACCTCTTCCTTCACTGGAGGTAACAGATCTTCCCGCGCTATGTTCATCATCAACAGCACGTTGGCAGCAACGTAGATAGAAGAATAGGTTCCTACCAGCACGCCGATCATCAATGCAGCGGCAAAACCATGGATCATCTCGCCACCGAAGAAGAACAGAGCCAGCAACACTAGCAATGTCGTCAATGAAGTGATCAACGTACGACCAAGGGTCTGAGTCAGAGACAGATTGATAATTTCCAGCGATGAACCCTTACGCACCTTGCGGAAGTTTTCCCGGATACGGTCAGAGACCACGATAGTATCGTTAAGCGAGTACCCTATAACCGCCAATACTGCGGCCAGTACAGTGAGATCAAATTCCAAGCGCAGCAGCGAAAACACGCCCAGCACAATCAGCACGTCATGAGCTAAGGCCACCACCGCACCAATAGAAAACTTGATCTGAAAGCGGAAGGCAACATAAATCATGACGATGGCCAGCGCCAACAACATGCCTAAGCCACCCTGCTCTCGCAGTTCGTCACCTACCTGCGCACCGACAAACTCGGAGCGCCGCAGCTCAATATCAACACCAGCCGCCGTACGCAGGGCAGAAATAACTTCATCACCCAGCTTAGCGGTATGACTCTGAGCCAAGCGCACCAAAATAGCCGTTGGTGAGCCAAAGGTCTGCACCACCACATCATCGTAGCCCGCCTGAGCCAGAGTAGACCTTATTTCATTCAACGGCTTGGCTTCAGAGTACTCAACCTCGACTAAAGCGCCGCCGGTGAAATCGAGACCAAACTGCAGGGAGTTAAGGGCCAGCGAACCCGCCGATACCGCCAGAAAGACCAAGGAAACAACGGCTGCAATTTTGCGCAGCCCCATAAAATTAATCACTTTGCCAATGGCCGCGTTATTTGTCTCACTCATGGTCTATCCCCCCATCCGATCGACAGTTTCTTAACAGCACGACCACCATAGATCGCATTAACCAGAGCGCGACTCACCACAATGGAGGTAAACATCGAGGTAATGATGCCGATAGACAGTGTCACCGCAAACCCTTTCACCGGCCCGGTACCCACGGCAAACAGAATCAACGCTACCACCAGAGTAGTAATGTTGGCATCAAAAATGGTCGAGAAAGCACGCTCGTAACCGGCATGAATAGCCGACTGCGGCGGCAAGCCATTTTTCAGCTCTTCCTTTATTCGCGAGAAAATAAGCACATTGGCATCCACCGCCATACCCACCGTTAGCACGATACCGGCTATCCCCGGCAGCGTCAGCGTCGCCGATAACATCGACATCACCGCCACCAGAATAGCCAGGTTAAGAACCAGCGCAACATTAGCAATCAGACCAAAAACCCTGTAATAGAGCGCCATAAACAGCAGCACAAGACCGAGGCCGATCTGCACCGAGATGAAGCCCAAATCGATATTCTGCTGACCCAGGCTTGGACCGACAGTACGTTCCTCAACGAAGTAAATAGGTGCAGCCAACGCACCGGCACGTAATAGCAATGCCAGCTCTGAAGACTCACCCTGTCCGTCCAGACCGGTAATGCGGAAGCTGTTACCCAGTGGCGATTGAATAGTCGCCAGGCTGATGATCTTCTTCTCGACGTAAGGAAAGCGCTTTTCTACCTTAACGCCGTCTACCATCACATCACGAGTACGGCTTTTATGCTCGATAAACAGCACGGCCATGCGCCGTTTGATGGCGTTGCGAGTAATTCGGTTCATCATTTTGCCGCCTTTGGAATCCAGGGTAATGGAGACCTGAGGCATGCCGTTTTCATCGAAGTTGGCCTGAGCGTTGGAAACGCTACTGCCAGTGATGATGACATCTTTTTCGATGGTGGCATCGGGGCGACCTTCTTCACGGAACTCGAAGCTCTCGGTACTGCTACGGGCAGCGTCGGTTTTAGCTTCCAGACGGAATTCAAGGTTCGCGGTTTTACCCAAAATACGTTTTGCCGTAGCGGTATCCTGGACTCCCGGGAGCTGGATCACAATACGATTACGTCCTTGACGCTGCACCAACGGCTCCGCCACACCCAACTCGTTCACCCGATTACGGATGGTCGTCAGGTTTTGCTTGATGGCGTAATCCTCGATATCACGAACCTGAGCTTCGGTCAGGGTGACATTCAGCAATGCGTTGTCAGCCTCATCCACTGGCGTCAGCAGGAACTCAGAAAATTCACGACGCAACAACGAACGCGCCTCATCACGGTCTTCGGCGGTCTTGAACTTAATCAGCAAGCTGCCGTCAGGCTGAGACGTCACACCGCGATAACGCAGTTTCTCAGTTCGCAGACGGCTTTTGATCTCACTGACATAGACATCCAGGCGCTGCTTCACCGCAGCAACCATATCTACTTCCATCAGGAAGTGAACGCCACCACGCAAGTCCAGGCCCAACTTCATGGGCCCAGCACCTAGAGAAGTCAGCCAGTCCGGGGTCGTTGGCGCCAGATTCAGGGCCGTCAGGTAGTCATCACCCAGCGCCTTACTCATGGCTGCTTTGGCTTTCAGCTGATCGTCACTGGAATTCACACGAATCAATAAATTCTTAGCACCGACCTCTGTCCCCAAAGCGTCTATATTCGCCTTCTTCAAAACGCGCTCGGCACGAGCAAGAAGCCTGTCGTCGATAGCGGTCGTCGTACTGGCACCGGACACCTGAATGGCATAGTCATCCGGGTACAAATTTGGTATTGCGAAAATTGCGCCGACAACCAGCGCAAAAACAATAAGGAGATTCTTCCACAAGGGATATTTATTGAGCATGCCGATGCCCTGGTTACGGCCGTAACAACGCAAGCTTTGCGCCGCTAAACAACCATGGGTTCTGTTAACAGCAAAACGCCACTACAAATGAGTGGCGTTTCAAGAGGTGTAGAAAACTGGCCTTAGATACCTTTGATAGTTCCCTTAGGAAGGGCCGCAGCAACGTGACCTTTCTGGAACTTCAACTCAGTATTTTCAGCTACTTCAATAGCAATATAATCTTCGTCGACCTTAGTCACTTTACCAAGCAGACCGCCGGTGGTTACGATTTCATCACCTTTGGTGATCGCCGCGATCAACGCTTTGTGCTCTTTCGCACGCTTGCTCTGCGGGCGCCACATCATGAAGTAAAAAATAGCCGCAAAACCAACCAGAAAGATCAGGCTGGACATATCGCCGCCACCTAAAGGACCACCAGCAGCACCTTCAGCCATGGCTGGGGAGATAAAGAAACTCATCAACGTCTCCTAACAATTCAATTCTGTAATATGTTTAATCGAGTACCCACCTATATGGGTACGCTTATCTAAAAAACAAGCCCCGGTAGCGGATCAGCTTAATGCTGGTGTCTGCTGCCCGCGCTTGCGGTAAAACTGGTCTACGAAGTCGGTCAATTTACCCTGTTCAATAGCAGACCGCAATCCGCTCATCAGGTTTTGATAGTAACGCAGATTGTGGATGGTATTGAGCTGAGCGCCCAGCATTTCCTTACACTTATCCAGATGATGCAGATAAGCACGACTGAAGTTCTTGCACGTGTAGCAATCGCACTCAGCATCCAGTGGACTGTCGTCATGACGATGCGCCGCATTACGGATCTTAATCACCCCATCCGAGGTAAATAGATGGCCGTTACGGGCGTTGCGAGTAGGCATCACACAGTCGAACATATCCACACCGCGACGCACACCTTCTACCAGGTCTTCAGGACGGCCCACACCCATCAAATAGCGTGGCCGATCGGCCGGCATCTGTGGCGTCGTATGATCGAGAATCTTAATCATCTCGTCTTTAGGCTCGCCAACAGAAAGACCGCCGATGGCATAACCATCAAAACCAATAGTGGTTAACCCCTGCAAGGATTCATCTCGTAATTCAGGGTACATACCACCCTGAACGATACCGAATAACGCCGCAGGGTTATCGCCATGGGCATCCTTACTGCGTTGAGCCCAGCGCAGCGACAGACGCATGGAGTCTGCGGCCTGCTGCTCAGTGGCTGGATAAGGCGTACATTCATCAAAGATCATGACCACATCGGCACCCAGATCGCGCTGCACCTGCATGGAGATCTCCGGGCTCAGGACCACGGGAGAACCATCCACCGGAGACTGAAACTTCACCTCTTTCTCGGTGATCTTGCGCATATCTCCGAGACTAAACACCTGGAAACCACCAGAATCAGTCAGAATAGGCCCCTGCCACTGGATAAAATCATGCAGATCGCCATGAGCCTTAACCACCTCAGTTCCGGGACGCAGCATCAAATGAAAGGTATTTCCCAGAATCATATGGGCACCGATCTCTTCGATATCGCGGGGCAGCATACCTTTGACCGTGCCGTAGGTACCCACCGGCATAAACGCCGGGGTTTCTACATCTCCGCGAGGAAAGCTAAGACGACCGCGACGCGCTTTACCATCGGTCGCCATCAACTCATAGGACATAAAACATTCTTTGGACATCGATAACTCCTATTTGCCCTGGATTTGACGAGTGAGATACATCGCATCGCCATAGCTGTAAAAACGGTATTTATTGGCCACCGCCTGCCGATAAGCGTGACGAATATGATCAGCGCCGGCAAAAGCGCTCACCAGCATCAACAACGTAGATTCCGGCAAATGGAAATTAGTCACCATGGCATCAATCAACTGAAACTCGTAACCGGGAAAGATAAATATATCGGTATCCCCCATATACGGCTTCAGCTCACCACCTTCTGCCGTGCCACTGTGCTTAGCGGCACTCTCCAAACAACGAACACTCGTCGTACCGATCGCCACCACCCGACCGCCACGGGTCTTGGTCGCCGCAATCTGGTCGCAGACCTGCTGATTAACTTCAATATATTCAGAATGCATCTGGTGATCTTGAATCTGATCAACCCGCACCGGCTGAAAAGTCCCCGCCCCCACGTGCAGCGTCACAAACGCTTGCTCAACACCCTTCTCGGTCAAGGTTTGCAAGGTCTTGGTATCAAAGTGCAAACCTGCCGTCGGCGCCGCAACCGCACCCTGGCGATGACCATAAACAGTTTGATAGCGTTCACGATCTTCCGCCTGATCCTCACGGGCCATATAAGGAGGCAATGGCATATGACCATATTGCTCCAGACACTCGATCACCGGCTGCTCGGTTTTGAACGCCAGAATAAAGAGCGCATCCTGACGACCCTCCACCTCAACGCTAATCTGCTCTTCAAAAATCAGCGTTGAGCCAGGCTTAGGCGCTTTGCTGGCGCGAACATGGGCCAACACCCGATGCTCATCCAGCACCCGCTCCACCAGCATTTCAACTTTACCGCCGCTGGCCTTACGACCAAAAAGGCGCGCAGGTATCACCCGAGTATCATTAAAAACAGCCAGATCGCCGGGTTTTAACAACTCAAGAATATCGGTAAAGGCGCGATGGCAAAGCTCCCCGCTATCACCATCAACGCACAACAACCGGCTACCGGTTCGCTCTGCCGTAGGAAAACGAGCAATAAGCTCATCAGGAAGATCAAAATGAAAGTCTTTTACATGCATGGGCTTGACGATTTACAACTCAGAATCAGTGAAACAGACCAACTTTTGGCCCCAAAAGAACAACAAATAGAAAATGATATCCTTCGGACCGTTGACCTGCCAAAAAAGCCGCCTATAATAGCACGCTCTTCAGGGCCAGTGTGGTGAAATTGGTATACACGACGGATTCAAAATTCAACCCGTCTAGTTGAAAATAAACCATAGGCATTTGAATTATATAGTAATATGATTCAACCTAAGAGAAAAATCGGCGTGTAGAGCCGTGTAGAGTTAAAGCTGTGCCAGTGTGGTGAAATTGGTATACACGAAGGATTCAAAATCCTTTGCCGAAAGGCGTGGCGGTTCGAGTCCGCCCACTGGTACCATCCTCTTAAAGAAAACGACGTGTTTCGATTTAGCCTTGTTTTGCATGGCTGATCAAACAGTTAGCTGACGACAAACAGACTAACTAGTCACGTTTACTCCTCAACAACCTCCTGATCCATACTTCGCCCCGGGCCATTTCCTGTCCCGTCTGTGCAATATCTGTGCGTCACGCCAAACTACTAGATCCAACCAGATACAAGAATTCCCGATTGCCAAAGCCCATCAGGTCATTATCACTATCAATTAAGTGCTTCGGAGCTCCGGACCATTACTGGCCCCACCCCACCCATCACAGGTCACATTCTCAGCAGGCACTAGCATCTTCAGTTACAACTTTGCGTGCATGCAGGGGAAGAGGGACCGACACAAAACGTGGCATTACGCATGTGTCCAGACAGGTTGATGCTGTAGACCGCTTCATCTTGTGGCCTCAACTGCGGACATGACGCCTCAAGGATCAGTGCTGCTATTCATTTCTCCTATCGATATCTACCCTCACTCGACCTGATTAACTCTACGGGCTATTCCTAACTTTCTAGGAATCGCAGTGTTCCTAATCTAAAAGCGTTAATTGATTGGAATAGCGGTGAAATAACCAACTAGAGGGAATGGTTTTCCATGACAACCATTCACTACGATACCAGGGAAGAAGCCGAAACCGTAGAGTTCAAAAAGATGGTGAGCATCCACCATACAGAAACCGTTATGGGCTTCACCGTAGTCGATTAAACAGATATTGGAATAATTTCCATGGAACCGATTGCGGCCCTACTCACGGTAATAAACGTGAATGCAACCACTGGAGTTTTCACCCATAGGCATATCAACTGTAAATTCACCGGACTTAAGGCGTTGGATATCAGAATGTTGAGCAGCAACCAAACCCGCGTTAGCTAAGCGCTTTAATTCATCGGCAAAGATGCCAAGTTCGGTGCAGTCGGTACAGCAGATAGGGGTATGCATAATCGCCTCCATGCGACAAAGAACATCGATCAATCCATTGATCACGAAAGGTAAGTATTAGCTGACATTTGCAACGATGTCAAAAAATATGAATAGAGAAAGGATATTGTAGTGAACGCCCGGTTTCGGCCCAAAGGGGGCACTTAGGGTCTGTGGCTACGGCAACGGTTCTTGCCAGTCAGAAGCATGGAAGCGGACGCTGGTTTCACTGTTCTGAGCGTTCGGTAACGGCAAGAGCTGCGACTAAGCGGCCCTCATCCTGGAGGAATATTCGATTACTGATCAGGCCTAACGGGCCTCTCAGTATGAAACACATTCAACCTGACTATGGTTGTGAGGTTGATCTACCGACCGGGAGTGAATAGCTAATGCTGTATCAGCTAACTTCAGCTCCTGCGCCCAATCCGGAAGTCTATGGGATAGGTGGTCGGCCGTTTTGGGTTGCCTGGTTTTGCCCCAATAAAATGGACCATTAACTCAGTCCGGTTGTCCGGTTGTCCTGTTTTCAAAGTCCACCGGACAGACATAGCCTAAGTAGCCATGGCGGCGCTTTCGATTGTAGAAACACTCGATGTAATCGAATATATCAGCAGGCAACTTACCCCCTCCACGCACGAAGTCGGCAAGTAGAGGGGGCATGATGCACACTTAAAGCGTTTTCTTGCTTCATTCTTTGTCGCGCTTGACAAAGAATGAAGCCGCCAGAGGGGGCGAAACTAAAGCTCCATTACAAAAACATTAATCCAGCATTAACACCTGAAAAACCAGCCAGGGTAGCGCCGCGTAGTTCGTAACAGTTAACTCATACAGAGCCAAAAGAAATACCTAGAGACTCCTGGCAAGACGAAATCCGAAGCAGTCGAAGCCCTTGTGGCGCGGATTGCTATAGCCACGGAATGTGGATCGACAGATGTCGGGTTTGTTGAACCAGGCGCCGCTACGTACCGCCCTTGCCGTTTTGTTGCTGCATTCACCGCTGGCGTCCTGCTCCTCCTTACCAGGCTGATCTTCGTCGTATTCCGAGGCACACCACTCCCAGACGTTGCCGTGGGTGTCGAAAAGCCCCCAGGGGTTGGCTTTGAATTGGGCCACGGGCAACGTACGCTCGGCGTTGCAATGCATCAGCCCCACATCGGGGTCATTGGCGTACCAGAACGTAGTCTCAGCTCCGGCTCGGCAAGCGTATTCCCATTCGGCCTCGGTGGGCAGTCGGTAATGGCGGCCAGTCTCTTTGCTCAGCCACTCACAGAGGTCCACCGCATTCCAGTAACTGGCATTGATCACCGGGCGCTGGTCACGGCCCCAGTCTCGGTCTTCAGGTTTTTCCTTGCAGGTGAGTTCACAGTAACGATCATACTGGGAAAAGGTGACCGGTGTTTTCATCAGTTCAAACGCCGCGACCGAAACGCGCCGGGGCGGTACCGCTAAATGCCTGTTCTCTTGGCCCATTAGGAACACACCGGAAGGGATGGTTACAAAAGCGCTGTCTGAAATAGGTAGGTGACTCATGGGCTCAGATCCAGGGCGTATAGTTGGCAAAGATCAGACTGTAGACCCAAGGCCCGCGCACTGGGGGCAGCGCCGTCCCGGGCAGGGGCCTCCGGTCATCGCCCCGGTTATGTCGACCTGGGAATAGATGCGACCTTTGCCATCACAGACACCACAGTTCGGTTTTTGAATCTCCCAGAACATCCGGGTGGTGCTGTCTGAGCAACCACAGGGTTTGCCGGGGCAGGGGCCGCCGGACCGGGCACCCATGATATCCACTTGCTGAAAGTAGCGCTTTTCAAAGTTACAGATAGTGCACATGGGGCTGTCCTTTAATTAGCGGTATGGCTATATCGGTGTCATCAGACACTAACCTATCGGTCCCGTTTGGTGGTGATGGTATAGAACCTTTGCTTGCAGGCGGTGCAGCGGTTTTCGTTCTGGTCCGATTCGCTGGACTGATAACGGTCGCGTTTGCCCTCTACCTTGATCAGCTGCAGTCCCATCGGCACATTGCCGAATTGCTCGGGGTTGCCGCAGTGGGGGCAGGCGACGTTTTCGATTCCCATGGTGATCTCCTGATGTGTTCGTTTAATCCATGTAATTGCCGTTAACGTGCCAGCACCTTCGTTTCGTCCGTCAATGTTACCAGTGGAACCTATTTTCTTGAACTGCAGGGGGGACTGAACTGAGCCGGTATTCGCAGCCGCATCGGGCAACCCCACTTGTACCTTCAATATGTCACAGCAGCGTAGGCCGTAGCATCTTCCATTACACAGAATAATAGCCGCCGACTCAGGCAAGCTAATTAAGCCCGATGATTAGGCGTTTAAAGGCTTGCAATGCAAGAAGCTCTTGCTGGAGCCGCTCCAACTTGAGTAAAACCGATCTTTTAGGATTGTACCTTTAATAACAACCTCTGCGGTTTTCTGGAAAATGAACGCAAGAAACTGAAGTCAATTCGAGCAAACTGTACTAAAACGGTTAAAATCATTGGCTGAAGAAATTCGCGCCTAGCTTCAGCGCGAGATCAACACACAATGTGGAACTAAAAATAAAAGTGGATCTCGCTGTTCGTTATGATGAATGAACAGAACCTGAAGCGAGTAATAATTCATTCTTCAACTCATCAAGGGAAACTCTGCGATCGCCTATATTTGCCTTTTAACTTGATTCTTAATCTTTCTTAATTTCACTTTTTGTTTTACGTCTTCCTTGGCAAGCAATTGATTCATAGAAAAATATTCATCGTAGTTTTGAGGCAAACCAAGTTTACCCTTAACAAAAGCAAGCAGGGTGCTCTATAGTAGCTATATTAAAGTGGTGTTTACCCATGGAATCGTTATAAATTCAGATACCTAGCTGTAAGCTAACTTTATATGTAAGCTCCTAACCAACCACCTTATTGATATTCCATGGCAATAATGCCTCAATGTCTTCAACACAAGTTACTTGTGGTAATAAGGTGAAGATTATTTTTAAGTAGCTCGAGGTTCAATATCATTCGCTTTAGCCGTTTCAACTAAGCTACATAAATTAGGCTCTGTTGTAGTTTATTGTTGTCACTTGAGTTGAAGTCAACGTCAACTGTTATGTTTCGTGATGTGTGAGAAATTTTTGCTCAAATACGAAATTCCCATCTATCCCTTGAAGAATAAAGAGTTCATAACCGAACAGCAGTACTATAGAACTGAGCCATAATTTTATACTTACAGCAAATTAGTTTTACATAGCCTGTCCCGACAGCAATCCAGTTATATACAATTTCCTGAAATAACTAATACTTCAAATTGACTCCAACTCCCTCTTTAAATCAACAACACATTTTGATTAATTTTATTACCCCCTTCTAACATATCATCCAGATATTTTTTGATTGTAGGCTATAGTGATGCTTTGAATTCGCTTACAAATACATACAATCAGTATCTCGACTGAGATCATTCAATTTACATTCTGCTAAAAACTAATACAGTTCTCGTTATTCATTATAGTAAATGAACAGAATCCGAAACGAGTAATAATTATCTCTTCAACTCTTCAACTCATCAAGTCCTACTCTTCGATTGCCCACGTAGGTTTGGAGAATACAGACCTGACCGTTGGCTTGAGCGAAAGCGGCCAATCCATCTGCATGGAGGCTACTTCTAATAGAACAACTGGATTGACCATGCCAGGCCATTGGCTCCCCTATACCGCCAACCAGTATTTTATTCCCGAATTGGCTAGCTAGGCCAAAACCTTTGGACTGCTGGGTCGCACTCAAATAACTTTGCCAGGAAAACGGACCGAGAGAGAACGGATTTTTGTATGGAAAGTGAGCGATTGGTGTTCCATAATTTGACCATCGCAGTACTTCATCTTCACCCCGTTCACCCCGCTAAAAATAAAAGCGCTCCTCGCACTCGTCATGATAAGTGGTCGGAAGCTGAAGCAAGTAATAAACCTCTCTTTAGCTCATCAAGGGTAACCCTGCGATTCCCCATGTAGGTTTGGAGAATGCATACTTGGCCACCGCGTTGATTGATACCGGCTACCCCATCTGCACGAAGGAACGCCTCCCAACAACTTGATTGACCATACCAGAGGAGGTCCTTCTCTATTCCCTCAAGGCATACGGCATTATCATCATATAATTCGCCCAGAGAAAACTTGCTAAAAGAACTTAACCAAGCAACTGGGTCGATAGAGAGCAAGTCCTCGCTTGAGCTAGTAACTAACCTCCCGTCATTTTCCCACAGCTGCCCCCCTGTAGTTGTCCGTGAGACGAAGCGACCGTTGGGAAGGGAGTGAATTTCGCCGCGGAATGAAGGGGGCGCCGTCATAACAGCCAAAAGTTTGCCATCACCGGCCCACAACCGCAATTCACTTTCATCACGTATGATGCCCCCGCCCCACGCCAAGAAACGGCCATCCGGGAAAAAACAGAAGCCATGAATATACATCCCATCTGTCTCTAGAACGGCTTGGGACTTGCCATCGCACGCCCACAACCGCAGGGGATTCTGATAATTATACGAGAGGAAACGGCCATCCGGGACGATTTCGATACCACCCAGAAAACCTGCTATACCACCGTCCAACACAGCCAAGGACCTACCATCACCTGCCCACAACCGTAGGTTCTCGTCTGATCTCGACAGAAGGCGACCATCGGGAAAGACATGGACATCTTCAATCGCACCTATATGCCCTTCCAACATCATGTAATTTCCGTCGTTTGACCACAGGCACATCTGGTGATCCTTATAAGCAACCCACGACAGAAAGCGACCATCCGGAAGAATGCGAAATGTATGCCCCCCCCCCTCCCCTTCTCTAGGCAACTTCATCACAGCAAAGGGCTTACCGTCGTTGGCCCACAGCCGCAGGTCTTCACCTTCTGAGTACGAAAGGAAACGGCCACCGGGAAGGAGAAAGCATTCTTTAACTCCACTCGTATGCCCCACCAACACTGCCAAGGATTTGCCATCACTTGCCCATAGCCGCAAGTTTCCATCTTCTGACCACGATAAGAAACGGCCGTCAAGAAGGGGGTGGCACCCTTTAACTCCATTTTCATGCCCTTCCAACACGGCTACGCACTTGCCATCGCTTGCCCACAACCGCAAGTCCCCATCTTCTGACCACGACAGGAAACGGCCATCAGAAAGCGGCTCGAACCCATTGATTCTATCTTCATGCCTCTCCCTATAATCTAAAATCTTGCTATCGCCTGCCCACAGCCGCAGCTCTCTATCCTCTGACCACGACAACAAACGGCCACAGGGAAGAAGAAGACACCCCAAAACACGATTTTGATGACCACCTAACACCGCCAAGGGGCTGCCATCGCTTGCCCACAACCGCAACTCACCACTCTCCGCCCACGAAAGAAACCGGCCGTCAGAAAGGGAGTGGATACCGCCAACCCCCTTACGATGCTTCATCACGGCCAAGGGCCTCCCATCATTTGTCCACAGCCTTAGATCACCCCAAGAATCCCATGACAGGAAGCGACCATCCGGAAGAGGGTGGGTATCAAGAACATTAGCTTCATGCCCTATTAGCACTGCCAATGACTTTCTACCAGCAATCAGCCGCAGGTCACCACTAGATCCACACAAAAGAGCTCGGCCGTCAGAAAGGGGGCGCAGACTACAATTACCCGTCCCCTCATCCAGTACCACCAAAAGCTTGCCATCACTTGTAAACAACCGCACATCACAAGGGAGTGAGTACGACAGGAAGCAGCCATCTGGAAGAAAGTAGACCAAGTCACCAGACAGCATATTCCTCCTTCTACCCCTACCCCCCTCCATGTACAACCTGCGCCTAATGGTAAGACCCCTCTTATCGGCCTCACTCAACGGCATCAACATGTCGATGACACAGCGGAACCACCACAGGAAACGATTAGGTGAGGAAATGATCTCATCCCTCAACATCTCCACGGGTGGATTTAGGTCGTCAAATATCTTACCCAGCGTTATCTTCCCCCGCCTCACTGCTAAAGCCTTGCCGTCGTTGGCCCACAGCCGCCACTCACCATGACCCACCTCCCATGATAGGAAGCGACCGTCGGGAAGAAGATGGACATGTTGAAGTCTGCATTTATGCCCCTTCATCACAACCAAGAGTTCGCCATCGCTGGCCCACAGCCGTAATTCACCATTCATTGCCCACGACAAAAAACGGCCGTCAGGAAGGGGGTGGACGCCACTAATAGCCCACTTACTTTTCATCACTGCCAAAGGCTTGCCATCGTTGGCCCACAGCCCCAGTTCACCACTATACGCCCTCGACAGAAAGCGTCCGTCGGGAAGAAGATGGACATCACTAACATCCCAATCCCCCCTCATCACGACCAAGGGCTTACCATCGTTTGCCCACAACCGCAGCTCAACATAATCCTGCGACAGAAAGCGACCGTCGGGAAGAAGATGGACACTCAAAAAATGAGACTCCGATAATACCTCCAAGGTCTTACCGCTATTTCTCCACAACAGCAGGCCATCACCCCATGACAGGAAGCGGTCACCGGAGAGCGCGTGCACACCTATTAGATTATGACCTGCCTCCATCACAGCCAGGCATGGATCGATACTGACATTTCTCGGCCGGTGTTCGAGACGCAGCCATGCCCAGTTGCACTTTCCTTCAGCCAGAAAAGCCTCAGCCCCCAATGTAACCGGGCTATCATCGGCATGCTCTATAGCCAGTTGCAAGAGGATTTTATACGCAGACCAGCCTTTATTTCCCTTTCTTAGAATATGGAGCTGAGAGTTTAAAAAGGAATTCCAGAGTAGGAAGTCTTGGCCTGGTTGTGACAGGCACTGTGAAGCCCGGTCGTAATCCTGCACTAACCCTTCCAGTTGATCTGCTGCACATTTGGTTATAACAAACTCAAAGTTGGTGAGGAGTTGTTCAAGCTCTTGTTCTTGTCGGCCTTCCGCATATTGGTAAGGCAGTTCGGCGGTCTTGCGGGCGTTCGGTTTATCCAGAGAGCCGCTTTCTCCTAGCAAGGGTTGCTCGGCAAAGTAGTGCGCAAGGTGCTGATGACGACCGTCTTTGACGGCCGGCGTGAGAAAGGTATTGCGCGCTACTTCAGCCAACTGCCGGTGGAAAAAGGTTATTAAGGTAGCTCCATCAGCTTGTCGCTCTGTAAGATAGGGAGCCAGGTCTTCATAAAAACGCGACCAGAGAACCGCTGGCAGTCTCTGCTCAGGAAGATCATGATGAATGCTTTCTAGAATATTTTGAAACAGCTCTTCATCACCCGAGAGCAGATCGAGCATTTCGTCTTCGGTTAAACCATTTCTAGCGGCAGCAAGGTAACCCAAGCTGCACTGGGTTAGAAGTGTGCCGTGCTCTTTCTCCAGACCCGTGAAGAGGTCATTGATAATGCCGTCGACATCCGAGCCAAAAGTCTGTGGCTCCTGCCAAGATGTCCAGCGTTTAGCTTCTTCAACGGCCAACTTCAGGTAGAGAGGTAAACCACATCCATTAAAGGAATCGAGAACGGCCTGTTGTTGCGAGGCCTGCAGGGTGCGCCCAGCTTGGGAGAGCCAGCTTTCAAGCAGAACTGTCCCTTCGCTCGGTGACATTGCCTTTAGTTCAATAAGCATCCAGCTGCTTAGCTTGTCGGCAATGGGGCTAGGAAAGGCTGACCGTACCAGGCCCCTTAGCGTATCGGCAATCGGGCCAGAAAGGACAGAGACGATTAAATAAACATGAGGAGGAAGTCGGATAGGCAGCCAGCTGAGCCGGCGGGCATTGTCGGCAGGAGACAGTTGGTCGAGGGCGTCGAGAAACAAGTGTAGCGGCTGCTCAGGGCCAGCCTCCCGCAGCAAGGAATTAAACGACTCGACTAGTTCATCAAGCTCACTAGGTGGCTCTTTATCGACCCCGAAGGCTTGTGAAACCTGACGATGAAGGCCGGCAATCAGGCTGTGGAGGTTACTGGAGGAGGGCGTGGCACCGATAAAGCGATAGATGATATGTGAAGTAGAAACCTGCTCAGCATCTTGAATCACTTTGGCCATCAACGCCGACTTACCGCTGCCGCCGACCCCTACTATACCTAGAAGGCATCCTGTCTCTTCCCGGTTCTGGACAAAACTAAGAGGGCGAGCCTCCTCTTCTGGCTTATCTAAATAGCACTGAATAAGATCGAGAGCCTCTAACTGCCCGATGAAGACGGAGCTACGCTGTTGCTTAAAGCTAGCTTGAGCAAGGAGTTCACGATCTAGGGGAGCGACCTGCTCTGTCGCAGCCATCTGTGTTTTAAAAAGTATTTCGAGACGCGAATAGACATCTTCGCAGAATTGATCGAGATAAGAGGTGTCAAGTCCTGCCTCTTGCCAGCAGGTCTGATAGCTCAGAGCCCGTCCTTCAAGTTTGGTTTGCAAGCGCGCTTTTAAATCGGATAGCTGTTTTTGTGCTATATCGTCGGTAGTGCCATCCGCCAGCTGATCGGTAAAGTCTGCGGCACTATCGTTTTCAGGCAGGTTAGTTATTTCCCTGATACAGCAGACGACATGATCGGCCGCATCCGCGACTTGCAGGGTGCCAGCAAGGATCTCCTGTTCGGTGGCTGAAGCGGTATAAGGGACCTGTTGATCGCCCTGAAGGCCAAGACGGGTGACGGCAGCAACAAAAAAAGAACGTAATCGGCGCTCCACCTTCTCCCAGTTGACATAATCGGCAAACTCTCCCTGCCGAGGTTTTAAGATATAAGCGGGAGGAACGGTGTTGTTATCTTGGCGGTACCACTGCTGAAGCAGGCCTTCCTCCTCTGGATCGGCCAGAGCCAAAAACGATTTATACTCCGACACAGGAATGCGGTAGGGCAGCGGCCGCCAGCCATAACGGTCGCCAAGCAGAATCAGGAAGTTGGGTTTTGGGGAGGTCTGCTGACAGCGGCGGAGTTCCTCCAGACAGATGGGCATGGCCCGCTGGTCAAGGCTGGCTTCTTCGCTGACACCCCAGCGCAGGTCAACCGGCTGGAAGCGCCAGCCGCGGGCGGCGGCAAGTTGACGAAGACGAGGAAAAACCCGCTGCTGAAGAGCATTACGTTCGGCAACCATGTCACTGAAGGTTGAGGAAACAAACAGGCGAAAAGTGCATTGAGACATAAAAGCCCCCCTAGTGACGTTACGGGAATGATTTTTGCTGTTTATTCTTATCGGGAAGAGCCCATTAACTTGGATAAATCAAGGCCGCGTATCTCCCCGAAACGTCCAGAATCATTAAAATACTACACATAACCTTCAAGATAGGTATGCCATGCTTTGCATGATTTAAGGGGGCCCGTCGCCTTTTTAACATCGTGGTCCAACTGACTATCTGTAGTGGGTAAAACGGGAGCATATGTTCGCACGAAAGTTGCCAATGGTATCGGCCATACTTATCCATGCACGCTACGGGCAATGGCATTGCCAGCAGAGTATTGAACAGATTTCTCCAGGGTCGAACAAGCAGTATTGGTCTTCCGCGAAGGCAACATCGACAGGCAGTGTTTTTTCATTACTCTATGGCCTAAGGGTAGTTTTTAAGATCTAGCAACAGTGCCATCAGCAACCTTCAGCAACCTTCAGCAACCTTCAGCAATAAAATGCTGCAAAACTTCAACGACGGCTTCACGATCGTATCTTTTTATTTCCTCTGACAATTCGCGATAATCTACCAAGTACGGTGACAGCTTCGCTTTTTCATCCTTAGCCACCCCAAAGGCCCAGCCCTCAGCAAACCTCTCCCCCGACCACCGGTCATGCTCAATCCTTGCCAACAATTCGACATCATCACGAAATTCGTGCGGAGTCCGTGCAACGTGATCGATCATGCCCATGACATTTTTCGACAGTTCTTCACTCATCATCAGCTTGCCCGAAGCGCTTCGCCGAAACTCCCTGGGCAACCCGTAAAAATCAGCCAGCGCTCTTATTTTAATCTCAACATGGTCCGCAGAAGCACGATTCCAGTCATGTCGGACTTCGTCAAGATTATCCCAATCGTAATCGCTCTTGCTAACATATCCACCACTTACAGACTCAAGGCGCTCTCCTCTCGATTCACGTTGTTCAAGGTAGCGAAGATGGAGAAGTTTCGCAGGGGCATCAAGCCATTCAGCCAATTCAAAGGTTTCGGATTTTGAGCCAACAAGGATAAGTTCGATGCCGGGTGTCGATAAGTATTCCAAGGTCTTTCGATAACCTGAATTGTCGGGAGTTTCAATATAAACCTGATGTAAGCCGGGAAGTGGCTGTTGTTGATATGCTATTGTGCGCGCAATGACCTGGTCGTTATCACTGCCGCACACTGCAATAGTGACGCATCCATTGTTGTTAAAGTCCAAGTTCACAAGTTGCTGACTAGACTCAATAAATGAAATTTCCAACATTTCCTGCAGGTATGGATCAGTATTTTTAAGCAGCGCTGGACTGGCCTGCTGTATCAAGTTCTTCACGTACGGGATGGCTTCATCAACGACAACTATGCGCGTCGGTCTCGATGGATAATAAGCAACTCTTAATGCCTGAAAAAAGAGAGCTTGTGCAAAACCATTCCAACCATCAATGATAAGTGTCACGCGAGCGTCAGCATCTGCTGCAGTAGGTTTACAATCGAGAGGATGTTCTCTTAATGCTAAGCGGGCAGAAGATTCAGTGCTATTGATGATATGAACACGAATGTTTTTCTTGCCGATGTTCATACTATTTATAATGTGCCGCATAACTGATGCCTGGCTACCAGACTCGACTTCAAGATAAACATCGATGGGAGGGGGGGCGTTTTTACCAGAAAAACCCAAGAACGCCTTGTCAACGATTAACTCATTCAGCAGGGCAAGCATTGTTCCAGCGTCAGAGGTGTCCTCTTTCAGCAGGATCAAGCGGCGCGCCCTTTTCATACACAACTTGCTACGATCTCCTTCATCCTGCATCCTTCCAACAGTAGCAAAAACATTTGGACCGCATTGATTCTGGATCGCCGACATATCACTTGCCAATGGCACAACAAGCAAAAGGTCAGCTTCACCCTTGGTTTCGTTTATCTTT
Organism: Motiliproteus sp.; assembly: GCA_036960175.1. Classification (GTDB taxonomy): domain Bacteria; phylum Pseudomonadota; class Gammaproteobacteria; order Pseudomonadales; family Balneatricaceae; genus Motiliproteus. Next base: position 6,375 of record JBALWH010000002.1, on the reverse strand, counting down.
AATAAATACTCACAAAAGGAACCGAGACGCCCCCCCACACCGAAAATGATTGTATGACCTGATAGATTTTTGGGCAGGCGACCACTCAAGACGGACTTGAGACTGCGGCGTGCAATCTCTTCAACCAGGCTCAGAACAGCACCAGCAATAACCGCCAAGCCTAAAACAGCAAATACACTCCCCAAAACCCTTCTTTTGATAGGGTGTTGATCCTCCGAAATAAAACCAGGGTCAATCAAATGCGACCAAGACCACCACAAAGCATCGCCGGGTACCATCTCTAGTACAAAAGTAGCCAGCAATGTCCCTGAAAGAAGAAAGATACATATAATTAAAAAAATAAAAAAGCACTTACCTGCCAGGCTATTGAAGAATTTATTAGCGCCACTAAAAGAACGCCTCCAGTGTTTACTCAAAAGAAAATAAGGCATTTACTATCCCTTAAAGCCGGCCTGTGTGGGCCTCTCATCATTGACCCACCCATCTACTAAATCAGCGAGTTAAACCTATGCATCTAAACAGAAAACTGTATACGCAGATTACCTGCCGCAACGGTGGTACGCAAAGTTAATGACCTTCAAATAATTCCATTTTGAATTCCCCATGAACAACTTGATAGGGTCGAGGCACAGGACGAAGCGCTGATCTAACGATGAAACCGGGGGTGACACTGTCGGGCACTTTGGCAACCACGATACTTATCAATGCCTCTGTATCTGGAAACTCGCTTGAATCGTTAAAAGAAGGCTGGCTGTGACCCGTATGATCTGTGTGAGCGTTTGGCGGATACGCGGTAGTGCTTTTTCCTTCTTCGATCTAACCTCTGCGGCCCGTGGTCGGTACCCTTCTCGAGGCTGACATACCGCTTCGAGACAATTCGATTTTCATCAGCCTGCCAATCTGATGGGCAAAGTCGGCAACGGGTACATTGCTGATCGCCCGAGCCAGAATTTGTAAACATTCGGTATCGGGTCCCAGTCCTAGGTGACCTGCCCCAGCCAAAGTGGACACCCGTCTACCTAAGAGAGTACGGGGAGGGAAAGGCTATAAAAATGGCTTGGGGGTCGTCTGCTTTCTGTGTTCGTATATCTATGCAGTTTTGATGTGAGCGAAAGGAAAATGTCCCTTATGTCGATACAGCTGAAATCTCTACCACGCGAAAAGAGAGAGCAGGAATACCTACGATAAAAATGTATGGTATCGAGGTCGCCAAGTACTCGGTGAAAATGCTTCATGATGTGACACAGCGGTACTGCCGGTACCGATGACCAGAAAGTAGATGCTACCGACCAAAGCAGGCGAGACCAGTATGGTCGCTGGATGCGACTTAGCCGTCATCGTTACTGACTCATCCACTGCTACAGTTCATGCAGCATTTTCATGAAGTGCTGACGGCCAACATTCCGCACGCTATTTCGAATAGGGGCTCTTGCTGGCCCATTGGAGACCGTTAGAGCTTGCTAATATCAGTCAGATCTAACGATCCGAAAAGTTCGCTATGAGAAAGTCCAGCCAACATCGGCCTAGCTTTTCTAAGACACTGCCTTGTCCGCCAGCAGCTTAAATCGCGGTCTGAATACATTGACCATATTGTTCAGCGTGTCTCTCATGAAGCTCTGGATTTCATTATCGTCTAAGGGCGGCCAACTACCAGGCACCTTCATCTTGTGTATGATCTTTCGATCATCATCCCAACGAGGTTCAATACCCAGTTCAAGATTGATCTCCTCTCTCTGCATCAAAAGCTGCTGATACAACTCTTCTCCAGCTGCTCCTTTGCTGATACGAACAAAGCACCCAACCTCATTATCGTTCTTGGAAAAGTAAACCCTGATCCATGCGGACGTGCCTTTGGCTGGCAAGTTGAATTTCACGTCACCCGTATGGTTTGGGTTTGGAATAGGCTGATCAGGCTCGTCCAGCTGAAGGCCCTCCAAGAAACCAGTCCAAAAACGATAATATTCGCGCTGCCAGTCTTCTCTAGATTTCGGGCTATCTGAAGAGTTTGGTAGATTGCTGTTTGACTGCATTTCGTCTTGTTCATAAGAACCAGCGATATAGGCCCGTTCAACTGTCTGTGTTTCGACCAGCACCCTTGGCTGAATTAAGAACTGGTCTTGATTGGGAATCCGATAAACTCCGATCTCAATCATTGCCAAAACAAATCGCATATGTGCCGTGTCTTGGAGAAAGTTAACGATTTTTTGGGCACCAGATCGAATACCGTCACCAGCGATGATGAGCATAAAATCACTTTGCTCTAAGGATCGAGATACCGAGTCTATGAAGGTGCTTTCCTCAATATCCGGGAAGCGTTTTTGAGCGAGTATGAATGGGCTGTTTCCCTTGATCCCTGTTCGACGGCTGACCTCACGCTGGAGATCTGAGTAATCCCACCCCATCAGAGCCTGAGCGTAATCTAAGATCTGCCCAACGACCGCCCTACGCGCTTCCTGATTGCGCCAGAGCTTCGTCTCTATGATCACTAAGCGGCCTTGAGGAGTAACGTATAGGATGTCGACAGGTCCGGCCCCTGTCTGCATTTCCATGCACAACGGGGCGACTTGTTGGTACCCGGGATCGATTTCATGAAGTGGCAGCGCATCAGGTGACTCAAAGAGGCGGTTTTGCAACCAGGCCTCATCAAAACCGCCACCAAAGGGGATACGTTCCAAAGGGATTGAAGATCCGTTTGAAAAAAGAATTGGGGCAGAAAACATAAAACAGATCCTTCTGAACTAGGTGTCTAGACAAGCATATCAGCAGCCGATATTAGACATTAAACAGTTGAAGCAGGAAATCAATGAATAAGGTCAGTTAACTGGACACCCTTCATCAGCTTCTTAGCATTTGTGCTGGTTATGACCGCTAGCTAGTGAGTGGCAGAGAGGGATAAGGCCATTGCCGCCACTGGCCCATACCGGACGCTTTGTCAGTGACCGTTTTTGGCAAGAGTTGCGACAAAGCCGCCATCGCAAGATTCAACCGCAAGGTTCTGCTACGCGTACAAACTAAACATTAAAAGGTTCCGAAGCACTTAGAAACGACAAGCTTTCTGTTGACACTCCACTATTGGCAAGCTGTCGTTCAATGGACTGGGCGTGGTCGTACTCCAAAGGTGTTTCAAGAGTACTTGAGAGTTGAATTCGCGAGTACCAAGAAGATTGCTTGATCTGAGTATAGGAGTCGTTTAGATAATTGACTTACTAGTAGGCCACATTATTAGTTTAACTGAGTTTCATTGAAAATGACCGACAGTCTATAACTGTGCGATGAAAAAGTAATTTTTTAAAAATGGTGCTTACGCTACATTGCCGCGCATACTATAATTTCATCAATCCCAATGAAGCGCCCTGTATACGTATACAGGACCCTTTTGGATGAAATATATCGACTACTTTATTAGTAGCTTTACCCAGTTATCATTCCGATGTCTTTAGTATCCGTTGAACCACATCTAGGGCACTTTGCACCACTCCACATGGAATGATCCCCGCATAAGTTGCACATAGTGCTTTTACATTTTTTGCATTCAGCGACATAAGCTTTGCCAGTATTTCTATTTTTACCACTACTTTGTCCGCAGTTTGGGCAAGAGTTAAAGTTAGCCATAAATTGTTCCATAATTTATTTGATGATATGTTGATTAGAGTGGTTTTTTTATATGCTTGAATCATCCTGTCTACGAAGACTGATAATAAGTTTGTTGTTCTTATTTCGAGCTGAATAGCGATTAAAGGGTATAGGATTTTTTAAGTTAGCTCAAAATGTTTTTATGTAAAGTGAGAAGTTGAGCTGCAAGCGTTAAGAAACGTGGTGCAGTGTGCTGGATTTATTTGACGATGTTTGCTTTGGCCTAACCCCTGCGGCTAGGGAAAGGAACGGAACAATTACCTGCCGCAGCTCTGCAAGCGCCAATTTATGTGGCTCTATTTTATCACGTTGGGGCTTATCCAGAGGTTTTCTGCTGACACTAGTCAATAATAAAACAGGATCTCTTGCTTTTGGTATGATGTCATGGTAGTAGTTGCGGTCAAGATGGGTCGTCAGGGAAGATCTCTTTTTGAAAGCACAGATAGCTGCCATCATTTTCGTATCGGTTCTAGCCATATCCTATTTCTCGTTTGTTCACGATAGCACTCCCCCTGAGCTCAAAAAGCTAATAGGGAGTAACGTGATTATAACTACGTTGAAAAGCAACATCAGAACATCACCAAAAATAGTAAAAGGAAACGTTTCTCATTCTCTAGATCAATTCAGTGTCTTGGAGATATATGGGATCAGAGAGGTTGATGATTTTGTTTGGTTTAAGATAAATGACAAGAAGAACGAGTGGGTTTCAGAGAAAACTTCTGCGGTCATTGCTCCTGATAGCAATTCTCTATACGGCTTGCTAAATACCAAAAAACTTAATGTCAGAGAGGGACCTTCAAAGGATAAAAGTAAGATTGGATCTTTGGTTTCAGGGGATCTAGTTAAAATAGTCACAATATTAGAGAATGGATGGTTTCTAATCGAAAGCGTTAACGCTAATGGGTTTGTGCACGGAAATTATATAGAGGTTTTCAATGTGGGGGCTCTCCAATGAGAACTTGGACTATATTTTTTTATATTCTGATTTGTTCCATCACTATCACCACCTCGCATGAAGTGGAGGCGGGGTGGCGAGACTCGGTAAGCAACTTTAAAAGCTCAGCCGGAAAAAAATTTAAACGGGCAAAAGATAGTACGGCAAGAAATTACAAGAAAGCAAAAAACAAGGCTAGTAAGTCTTACCAGAAGACAAAAGAAAGCGCGAGAAGAGCAAAAGAGAAAGCACGAAGAGCTAAGGATATTGCATCAAATAAAGCAAGAAAGGCCAGAGAAGAGGCTATTCGAATTAGGAAGATTGCTACTCAAAAGGCTCGAAGAGCTAAAGAACAAGCTCGTATAGCTCAGGATAAAACAGGTAAAATTTATCAGACAACAAATAGAAATATTCGGGAAGGATACAAAAATACAAAAGGTTATATTAATGAGAGAAAAATTGGAGAGAAAATAGCCTCAGGTTTTGATAAAGGGAAGAGTGGTGTTAGTAACTTGTCTACGAAAAGTAAAGCTTTACTTTCCTCTGCTAAAGCGAGAGCTTCTGATGGTAGGCAGGTATTGGTAGGTTACTATGATAAAGGAGCTCCTCTCGTTTCAGGGATAAATGATAGGTCAAAGCACGTAGCAAAACTGGTAGGTTCAAAAGTTAAAAGTGCTGGTCGTTATACCAAGTCAAAGTGGGATAATACTTATGATATAAGAAGTGCTGTTGGTGGTAGATTTACTTCAGGCCTGAAAAGTGGAAAAAGTATTTCAAAAAAGTGGGCCAGCAAAAAAATAATAGAAGGTAAGCGCGTTGTTTGGGATCCGATATCTAATCAAAATGTTAGTTTTAGGAATAATGTTGAAAAAACAACTGCATACTTAAAAAGCGGGTCGGCAAAGATGTATGAAGCTACTATCAGCTTGTCTCAAGGTTTTGAATCAAAGAAAATCAAGTTTATAAAAATCAAAGATAACCTGAAGCTCCAGTGATTTTCGAGGGTGTATGTGAACCATAGATCCCCTAAATTTGGATCAATGGAGATTCTATGTTCTGGCTACAAATGAACTTGATCAAGCGGTAGGTGCGCAAAAAACAATTTCGCTAGGTCGGCTAAATGAGTTAAATCCAATTGCCGTTCAATATCGAGAATTGTATGTATCAATCAAAAAAGCAGCTAAGGAACGTACGATTAAGTCCGGCTTTTTAACCATGCCGACCCATTAAGGTTGATTTACCAGATAATCACCCACTTCCTGTTCGATTTTCAGTGCCTGGATACCTTTTTACCGGCATCCAGACGCACTGATCCTATGTTTTGACCATTTGACTCACTCTGACGATATTCGCCAGAGCAAACAGCATAGCCAGTTTGCTGTCGTTCTTAGCCATGCCCCGATAACGCGCTTTGGTGAACCCGAACGGACATTTGATTATCCGGAATGGATGCTCAACCTTAGCTCTTACGCTGGCTTTCATGTATTCAATATTAATCAGAACTTTGTTGATCCTCGGGTGTTTTTTCCACGCTCTCACTTTCCCTGGCTGCTCCGCGATGCGCCAGTCGACATCAATGTCTTTCAGCTCGTCTCGCTTCTCTGCGCCACGATAACCGGCGTCGGCGAAGATAAAGTCCTCATCACCATGCAGTAAATTTTCAGCTTGATTGAGATCGTGTTCATTGGCAGCGGTGGTCGTAAAACTGTGCGTTAGCCCGGTCCTGGCATCGACGCCAATATGGGCTTTCAATCCAAAGTGCCATTGATTGCCTTTCTTAATGGAATGGTCGCCCTCTTTCTAACGTA